>NZ_VOHJ01000021.1 GCF_007923255.1 Vulcaniibacterium thermophilum | reverse complement strand
AAATTGACTTGGTTCTGTTCGAACGTCTGCTGATGGACAACGCCACCGCCAGACGCCCGCACAAGTCACCTGCGCACACTGTCAAAGATCACCGGAGTCGGCCTCAGCGCCTTCCCCTCAACCCCCCCCCCGAGCATTCCGCCCGAGGGAGCCGCACATCATACAGCAGTTTTCGTGGTCGTCAACACCTCGTCACTGCCGTTCCACCCTTTCGTTCGGCTGGTCGCCGCGCATCCGGGAGGGCCTCTGCGTCACCGCGCCACTGGCGCCGGTGCCGTCGAGGGCCGCGCATTCTGCACACCGGAAGCGGGTTTGAAAAGCCCTTCCGTTTGCCTTCGTGATGCGTTGCGATCGCTGCGCTTCGCGTGCGGCCCTCGAGCGAGGGGCGCGCATTGTGCGCATCGCCGCGGCGTTTGAAAAGAGGGCGCGCGCTCAGTTCGCGGCGACCAGGCGCACGCGCGCGAAGTTGCGCTTGCCGACGGCGAGCACGCCCTCGAAGCCCGGCACGAACACGCGCGCGGCGTCCTCCACGACGTGGCCGTCGACGCGCACCGCGCGCTCCCGGAGCTTGCGCATGGCCTCGGAGTTGCTGGGGGTGAGGCCGGCGGCGGTGAGCAGCGCGGCGATCCGCAGGCCCTCGGCGGGCACCGGCACGTCCTGCAGCGGCAGCAGTGCGGTATCGCCCTCGCCGCGCACGGCGGCGTTCCAGCCGGCGATCGCCTGCTCGGCCGCGGCGGCGCCGTGGAAGCGCGCGGCGAGTTCGCGCGCCAGGCGCAGCTTCACGTCGCGCGGGTTGAGCCGGCCGGCGTCGACGTCGGCGCGCAGCGCGCGCGCCTCGGCCGGGCCGATCTCGAAGCTGAGCAGTTCGATCCAGCGCCACATCAGGGCGTCGCCGATCTTCATCGTCTTGGTGACGATGTCGATCGCCGGCTCGTCGATGCCGATGTAGTTGCCGAGCGACTTGCTCATCTTCTGCACCCCGTCCAGGCCTTCCAGCAGCGGCATGGTCAGCACGATCTGCGGCGGCTGGCCGAAGTGCTCCTGCAGGCCGCGGCCCATCAGCAAGTTGAACTTCTGGTCGGTGCCGCCGAGCTCGACATCGGCCTGCAGCGCGACCGAGTCGTAGCCCTGCACCAGCGGATAGAGGAACTCGTGGATGGCGATCGACTGCTGCGCGGCGTAACGCCTGGCGAAGTCGTCGCGCTCGAGCATGCGGGCGACGGTGTGCTGGGCGGCGAGGCGGATCATGTCGGCCGCCGACATCCGCCCGAACCACTCGGAGTTGAAGCGCACTTCGGTGCGTTCGCGGTCGAGCACCTTGAACACCTGCGCCGCGTAGGTGCGGGCGTTGGCCTCGACCTCCTCGCGGGTGAGCGGCTTGCGGGTGACGTTCTTGCCGGTGGGATCGCCGATCATCCCGGTGAAGTCGCCGATCAGGAAGATCACCCGATGGCCGAGGTCCTGGAACTGCCGCATCTTGTTGAGCAGCACGGTGTGGCCCAGGTGCAGGTCCGGCGCGGTGGGGTCGAAGCCGGCCTTGATCCGCAGCGGACGGCCGAGCTTGAGGCGCGCTTCGAGTTCGTCGCGCTTGAGGACTTCGTCGGCGCCGCGGCCGATCAGATCGAGGGCTTCTTGCAGGGACACGGAACGCTCCAGCGGCCGCGCGCGGACCGCGACGGCCAGGCAGACAGGGGATCGGGACGCGCAAGCTTACAAAGTTAAATGCGCGTAAAGCGCGGACGGCGCGAAAACCCTATTCAGGTCAAGGGTTTGACGCAGCAAGTTCGCGTGTCTATGGTAGCCCCGCCACACCGTCATCACACCGCTTTGGGGGCGGCCCATGTCGAAGGATGCATCCGGTTCCGGGGAAAACCGGCGCCAGCGCCTAGCCGCATTGCGCGAAGCCGCGCTCCACCGTCCGGTGGCGCGCCATCTGAGTGACGGCTTCAACGGCCGCTGGACGCGCCGCCAGTGGATGCAGGCGAGCCTGGTGGCCACCGTCGGCATGCTGGTCGCCGCGATCGTGCCCGGCTTCGACGCGCAGATCGCACAGCCGGTCAGCGTGCAGCGGCAGTCGATGGCGCTGACGCTGCCGCCGCTGCCGCTGGCGCGCCAGCAGGGGCTGCCCGGCGACAGTTGGCAGGTCGTGTACGTCGAGCGCGGGCAGACGCTGGCGTCCATCTTCGAGGAGCTGGACATTCCCGCCGCCACGCTGCAGGCGATCCTCGACCATCCCGGCACGCGGCCGGCGCTGACGCGGCTGAAGCCGGGCACCGAGATCGCGTTCGACCTGCCGGTGGACGGCGGCCTGCGCGCGATCCGTTTCGACCGCGACGAGTCGCACCGGGTCGAGCTCAGCCTGCAGGGCGAGCGCATCGTCGAGAAGGTGATCGAGCGGCCGGTCGAGATGCGCAAGGTGGTGCTGAGCGGCGAGATCGGGTCGGGCTCGCTGTACGCCTCGGCGCGCAAGGCCGGCCTGAGCCCGTCGATGATCCAGGCGCTCACCGACGAGATCTTCAAGTACGACATCGACTTCGACAAGGATCTGCAGCGCGGCGACCGCTTCAGCGTGGTGGTCGACGAGAAGTGGCGCGAAGGCGAGAAGATCGGCAGCGGGCCGATCCTGGCGGCGACGTTCACCACCGGCGAGCGCATGTACACGGCGTTCCGCTACGAGCGCAACGGCAAGGCCGAGTACTTCACCGCCGACGGCCGGCCGCTGAAGAAGAGCTTCATCCGCATGCCGATCCCGTACGCGCGGCTGACCTCGGGCTTCGGCTCGCGCCGCCATCCGGTGCTCGGCGTGCTGCGCATGCACAAGGGCGTCGATTACGGTGCGGCGACCGGCACGCCGATCATGGCCGCGGGCGATGCGCGGGTGAAGTTCGTCGGCTGGAAGGGCGGCTACGGCCGCACGGTGATCCTCGATCACGGCCGCGGCTACACCACGCTGTACGGGCACATGTCGCGCTTCGGCAACGTCAAGGCCGGGCAGCGCGTCGCGCAGGGCACGGTGATCGGCTACGTCGGCAGCTCGGGCCTGGCGACCGGTCCGCACCTGCATTACGAATTCCAGATCAACGGCGTGCACCGCAATCCGCTGTCGGTGACCATGCCGCCGCCGGAGCCGCTGCGCGGCGCCGAACTGGCCGCGTTCCGCCTGCAGACCGCGCCGGCGCTGGCGCGCATCCAGCAGGTCGAGAACATCATCTACGCCGGCACCCAGCCGCCGCCGCGCAAGCCGCGCCGCGGCAAGGCCTGATGGCGGCCGAGGGCCTGTATCTCGGGCTGATGTCGGGCACCAGCGCGGACGGGATCGACGCCGCGCTGGTCGCATTCGCCGCCGACGGCGCCTGCCGGTTGCTGGCCGGGCGGACGTTCCCGTGGGACGCGGCGACGCGGGCGCAGTTGCTCGCGCTGGGCCAGGGCGGGCACGTGGATTCGCTGGACGAGATCGGCACGCTCGACGTGGCGATCGGCGAAGCGTTCGCGCAGGCGGCGCTGCGGTTGCTCGCGCAGGCCGGCGTCGCCCGCGAGGCGGTGCGCGCGATCGGTTCGCACGGGCAGACCATCCGGCACCGGCCGCACGGCGCCGCGCACGACGGCCGTCATCCGTTCACCTGGCAACTGGGCGACGCGCACGTGATCGCCGAGCGCACCGGCATCGCCACGGTGGCCGATTTCCGCCGCCGCGACGTCGCCGCGGGCGGCCACGGCGCGCCGCTGGTGCCGGCCTTCCACGCCGCGCTGCTGCACGATGCCGGCGAGGATCGGGCGGTGCTGAACCTGGGCGGCATCGCCAACTTCACCCTGCTGCCGGCGCACGGCGAAGTGCGCGGGTTCGACACCGGCCCGGCCAATGCGCTGCTGGACGCCTGGTGCGTGCGCCACCTCGGCCATCCGTACGACAAGGACGGCGCGTTCGCCGCCGAGGGACTGGTGGACGCCGCGCTGTTGGTGCGCCTGCTCGACGACCCCTGGTTCGCCAAGGCGCCGCCCAAGAGCACCGGCCGCGAACACTTCCACCTCGACTGGCTGGAAGCGCGCCTGCGTGGCGACGAGCGCCCGCAGGACGTGCAGGCGACCCTGCTGGAACTGACCGCGGTGAGCGTCGCCGATGCGCTGCGGCGCACGCAGCCGCAGACGCGGCGGGTGATCGCCTGCGGTGGCGGCGTGCGCAATCCGCAACTGATGCGGCGGTTGGCCGCGCATCTGGACGGCATCGCGCTCGACAGCAGCGCGCCGTACGGGCTGGATCCGGATTTCGTCGAGGCGATGGCGTTCGCCTGGCTGGCCCGGCAGTGCCTGCTCGGCCGACCCGGCAACCTGGCTTCGGTGACAGGCGCCGCCGGGCCGCGCGTGCTCGGCGTGGTCCACCCGGCCTGAGCGTCAGGCCGGCGACTTCGGCATTCGGCCGATCAGCGAGAAGCCGGGATCGTCGGGAATGTTCTCCAGGGCGGCGATCGCCTCCTGCAGGGCGAGCGCATCGATGTCGGTGAAGCGCTTCTTCTGCTCCGCCTCGCAGGCGTAGAGCCCCTGTTCGATCAGGTGCAGCAGCGTCTGCTGCAGGGTCCACTTGCGCGCCTGCGCGAAGCGCGCGATGCGTTCGGAGAGCACCGGATCGAGAGCGGGCAGGACGATGTCGTTCATGGGGCGGACCTCCCGGCGCCTGCTAGGGTAACGCCTGTGCGTGCGTGCGGTCGTGACACCCCATCATGCCGACGTGCGCCCGGCATCGCCCAGCGAGCGTTCGACCAGTCCCGCGCGCAACATGAACAGGTACAGGAACACGCCCGGCAGCGCGACCACGGTGGTGAGCAGGTAGAAGTTCACGTAGCCGAGGGACTCGATCAGCGCGCCGGCGGTGGTGCCGGTGACCAGCCGTCCGACCACGCTCGCCGCCGCCGACAGCAGCGCGAACTGGGTTGCGGTGTAGGCGAGGTTGCACAGCGCCGACAGGTACGCCACCACCACCACCCCGCCGATGCCGCTGGCGAAGTTCTCGAAGCCGATGGTGAAGGCGAGCAGCGTGTTGGAATGACCGGTGTGCGCCAGCCACGCGAAGCTGAGGTTGGAGACCGCCATCAGCACCAGCGACACCAGCACCGAGCGCTTCATGCCGAGCTGCGCGTACAGCGCGCCGCCGACGAAGATGCCGATCAGGTAGGCGAAGAAGCCGACGCCGACGTCCCAGGTGGCGATCTCCTCGTTGCTGAAGCCGAGGTCGTTGAGCAGCAGACGCACGGTCAGGTTGGCGAGCGTGTCGCCGATCTTGTGCAGCAGCACGAACAGCAGCACCAGCAGCGCGCCGCGCCGGCGCAGGAATTCGAGCAGCGGGCCGGCGACCGCATCCCACGCCTGCAGCAGGCCGCGGCGCGGCGCGACCACGGTGTGGCGCGCGGGCTCGCCGAAGATCAGCCCCGCCGCCATCGCCGGCAGCGCGAACGCCGCGCACGCCGCGTAGGCGAGGCTCCAGCCGCCATGCGCGGCCAGATACAGCGCAAGCGAGGCGGCGGCGACCGAGCCGATGCGCCAGCCGTACTGCGACATGCCCGAGCCGACGCCGAGCTGTTCGGGCTTCAGCAGTTCGATGCGGTAGGCATCGATCACGATGTCGAAGGTCGCGCCGGCGATGCCGACGCTGACCGCGGCGATCGCCACCCGCATCAGGTCGGCCTTCGGGTCGAGCGCACCGAGCCAGAGCACCGCCGCCATCACCAGCGCGCCGGTCAGCAGCAGCCACGACACGCGCTGGCCGAGCCGGCCGAGCAGCGGCAGCCGGGTGGCGTCCACCAGCGGCGCCCACAGGAACTTCAGGTTGTAGACCAGGAACGCGAGCGAGAACGCGGTGACGCTCTTCTTGTCGATGCCGTCCTGCGCCAGCCGCGTGGTCAGGGTGGCGCCGATCATCGCGTACGGAAAACCGGAGGAGATGCCGAGCAGCAGCGCCGCGATCGGTTCGCGCTGCAAATACGGCCGCACGCCGGCCAGCAGGCCCCGCGGTCGCGCGGCGGCTTGGGAATCAGAGGGCATAGTCGACGACATAGGGTGCGTGGTCGGAGAAGCGCGGCTCGGGATGGACGGCGCAGGCGCGCACCGCCTCGCGCAGGTTGGGCGTGACGATCTGGTAGTCGATGCGCCAGCCGACGTTGTTGGCGCGCGCGGCGCCGCGCTGCGACCACCAGGTGTATTCGACCGCGTCCGGCTTCAGCACGCGGAAGCTGTCCAGCCAGCCGTGCTGCGGGCGCGGGGTGCCGTCGCCGCAGTCGTCGGCGATCAGCGCATTGAGCCAGGCGCGCTCCTCGGGCAGGCAGCCGGAGTTCTTCTGGTTCGAGGTCCAGTTCCGGATGTCCAACCGCGAGCGGACGATGTTCCAGTCGCCGCACAGCACGTACTGGCGGCCGCTGTGCAGCCATTCGTGCAGGATCGGCTTGAGCCAGTCCATCACCTCGAACTTGAAGCGCTGGCGGACCTCGCCCGAGGAACCGGACGGGATGTAGAACGACACCACGCTCAGCTCGCCGAAGCGCGCCTCGATGTAGCGGCCCTCGTCGTCGAACGGCGCCCACCCCATCGCGGTGCGCACCTCGTCGGGCTCGCGCCGGCTGTAGATCGCCACGCCGCTGTAGCCCTTCTTCGTGACCGCATCGCGGAACCAGGCGCGGTAGCCCGCGGGCACCGCGGCGGCGAGCTGGTGCTCCTGGGCCTTGGTCTCCTGCACGCACAGCACGTCGGCGTCGGCCTGCGCGAACCAGTCGAAGAAGCCCTTGCTGGCGGCCGAGCGCAGGCCGTTGGCGTTGAAGGAGACGATGCGCATGGGGAATCGGGAATCGGGAATCGTCGGCGAGCCTAGCCGATGGGACGGCGCGCGTGCGGCGCGACCGGCCGATCATGCACGGCCGGTTCAAGGTCGTCACGGGATGGATGCCTGTCTTACGATTCCCGGGTCCCTATTCCCCTATTCCCCGCCCGTGGCCGATCACCGCACCCGTTTCCTGCAACTTGCGCTGCGCGCGCAGGCGCTGCGCTTCGGCGAGTTCACGCTGAAGTCCGGCCGCGTCTCGCCCTATTTCTTCAACGCCGGGCAGTTCAACACCGGCGCGGCGCTGGCCGAACTGGCCGCCTGCTATGCCGATGCGGTCGAAGCGGCGGGGCTGCGGTTCGACCTGCTGTTCGGTCCGGCGTACAAGGGCATTCCGCTGGCGACCGCGCTGGCCTGCGAATTCGCGCGACGCGGGCGCGATCTGCCGGTCGCGTTCAACCGCAAGGAGGCGAAGACGCACGGCGAGGGCGGCGTGCTGATCGGCGCGCCGCTCGCCGGCCGGCGCGCGCTGATCGTGGACGATGTGATCACCGCCGGCACCGCGATCCGCGAGTCGCTCGCGCTGATCGCGCAGGCCGGCGGGCAGCCGGCCGGCATCGCGATCGCGCTCGACCGCGAGGAAGCGGTGGACCCGGCGCGCTCGCGCGCCTCGGCCGCGCAGACGGTCGCCGCCGAGCACGGGCTGCCGGTGATCGCGGTGGCGCGGCTGCGCGATCTGCTCGCGTTCGTCGGCGAAACGCCGGAGCTCGTCGGCGAGCGCCCGCGCCTGCTGGCGTATCGTGACGCCTATGGCAGCCTTGAGCCCTGATCCGGGACACAATCGAAGCCCGTGTACTGACGGCAGGGGGGCCGACATGCACATCCGTTCGACCGCGGTGGCGCTGCTGCTGGCGCCGGCGCTGGCGCTGGCGCAGTCCAAGGGCGCGCCGGCGACCAAGAAGCTCTACTGCTGGAACGAGAACGGGCGCAAGGTCTGCGGCGACGCCCTGCCGGCCGACGCGGTCGATGCCGAACGCACCGAGCTGAGCGCCACCAGCGGCCGCGCGGTGGCGCGCGTGGCGCGCGCGCCGACCGAGGCCGAGCGCGCCGCCGAGCAGGCGCGCCTGGAGGCCGAGCGGCGCGCCGCGCTCGAGCGCGAGGCGGCGCAGCGCCGGCTGCTGGCGATGGTGGAGTCCTACGCCAGCGAGGACGATCTGCGCCGCGCGTTCCAGGAACGCATCGTGCTGCTGGACGAAAGCATCAAGGCCTCGCAGCTCGGCATCCAGTCGCTGCGCCAGAGCCTGCTGGCGCTGCTCAAGCGCGCGGCCGAGGCCGAGCTGGCCGGCCGGCCGGTCAACGCCAAGCTGCGCGACGACATCCAGCGCCAGCACGCCGATCTGCGGCGGCAGCAGACCACCCTGATCGAGCAGCGCCAGGCGCGCGCGCAGGTCGACAGCGACCTCGACGAGGCGCTGCAGCGCTATCGCGAACTCAAGCAGCGCACGCAGGCGCAGGCGGCAGGGATGGCGTCGCTGGGCGGCTGACGCCCGCCACCACCGGCCGCGCCGGACGCGTGTCGGCCGGCCGCGTCGTTGCGGTCCCCGGACGCCACCGCTCATGCACGCACGGCGCGCCCGACTGCCGCACGTCCCGCCGCGGAAGCCTCGCGCGTTCCCGCGCAGCGAATCCGCCCCCCGGCCCGGCGCGATGCGGGCCGGGCGGCGGGCCGCGCTCAGAACGGCAGCTCGAGATCCGGCTGCAGCGCGCGCAACTGCGTGCGGAAGTCGGTCTGGATGCGCGCCAGCGCCTGCGGCGAGTCGGCATCGAAGCGCAGCACCAGCACCGGCGTGGTGTTGGAGGCGCGGATCAGGCCCCAGCCGTCGGGGAAATCGACGCGCAGGCCGTCGATGGTCGACAGCCGTCCGCCCTCGAAGCGCGCGGCCTCGCGGAAACGCTCGACGAAGGCGTGCGGGTCGCCGTGCGGCGCCGGCACCTTGATCTCCGGCGTGGAGATGCCGTCCGGCAGGGCGGCGAGCGTCTCGCTCGGCGTCTGCGGGCGCGCGGCGAGGATCTCCAGCAGGCGCGCGGCGGCGTAGATGCCGTCGTCGAAGCCGTACCAGCGCTCGCGGAAGAAGAAGTGGCCGCTCATCTCGCCGGCGAGCTCCGCCTCGGTCTCGCGCATCTTGGCCTTGATCAGCGAGTGGCCGGTCTTCCACATCAGCGGGCTGCCGCCGTGGCGCAGGATGTAGCCCGGCAGGCGGCCGGTGCACTTCACGTCGAAGATGATCTGCGCGCCCGGGTTGCGCTCCAGCACGTCGGCGGCGAACAGCATCAGCAGCCGGTCGGGGAACACGTTGACGCCCTGACGGGTGATCACGCCGAGGCGGTCGCCGTCGCCGTCGAAGGCCACGCCGAGGTCGGCGTCGAGCGTCTCCACCATCTTGGCCAGATCGCGCAGGTTCTCCGGCTCGCTCGGGTCGGGGTGGTGGTTCGGGAAGCTGCCGTCGATCTCGCAGAACAGCGGGATCACCTCGGCGCCGATCGCGCGCAGCACGCGCGGGCCGATGTCGCCGGCTACGCCGTTGCCGGCGTCGACCACCACCTTCAGCGGCCGCTCGAGCTGGATGTCGGAGGCGATGCGCTCGACGTAGTCCTCGCCGACGTCGCGCTGCGCCAGCGTGCCGAGCGTGGGCGACTCGTGCAGACGGTTGCCGGCGATGCGCTCGTAAAGATCGACAATGGTGTCGCCCGACAGCGTCTCGCCGCCGACGACCACCTTGAAGCCGTTGTAGTCGGGCGGATTGTGGCTGCCGGTGACGGCCACGCAGCTTCCGGCGCGCAGGTGGTAGGCGGCGAAGTAGACCACCGGCGTCGGCGCCACGCCGATGTCGATCACGTTGCGGCCGGCGCGGCGCAGGCCGGCGACCAGCCCGTCGACCAGCGCCGGACCGGACAGGCGGCCGTCGCGGCCGACCACGATGTCGGTCAGGCCCTGTTCGTGCATCAGCGTGCCGATCGCCTGACCGACGAGGCGGGCGACGTTGGCGTCGAGCGACTGCCCGACGATGCCGCGGATGTCGTAGGCGCGGAAGATGCCGCGGTCGATGTCGTAGGCGGCCGGATGGCTGGCGGGTTCGGAAACGGCGGGTGCGGCTGAGGGCATGGGCGGGGGACCGGTGGGGGACGGGGCGGCCGTGTCCGCCGCAGGCGCAAGGCCGGCTTCGGCCAGCGTCGGCGCCTCCGTCTCCTCGACCGGAGCGCCGCCGCGGCGCGCCAGCCAGTGCGGCAGGCGCCAGGCCACCCACGCCAGCAGCAGGAACACGACGGCGGCGATGCTAGTGCCGAGCGCGTCAAGGCCAAGCGGTCCTCCGGCCTGGTCCGGTACCGCGGCGGCCACGCGCAGCTCGGTGCCGGGGATCTTGGCGGCGAGCGCCTCGGCGCCGTCGGCCAGTTCGCGGTCGCCGCGTTCGACGATGGTGTGCGTGCCCTGGCGCAGCGCCAGGTAGCTGTGGTCGGCCACTTCGCCCTGCTCGATCCCGGCGGCGATGCGCGCCAGCGGCAGGCGCACGAACGCAAGCCCGGCGATGCGGCCGCCGGCAGTGGCCGGCGCCGCCAGCGCCAGCTCGCTGCCCTTGCCGCCGCGGATCACCGCCACCGCGATGCCGTTCTGCGCCAGCGCCGCTTCCAGCACCATCAGGCGGCCGTAGCGGCCGGGTTCGCGGACGGTGGCGAGCGCGGCGTACTCGCCCTCCAGATCGGGCGGCAGCACGGTCGCCTCGCTCGCCTTCCAGCCGGCGGCGAGCTGGCGCGAGGCGCTGGCGAGATCGCCCGCCGCCAGCGCGGCCTGCATGCTCGGCAGCGCCAGCTTCTCGGTCAGGCGGCGCCGTTCGGTGGTGAGCGCGGCATGCGCGGCGTCGACCGCCGCGTTGCGCGCGTGGGTGATCGCGGCGCGGCGCGCGTCGTCGCGGAACAGTTGCCAGGAGGCGTAGGCGAACCACAGCGCCAACACCACGCACAGGCCCGCCACCCACGGCATCGCCCGCCCGAGCTGGGCGGCGATCGCGTGGGCGTGGCCGGTTTCCGTTTCGCTCATGCGCGCTCCCCTGTCTGCTGCGCTCACCGCACGCCGGTGTGCCCGAAGCCGCCCGCGCCGCGCGCGCTGGCCTCGAAACCGTCGACCACCTGCAACTGCACGCGCACGATCGGCAACACGACGAGCTGCGCGATACGGTCGCCCGGCTGCATCGTAAAAGGCTCCCGACCGCGATTCCACACGCTGATCATCAACGGGCCCTGGTAATCGGCGTCGATCAGGCCGGTGCCGTTGCCGAGCACGATGCCGTGCTTGTGACCCAGGCCCGATCGCGGCAGCACCACCGCGCACAGCGTCGGATCGCCGAGATGGATCGCCAGGCCCGACGGCACCAGCGCGGCATCGCCGGGCGCGAGCGTGAGCGGCGTCCCGAGCGCGGCGCGCAGATCCAGGCCCGCGCTGGCCGGCGTGGCGTATTCGGGCAGTGGCCAGTCGGCGCCGAAGCGGGCGTCGAGGATCTTCAGTTCGAGGGTGCGATGCATGGGGCTGGAGTCGGGATTCGGATTCGAGGTCGGAGGCCGAGCTGCGTTCATCCGCTTCGATCCGTGGCCGGATCGGCCTCGAGCCGGCGGGCGATCAGGTCGAGCAGCGCTTCGGCGACCTCGCGCTTCGGCGCGGGGCCGAGCGTCCAGGCGCCGTCGGCGGCGAACACGTGCAGGGTGTTGTCGTCGCGCTCGAACGGGCAGTCGGCACTGCCGACGCGGTTGGCGGCGATCAGGTCCACGCGCTTGCGCACGAGCTTGTCGCGGGCGTAATGCTCCAGCTCGTCGGTCTCGGCGGCGAAGCCGACCACCAGCCGCGGCCGCCGCGGATGCGCGGCGACGTCGGCGAGGATGTCGGCCGTGCGCACCAGTTCGAGCGCGAGCGTGTCGGCGCCGGGCCGCTTCTTCAGCTTGCGCGCGGCGACCGTGCGCGGGGTGTAGTCGGCCACCGCCGCGGCGCCGACGTAGACGTCGGCCGGCAGCGCGTCGAGCACCGCGGCGTGCATCTGCGCGGCCGAGCGCACGTCCACGCGCGCCACGCCCGGCGGCGTCGGCAGATGCACCGGACCTGCGACCAGCACCACCTGCGCACCGCGCGCGGCGGCGGCGGCGGCGACCGCGAAGCCCATCTTGCCGCTGCTGCGGTTGCCGAGGAACCGCACCGGGTCGATGTCTTCGTAGGTCGGACCGGCGCTGACGAGGACGCGGCGGCCGGCCAGGCTCATGCGGCCTCCGCGAGCGCGGCGACGATCGCCGCCGGTTCGCTCATCCGTCCGGGGCCGAATTCGCCGCACGCCTGCGGTCCTTCGTCCGGGCCGATCACGCGCACGCCGCGCTGGCGCAGGATCGCGAGGTTGGCCTGCGTCGCCGGATGCAGCCACATGCGGTTGTTCATCGCCGGCGCGACCGCGATCGGCGCGACCGTCGCCAGGCACAGGGTGCTGACCAGATCGTCGGCGAGGCCGTGGGCCAGCTTCGCCAGTGTGTTGGCGGTGGCGGGCGCCACCAGCACGCGGTCGGCCCAGCGCGCCAGTTCGATGTGGCCCATCGCCGCCTCGGCGGCCTCGTCCCACAGCGAGGTGCGCACCGCGCGGCCGGACAGCGCCTGGAACGTCGCCGCGCCGACGAAGCGCCGGGCGTTGTCGGTCATCGCCACCTGCACCTCGGCGCCGGCCTCGCGCAGGCGGCGGACCAGCTCGGCCGCCTTGTAGGCGGCGATGCCGCCGCAGACGCACAGCAGCACGCGCTGGCCCTCGAGGGGAGAACGCGGTTCCGGCATGGGTCGGAAAAATCCGGTGCGGGATCGGGCGGTCAGCTTACCCGATGCCGTCGCATCGCCCGATGGGAAGCGGCGTGCGCGGCGCCTAGCCTGTGCGTCGGCGGGACCGGAAGCACGCGCGTCGCGGACCCCCAAGACGCGGCGCCCGGCCTCACTCACGCGACCCCTGGTGCGACCGCCCCTGGCTTCCGGTCCCGCCGCCTTCTGCCCGCCCCCGCATGCATATCCGCGACTGGCCCGTCGACGAACGTCCCCGCGAGAAGCTGCTCGCCCGTGGCGCGCGCGCGTTGTCGGACGCCGAACTGCTGGCGATCTTCCTCGGTTCCGGCCTGCGCGGCCAGGACGCGGTGACCACCGCGCGGGATCTGCTGCGCGGGCACGGGCCGCTGCGCCGGCTGCTGGACCGCGCCCCGGCCGAGCTTGCGCGCCTGCCCGGCCTGGGCCCGGCCCGCGCCTGCAAGCTGGCCGCGGCGCTGGAGCTGGCGGGCCGGCATCTGGCCGCGGGCCTGGAACGCGGCGAGGCGCTCACCGACCCGGCGAGCGCCGGCCGCTACTTCGCGCAGCGCCTGCGCGGGCTGGCGCAGGAGGTGTTCGCGGTGCTGTTCCTCGATACCCGCCACCGCGCACTGGCGTTCGAGGAGCTGTTCCGCGGCACGCTGGACGGCACCGAGGTGCACCCGCGCGAAGTGGTGCGGCGCGCGCTGGCGCACAATGCGGCGGCGGTGATCGTCGGCCACAACCACCCGAGCGGGAATCCGGAACCCAGCGCGGCCGATCGCGGCGTCACCCGTCGCCTGCGCGAGGCGCTGGCGCTGGTGGACGTGCGCCTGCTCGATCACTTCATCGTCGGCGACGGCCCGCCGGTGTCGATGGCCGCGCGCGGCTGGGTCTGACCGCAACGGTCGCGGCCGCTGCGCGTAAAATGCGCGGTTCCCTTCGCTTCCCCCGGGCCCTCCGTGAAAACCGCCCTCCGCGACCTGATCGCCCAGGCCATCGACGCGCTGCGCGCCGCCGGCACGCTGCCGGCCGACGCCGCCACGCCCGACTTCGTGGTCGAACGGCCGAAGGAACGCAGCCACGGCGATTTCTCCACCAACGCGGCGATGCTGCTGGCGAAGCCCGCGCGCAGCAACCCGCGCGCGCTGGCGCAGGCGCTGGTGGACGCGTTGCCGGGCAACCACGCGATCGCGAAGGTGGAGATCGCCGGCCCCGGCTTCATCAACTTCCATCTGCACGAGTCGGCCTGGCGCGCGCAGCTCGCCGGGGTGTTCGCGCAGGGTGCGCGCTTCGGCCACAACACCAGCGGCGCCGGCCACCGTGTCGGCGTCGAGTTCGTCTCGGCCAATCCGACCGGCCCGCTGCACGTCGGCCACGGCCGCGCGGCGGTGATCGGCGACTGCATCAGTCGCATCCTCGCCGCCAACGGCTGGGACGTGGTGCGCGAGTTCTACTACAACGACGCCGGCGCGCAGATCGACAACCTGGCGCGCTCGGTGCAGGCGCGCGCGCAGGGGCGCGGGCCGGAGCATCCGGGCTGGCCGGAGGACGGCTACCGCGGCGAGTACATCATCGAGGTGGCGCGCGCGTACCTGGACGGCGCCAGCGTCGAGGTCGACGGCCACGTCGTCACCGGCGCGCGCGATCCGGACGACCTCGACGCCATCCGCCGCTTCGCGGTGGCCTACCTGCGCCGCGAGCAGAACCTCGACCTCGACGCGTTCGGCGTGCGCTTCGACGTGTTCTTCCTCGAAAGCTCGCTGTACACCGACGGCAAGGTCGAAGAGACCGTGCGCACGCTGGTCGAGCGCGGCCACACCTACGAGGAAGGCGGCGCGCTGTGGCTGCGCACCACCGCGTTCGGCGACGACAAGGACCGCGTGATGCGCAAGTCCGACGGCAGCTACACCTACTTCGTGCCGGACGTGGCCTACCACCTGTCGAAGTGGCAGCGCGGCTACGAGCGCGCCATCACCGAGCTCGGCGCCGACCATCACGGCTCGCTGGCGCGGGTGAAGGCCGGCCTGCAGGCGCTCGGCGCCGGCATTCCGCAGGGCTATCCGGAGTACGTGCTGCACCAGATGGTGACGGTGATGCGCGGCGGCGAGGAGGTGAAGCTGTCCAAGCGCGCCGGCAGCTACGTCACCCTGCGCGATCTGATCGACGAGGTCGGTCGCGACGCCACGCGCTGGTTCCTGGTCGCGCGCAAGCCGGATTCGCAGCTCACCTTCGACATCGACTTCGCGCGCAGCCAGTCGCTCGACAACCCGGTGTACTACGTGCAGGTGGCGCACGCGCGCATGTGCGGGCTGATGCGCCAGCTGCGCGAGCGCGGGCTGAGCTACGACCCGCAGCTTGGCTTGGCGCAGCCGCTCGACCTGGACGATGAGGCGACGCGCGAGCTGGTCACCGCGCTGCTGCGCTTCCCGGAGGTGGTGGCCGCCGCCGGGCGCGATCTGGAACCGCACCTGATCGCCGCCTACGCGCTGGAGCTGGCGCAGGCGTTCCAGAGCTACTACAACGCACACCAGATCCTGGTCGACGACGACGCGCAGCGCAGTGCGCGGCTCGCGCTCGCCCAGGCCACCCGGCAGGCGCTGGCCAACGCGCTCGAGCTGCTGGGCGTGAACGCACCCGAGGTGATGTGATGGCGGCACGACGCGGCAAGTCGCAGGCGCGACGCAATTCCTCCCCGCGCGGTGGCATGCCGGGCTGGGCGTGGCTGGTGCTCGGGCTGCTGCTGGGCGTCGGCGCGATCTGGCTGGCGCCGCGGCTGATGGAGTCCCGCCCCGCCGAGTTCTTCCGGCCCCGGCCGGATCCGGATGCGCAGCCGGCCGCGGTGGACGAGGACGACGGCCAGCCGATCGTGGCCGACGATGTCGCGCCCGCGGACAAGCCCCGGCCCGCGCCGGACGCCGAGCCGGCGCCGGAGCGCGAGTACGACTTCTACACCCTGCTGCCCGGCAAGGAAGTGCCGATGAGCGACGCCGAACTGGCCGCCTCCGAGCGCGCCGAGGCCGAGCGCGCGGACGCACGGAAGCCGGAAGAGGCCGCGGCGCTGCCCAAGCCGGTGGACGAGGCCGGCGCGCCGACGCCGCCGGCGAGCGCGACCGGGAAGGCCGATGCCGCGCGGCCCGCCGCCGAGGACACCCGCGCGCGCTACTTGCTGCAGGCCGGCGCGTTCGAGGCCTCCGGCCAGGCCGAGGAGCTGAAGGCGAAGATCGCCCTGCTCGGCCTCAGCGCGCGGGTGGAGTCGGCCAAGGTCGGCGGCAAGACCGTGTTCCGCGTGCGCATGGGCCCCTACGGCAGCGCCAGCGAACTGGCCGACGCCAAGCGCAAGCTCGAAGGCAGCGGCCTGCAGGCGATGCCGATTCGCCTGCAGTAGGCGCGGCTTCAGCCGCGACCCGATTCGCGGCTGGAAACGACGTCATGGCGGCCCTCGGCCCGCCACGCGTGCGGCATACGCCCTTGGCAATACCCAAGGCCGCGCACGCGGCTGAAGCCGCGCCTGCAGGCTGCTCGCGGCGAGGTGCGCCGGTCCTCGGCCGTGGCGCCACGCTCGTCGCATTTCGGCGGCGCCGCGCGCGGGCGGCGACGGAGGCGCGGCTAGACTCGGTGCGTCGTTGCGGGGAGAGGCATGACGTGGACAAACGCATCCTGATCGGCGGCGTGGTCGCGCTCGCCGTGTTGCTCGTGTTCGACCTGGTGCTGTTCTGGACGGGGGCGGCCGGTGCGCTCGCGTTCCGCACGCCGCTGGGCTCGCTGCCGATGCTGGACGTGGTGGCGGCGTTCGGCGCGATGGCGCTGGGCGGCGCGATCGCGCGCCACCGCTTCCAGTGGATCGCGGTCGCGGTGTCGCTGACGCTGTGGGTGCTCACCTTCGCGCTGCTCGGCACCCCCTCGCCGGCGTCGCCGATGACGCCGACGCTGCCGGAGGCGCTGCGCTTCAACGCGCTGGCGATCGCGCTCACGGTGGCGGCGGCGTGGGCCGGCGCGTTTGCCGGCGAGCGCTGGGCGCAGCGGCGCGCCGCCGCCTGATCCGCAGCGACGCCTGCCCGGCGCGGCATGCCGGAGCACGGCGTCCGCTCCCGGCGCGCGCACGAGCGGTGCGCTATCGTGCCGGCGACCGTTCCGACGCTTCCGGCCATGCACCTGCCCCCTGTCCTCCGTACGTTCGCGCTCGCCTTCGCCTTGACCGCCGCGCTGCCGGCGCCGGCCGCCGACCGCATCACCGGCTCGCCGTTCGCCACCCGCAGCGAGGTCTACGCGCCGCACGCGATGGCGGCGACCTCGCACCCGCTCGCCACCCAGATCGCGCTCGACGTGATGAAAAGCGGCGGCAGCGCGGTCGACGCCGCGATCGCGGCCAACGCCGCGCTCGGCCTGATGGAGCCGACCGGCAACGGCATCGGCGGCGACCTGTTCGCGATCGTGTGGGATCCGAAGACGAAGAAGCTGTACGGCTACAACGGCTCGGGACGCTCGCCGAAGTCGTTGACGCTGGCCGAGTTCCAGCGCCGCGGCCTCAAGGACATTCCGCCGCACGGCCCGCTGCCGGTGACGGTGCCGGGCACGGTCGATGCGTGGTTCGCCCTGCACGAACGCTTCGGCCGCAAGCCGATGGCCGACAACCTGGCGCCGGCGATCCGCTATGCGCGCGAAGGCCATCCGGTGCACGAGACGATCGCCCACTACTGGGCGCGCAGCGTGCCGGTGCTGTCGAAGTGGCCGGGCTTCAGGGAGCAGTTCACCATCGACGGCCGCGCACCGCGCACCGGCGAGATGTGGAAGAACCCGAACCTGGCCGACACGCTCGAGAAGATCGCGCAGGGCGGCCGCGACGCGTTCTACAAGGGCGACATCGCGCGCACCATCGACGCCTACTTCAAGGCCAACGGCGGCTTCCTGTCGTACGAAGACATGGCCGCGCACCGCGGCGAATGGGTCGCGCCGGTCAGCGTGAACTACCGCGGCTACGACGTCTGGGAGCTGCCGCCCAACGGCCAGGGCATCGCCGCGCTGCAGATGCTCAACATCCTCGAAGGCTTCGACCTGAAGCGCTACGGCTTCGGCAGCCCGGAGCATCTGCATCTGCTGACCGAGGCGAAGAAGCTCGCCTTCGCCGACCGCGCGCGCTGGTATGCCGATCCGGATTTCTTCAGGACGCCGGTGGCCAAGCTGCTGTCCGACGACTACGCGGCGCGCCGCCGCAAGCTGATCTCGATGGAGCGCGCGCTGCGCGAGGTGCAGCCGGCGACGCCGGAGGAGCTCGACGAGGGCGACACCATCTATATGACCGTCGCCGATCCGGACGGGATGATGGTTTCGCTGATCCAGTCCAACTACCGCGGCATGGGCAGCGGCATGGCGCCGCCGGGGCTGGGCTTCATCTTCCAGGACCGCGGCGAGCAGTTCGTGCTGAAGGAAGGCCACCCGAACGCGTTCGCGCCCGGCAAGCGGCCGTTTCACACCATCATCCCGGCGTTCGTGACCAAGGACGGCAAGCCGTGGCTGTCGTTCGGGGTGATGGGCGGGGCGATGCAGCCGCAGGGCCACGTGCAGATCCTGCTCAACCTGATCGACTTCGGCATGAACCTGCAGGAAGCCGGCGACGCGCCGCGTCTGCACCACGACGGCTCCACCGATCCGGCCGGCCAGGCGGTGGCGATGAGCGACGGCGGCGTGCTGGAGCTCGAGAGCGGCTTTCCCTACCAGACCGTGCGCGAGCTGATGCGCAAGGGCCACACGGTGAAGTTCGCCGACGGCCCCTACGGCGGCTACCAGGCGATCATGGTCAACCCGCACGGCGGCTACATCGGCGCCAGCGAGTCGCGCAAGGACGGCCAGGCCGCGGGGTACTGAGCGGATGATCAACAACGGGCTCGATCTGGCGCGCTGGCGGCAGGCGCTGGCGGCGGACTCGCGCGTGCAGATCCCCGACTTCCTGCAACCGGCCGCCGCCGAGGCGCTGGCGCATTGCCTGGAGCACGAGGTGCCCTGGCACCTCGCCGAGCGCAGCACGGGCGAATCGCGCACCTCCGAGCGCGGCGCGTACCCCGACGAGGCCGGCTACCGCGCGCTGCTCGAACGCGCCTACGCGCGCGCCGCGCAGGAGTACCAGTTCGCCTACGACAGCTACATGCTGGTGCGCGCCGCCAAGGAGGGCTGGGATCCGCAGCTTCCGGTCCACGGCGTGCTGCAGTTCTTCAACACGCCCGAATTCATCGCCTTCGCGCGCTGGCTCACCGGCGATGCCGCCATCACCCACGTCAACGCGCAGTGCACGCGCTACCGGCCGGGCCAGTTCCTGATGCCGCACTCCGACGAGGACAGCCGCGAGGGCCGCCGCTACGCCTACGTGCTCAACCTCACCCGCGCCTGGCGCCCGGACTGGGGCGGGCAGTTGCAGTTCCTCGATGCCGAGGGCCGGGTGACGCAGACGCTGATGCCGCGTTGGAACTCGCTCAGCCTGTTCCGGGTGCCGCAGCGCCATCAGGTCACGCTGGTGAGCCCGTGGGCGGCATGCCCGCGGCACGCGATCACCGGCTGGTGGCTCGCCCGCGGCGCGGGCTGACCGGCACCGCATCCGGACGGGCCCGGCAGGGGTGGCGGGGATGCTCCCGGGGCGACCGGAGCCCCAAAAGTGTGACGGCGGTTGTCAAGGCCGTCATCACGCCACGCACACTAGCGTTTCCCCATTTCCGTCACGGTACGGCCGCAGCCCGCGCGCAGTCCGCAAGACGGATGCACGGGGGGATCACACACGTGTCGGCAGTCATCAAGCGTCGGCCCCGCACCACGCGCGCGGGCCAGGGCACGGAAGAACCGTTGCTGGCCCTGCTGGCCGCCATGCAGGCGGTGGAGGCGGGCGATTTCTCGGTCCAGTTGCCCGCACACTGGGCCGGGCTGGAAGGAAAACTCGCGGAATCGTTCAACCGCCTGGTCGCCTCCAACCGGCGGCTGGCCGAGGATCTGCAGCAGGTGCGCGACACCGTCGGCCGCAAGGGCCAGACCCGGCAGCGCATCACGCCGGCCGCGCGCCAGGGCGCCTGGGCCGGGATGGAACGCTCGGTCAATGAGCTGATCGACGATCTGGTGTGGCCGGTGGAGGCGATGACCGAGGCGATCGCCAGCGTCTCGCGCGGCGATCTCACCCGCACCGTGCCGCTGGAAGCCGACGGCCGCCCGCTGCAGGGCGAGTTCCTGCGCTCGGCGCGGCTGGTCAACGGCATGATCGAGCAGATGAGCGAGTTCTCCTCGGAGGTGACTCGCGTGGCGCTCGAGGTCGGCACCGCCGGCAAGCTCGGCGGCCAGGCCAAGGTGAAGGGCGTCTCCGGCGTCTGGAAGGATCTGACCGATTCGGTCAACCAGATGGCGTCCAACCTCACCGCGCAGGTGCGCAACATCTCCGAGGTGACGATCGCGGTCGCCAACGGCGACCTCTCGCGCAAGATCACCGTGGACGTGCGCGGCGAGATCCTGCAGCTCAAGGAAGCCATCAACACGATGGTGGACCAGTTGCGTTCGTTCGCCTCGGAAGTGACGCGCGTGGCGCGCGAGGTCGGCACCGAAGGCAAGCTCGGCGGCCAGGCGATCGTGCCGGGCGTGGCCGGCACCTGGAAGGACCTGACCGACTCGGTCAACGCGATGGCGTCGAACCTGACCTCGCAGGTGCGCAACATCGCCGAAGTGACGACGGCGGTGGCGCGCGGCGACCTGTCGCGCAAGATCACCGTGGACGTGCGCGGCGAGATCCTGGAGCTGAAGAACACCGTCAACACGATGGTGGACCAGCTCAACGGCTTCGCGGCGGAAGTCACGCGCGTGGCGCGCGAGGTCGGCACCGAAGGCAAGCTCGGCGGCCAGGCGGTGGTGCCCGACGTCGCGGGTACCTGGAAGGACCTCACCGACCACGTCAACTCGATGGCATCCAACCTCACCTCGCAGGTGCGCAACATCGCCGAGGTGACCACCGCGGTGGCGAAGGGCGACCTCTCGCGCAAGATCACCGTGGACGTGCGCGGCGAGATCCTCGAGCTGAAGGAAACCATCAACACGATGGTGGATCAGCTGCGGTCGTTCGCCTCGGAAGTGACGCGCGTGGCGCGCGAGGTCGGCACCGAAGGCAAGCTCGGCGGCCAGGCGATCGTGCCGGGCGTGGCCGGCACCTGGAAGGACCTGACCGACTCGGTCAACGCGATGGCGTCGAACCTGACCTCGCAGGTGCGCAACATCGCCGAAGTGACGACGGCGGTGGCGCGCGGCGACCTGTCGCGCAAGATCACCGTGGACGTGCGCGGCGAGATCCTGGAGCTGAAGAACACCATCAACACGATGGTGGACCAGCTCAACGGCTTCGCGGCCGAGGTGACCCGCGTGGCGCGCGAGGTCGGCACCGAGGGCAAGCTCGG
Organism: Vulcaniibacterium thermophilum; assembly: GCF_007923255.1. GTDB lineage: Bacteria > Pseudomonadota > Gammaproteobacteria > Xanthomonadales > Xanthomonadaceae > Lysobacter_F > Lysobacter_F thermophilum. The sequence continues at coordinate 30,099 of NZ_VOHJ01000021.1, read as the reverse complement.
CGGCCAGGCGCAGGTGCCCGGCGTGGCCGGCATCTGGAAGGACCTCACCGACAACGTCAACTCGATGGCGTCCAACCTGACCGCGCAGGTGCGCAACATCGCCGAGGTCACCACCGCGGTGGCGCGCGGCGACCTGTCGCGCAAGATCGCGGTGGACGTCAAGGGCGAGATCCTGCAGCTCAAGGAGACCATCAACACGATGGTGGACCAGTTGCGCGGCTTCGCCTCGGAAGTGACGCGCGTGGCCCGCGAGGTCGGCACCGAGGGCCGCCTCGGCGGCCAGGCGGTGGTGCCCGGCGTGGCGGGCACCTGGAAGGATCTGACCGACTCGGTCAACTCGATGGCGTCCAACCTCACCACCCAGGTGCGCAACATCGCCGAAGTCGCGACCGCGGTGGCGAAGGGCGACCTGTCGCGCAAGATCGCGGTCGACGCGCAGGGCGAGATCCTGCAGCTCAAGGACACCATCAACACGATGGTGGACCAGCTCAACGGCTTCGCGGCGGAAGTCACGCGCGTGGCGCGCGAGGTCGGTACCGAGGGCAAGCTCGGCGGCCAGGCGCAGGTGCCGGGCGTGGCCGGCATCTGGAAGGACCTCACCGACAACGTCAACTCGATGGCGTCCAACCTCACCACCCAGGTGCGCGGCATCGCCAAGGTGGTGACCGCGGTGGCCAACGGCGACCTGCGCCAGAAGCTGACGGTGGAGGCGAAGGGCGAGATCGCCGAGCTGGCCGACACCATCAACGCGATGACCAACACGCTCGCGATCTTCGCCGACCAGGTGACGACGGTGGCGCGCGAGGTCGGCACCGAAGGCAAGCTCGGCGGCCAGGCGCAGGTGCCGGGCGTGGCCGGCACCTGGAAGGACCTCACCGACAACGTCAACCAGCTCGCCGCCAACCTCACCAACCAGGTGCGCGCGATCGCCGACGTGGCCACCGCGGTGACCCAGGGCGACCTGACCCGCACCATCACCGTGGACGTGCGCGGCGAGGTCGCCGAGCTGAAGGACAACATCAACTCGATGATCCAGACCCTGCGCGCGACCACCGAGTCGAACCGCGAGCAGGACTGGCTGAAGACCAACCTCGCCAAGTTCACCGGCATGATGCAGGGCCAGCGCGACCTGATCACGCTCGGCAGCATGCTGCTGTCGGAACTGGCGCCGCTGGTGAACGCGCAGCAGGGTCTGATGTACGTGGTCGAGCACGACGACGGCGGCGGCGCGCCCAGGCTGCGCCTGCAGGCCGGCTACGCCGACAGCCCGTCCTCGCCGGCGCCGGCCACGCTCGCGTTCGGCCAGGGGCTGATCGGGCAGTGCGCGGAGCAGGCGCAGATCATCCTGATCGACGAGGTCGCGCCGGACACCGTGCGCATCGAATCCGGCCTGTTCAGCGCCACCCCGCGCAACGTCATCGTGCTGCCAGTGCTGTTCGAGGATCAGGTCAAGGCGGTGATCGAACTGGCCTCGCTCGCCGAGTTCACGCCCACCCATCGCGCGTTCCTGGAACAGTTGTCGCGCTCGATCGGCATCGTGCTCAACACCATCGAGGCGTCGATGCGCACCGAGGCGCTGCTGGCGCAGTCGCAGCAGCTCGCCGCCGAGCTGCAGGCGCAGCAGAAGGAGCTGCAGCAGACCAACGAGGAGATCGCGCTCAAGGCCGCGCTGCTGGCCGAGCAGAAGAGCGAGGTGGAACGCAAGAACCAGCAGATCGAGCAGGCGCGCCGCGCGCTGGAGGAGAAGGCCGCCGAGCTGGCGCTGACCTCGCGCTACAAGTCCGAGTTCCTGGCGAACATGTCGCACGAGCTGCGCACGCCGCTGAACTCGATCCTGATCCTCGGCCAGCAGCTCGCCGAGAATCCGGAGAGCAACCTCACTCCGCGCCAGGTCGAGTTCGCCAAGACCATCCACGCCGCGGGCACCGACCTGCTGCACCTGATCTCCGACATCCTCGATCTGTCGAAGATCGAGTCGGGCACGGTGACGGTGGAAAGCGAGGAGCTCGCCTTCAGCCACCTGTGCGAGAACCTGGAGCGCGGCTTCCGCCACGAGGCCGAGCGCCGCAATCTGGATTTCTCGGTGGAGATGGCGCCGGACCTCGAACCGGCGATGACCACCGACCCCAAGCGCCTGCAGCAGATCCTGAAGAACCTGCTGTCCAACGCGCTGAAGTTCACCGAGAAGGGCAGCGTGCGGCTGCGCATGAAGCGCGTGCGCGGCGGCTGGACGCCGGGCCATTCGGTGCTCGACCGCGCGCCGGCGGTGGTCGCCTTCGAAGTGGAGGACACCGGCATCGGCATCTCGCCGGACAAGCAGAAGATCGTGTTCGAGGCGTTCCAGCAGGCCGACGCCGGTACCGCGCGCAAGTACGGCGGCACCGGTCTGGGCCTTGCGATCAGCCGCGAGATCGCCGGCCTGCTGGGCGGCGAGCTGAAGCTGCAGAGCACGGTCGGCGTCGGCAGCACGTTCACGCTCTACCTGCCGCTGCGCTACGTCGGCCCCGACGAGGCGCACGCCGCGCGCGCGGCCAGCGCGCCGCCGGAATCGCTGGCCAGCGAGCGCAGCGCCCCTGAACCGGAGCCGGTGGAGGACGACCGTGCGCTGATCGAGCCCGGCGATCCGGTCCTGCTGGTGGTCGAGGACGACGCCCGCTACGCCAGCGTGCTGCGCGACGTCGGCCGCTCGCGCGGGTTCCGCGTGATCGTCGCCGCGCGCGGCGCCGAGGCGCTGCATCTGGTGCACGAGTACCGGCCGACCGCGATCACGCTCGACATCTTCCTGCCCGACATGCTCGGCTGGACGGTGCTCGCGCGGCTCAAGCAGGACTCGAGCACCCGCCACATCCCGGTGCAGATCGTCACCGTGGAGGAGGAGCGGCACCACAGCATCGAGCGCGGCGCGTTCGGCTACCTCGCCAAGCCGGCGACCACCGAGTCGATCGGCGAGGCGCTGCAGCGGATCAAGGAATACACCCGGCCGCGGGTGAAGCGGCTGCTGGTGATCGAGGACGACGCCCACGAGCGGATGAGCATCGAGGCGCTGATCCAGCACGACGACATCGAGATCCACAGCGTCGGCACCGGCGAGGAGGCGCTGGCGGCGCTGCGCACCGGCCAGTACGACTGCGCGGTGCTCGATCTGCGTCTGCCGGACATGACCGGCTTCGAGCTGCTGGAGCACATCGAACGCGACGAGGCGCTGCGCGCGGTGCCGATCGTGGTGTTCACCGGCAAGGAGCTGACCGCCGAGGAGGACCGCCGACTGAAGAAGGTGGCGCGCAGCGTGGTGATCAAGGGCGTGGAATCGCCCGAGCGCCTGCTCGACGAGACCGCGCTGTTCCTGCACCGCGTGATCGCCGACCTGCCGCCCGCGCAGCAGCGCATGGTGCAGCGCCTGCACGAGTCGGACGACGCCATCCGCAACAAGCGCGTGCTGGTGGTCGACGACGACGTGCGCAACATCTTCGCGCTCTCCAGCGTGCTCGAACGCCACGGCATGGAGGTGGTGACCGCGTCCAACGGCCAGGAGGCGATCAACCGCGTCGCCAGCGACCCGAACATCGATCTGGTGCTAATGGACATCATGATGCCGGGCATGGACGGCTACGACACGATGCGCGCCATCCGCGAGAAGCCCGAATCCCGTTCGCTGCCGATCGTCGCGCTGACCGCCAAGGCGATGAAGGGCGACCGCGAGAAGTGCCTCGAAGCGGGCGCGTCCGACTACCTCGCCAAACCGGTGGTCACCGATCAGCTGCTCGGGGTGCTGCGTCAATGGCTGCATCGCTGAACGAGTCCGCCAGCGAGCTGCTGGTCCGGCCGCGCACGCCGCGGCCGGTCAACGTGCTGCTGGTCGACGACCAGCCCAGCCGCCTGCTCACCTACCGCACCATCCTCGAGCCGCTCGGCGAGCGTCTGGTGGAGGCCTCCAGCGGCACCGAGGCGCTGAAGCGGCTGATGGAGGAGGACTTCGCGGTCATCCTGCTCGACGTCAACATGCCGGGCATGGACGGCTTCGACACCGCGAGTCTGATCCATCAGCATCCGCGCTACCAGCGCACGCCGATCATCTTCATCACCGCGGTCAACCTCACCGACCTCGACCGCTTGCGCGGCTACAAGCTCGGCGCGGTCGACTACGTGATGGTGCCGATCATCCCCGAGATCCTGCGCAGCAAGGTCGAGGTGCTGTGCGAGCTGCACCGCAAGCGGCGCGAGGCGCAGGCGCTGGCGGAGGAACTCGAGGCCGCCAACCGCGCGCTGCTCGCCGACAAGGCGCGCGAGCTGGAAGCGCTGAACGACTCGCTGCGCCGCGCCAACGCCGAGCTGGCCGCGCGCAACGACGAGCTGCAGGTCGAGATCGCCGAGCGCCGCAAGGCGGAAGCGCGCCTGCGCGAGGCCGACGAACGCAAGAACGAATTCCTCGCCACCCTCGCGCACGAACTGCGCAATCCGCTGGCGCCGTTGCAGAACGCGCTGGCGATCCGCCGCATCACGATGGGCGAGGCGGCCGATCCGCTGCAGGACACGATGGAACGGCAGCTCCGCCTGCTGGTGCGGCTGGTGGACGACCTGCTCGACGTCTCCCGCATCACCCGCGGCAAGATGGTGTTGCGGCGCACGCTCACGCCGCTGCAGGCGGCGATCGAATGCGCCGTGGACACCGCGCAGCCGCTGATCGACGACCGCGGCCACACGCTGCTGCTCGACCTGCCGGACGAACCGGTGCTGCTGTACGCCGATCCGGCGCGGCTGTCGCAGATCTTCGCCAACCTGCTCAACAACGCCGCCAAATACTCCGAGCCGGGCGCGCACATCGAAGTGCGCGCCGAGCGCCGCGCCGACCACACCGTCGCGGTGCGCGTGGTCGATCGCGGCATCGGGCTGGCGCCGCACGATCTGGCGACCGTGTTCGATCCGTTCCGCCAGGTGGACACCAGCGCCGAACGCGCGCACGGCGGCCTGGGCATCGGCCTGACGCTGGCGCAGCGGCTGGCCCGGCTGCACGGCGGACGCATCGAGGTTCACAGCGACGGCATCGGCTGCGGCAGCACCTTCACCGTGGTCCTGCCGGTCGGCGAGGGCGCGGCCGAGGACGACGCGCCCGCGCGCGTGCCGGTGGTCGGCACGGACACGCCCGTGCGCGTGCTGGTGGTCGACGACAACCGCGATGCCGCCGATACTCTGGCGGCGATGATCCGCCTGCTCGGCCATACCGTGGATTGCGTGTACGACCCGCAGGGGGTCGAGCAGGCGGTCGAGCGTTTCGAGCCGGAGCTGGTGTTCCTCGATCTCGGCATGCCCGGACGCAGCGGCTACGACGTCGCGCGCGCGCTGCGGCAGGGCACGCGCGGCGACGGCCTGCGGCTGGTGGCGGTCACCGGCTGGGGCCAGCCGGAGGACCACCGCCGCACCCAGGAGGCCGGCTTCGACGGCCACCTGGTCAAGCCGCCGGATCTGGACGGCATCCGCCGCATGTGCGCCGCCGTCGCCGCCCCGCGCGCAGCCGAGCTGTAGCGATGCGGATGCGCCGCGGCTGGTCCCAACGCGTCGTCCACGACCTGCGCAACCCGGCCTCGACGTTGCGCACGGCCGCCTACCTGCTGCGCCGCGGCGTGAGCGATGCCGGCGAGGCGCAGCGGCTGCTGGAGGTGATCGAACGGCAGAGCAAGCAGTTGCTGGCGATGCTCGACGAGCTGGCCAACGGCTTCTGGGCCGAGCGCGGCGAACGCGTCTCGCGGCTGGAACCGGTCGACCTGATCGAGCTGGCGCCCGCGCCGGTGGCCGGCCACGCCGAATTCCAGCCGGAGACGCTGCTGCCGGTGAACGGCGATCCGGCGCGGCTGGCGCAACTGCTGCGACTGCTGTGCGCGTTGCGGCTGGGCCCGGCCGACGCGCCCGACCCGCTGGTCGGCCGCTGGGAGGACGGCCGCGTCCGCCTGCGCCGCCGCTTCGCCGCGCTGCCCGAGCTGCTCGAGGACCCCGAGGCGCTGCTGCACACGCCGCTGCCGCCGCTGCTCGCCGACGACGGCCTCGGTCTGCACCTGCCGGTGGCGGCGGCGATCGCACGCGCCCACGACGGCCGCCTGTGGATCGAGCGCGAGGACGGCGGCGTGCTCGCGGTGCACGTCGAACTGCCGGCGCAGTCGCCGTAAGTCAGCCCCCTCGGGTCTGTCCACCTCTTCCCGTTCTCCCACTGTCGGCTGTGCGATCAAGCGGGAGACGACAGACCCCCGCCTTTTGCGCAGGCGACGGGAAGGGCCGGCGAGCAATGCGATCGAACGGATGCGTCCGCCGATCGCTTGTGAAGCGGAAGCCCCCTCTGGGGCAGATGCACCGTCACCGCCACCTCGCCGCTCCCGGCACGTTGCTGAAAGATGGCAACCGCCCGCTTCCGGGCCACATGTACGTCGTGCCCGCCGACGGCAGCAGCCGGACCCCTCCTGCAACGGCGCTGCCGGCGATCCGCGCGGGCGTCGGGCTTCTGGCAGGATACGGGCGCATCGGAACTCGGGATCACGGAGCAGGGAAGCCATGAAACGCGGATTGGGGATGCTCCTGGTCTCGGTCGCGCTGCTCGCGGCCGGTTGCCGTCGCCCGCCCGAGGGCGAGGCCTTGCCGGTGGTGCGCCCATTTCCGCTGCGGGTGGGTCATACCGCGGTGGTGCAGTTCCGCATCGAGCCCCTGCGCCGCGATTACGGTGCTCCACTGCTGATCGGACTGCGTGCGCCGGATCCCCCCGGCGACGTCGACGCCTCGGCCGATGAGGCGGAAGCGCGTTTCGACTCGATCCGGCTGCGGCTGCGGCTGTGGCGGCGCACGCCGCAGGGTTGGCAGCCGGTGCGGCTGACGCAGGATGTGTTCGTGCCCGCCATTCGCGACTGGCGCACCGTCCCGCTGGAGAACGGGGTGACGGTGGGTGCCCACGAGGTATCTGTGGACGAAGTTGCGTTTCAAGCCAAGGGACTGTCCGCCGATCCGGCTTACTCCTACTTGACCAGCTACAGTCGATTGGTCATGCCTGCCGCAGGCCTGTACCGACTGGAGGCGACCCTGCTGGATCGGGGGCGCGCGCCGGCGACGGGCTGGCCGGTCGAACTGTTCGTCTCGCACCCATTGCCCGCGAAGTAAGACCATCATGGACCGATACACCGTCACTATTCACATCGCCGCTCCCGGCACGTTGCTGAAAGACGGCAAACGCTCGCTTCCGGGCCACATGTACGTCGTGCTCGGCGACGGCAGCAGCGAAATCAGCCTTGGAATGGCGCCTATCAATGGCAAACCTATCGGCCAGGCAAGAGTCAGCAAAAGCGACGTCAATGACTATTCCAGCTCGTTCTACGAGCGCACGATCGAGATCACGGCCGAACAGTACGCGGCGATGAGGTCGTTCGGCCGGCGCGCCCTGGACGGCGAGGAGGCTCGGTTCCGCAGCTACGGCCTGCTGCACAACAGCTGCGTCGATTTCGCCTGGGCGGTGCTGCACGCCGGCGGCCTGCATCCGCGCTTCCGTCTGGGCGCGCACGGCACCGGCTGGATCGCCGATCCGACCGGCCGGCCGAGCCTGGATTTCGACGGCGCGCTCAAGCCCGTGGACAACGTCGAAGCCATCCGCTCCATTCCCGCTCCGTTCCCGCACAGCCGGCTGAACCGCGAAGTGCAGCGCGAGATCCCGCGCACGGCGAACCCGTTCCATTGGCTGCTCAGCGATGCGGTGCCAGCGCCCTACCGTCCGTTGTGCCGCGATTGCGTGCAGGGCGTGCAGCGCCTCGATGCCGAGCGGGGGCGCATCTCCGACGCAGCCAGCGCCCGGCTGGCCGCAAGCGTCGCGGTGCTGGCGGCGCAGCACGGCCTGCGGCAGGTGGATGCGGTCCTGCTGAGTGCCGCGACCGCGGACGCGCGGGCCGGCGAGCGGGTGTTCGCGGTGCAGGGCGACCCGCAGCATCCTGGCCATCTGCGCGCGTGGATGCGGACCGACGAGGCGGTGGCCGTGCCGGTGGATACCTCGGTGGCCCGCTTGCAGGCGATGCGGCACGCGGCGCCGGCACCGGTCCCCGACCGCACGCCGGAGATCACGCCCACCTTCGCTGCGCCGCGCATGGCGCTCACGCCCGGCTGAGTCTTGCGCGGCGCCGCGTCTGCTCGGCCCGGCCTGGGCGCTGTGGCCGGGCTCACGATGATGCCGGGCACGCCGCTGCCATGGATTGCCCACGGCCTGCGCCAGCTCTCCGATGTGCGCTGCCGCTGGCGATGCTGACGCTCGGCCTGTCCGGCGACGTGGCGCGCACGGTGGTGCTGGAAGCGGCGATGCCGTCGATGGTCACCGCCGGCGCGCTGACGATCGCCCACGGCCTGGCCCCGCGGCTGGCCGCGGCGCTGGTCGGCTGCGGCCTGCTGCTCGGCCTGCTCGCCCTGCCGTTGTGGGCGCGCGCGCCGGTCGGGTAGCGTGCGCGGACACGGGGAGGGGGCGTCGATGCCGGGACGGCGATGCGGAGTCTGGATTGCGATCGCGCTGGCGGTCGCGGTCGCCACGGCGGTGGCGATGCGCGAGGACGATGCGCCGCCACGCGCCGTCGGCGCGCCTGCCGCCGACGCGGCGGACACGGCGATGCCCCCGCCCGCTCCCGCCCGACCCTCCGCGCCGGGCGACGGGCGCGCTCCGCTGCCGTCGGCCGAAACGCAGACGCTGGAGACGGAACAACACGCGATGCGCGCGGCGTACCATCGTGCGCTGCGGGCGCGGCTGGCCGCGTTGGCCGCCCGCGGCGATGCCGAGGCCGCGCTCGAGCGCGCGTTGCTCACCCCGCTGCTGGAGCGCGGCCCGTGGCCGCATGTCGATGCCGACACCCGCGCTGCGCTGCGCGAGGCCGCCGAACGCGCACCCGGCGATCCGCTGGTCGCCTGGATGGAGGCCGTCGTTTGCCGGCCGGCCGAATGCCCGCGCGCGGTGGCGCGCCTGCTGCGGGTCGACGGCGACAACGCCGCCGCCTGGCTGCTGGCCGCCGGCATCGCAGCGAGCCTGGACGATCGCGCGCAGGCGCTGGAACGGCTGCAACGCGCGGTGCTGGCGCCGCACCATGTCGCCCGCGGCGAGGCGGCCATGCAGGCCGCGTGGCGCGCGCTGGAACCGGTCGCCTTGCCACCGCCCAGCCCGGCGCTGCACCGGGCTCTGGCACGGATGCTCCCCGACCTGCCGGCACCGGACGCCGCCACCCAACGCGGACTGCTGGCGAGCACCGCCGGTCCCCGGTGGTCCGGCCTGCAGCGCGGCAGCGCCTGGGGCGTGCTGTGCGACCCGACGGCGATGCGTGCGGCCGTGCGCCGCGATCTCTGCCTGCGCGCGTACGCACTGCAGGCGCGCAGCACCGTGCTGGTCGAACGTCAGGCCGCGCTGCTGTTCCTGTGCCGGCACACCGCCGGCACGCCCGAACACCGGCTCTGGCGCGAGCCGCTGCGCGAGACCCTGTGGCTGGTCTACCTGACGCGCACACGCTTCTTCCTGCGTGCCGATCTCACGGCGACGATCGCCCGCTTCGGGTCGCTGGAAGGCACGCGCCGTTTCGTGCGCGCGCAGGGCCTCTCCGACCGCCCACCTCCGGGCTGGCTGCCGAGCCTTTCGCACGAACGCGCGCTGGTGCTGGGGCAGGTGCCGCCATGAGCCATCGTCGGATCACCACCCCCCTGTGCGTGCTCGCGCTCGCAGCACTGGCCGTGGCCGGGACGGTCGGTCTCGGACGGGCGTGGCTCACGCGCCGCGCGCCGGAGGCCACCGCCCGCCCCGCCGCAGCGGCGCCGGCGCCGGCACCGGCCTTGCACCCCCTCGCACGCGCGGCAACCCTGCGCGGGGATGCAGTCGCCGACTGGCCCCTCGACACCCACCTGCGCACGCTGCGCCGCCGACGCGATGCCGATGCGCTGATCGCTTACGCCCTGCTGCTGCCGCTGGCGCGACCCGACGACCCCACGGTCGCCGATGTCCAGCGCCGGGCGCTGGCCGAAGCCGCGCGTCGGGCGCCGGACGACGACGCGTTCGCCAATGCGCTGCATTCGGGCCACTGCTTCGACGGCACGCCCGCCTGCCTGGCCGCGGCGGAAGCGTGGGTAGCCCCGGATCCCGACAACGCTGCGGCGTGGTTGGGACTCGCCGATGCGGCACAGCGCGGCGGCAACCGGCACCTCGCCCGTCTGGCTCTCGCCGAGGCCACGCGCGCCAGCAGGCACGAGCTCTACCTGGAACAGACGTTCCGCGCCGCCTACGCGGCACTGGAGCAAGCCCCGACCCCGCCGCCCGATGCCGAAAGCCGACGCGCGCTGGCTGCGCTGTGGCAGGCGCCGGTCGATGACGCCCTGCTGCACCTGACGCATGCCAGCGCCGTCGCCTCCGCTCATCCGGTGCCCGGACTCCAGGTTGCGGCGTCGGCCTGCCGGGCCCGGCCCGGCTATCCGCCGCCCGATCGGGCCGTGTGCCTGGCCCTGGCCGAACGGTTGGTGCGCGCCTCGAGCCTGCTGGCGCGCAATCTGGGCTACGGAATGGCCGTCCGCGCCACCGCCGACCGGCCCGAGGGCCCCGGCTGGCGTGAACGCTACCGGCGGTTCCTGTGGGTGCGCGACCAGCCCATGCCGCGCCTGCTCGGCCCGGCCTGGGCGCTGCGGGCGCAGCGCGAGGGCGAGTGGACCGCGATGCTCGCGGTGCTGCGCCATCACCGCATTCCGCTTGCGCCCCCGCCGGGCTGGTTGCCGCGCAACCCGCACGAACGCGCGCGGGTGCTGACCGGCCGCGACCCGCCCGGGTGACCCGTCCGCGTGCCGGGTGTAGGCTCGGCCGTGGGTCGATCCGAGGGGCGTGCGGATGAGGACGATGCTGGTGGCCAGTTCCAAGGGCGGCGTCGGCAAGACCACGATCGCCACCCATCTCGCCGCGCAGGCGGCGCTGGATGGACTGCGCACGGCGCTGGTGGACGCCGATCCGCAGGGCTCGGCGACGCGCTGGGCGCAGCGGCGCGCGGGGCTGGAGAGCGCGGTGCTGCCGCTCGACGGCACCCGCCGCAAGGCGTGGCGGCGCATGCTGCCGGAGGACACCCAGCGGGTCGTGATCGACGCCGCGGCCGGCGCGATGGCCGAGGACCTCGACGCGTTCCTGGAGATCGCCGACGTCGCGCTGGTGCCGGTGCAGCCGTCGATGCTCGACATCGAGGCCACGGTGCCGTTCCTCGATTCGCTCGCCCGCCACCCGCGCGTGCGGCGCGGGGAGCTGCGCGTGGGCCTGGTGGCGAACCGGCTCAGGCCGTGGACGCAGGCGTCGCAGCAGGCGCTCGACCTGCTTGCCCGATGGCCGTATCCGCTGGCCGCGCAACTGCGCGACAGCCAGGCCTACGTGATGCTCACCGCACTCGGCAAGAGCATGTTCGATTACCACTCCCAGCAGATCCGCGAACACCAGGCCGACTGGCAGCCGCTGCTGAAGTGGGTGCGCAGGTGAAGCGACGGGGTTCGGGATCGAACATTCGGAATTCGCAAGGCGTCGATTCCGCCGCCCGCGGCGCGTCTCGACAGCGGCGCGGCACGACTCCCGCGTAGGATGTGCGCGCACGCTTCGCCGAAGCTCCGACCCCCCATTCCCGCAATCGCGAATCCAGCCCAATGCGCGAACTGATCCTGCTGCGCCACGCCCATGCCGACGCCGCGTCCTACGGCCAGGCCGATCTGGACCGCGCGCTGTCGGCGCAGGGGCTGGCCGAGGCGGAAGCGGCGGGCCGCTGGCTCGCCGAGCGGCGGCTGGTGCCCGACTGCGTCCTGTGTTCGCCCGCGCGGCGCACGCGCGAGACGCTGGAGGCGGTGCTGCACGTGATCGGTTACGTCGACCAGCGCATCGAACCGTCGATCTACGAAGCCACCCCGGGCGCGCTGATCGACCTCGCCGGCCAGCACGGGGAAGCCGGCCGGCTGATGATCGTCGGCCACAATCCGGGGCTGGAGCGGCTGGTGGCGCTGCTGCACAGCGGCCAGTCGAGCGAGTACCGCGGCATGCCGCCCGGCGGCGTGGCGGTTCTGGAGATGCCCGCGGACGGCCCGCTCGAACCGGGCGTGGCGAAGCTGACCGCATTCTGGTGGCCGTGACGGCGACGCGCGCGCGCCGGCTTGCGACGTTGCTGGCTCTGGCGGTGCTCGCCGCCTCCGCGCAGGAGACTCCGCCCGCGCGCCGGTTCGATCCCGCCCACACCCGTTTCGGCTTCGAACTGCGCACCCGCTGGGGCCAGCGCATCCTCGGCGCGTTCCCGCGCCACGCCGGCGAGGTGCTGACGCTGCCGGACGGCCGCCTGCAGGTGCGCATCGCGCTGGACGCGGGGGCGGTGACGGTGGAGGATTCGCGGCGCTGGAGCGCGCTGGCGCGCGGCGAGGCGTTCTTCGACGCCGCCCGCTCGCCGCGGATCGATTTCCTCTCCGAACCGTTCAGTCACGAACTGTTGCACACCGGCGGCCCGCTGCGCGGCATGCTGACGCTGCGCGGCCGCCGCCGCTTCGAAACCTTCATGCTCGACCCCGGCCATTGCCAACGCCCCGGCCTGGACTGCGACCTGACCGGCCGCGGCCTGATCCATCGCGCCCATTACGGCATGGACGGCTGGACGTTCGTGCTGAGCGACCGCGTCCGCCTCGACCTGCGCGTGCGGGTGCTGGAGGCGCCGTGACGCGGTGGCGCCCTCTCGCCGCGGCGGCGCTGGCGCTGCTGCTGTCCGCCTGCGCGACGCTTTCGCCGCAGCAGGTGCGCGAGGTCGATGCGGTGGTGGCCGCCCGGCGGCCGAGCGAGCTGAGCTGCGCCGAGCCGCGCCGCTGCGCCGAGCCATCGCCGCTGCGCGATCTGGCCGCGCGCGCGTTCGCCGAATCGCAGCCGCAGGCGCCGCGGCATTACGCGTTGATCCTCGACCGCGGCACCGACGCCCTGCTCGCGCGCGTGAACCTGATCCGCAGCGCCACCACCGCGATCGACCTGCAGACCTACATCTTCGACGAGGACGACAGCGGCCGGCTGGTGCTCGAGGAACTGCTCGCCGCCGCCCGCCGCGGCGTGCGCGTGCGCGTGCTGATCGACCAGCTCTCCGCGCTCGAGCGCGTGGAGACGCTCGCCGCGCTGTCGGCGGCGCACGCCAACTTCGAGGTGCGCCTGTACAACCCGGTGCTGGGCCGCGCGCGCATCGCGTACTGGCAGTACGTGGTCGCCGCCGCCTGCTGCTTCCGCACGCTCAACCAGCGCATGCACACCAAGCTGCTGCTGATCGACGGCGCGGTCGGCATCACCGGCGGACGCAACTACCAGGACGACTACTACGACTGGAACCCGACCTACAACTTCCGCGATCGCGACCTGCTGGTGGCCGGCCCCGCGGTGACCGAGATGGAGGCCGACTTCGAACGCTTCTGGACCGACGCCCGCAGCGTGCCGGTGCAGCGCCTCGCCGACGTCGGTCGGCGCCTGCTGCGGCAGGGCGTGCCGGCGTTGCCGCCGCACGCCTACGCCTGGCCGGAACGCGCCGAGGCGATGCGCCGCGACGCCGCCGATGCGGACACTGTGCGGCAGCGGCTGGCGGCGGCGGCGATCGCGGTCGGCCCGGTGCGCTACATCGCCGACAGCCCGCGCAAGCACGAGGGCGAGGTGCGGCGCTCCTCGTCGGACGAGCTGCGCGCGCTGATCGAATCGGCCGGGCACGAGGTGCTGCTGCAGACGCCCTACCTGGTGCTCTCCAAACCCGCGCAGCGGATGTTCCGGCAGATGCGCAAGCGGACGCCGCGGCCGCGCGTGATCGTCTCCACCAACAGCCTGGCGGCGACCGACGCGTTCATCGTCTACGCGCTGTCGTACAAGTACAAACGGCGCTACCTGCGCGATTTCGGCTTCACCATCTACGAGTACAAGCCGTTTCCGGGCGATGCGCCGATCGATCTGGCGGCCACCGGCGCCGACCGGCCGCGGCCGCCGCCCGCGTCCAGGGTGTACGTCAACACGGACCGCAGCAGCGTGCTGTACCGCGCGCGCTACCGGGTGCCGGTCGACGGCGCCGAGCCGCGCTACCGCACCCCGCTGGAACGCGAGAACCGCGCCACCCGCTACGGCTCGCGCGGGGTCAACGAGCGCGTGCCGCTCAAGCGCGCCGGCGTGCGCATCGGCATGCACGCCAAGTCGCTGGTGATCGACGGCCGCGTCGGCGTGGTCGGCACGCACAACTTCGATCCCCGCGGCGATCTGTACAACACCGAAAGCGCGGTGGTGATCGAGGATCCGGCGTTCGCGCGCGCGCTGGCCGCCAGCATCCGGCGCGACATCGCACCGGCCAACTCGTGGGTGATCGCGCGGCGCGACAAGCCGCCGGTGCTGTCGGGGCTGGACTACTCGCTCGGCAAGGTGGGCGAGTCGCTGCCGGTGTTCGATTTCTGGCCGACGCGCTATGCGACCAGCTACGAGTTCGTCCCCGGCCCGGACTGCCCGCCGCCGCCGCCGTTGCCGGAGGAGCCCGACTTCCGCCGCTGCCACCGCCCGGTCGGCGATTTCCCGGAGGTGGCGCTGGGCTGGAAGAGCGTGCTGACGCGCATCTTCACCGCCTTCGGCGCGGGCCTGGCGCCGATCCTCTGAGCCGGCGCGGCCGCGCCGACGGCCGCCCCCTGTCTTCAGTTGGGGCCTGCGCCGGCAACCCCGCGCGGCGCCCGCGCATCTCCTTTTCCTGACCGCCCACCCCGCATCGCGACGGTCCCCCGGCCGGTGCCATCGGTGGGGTGACTTCCGGCACAGGTGAATTATCGATGCGGTGTTGTAGTCTACCAACACACTAGTTCAGGGCCCAACGCCCACCCCCGAGGAAGTCGTCATGAACACCCGCACCGTCGCTCCCGTCATCGCCCCGTCCCCGTCGACGAACCGCCCGGATGCCGCGGCCGTGCCCTTCCAGGCGACCTCCCACCGCGAGCGCGAACGCGAGTTCGGCTTCGGCTACGGCAACAGCAGCGGCTACGGCACCCGCCGCCGCTACACCACGCCCTGGGCCCAGCCGCGCTTCCGCTTCGCCTGATCCGCCCGCCCCCCTCCGGACCGCCCCGTCCGTCCCGACCGAGACCCGACCATGAACGCCCGCATCGAAGCCCCCGTCTCCACCCCGACCGCCCGCTCCGAGGCCGCGGTCGCCCCCTTCCAGTCCGCCCCGCGCGAGCGCGAACGCGAGTTCGGCTTCGGCTACGGCAGCAGCAGCGGCTACGGCACCCGCCGCCGCTACACCACCGCCTGGGGTCAGGCCCGCTTCCGCTGCGCGTAAGCGCAACCGGCCGGCACGCCGCCGGCGGATGCCCCCTCATCCGCCCGCGGTGGACGTCCGCAGACGTCCGGCCGGCCGACGGCTCCGGACCGGCGCGCCGTCTTCCCCCTGGGCGACGCGCTGGCTCCGGAACCGGGGATGCCGCTATCGTGGCCGGATGTCCGCCTCCGACCGTCCCCTGTTCCGCCCCGGCACCACGATCGATGCGCTGAACGCGCTTTCGCGCGGCACGGCGATGGAGCCGCTGGGCATCCGCTTCACCGGGCTCGGCCCCGACTGGCTGCGCGCCACCATGCCGGTGGACGCCCGCACCCGGCAGCCGTACGGCCTGCTGCACGGCGGCGCCTCGGTGCTGCTGGCCGAGACGCTCGGCAGCACCGCCGGCGGCCTGTGCGTGGCCGAAGACCAGGGCGTGGTCGGCATCGAGATCAACGCCAACCATCTGCGCGCGGTGCGCGAAGGCCACGTGGTCGGCACCGCGCGCCCGCTGCACGTCGGCGCGCGCACGCAGGTGTGGGAGATCCGCATCGAGGACGAGGCCGGCCGGCTGGTGTGCGTTTCCCGGCTCACGCTCGCGGTGATCGCGCGCCGCGGCTGAGCCGCGTCTCCCGCCGCCGTCCGTATCAGGCTATCGTGAGCGCATGAATGCGCCGTCCCCCCACGTCGGCGCGGCAGCGCCCGCGGGCGGCGCCGCCGCGCGTGCGCTCCGCTATGCCGTACGCGTGCCGATGCTGCTGTGGCACGTGTTCGTGCACCTGCCGCTCGTGCTGGTGCTGATCACCCTGCCGAGCCGACGCCTGCGGATCGGTCCGGAATCGCTCGAGGACCGGCTGATCCGTGCCTGGTCCGCCGGCCTGATGCGGGTGTTCGGCTTCCGTCTGCGCCGCTACGGCACGCCGCTGCCGGGGGCGGCGCTGTTCGTCGCCAACCACGTGAGCTGGATCGACATCGAGGCGCTGCACAGCCAGCGCATGATGGGCTTCGTCGCCAAGCGCGAGATCGAGCGCTGGCCGGTGGTGGGCTGGCTGGCCGCGCGCGGGCAGACGATCTTCCACCACCGCGGCAGCGCCGAGTCGCTGGGCGGCGTGCTGCACGAAATGCTGGCGCGCCTGCGCAGCGGGCGCTCGGTCGGCGTGTTCCCCGAGGGCGGCACCCGCGACGGCCGCGAACTCGGCCCGTTCCACGCCCGCATCTTCCTGGCCGCGGTCGAGGCCGGCGTGCCGGTGCAGCCGGTCGCACTGCGCTACGGCGAACGCGGCGATGCGCAGAGCGTGGTCGCGTTCCATCCGGGCGAGAGCTTCCTGGCCAATTTCCTGCGCCTGCTCGGCGAACCGGCGCGGCTGGCCGAGGTGCATTTCCTGACGCCGATCCAGCCGGGCGAGACCGACGGCCGCCGCCGCATCGCCGAGCTGGCGCGGCAGCGCATCCTCGAAGTGATGCGGCACTGAGGCGGCACGGATGGGCGAACCACGGGAGTGCTCCGGAGTCATGGACGCGGGCGCATCGGCGAGGCCGCGCGCGGCCGGCGCCCGCGACGGCGCCGAGCCGGGGCCCTACCTGCCGCCGGCCTGGCTGCGCAACGCGCACGTGCAGTCGGTGCTCGGCTCCAGCCCGCTGCGGCAGCGGCGCGGCGCGCGCGAGCTGGACGCGCTGGGCGTGCGCTCGTGGCTGCACGAAGTCGACGGCGGCGGCGGCGTGCGTCTGCACGGCGTGCATACGGTGCGGCCGGGCGTCGGCGCGCGCGGCCTGGCGGTGCTGCTGCACGGCTGGGAGGGCAGCGCCGAATCCGGCTACATGCGGCTGACCGCCGCGGCGCTGCTGCGCGCCGGCTTCGAGGTGTTCCGGCTGAACTTCCGCGACCACGGCGATACCCATCACCTCAACGAGGCGATCTTCCACTCCTGCCGGATCGACGAGGTGGTGCATGCGGTGGGCGAGGTCGCGCGCACGGTGGCGCGCGGCCCGGTGCATCTGGCCGGCTACTCGCTCGGCGGCAACTTCGCGCTGCGCGTGGCGCTGCGCGCGCCGCGGGCGGGATTCGAGGTCGCGCACGTGGCCGCCGTGTGCCCGGTGCTCGATCCGGCGCGCACGATGGAGGCGATGGAGCGCGGCCTGCCGCTGTACCTGTGGTACTTCGAGCGCAAGTGGCGGCGTTCGCTGGCGCGCAAGCGCGCGCTGTTCCCGCACGCGCACGGCTTCGACGAGGACGTGCTGCGCCAGCGCATGCGCGCGCTGACCGCGTGGATGGTCGAGCGCTACACCGATTTCGGCACGCTCGAGCGCTACTTCGACGGCTACTGCATCGCGCGCGACCGGCTGGCCGGCCTGCAGGCGCCGGCCAGCGTGCTGATGGCCGAGGACGATCCGGTGATCCCGGTCGGCGACTTCCGCGATCTGCGTCTGCCCGCGCACGCGCGGCTGGACATCGCGCGCTGGGGCGGGCATTGCGCGTTCCTGGAGAACGCGCGGCTGGACGGCTATGCGGAGAAGTGGGTGACGGCGCGGCTCGCCAGCGCGTAGCCGCCCGGCCGGCCGGCGCGGGCCGCCGCTACAATCGGCCTCTTGTCCTGGCCAGTCCGAGCCGCCGCCCCATGTACGACGCCATTCTCGAATCCCTGCGCCGCGGCGATCACGCCGCCGCATCGACCGCCGCGCGCGCGCTGGTCGAGTCGCAGCCCTTCGATGCCACCGCGCACCGGCTGCTGGCGCAGGCCCTGCGCCTGGCGGGCGACCGCGACGGCGCGCGCGCGGCGATCGACCGCGCGATCGCGCTGGCGCCGGAGGACGCGCCGCTGCATCTGGAACGCGCCGGCCTGCTGCTGGAGGAGCGCCAGCTCGACGAGGCGCAGGCCGCGCTGGCGCGCGCGGTCGGGCTCGATCCCAACCAGTTCCCGGCCTACATCATCCAGGCCCATCTCGCGCTCGGCCGCAACGATCTCGCCGAAGCCGAACGCCTGCTGCGCACCGCGCAGCGCATCGCGCCGGAGCATCCGCACGTGGCCTCGATCGAGGGCGGGCTGGCGCTGCGCCGCGGCGATGCCGACCGCGCGCTGGCCGTGCTGTCGCAGGCGGCGCAGCGTGCGCCGGAGGAACCGCTGCTGCGCAACGCGCTCGGCTTCGCGTATCTGGCCAAGGGCCATTTCGCGTTCGCCGAGCAGGCGTTCCGCGGCCTGCTGGAGCGTCATCCGGGCTCGGTGTCGCTGACGCTGCTGATCGCCGATCTGTGCCAGCGCCAGGGCCGGATCGACGATGCCGTCGCGCTGGTCGAACCGCTCGCCGCGCGCGAGGACGCCACGCCTGCGGTGCGGCGCTATCTCGGCGTGCTGGAGCTGTCCGCCAACCGCGCCGAGCGCGCGCTCGGTCCGTTGCTGGACGCCTTCGCCGCCGCGCCGGGCGATCCGCGCACGCTGGCCGCGCTGATGGAGACCTGGCGCCGGCTCGGCGATGCCGAAGGTGCGCGCGCGACGCTGGAGGACGCGCTCGCCCGCCACCCGCAGGAGTCCGCGCTGTGGCAGGCGCGGCTGGCGGTGGAGCCGTTCGCCGGCGAGGAGGCGCGCGCGCTGATCGCGCGCTGGCTTGCGGCCATGCCCGATCACGTGCCGGCGCTGGAGGCGCTCGGCGTGGTGCACGAACGCCACGGCGAGGATGCCGAGGCCGAGGCGGTCATCCGCCGCATCGTCGAACTCGCGCCCGGCCACGCGCAGGCCGAGCTGAAACTGGTCGACCTGCTGCTCAAGCGCGACCCCGACGCCGCGGTCGAGCGCGCCGGCTACCTGGTCGAGAACGCGCAGGACGCCGGCGTGAAGCGCAACCTGCGGCAGATCCGCGGCCACACCCTGGCCAAGGCCGGGCGCCACGCCGAAGCGGCGCGCGAATGGGCCGCGCTGCACGCCGAGGTGGCGAACCAGCGCCTGCCGCTGCCGCCGCACAGCCCGCCGCGTGCCGACTGGCCGCCGCTGGCGGCGATGCCGGATCCGGCACCGGCGGTGCTGCTGCTGTGGGGCGCGCCCGGCTCGCTGGTGGAGCGCATCGCGCTCACCTTCGACCAGGCCCGCGCGCCGCTGCGCGCCGACCGCTACGGCCCGCAGCCGCCGAACGATTTCCTGCAGCGCTACGACACCGTCGAACGCCTCGGCAGCGACGGCGAGGCGTCGCCCGAGGCGGCGGCGATGGTCGCGCACTGGCGCAGCCTGCTGCCGCAGCGCGGCATCGCCGACGGCAACGTGTTCGACTGGCTGCTGTGGTGGGACAACGCCCTGCTCGCCGCGCTGCGTCCGCACCTGCCGGAAGCGGTACTGATGATCGCCCTGCGCGATCCGCGCGACATGCTGCTGGACTGGCTGGCGTTCGGCGCGCCGGCGCCGCTGGCGATCGAATCGCCCGAGGCGGCCGCGCGCTGGCTGGCGCAGACGCTCGCGCAGATCGCCTATCTGCACGAGCAGGATCTGTTCCCGCACCGGCTGATCCGCCTGGACGGCATCGAGCACGATCCGGCGGCGATCGCGCAGGCCGCCGGCGGCGCGCTCGACATCACCGTGCCGCCGGTCGCGGAAGCCGCGTTCGGCCCGCGCCGCTTCGCCAGCGGCGAGTGGCGCCAGTTCGCCGGCGCGCTGGGCGAGGCGTTCGCCCTGCTGCACCCGGTCGCGCGCCGGCTGGGCTACGCGGAAGCCTGAGTCGCGACGGACGCAGCGCGACACCCGTAGCCCGGGCAAGCGAAGCGCACCCGGGATTGCGGAAACCCGCCCACGGCCCCGGGTGCGGGCTTCGCCCTTACCCGGGCTACGAACCGGGCGCGAAGCCGCGCCCCGACGACCGCTTCCCCTCTCCCCCACCGCGTGGGGGAGAGGTTTGGGGTGAGGGGGGGCGCCGGAGACGTGCGCGGTGACGGATTGCGGTGCCGCCTCCGCAACCGCGCGCACGCTATCTTGTCGGCCTTCCCGCCACGGAGGCTTCCATGCGCATCCACAGCACCAGCTTCGAACACCGCGGCCGCTTGCCGGCGACGTTCGCCGCCGGGCAGCCGACCGCCGACGGCTTCGGCTTCGCGCCCAACCGCAACCCGCACCTGGCCTGGGACGACGTGCCGGCGGGCACGCGCTCGTTCGCGCTGCTGTGCATCGACCCGGACGTGCCGACGGTGCCGGAGATGGTCGGCAAGCCCGGCGTGCGGATCCCCATCGAACAGCCGCGCTGCGACTTCACCCACTGGGCGATGGTCGACATCCCCGCCGACGTGCGCGAGATCGCCGAGGGCAGTTGCAGCGACGGCGTGGTGCCGCACGGCAAGCGCGATCCGTCCGGCCCCGCCGGCGCGCGCCAGGGCCTGAACGACTACACCGGCTGGTTCGCGGGCGATCCGTCGATGGCCGGCGACTGGCGCGGCTACGACGGCCCGTTCCCGCCGCCCAACGATCTGCGCCTGCACCGCTACTTCTTCCGCCTGTTCGCGCTCGACGTGGACACGCTCGCCGTGCCCGAACGCTTCACCGCCGCCGACGTGTTCCGCGCGATGCACGGCCACGTGCTCGCCGAGGCGGCGATCTACGGCACCTACTCGCTCAATCCGGACGTCGAGGGCTGAGCGCCGCGCGCGGACCGGACGATGCGCGATACGCTCCGCGAGCGCCTGCGCGCCCTGCGCGCCGACACGCTCGCGGTGTACTTCGCCGCGCGCGATCCGCGCCTGCCGTGGCGCGTGCGGCTGGTGGCGCTGGCGGTCGCGGCCTATGCGCTCAGCCCGATCGATCTGATCCCCGATTTCGTGCCGGTGCTCGGCCTGCTCGACGATCTGCTGCTGCTGCCGCTCGGGATCGCGCTGGTGATCCGGCTCACGCCCCCCGAGGTGCTGGCCGACGCGCGCCGCAAGGCGCAGGCGACGGTGGAACGGCCGCGCAGTCTGGCCGGCGCGGCCGCGGTGGTGGCGGTGTGGCTGCTGATGGCGGTCGCCGCCGCCGTGTGGTTCGCGCGCGTCGCCGCCATCCCCCGCGCGTAGGGGCGGCGTCAGCCGCGACCCTGTTCCTGCGTGCTGTTGGTCGCGGCTGGAGCCGCTCCTGCAGAGGCGATGGTTCCTATTCGCCCGCCGGCAGCCACGCCAGCAGCAGGATGCCGAGCGCGATGCGGTACACCGCGAACACGGTGAAGCGGTGGGTCTGGATGTAGCGCAGCAGCCACTTCACGGCGACGAACGCGGTCACCGCCGACGCCGCGAACGCCACGGCGAACGCCGCCCAGTTCTCCTGGCCGACGCGGCCGTCGGCGATCAGGTCGACCAGCTCGTAACCGGTCGCGGCGAACATGGTGGGAATGCCGACCAGGAACGCGAATTCGGTCGCCGCCGCGCGCGAAGTGGTGCCCGCCAGCAGCGCGATGAAGATGGTCGTCGCCGAGCGCGAGGTGCCGGGAAACACGCCGGCGATCACCTGCCCCACGCCCACCAGCACCGCCACCAGCCAGGTGACCGCCGCACGCTCGCCGATGCGCGCGGCGCGGCGCGCCGCGAGCTGCTCGGCCAGCATCATCCATACGCCGCCCAGCACCAGCGCCCACGCGATCGGCGTCACCGTCTCCGGCAACTGGAAACCCAGCTTCTTGACCAGCACCCCCAGCACCGCGGTCACGCCGAACGCGGCAGCCAGCTTGAACGCGTAGTCGCGCGCCTGCGCCGCGCTCAGCGCCTCGCCGTGCGCGCCGGCCACCGTGGCCCGGCCCAGGAAACCCTGCGCCAACGCCCACAGCCGCTGCCGGTAGATCAGCACGACCGCGAGGATCGCGCCGGCCTGGATGCCGATGTTGAACAGGTCGCTGCGCGGGCCGAGCCAGTGCTGCGCGATCAGCAGGTGGCCGGTGCTGGAGATCGGCAGGAACTCGGTGATGCCTTCGATGATGCCGAGCAGCAGCGCGGCGAGCAGATCGGTCATGGTCGGGAATGGGGAATCGGGAATCGGGGATCGAGGCGGGTTGCAGGCGACGCGCCACGATGGAGGGGCCGAAGAATAGCCGAGCCTGTGTGTGCACCAGCGTGGTGCGGGGCGGCCGGAACCGCTCCGCGGTAGTGCACAAGGCCAGGCCGCTCACCCGCGCAGGCCGCGCAACGCCGGCCTTACGCGGCCTGCGCTCACTTGGCATACGCCTTGCTTAACCCGCTGCCAGTCGCCGCGGGGCGATTCCCGATTCCCGATTCCCGATTCCCGATTCCCGATTCCCGATTCCCGATTCCCGATTCCCGCCCTGGAGCCCGCCCATGTCCCTCGATCACGTCGAAAAACTCGTCAAGGACCACAAGGTCGAATTCGTCGATCTGCGCTTCGCCGACATGCGCGGCGTGCAGCACCACGTCACCTATCCGGTGTCGATCATTGAGCCCGGCCTGTTCGAGGACGGCAAGATGTTCGACGCCAGCTCGATCGCCGGCTGGAAGGGCATCAACGAATCCGACATGGTGCTGCTGCCGGATGCCGGCACCGCGTTCCTCGACCCGTTCACCGCCGATCCGACGCTGGTGCTGACCTGCGACGTGCTCGATCCGGCGACGATGCAGGGCTACATCCGCGATCCGCGCGGCATCGCCAAGCGCGCGGAAGCCTTCCTCAAGTCCAGCGGCATCGCCGATACCGCATTCTTCGGCCCCGAGCCCGAGTTCTTCATCTTCGACTCGGTGCGCTTCGGCAACGAGATGGGCCACACCTTCTTCCACGTCGATTCGGAAGAGGCGCACTGGAACTCCTCGCGCGAGTACCAGGGCGGCAACACCGGCTACCGGCCGATGATCAAGGGCGGCTACTTCCCGGTGCCGCCGCTGGATTCGCTGCACGACCTGCGTGCGGAGATGTGCAAGACGCTGGAAGCGGTCGGCATGGAGGTGGAGGTGCACCACCACGAGGTGGCCAATGCCGGCCAGTGCGAGATCGGCACCCGCTTCAACACGCTGGTGCGCAAGGCCGACGAGCTGCTGACGATGAAGTACGTCATCAAGAACGTCGCCTTCCGCAACGGCAAGACCGTCACCTTCATGCCGAAGCCGCTGGTAGGCGACAACGGCAGCGGCATGCACGTGCACCAGTCGCTGGCCAAGGGCGGGGCGAACCTGTTCTCGGGCGACGGCTACGGCGGTCTGTCGCAGATGGCGCTGTGGTACATCGGCGGCATCTTCAAGCACGCGCGCGCGATCAACGCGTTCGCCAACTCGACCACCAACTCGTACAAGCGCCTGGTGCCGGGCTTCGAGGCCCCGGTGATGCTGGCCTACTCGGCGCGGAACCGCTCGGCGAGCTGCCGCATTCCGTACGTCGCCAATCCGAAGGCGCGCCGCATCGAGATCCGCTTCCCCGACCCGATGCAGTCCGGCTACCTCACCTTCACCGCGCTGATGATGGCCGGCCTGGATGGCATCAAGAACCAGATCGATCCGGGCGAGGCGATGGACAAGGACCTGTACGACCTGCCGCCGGAAGAGGCGAAGGGCATCCCGACCGTGTGCCACTCGCTCGACCAGGCGCTGGAAGCGCTCGATGCCGACCGCGAGTTTCTCAAGGCCGGCGGCGTGATGAGCGACGACTTCATCGACGCCTACATCGCGCTGAAGATGCAGGAGGTCACCAAGTTCCGCGCCGCGACGCATCCGCTCGAGTACCAGTTGTACTACACGATCTGACGCGGCACGGGCGTCCGGACGCTTCGGCTCCGGACCGGCGGATGTCCCGCCCGCCGCAGCGCGGCGGGCGTTCGCCCAGGGCGCGAGGCGATGCCTCGCAAACGCCCTGGGCTCACCCGCTCGAGTACCAGTTGTACTACACGATCTGACGCGGCACGGGCGTCCGGACGCTACGGCTCCGGACCGGCGGATGTCCCGCCCGCCGCAGCGCTGCGGGCGTTCGCCCAGGGCGCGAGGCGATGCCTCGCGAACGCCCTGGGCTCACCCGCTCGAGTACCAGTTGTACTACGCGATCTGATGCTCCCTCGCCCTCCCCTGTTTACAGGGGAGGGTCGGGGTGGGGTCGAGCGGTACCCGATCGCGTCGCAACCGCTTCACCCCCTCCCAACCTCCCCCTGCAAGCAGGGGGAGGAGAGCAACGCCTCCACTGCCTACAGGGGAGGGTCGGGGTGGGGTCGAGTGGCATCCGACACGTCGCACACCGCTTCACTCCCTCCCAGCGACGTAGCCCGGGTAAGCGAAGCGCACCCGGGGCCCAACCCCGGATGCGGCCTGCGGCCTTATCCGGGCTACAACGGCTTGCGCGGGAATGACGAACCGGGGCGATGCCGCACGCGCTCCCTCGCGCGATCCGTCGCGCCGCACCCGCTCAATCCGGCCGCGAATCCTCCTTCGGCGGCGCCTTGCGGTCGCTCATCAGCGCGCTGATGACGATGGCGAAACCGAGCAGGCTCGCCAGCGCGAAGAACACCAGCGCGATCGCCGGATAGCCGAACAGCCGCGCGTCGGTGTCGATCCGCATCAGCAGCGCCGACGCCAGGATCAGCGAACCGGTGATCACGCCGACGCTGATGCGGTTGGCGATCTTCTGCAGGTTCTCGATCAGGTGCGACTCCTCCAGCCCGCGCAGGCGCACCTGCAGCCGGTTCTCGGCCAGCAGCGACAGCAGGTCGGACAGCTTGCGCGGCGCCTCGCGCGCGAGCGCCTGCAGCTCGATCATCTCGCTCGCCAGTTGCGAGGGCGACAGCGATTTGCGCAGCCGCTGCGCCATCACCGACTCCAGATGGTTCTCGACGATCGCCTTCGGATCCAGCTCCGGATCGAGCGCGCGGATCACCGCTTCCAGATTGAGCAGCGTCTTGCCGAGCAGGCTCATCTCCGGCGGCGTGCGCAGGCCGCAGGCGGTGGCGGTGCGCACCAGATCGAGCATCAGCCGCCCCTCCGAACGCCCGTTGCGTCCGCTCTGCGCGGCGTAGCGCGCGACCAGTTGGCTGACCTCGCGCTGATAGCGGTCCTGTTCGAACTCGGCCAGGCGCACGCCGATCTGCGCGGTCTCGTGGGCGACGTCCTCGCCGCGGCCGTCGACCGCGGCGAACATCAGCTTCAGCAGCCGCTCGCGGCGCTTGGGCGGCACGTGCGCGACCATGCCCAGATCGAGCAGCGCCAGCCGGCCGTCGGGCGTCAGCAGCAGGTTGCCGGGGTGCGGATCGGCGTGGATCTCGCCGTGCACGAACACCTGATCGAGATAGCCGCGCATCAGGTCGGCGGCGATGTCGTCGCAGCGCGCCCGCGCGCGCTGGGCCGGCGTGAGCGCGAGCACTTTCTCGCCGATCACGCATTCCATCGTCAGCACCTTGTCGCGCGTGTGCGACCACACCGGCGCCGGCACGTACAGCGCGGGATAGTCGGCCAGATGCTCGGCGAAGCGCTCGAGGTTGCCGGCCTCGACGCGGTAATCCAGCTCGGCCAGCAGCGTGCGGCGGAACTCGCCGACCCAGTCGACGAAGCGCATGCGGCGGCCGACGTCGGTGACCTTGTCGGCGGTGCGCGCCACCGAGGTGAGGATGTCGAGGTCCTGCACGATCGTGCCGACGATGTCCGGCCGCTGCACTTTGACCGCCACCTCGCGGCCGTCGTGCAGGCGCGCGGGGTGCACCTGCGCCAGCGAGGCGCTGCCGAGCGGCTGCGGATCGAAGTAGGCGAAGGCCTGCGCCAGCGGGCGCTCGAGCTGCTCTTCCACCATCGCGCGCACCTGCTCGAACGGCACCGGCGCGACGTCGTCCTGCATGCGCTCCAGCGCGCGCAGATACGCCTCCGGCACCATGTCGGCGCGGGTGGACAGCGCTTGGCCGATCTTGATGAAGGTCGGCCCCAGCGCCTCCAGATCGCGCACGAATTCGTCCGGATCGCCGGCCGGCGGCGGCGCGTCGACCGCCGCGGCATCGACGTCGAGCCCCGCGAACACGCCGGCGCTGCGGTACTTGGCGAGGAAGGCGAGGATGCGGGCGGAGCGGGTCAGGTTGGACTCGGTCGCGGTCATCGGAGGCCACCTTCTGCGATGCGTCGAGTGTCGAGACGCGACCGTGGCCGCCGGGTGAGCGCGCCGGCGCCGCGTTCAGGCGACGTAGCGCTCCAGCCATTCGACGATGCGGCGGTGGTAGTCCACCCGCAGGCTCGGCTTGCCGCTGCCGGCGAGCTGGTGGCTGCCGCCCGGATACACCACCAGCCGCACCGGGTCCTGCGTGCAGCGCACCAGCGTGGCGAACAGCTCCTCGGCCTGGCCGACCGGGCAGCGCTGGTCGTCCGCCCCCTGCAGGATGAGCGTGGCGGTGTGCGCGTCGGGCGCGTGGACCGCCGGCGACAGCCGCGCGGACGCCGCCGGCAGATCCTGGAACCGGGCGTCCATCGCATACGGACTGACGTAGTAGCCGGTGTCCGACGTACCGGCGTGCGACATCACGTTGGTCACCGGCGCCGACACCACCGCCGCCTTGAAGCGGTCGGTCTGGCCGATCGCCCACGCGCTCAGGTAACCGCCGTACGACTTGCCGGCGCAGGCGATACGCGCATCGGCGAGTCCCTCCTTCTGCAGCGCCTCCACGATGGCGAGGTACTGCGGCAGATCGAGCTCGCCCCAGCGGCCGCGCAGACGTTGCGAGAACGCCTTGCCGTAGCTGCCCGAGCCGACCGCGTTCGGCGCCACCACCGCCCAGCCGCGCGACAGCAGCACGCTCCAGTACCAGTGCGAGGCGTGGTCGATCAGCGCATGGCTCTGCGGTCCGCCGTGCATGTCCACCAGCAGCGGGAACGGGCGCTGCGCCGGCTCCGGCGGGGTCAGCACCCAGGCTTCGACGGCCTCGGTGCCGCCGTTGCCGTCGGGCACGTCGAACGCGCGCTTGCTCACGCGCGGCCGGATGCGGCGCGCGGCCCAGCCGCGGTTGTGCGCGGTGTGGCGGCGTTCGTCGCTGCCGTCCCAGCGCACCGAGTGCAGTTCCACCGGCCAGCGCATGTTGGCGACGGTGAACGCCAGCCGCTCGCCGCTGGCGCACAGCTCGAGCACATGGCGCAGGCGCGTGTCGAGCAGCCGCGGGTCGCCGCCACCGATCGGCACCACCGCGATCGACTGCAGGCCGCGCCGCGCGCAGATCGCCGCGACGCGTTCGCCGTCCGGATGCCAGAGCACGCTGGAGCTGACCGCGAGCTCGAAATCCTCGCCGGCCAGCCGGCGCAGGCGGTCGGCCTCCACGTCGTAGTGCCAGAGGGTGGTGCGCGAGTCGCCCTCGCAGTCGCTGCCGCCGAACGCGAGCGCGCGCCCGTCGGGCGACCAGCGCACGCCGTAGGCGTCGGTGAGCGATTCGCACACGCGCCGGCCCCGGCTGCCGTCGGCGCGCGCGATCCACAGCTCGCGACGGTGGCGCTCGCGGCCGCCGGCGGTGCGCACGTAGGCCAGCCGCTGTCCGTCCGGCGACCACTGCGCGCCGGACACGTCGAAGTCGCCGTCGACCAGGCGCGAGGTCCTGCCCGAGGCCAGCTCCACGCGCAGCAGGCGCGTGCGCTCGCGGGCGACGAAGCCGCTGCCGTCGAGCTTGTACGGCAGGAAGTCGGCCACGCACGGGCCGTCGGCATCGGCGATCCGCTCGCTGGCCAGCAGCAGCAGCGCATCGCCCGCCGGCGAGAAGCCCTCGATGCGGCTGGGCGTGCAGTCGAGCCGCGTCAGCCGGCGCGCTTCGCCCACGTCCCACGGCAGCAGGTAGACCTGCAGGCCGTGCGAATTGCGGCGGGAGAGGAAGGCCAGCGTGCCGCCGTCGGGCGAGAACTGCAGCGAGGAGGCCGAATGCGCGCGCGAGGTGATCGCGCACGGCGCACGGCGCTGCGGCTCCTCGAGCGCCAGCCGCGAAGCCACCGAGTCGTAGCCGTCCCTGCCGCGACGCGCGCGGCTGACGACATAGGCGAAATGCGTGTGCGCCGGCGAGCCGGCCAGGCTCCTGAGCGTGCGGTGGTGATAGAGATCCTCCGGTGCGAAGGGCTTCATGCAGTTTGCCGGGGGGCCGATGGAAGCGCGCCCCGGAGGTCCGGGGCGCGTGGGGAAGGAAGTTCGGATCAACGGCGCTGGTTGCGCTCGTCCTCGCGTTCCTGGGTGCGGTCCTGATCGCGGTTCTGGCCCTGCCCGCCGCTGCCCTGGCCCTGACCCTGCGCCTGCATGCCGCCCTGGTTGCGCTGGCCCTGCTGGCCGCCCTGGCCCTGGCCCTGGTTGCGGTTCTGGCCCTGGTTCTGGTTCTTGTCGCTC
This sequence comes from Vulcaniibacterium thermophilum, assembly GCF_007923255.1. Taxonomy (GTDB): domain Bacteria; phylum Pseudomonadota; class Gammaproteobacteria; order Xanthomonadales; family Xanthomonadaceae; genus Lysobacter_F; species Lysobacter_F thermophilum. The sequence goes on along the minus strand of NZ_VOHJ01000021.1, from coordinate 1,577 downwards.
TGGTTCGCCATGGTCGTTCCTCATGCGTGAGTCGCCGGCGGTTGCCGACGCACCGTCAGCCGCAAGTGCCGTGCCAGCGCTAAGCGCGCGCTGCGCAGGCTCGGGCGCCGCCGCGACGGACGCTTTTGCGCGCGCGGGAAACAACTGCGGTCACGACGACACGCCGGGCGGGGCGCCGTCGCACGATTCGCCGCGCGCGCGCCGCGCGAGCTGCTCGAACTGGTGCCGCACGCGTTCCAGTTCGGCGGCGTCCATCTGTTCCAGGTCGATCAGGCTGTCGTGCGCCTTCTCGGTCGCGCGAATCAGTTCGTCCAGCTTCAGTTGGATGGCGGCGGTGTCGCGGTTCTGCGAGCTCTGGATCAGGAACACCATCAGGAAGGTGACGATGGTGGTGCCGGTGTTGATCACCAGTTGCCAGGTGTTGCTGAAATCGAACAGGGGCCCGGTGATCGCCCACACCACCACCAGCAGGGCGGCGAGCGTGAAGGACAGCGGCTGGCCCGCGAAGCGCGAGGCGGCGGTGGCGAGACGCTCGAACCCGCGTGAGGAGGGCGTGTTCATGTCGGACGCTCCGGAGGAACCGTGCCGACTGTCCGCGCCAGCTCGTCAATGCCGCGTCACCCAATGCGGCGCGTTGAGGCTTTCCAGCCGGCGCCACGCCGCTTCCGCCACCGGCAGCGCGCGCTGCCAGTCCAGGCGCGAGTTGCCGCGTACGCGCGCGTAGGTCTCCGCCAGCCGGTCGGCCAGCGCTTCGAAGTGCTCGCCGCGCGTGCGGATGTACGCATCCATCCCGAGCTTCAACGCCGGCAGCAGATCCTCGAAGCGCAGGTCCGAGCGGTAGGCCAGCTCGCGGTAATGGTTGCGCCAGTACGCCAGTTCACGGTCCAGGTCGATCACCTGGACCGTGGCCTGCGTCTGTCTGGTTTCCTCGAGGTCTCCCGGCATGGCGTCGGCTGCCTGATCGGTCGGTGCGGGCGATGCGCCCAGCAAACGGCGTGCCACCGGGCGTTGGCGGAAAACTCTGCGCACGGCGGCAGCCTCTGCACTCACTGCCGGTCCAGCTCGCTCTGCAGGCGCTGGACGGTCTGGGCGTGGTCGCGCAATGCCGGCAGGGTGGCCTGCGCCAGCTCCTTGCTCCTGGCGGAGACCTGCGGACTGCGGGTGGCGTTCTCGAACAGGGCGATGGTCCTGGCATGGTCCTGATCCATCTGCGCCAGCCAGGCGCGGTCGAACTCGGCGCCGCTCATGCCGCCCAGCGCGTCCATCGCCTTGCGGTGCCCGGCGTCCGGCTCCGGCATGGCGGGCTTGCCGCTGGCCTCGGCCATCTTGCGGTTGGCTTCGGTGTGGTCGCGCTCGAGCTTCTGCGCGAACTCGCGGATACCGGCGTGCTTGGACTTCTCCAGCGCCAGCCGCGCCGCATGCACCTCCGCGGCGCCTCCGGCCAACGCCTGGGCGACGAACGCCTCCTCGGTGAGCGCCGCGGCGGCGGCGGCATCGGCCTGCGCGCCGGTGTCGGCGGTGGCCGCGCCGGGCGCGGCGGCGTCGGCCGGCGGCGTGGTGCCGGCGGCGTCGGTGGG
>NZ_VOHJ01000020.1 GCF_007923255.1 Vulcaniibacterium thermophilum | reverse complement strand
CGCGCGGCCGCGCGCGGCGCCGCGCTCGGCGGCCTGCGCGGCGCCGGCGCGGAACCACCACGCGGCCGTCTCGCCGTCGGGGCGGGCGATGGCCGGCACCGCGGGCACGCGCGGCCGCGCGTCGGGCGCGCTGGCGCAGGCGGCGAGGGCGAGCAGGACGGGCGCGGCGGCGGTACGGAACGGTCGCATTCGACATCGGCACGACGACGGAGCGGGCGATTATGCCCGCCGTCCGTTGCGGCCATCGCACGGGCGTGTTGCGCGCATGGCCTCGCGGCTGCGGCCGGCCGGCGCTAAGGTGCAGGTCCGATCCGTGAGGAACGTCGCATGTCCGTGGTCCACGCCTGGCTCCGCATCCCGTTCTGGCAGCGCGTGCTGGGCGCGTTCGTGCTGGGCGCGCTCGCCGGCTGGGCGATCGGGCCGGCGGCGGAGACGTGGCTGGGCCCGCTCGGCACGCTCTACGTCAACCTGATCAAGATGATCGCGGTGCCGCTGGTGTTGTTCGCGGTGATGAACGCGATCGGCAGCCTGCACGGGCAGAAGTCGGTGGCGGCGCTGAGCGGGCGCACTTTCCTGTGGTTCGCGATCACCGCCGCGTGCGCGGTCGGCGTCGGCCTGCTGGTGGGCTGGCTGCTGCAGCCGGGACGCGGTCTTTCCGGGCTCACGGTGGCGCCCGATTACACCGTGCGCGAGGTGCCCTCGCCGGTGCAGGTGCTGCTGGATGTCGTGCCGACCAATCCGTTCAAGGCGCTGAGCGAAGGGAAGATCCTGCAGGTGATCGTGTTCGCCGGGCTGGTGGGTTTCGCGCTGGTGAAGCTGGGCGAGCGCGTGGCCGGCCTGCGCCGGCTGGTGGGCGAAGCCAGCGACACGATGGTGCAGGTCACCCGCTTCGTGCTGGAGATGACGCCGCTCGGCACTTTCGGCCTGATCGCCGCGCTGGTGGGCGCCTACGGCTTCGAGAAGCTGCTGCCGCTCGGCAGCTTCGTGCTGGCGCTGTATCTCGCCTGCGCGCTGCACATCGTGGTGGTGTACGGCAGCCTGCTCGCCGCGCACGGGCTCAATCCGCTGAAGTTCTTCCGCGGCGCGGCCCCGGGCATGCAGGTCGCGTTCGTCGCGTCCTCGAGTTTCGCCTCGATGCCGGCGGCGATCCGTTCGATCACCCACAACCTCGGCGTCGACAAGGATTACGCCGCGTTCGCGGTGCCGCTGGGCGCCAGCATCAAGATGGACGGCTGCGGCGCGATCTATCCGGCACTGACGGCGGTGTTCGTCGCCCAGTACTTCGGGCTGGATCTCTCGCTCAACCAGTACTTCGTGATCCTGCTCGCCTCGGTGCTCGGCAGCTTCGGCACCGCCGGCGTGCCGGGCACCGCGATCGTGATGGTGACGCTGGTGCTGAGCGCCGCCGGCCTGCCGCTGGAGGGCATCGGCTATCTCGTCGCCATCGACCGCGTGCTCGACATGATGCGCACGATGACCAACGTCACCGGGCAGATGCTGGTGCCGGTGCTGGTGGCGAAGGAAACGGGGCTGCTCGACGAGCGCGTGTACGCCGCCGCGTCGAGCAACGTCGGCATCGCCGGGGGCGAGGAGGAACGCGCGTCGTGAGCGCGCGGCGGCCGCCGCGCCGGCCGCCTCAGCGCGAGTACCGCCACGACAGCATGCGGCCGGCGCGGTAGGGCATCACGCCGTGGAACGGACGCGGGTCGCCGTCGAACACCAGCGGCAGGAAGTGGCGGTCGCCTTCCCACATCGGCAGGTCGAGCAGGCGCTCGCGCGGCACCCATTCCAGCGTGCCCTCGTGGTTCTCCGTCAGCGGCGTACCGGAGAAGCGGGTGATCAGGAACACGAAGCCGAGCCAGTCCTCGCCGTGCTTGCCGAAGCCCGGCCAGCTCACGGTGCCGCGCAGCACCATCTCCTCGCATTCGATGCCGGCTTCCTCGCGGATCTCGCGGCGCATGCCGGCGGCGACGTCCTCGTCCGGCTCGAGCTTGCCGCCCAGGCCGTTGTACTTGCCAAGATGCAGATCACCCGGGCGCGCGTTGCGGTGGATCAGCAGCACCTCGCGGCCGTCGGGCGAGAGCACGTAGCCCAGCGTGCCCACGATCGGCGTGTACGGCATCAGCGCGCCTCCGCGCTGCGCTGTTCGGCGAGCTGCCGCTCGAGGCGTTCCTCCGCCGCCTGCGCGTAGGCCGCGCAGGTGATCGGCCGCGATTGCGCCGGATCCTGCAGGCGCCAGCCGCTGGCGTCGGGATGCGGGGTGATCAGCACGTCGCAGGGCAGCGCGCGCACCGCCGCGAACGCGCGCCGGTAGTCGTCGACGATGCGCGGATGGCGCGGGTGGCCCACCAGCCGGTAGCCGGGCGCGCTCAGGCTGTCGGCGTAGGCGATGCGGACCGGCTTGCCGTCGCGGGTATCGGTCCAGGTCCAGCTCATGCTGCCGGGCGTGTGGCCCGGGGTGAAGCGCGCGGTGAGCGCGACGCCGCCCAGCTCGACGCTCTCGCCATCGAGCACCAGACGGTCCGCGCGCACCGGGGGAAACGCGAAGTCGTCGCCGTAGTGCGGATCGTCCGTGCCGCCGCGCGCCAGCAGCGCCGCCGATTCGGCATTGCTCACCACCCGCGCGCCGCTGGCCCGCTGCAGCGCCGCCAGCGGGCCGGTGTGGTCGTAGTGCGCGTGGCTGTGCACGATCAGCCGCACCTCGTCCGGCGCGACGCCCAGCGCACGCAGGTTCTCCAGCACCAGCGGCGCCATCTGCGGCAGTCCGCCGTCGATCAGGATCGCGCCCGCGTCGGTGCGCACCAGCAGCACGCTCAGCCCCTGCGTGCCGACATACCACGTGCGGTCGGCGATGCGGAACGGCGCCACCGGCGTGCGCCAGGCTTCCGGCGTATCCGGCGCGCGCGCCGGGGGCAGCGGTTCGGCGGCGTCCACGCCCGCGGCGATCGCGAGCAGGACGGGAACGACGCGCGCGAGGCGCGAGGCGGGCAGAGGCATACGGGAGCACCGCGGACGGGCCGCATAGTGTGCCGCACGCGCGGCAGACCGCCTCAGTCGGTCAGCGGGATCCGCGGCCGCGCCAGGCGCGCGGCCCACAGGGCGAGCGGAATCGGCAGCACCAGACCTGCCGCCGCCACCCACGAGGGATGCGGCACCAGCATGATCATCCCGATCACGCCGGCGACCACCAGCGCCCCCACCGCCACCGCCACGCTGCGCGGATGGCGCGCGAAACGGGCGCCGACGAAGCCGCCGGCGAACGCGCCGCCCGACCACGCCAGCACCAGCGCGGCCTGCGCGCCCAGCGGCATCGTCGCCAGGTAGCGGGCGAAGGCCTGCGCCTGGGCGGGGTCGCGCGGATCGAGCCCCGAGGGCAGCGGGAAGGCGACATGGCCGAGGGCCTCCAGGCTCCACGTCACCAGGAACATCGCCAGGATCCCGGCGAGCAGGGCCAGCACGTTGCGCAGCACGACCGTTCTCCGCTCGCGAAAATGTGAGCATCGTCGCGCTTGGCGCCAGCGGCAAGTGCCCGGCGACGACCGGTCATGAAGCGCGGACCGCCGCCCCCTTGGGGTCGGGCGGCCGCGGCGCACGAAAACGACAAGGCCGCCGGAACGGCGGCCCCGTCATCCGCGCAGTCGCCTCAGATCCCTTCGACCCGGCGCGCGGACAGGAACTTGCCGGCCCAGTAGCCGGTTTCGAGGCTGGAGACGGTCACGTCGCGGCCGGTGCGCGGCGCGTGCACGAAGCGGCCATCGCCCAGATAGATGCCGACGTGGTCGACCTTGCCCTTGCGCCCGAAGAAGACCAGGTCGCCGGCGGCCAGCGCGGCGCGGTCGGTGATCGGCGTGCCGGTGTTGGCCATCTCGCGCGAAACGCGCGGCAGCTCGATGCCGAGCGCGCTGCGGAACACGTAGCGGACCAGGCCGGAGCAGTCGAAGCCGCTGTCCGGCGAGTTGCCGCCCCAGCGGTACGGCGTGCCCAGCAGCGTCAACGCGTTCTGCAGCACCTTGCGGACCTTGCCGTCGCCGTCCTGCGCGGGCTCCGCGGGCAGGCGCGCGGCCGGCAGCAGCAGGCGATTGAGATCCGTCGCCAGCAGCAGCGCGCGGTCGGACAGGCTCATCGCCTCGGGCAGCAGGCTGCGCTCGGGCGGGGCGGGCAGCTCCGCGCGGTCGCCGGCCAGGCCGGGCGCCTGCTGGGCGAGCGCGGGCAGGGCGGAGAGGGACAGCAGCACCGCCGCCAGCCAACGGAGGCGGGAGGCGACAGGTCGGCCGGGGTGATGGGAGGCAGGCGTCACGCAGTCATCACGGGTCGATCACGAGGGGGTGACCTTACCCGCGACGGGCGGGGGAGTTGCTAAGCAGCCGTTAACGATCCGTCAAAGCGGCCGGACCTGGGTCTCAGTTCCGCGCCACGGGTCCGGTGAGGACGCGCCGGGCGCCGCTGTAGCGGGTGCGCCAGTAGGGGCCGTCCAGATGGTCCAGCCGGACCGTGCCGCCGGTGCTCGGGGCGTGCACGAAGCGGCCTTCGCCGACGTAGATGCCCACGTGGGTCACCGTCCCGTCGCTGCCGAAGAACACCAGATCGCCGGGAGCCAGCCGTTCCGGCGCCACCCGCGGCCCCTGCCAGGCGGCCAGCTCGCGCGAGCTGCGCGGCAGGCGGATCGCGGCGGCGTCCCTGAACACGTAGTTCACCAGTCCGCTGCAGTCGAACCCGCCCTCGGGCGTGTTGCCGCCGTAGCGGTACGGCGTGCCGACCAGGCTCAGGGCACGCATCAGCACGGCATTGGCGGCGACGGGATCGGCGGGCGCCTGCGTGCCCCAGTCGCGCGAGGGCGGGGCGGGCGAACGCACCGCGCCTTCGCGGACCCCGCAGGCGCCAAGGCCCAGCACCAGCGCCGCGACCGCAAACGCGCGCCACGCCCGCGCTGGCGCGTGGAGGCGGATGCCCGGATAATGCGCGGCCTTCGTCACGGCGGTAGCTTCGCCGTTCACGTCCCTGCCGGCAATCCCTCACGCCGGCTCCACACACGGCAGGCTCCACCCATGAAGATCGAGAAAGACCGCGTCGTCCGTTTCCACTACACCGTCAGCGAAGCCGGCCAGCCGCCGCTGGAATCGTCCGAGGGCCGCGAGCCGCTCGCCATCCTGGTCGGCCACGGCAACATCATCCCGGGCCTGGAGAAGGCGCTGGAAGGCCGCGAGGCGGGCGAGAAGTTCGAGGTCGACGTGCCGGCCGCCGAGGCCTACGGCGAGCGTCGCGAGGGCATGATCCAGCGCGTGCCGAAGAAGTACTTCAAGGACGCGCGCCTGGAGCCCGGCATGCAGGCGGTGCTGCCGACCAACTTCGGTCCGCGTGCGGTCACCATCCACAAGGTCGGCATGAGCGTGGTCGACGTCGATCTCAATCACCCGATGGCCGGCAAGGACCTGCACTTCGCGATCGAGGTGGTCGACGTGCGCGAGGCCTCGGCCGAGGAGATCGAGCACGGCCACGTCCACGGCGAGGGCGGCCACCACCACTGAACCCGTCCGCCGGGTTCCGCCGCGACGGCCCGCTTCGGCGGGCCGTCCGCGTTTCAGGTGGGCCGTCCGCCTCGGCGGGGCGAACGGCAGGCCGGACTTGCCGGGCCCGGGCGCCGGCGCCGATGATCCGCGCTCGCACGAGGGGAGAGCGCGCATGCAGAAGGCGATCACGCTGGGGCCGCTGCCGGCCGCCGAGCGCATCGTGGCGATGGACGTGATCCGCGGCTTCGCGCTGCTGGGCATCTTCCTGATGAACATCGAGGGCATGGCCGGGCCGCTGAATGCGTCGCTGACCGGCCTCGACCCGTCGCTCGCCGGCGCCGACCGCGCGGTCGACGCGCTGATCTACGTGCTGGTGCAGGGCAAGTTCTACGTGCTGTTCTCGCTGCTGTTCGGCATGGGCTTCGCGGTGATGGCCGCGCGCGCCGAGGCGGCCGGACGGCCGTTCGTGCGCGTCTATCTGCGGCGCACCTTCGCGCTGCTGGCGATCGGCCTTGCCCACATGCTGCTGGTGTGGTCGGGCGACATCCTCACGGTCTACGCGCTGCTGGCGCTGCTGCTGCTCGCGGTGTTCCGCGCGGTGCCGGCGCGGCAGTTGCCGTGGCTGGGGCTGGGGCTGTACGTGGCGCCGCTGTGTCTGGTGCTGGGGCTGGGGGCGCTGGGGTCGCTGGCGCAGCTCGAGCCGGGCGCGGCGAAGGAGATGCAGCGCGCGCTGGCGCAGGAGGCGCAGGCCTGGCAACGCACCCTCGACGCGCAGGCGGCCGCGTACGGGCACGGCACCTGGCTCGACGCCACGCGGCAGCGTGCGGCCGACATGGGGCAGATGTTCGTCTACGCGCTGACCGTGTTCGGCTGGCAGGTGCTGGGACTGTTCGTGCTCGGAAGCTGGTTCGTGCGCAGCGGGGCGATCGCCGATCCGTCGGCGTTCCCTCGGCTGTTCGCGCGGCTGCGGTGGGTCGCGCTGCCGGTGGGCCTGCTGCTGGTGCTGGCCGGCTTCCGGCTGATGCCGACGATGGACCCGGGACGGCTGGATTTCGGCATGGGCGTGGCCACCTTCGCCGCCTCGACCGGCGCGCTGCTGATGTCGCTCGGCTATCTGGCGTGGATCGTGCGCGGCCTGCGGCACCCGCGCGTGGCGGGCGCGCTGGCGCTGCTGGCGCCGGCCGGGCGCATGGCGCTGACCCACTACCTGCTGCAGTCGCTGATCGGCACGCTGGTGTTCTACGGCTACGGGCTCGGCGCGTTCGGACAGTTGCCGCGCGCGTGGCAGCCGGTGTTCGCGCTGGCGGTGTTCGCGTTGCAGGTGCTGGTGAGCCGCTGGTGGCTGCGGCGGTTCCGCTACGGTCCGATGGAATGGATCTGGCGCGGCCTGACCTACGGCCGCCTGCCCGCGCTGCGCGCCGCCTGAGCCGCCGGTAACGGATCGCGCGCGCGGCGGTTACGCTGTTGCGTCCCCCGCACGCGCGACCGCCATGCCTTCGCCCGCCCCGCAGCACGAGGACGTCGTCATCGCCGGTGCCGGCGTGATCGGCCTGGCCTGCGCGCTGGCGTTGCTCGAAAGCGGGCGCGGCGTGCGCGTGATCGACGCCGGCCGCGTCGGCGGCGGCAGCTCGCACGGCAACTGCGGCACGATCACGCCGAGCCACGCGCCGCCGCTGGCCGCGCCCGGCGTGGTGGCGCGCGCGCTGCGCTGGATGCTGCAGCCGGATGCGCCGCTGTACGTCGCGCCCCGGTTCGACCCCGCGCTCTGGCGCTGGCTGTGGCGCTTCGCCGCGCGCTGCAACCCGCGCGACTGGCGCGCCAGCGCGCTCGGCAAGGCCGCGCTGCTCAACGATTCGCGCGCGCGGCTGGCGCAGTGGGTGCGCGACTTCGGGCTCGACTGCGAGTTCGCCGAGGCCGGGCTCGATTACGTGTACCGCGATCCGGCCGCCTTCGAGCACGGCAGGCGCGAGCTCGACGCGCTGCGTTCCTTCGGCGTCGAGGTCGAGGCGATCGACGGCGCGCGCTACCAGGCGCTGGAGCCGGCGCTCAAGCCCGGCGTCGCCGGCGCGATCCGTTTCGACGGCGACGCCGTGCTGCGGCCGGAACGCTACGTCGATGCGCTCGCGCGCGCGGTGCGGGCGCGCGGCGGCGCGATCGTCGAGGCGTGCGCGTTCCAGGGCGCGACGTCCGGGCGCGACGGCGTCCGCGTCGACACCGCGCAGGGCGCGATCGCCGCGCGCGAGCTGGTGGTCGCGCTCGGCGCCTGGTCGCCGCGGCTGTGCGCGGCGGTGGGCGCGCCGCAGCTCGCGCGCGCCCTGCAGCCCGGCAAGGGCTACTCGATCACCTACACCCGGCCGGCGCAGGTGCCCCGGCGGCCGCTGGTGCTGCGCGAACGCTCGGTGTGCGTGACCGCGTGGGACAGCGGCTTCCGGCTCGGCAGCACGATGGAGTTCGCGGGCTACGACGAGAGCCTCAACGCGCGCCGGCTCGGCGCGCTGGAGCGTGGAGCCGCCGAGTACCTGCACGTGCCGACCGGGCCGGAGGTGATCGAGCGCTGGTACGGCTGGCGGCCGATGAGCGTGGACGACCTGCCGGTGATCGGCCCCGTCCCCGGCCGGCCGCACGTCTGGCTGGCGACCGGCCACGGCATGATGGGCGTGAGCATGAGCGCGGCGACCGGCCAACTGATCGCCGACCTGATCGCCGGGCGCGAGCCGGCGGTCGACCCGTCGCCCTACCGGCTCGAGCGGTTCCGCTGACGCGCCGCGCGTGCGCCGCGATGCGCCCGCGACCGCGCTGGCCGTACACTCGGGCGATGGACACCCACATCCTGCACCGCGGCTCGGCGCCGCTGCTGGTGAGCGTCCCGCACGACGGCACCGCCATCCCCGACGCCATCGCCACGCGCATGACCGAATCCGCGCGCGCCGTGCCGGACACCGACTGGCACATCGCGCGCCTGTATGCGTTCGTCAGCCGCTTCCGCGCCTCGATGATCGTGCCGCGCTACTCGCGCTACGTGGTCGATCTCAACCGGCCGCCGGACGACGTCTCGCTGTACCCGGGGCAGAACACCACCGGCCTGTGTCCCGCCGTGCAATTCAGCGGCGAGCCGGTCTACCGCGACGGCCTGGCGCCCGGCAACGACGAGATCGTCCGCCGCGTGGAGCGCTACTGGCGGCCGTACCACACCGCGTTGCGGCAGGAACTCGACCGCCTGCGCGAGCGCCACGGCCGCGTGCTGCTGTGGGAGGGCCACTCGATCCGCGGCGAAGTGCCGTTCCTGTTCGACGGTCGGCTGCCCGACCTCAACCTCGGCACCGCGAGCGGCGCGTCCTGCTCGCCGGCGCTGCGGGCCGCGCTCACCGACGTGCTGTCCGCGCAGGACGAGTTCGACTGGGTGATCGACGGCCGCTTCAAGGGCGGCTACATCACCCGCCACTACGGCCGCCCGGCCGACGGCGTGGAGGCGGTGCAACTGGAGATCAGCCAGCGCGTCTACATGGACGAGACCACCCGCGTCTACGACGACGCCCGCGCCGCGCGCGTGCAGGCCCTGATCGAGCGCCTGCTGCGCGCCGCCGTGGAGACCCTCGGCGTGCCGGCGATGGCCTGAAGGCGCGCGCGACGATGGCCTTCCGTCCGTCAATCGCTACACTGCCGGCATGAGCGAGCCCACCACGCCGCCGATGACCAGCTACCGCCCGTACCTGCTGCGGGCGCTGTACGAATGGATCGCCGACAACGGCATGACGCCGCACCTGCTGGTGGATGCGACGCGACCCGGCGTGCAGGTGCCGCCGCACGCGGTCAAGGACGGCAAGGTGGTGCTCAACATCGCCGAGCGCGCGGTCGCCCACCTGCACATGGACAACGAGTCGATCACCTTCCATGCGCGCTTCGGCGGGGTGAGTCACGGCGTGGTGGTCCCGGTCGCCGCGGTGCTGGCGATCTACGCGCGCGAGACCGGCCACGGCATGGCGCTGCCCGACGACGGCCTGCCGGCCGCGCCCGCCGCCGCGGCGACGCCCGCCCGCCCCGCGCTCGCGCCGGTGCCCGCGGCCGAGAGCGGCGACGACCACGAGCCGGCCGGCCCCGACGACGGCCCGGAGCGGCCGGGCCCGCGTCGCGGCGGCCATCTGCGGCTGGTCAAGTAGGCGACATCGCCTTCACCCGGCGCGCGCGAGGCTGCCGCCGGAACAGCTCGACCGTGGCGGACGGAGGCCGGTCAGCGATGCAGAGGCACGACGGCAGTGGCGCGCGGCGGTCCGCTGAAGGCGACCAGCTCGCCGCGGAACAGCACCAGTTGGCCGACGTGGCGTTCGACGCCGTCCTCCGAGTATTCGAACCGGAACGTCCGCTCCAGCCCCAGCCAGCCGTCCGCGCCGCGCCGCAGGCGCAATCCGCGGGCGTGCACGGTCTGGTCCAGCAGTTGCACGCCGGCGGCCTGGCAGGCGCGGCGTCCAACTGTGACCGCGATCTCGGCGGCCGCGCGCCCGGCGCTCCAGAACGCGGCCGCCAGGCCGAAAAAGATGAGTAGCATCACGAGCGTCGGCATCGCCTCTAATCTGGAGTGACCGGATGGCTTCGGCAAGTCCCACCGTTCCGCCGCAGGGCGCCCGCGAACCGATGAAGCTGGTGTTCCCCGGCGGGGAGCATCCGCAGGTCGTGCTCAGTCCCGGCATCAACCGGATCGGCCGCGATCCGCAGGCGCAGATCGTGATCGACCGCCCGGGCGTGCGCGCCCGCCACTGCGAGCTGCACGTCAACGATCACGGCGTGATGCTGCAGGTGCCGGCGGGAATGCCGGTCGAGGTCAACGAGCGCGCGGTGGACGGCATGATCGCCCTGCGCGCCGGCGACACCCTCAGCATCAACGGCGTGCGCGCGCGGCTGGTCGCGATCGGCGTGCCGCATCTGGGCCCCGCGCCGGCCGGCCTGCCGCCCGCCAACGACGAGATCGGCGCCACCGCGGTGCGACCCGCGTTGCCGCGCTACGTGCTGCGCTGCGTGGCCGGCGAGGCGTTCGGCCGCAGCTTTCCGGTCACGGGGCAGACCGTGCTCGGGCGCGCGGCCGAATGCAGCCTGCGCTTCGACCATCCCGGTCTCTCGCGCCGCCACGCCAAGCTGATGCCGGCCGAGGACGGCCTGCATCTGGAGGACCTGCGCTCGACCAACGGCACGTTCGTCAACGGCCGTCGCGTGCAGCGCGCCGTGGCCAGGCCCGGCGACGAGATCGGGTTCGACACCCTGCGTTTCCGCCTGCTGGGAACGGGCCAGACCGACAGCGTGCCGCCCGGCGCCCCGCCGCGGCGGCGCCTGCCGCGCAAGGCATGGATCGCGCTCGCCGCGGGCCTCGTGGTGGCCGCGCTGGTGGCGTTCGTCGTCTTCTGACCGGCGCGGGGCGTCGGCAGCCGGCTGCTGGCTTCTTCGTCCGTGCGGAGAGCGCGGGCGAGGCGGTCGGCGAAGGCGCGCGGAGCGGAGCGATGCGGTGGTCGCGGCTGGAGCCGCGACCACAGGCGGGGTCGTGGAAGCGCAGAGGCGACCAGGCGCGGCGGAGCCCGATGTCCTGTCCGCACACGACCGGGCCCGCGCGTCTGGATGCGGCATGGCGCCGACTGCTGCAAGAATGTCAGCCCGCGGCAATCGCGACGAGGAGAGACCTATGGAAGGTTCATGCCTGTGCGGCTCGATCACGGTGCACGCGCCGACCGAAACGGAGATCAACGTCTGCCATTGCACCATGTGCCGGCGCTGGAGCGGCGGCCCCTTGCTGTCCGTCCATTGCGGCTCCAACGTCGCTTTCTCGGGTACGCAAACGCCCGTCGCGTACCGGTCTTCGGAGTGGGCCGAACGCGGGTTCTGCCCCACCTGCGGCACGCACCTGTTCTATCACCTGCTGCCCACGGACGAGTACGCCCTTCCGGTCGGCCTGTTCCGGGACCCGGGCTTCGAGCTGACAAGCCAGATCTTCATCGACGAGAAGCCCGGCTACTACGAGCTGGCCAACGACACGCCCAGGCTCACCGGCGAGCAGGTCTTCGCGCAGTTCGCCGAAGCGCAGCGTGGCGGCTGACGGCTCACCTGGGCACGCCGCCCGGGGCGTCGCCGGTCGGTCGGGGCTTCGCCCGCCCCTTCAGGATCCGCGTTCATCCGCGCGCATCCGTGGCCGTGACGGATGCCTCACCCGCCCGGCGGCGGCCCGAGCTTGAGCGACAGATCGATCGCGCGCACGTGCTTGGTCAACGCGCCGATCGAGATGCAGTCCACCCCGTCCTCGGCGATCGCGCGCACGCCGGCGAGGTCGACGCCGCCGGACACCTCCAGCGGGATGCGCCCGGCCGCGAGCCGCGCCGCCTCGCGCCGCGTCGGCGCGTCGAAATCGTCGATCAGGATGCGGTCGCACCCCTCGGCGAGCGCCTCGCGCAACTGGTCCAGCGTCTCCACCTCGACGATCAGCGGCAGCGTCGGATGCAGCGCGCGCGCGGCGCGGATCGCCGCGGTCACCGAGCCGGCCGTGCGCACGTGGTTCTCCTTCAGCATCACCGCGTCGTACAGGCCCATGCGGTGGTTGTCGCCGCCGCCCACCCGCACCGCGTACTTTTGCGCCAGGCGCAGGCCGGGCAGGGTCTTGCGGGTGTCGAGGATGCGCGCGCGGGTGCCGCGCACCGCCTCCACGTAGTGCGCGGTGACGGTGGCGGTGCCGGAGAGCGTCTGCATGAAGTTGAGCGAGGCGCGCTCGGCGGTCACCAGCGCGCGGGCGCGGCCGTGCAGGGTGGCGAGCACCGTGCCCGGCGCGGCGCGGTCGCCTTCGGCCACCCGCCACTCGATACGCACGCCGGGATCGAGCGCGCGATGGCAGGCGTCGAACCACGGGCGGCCGCAGACGACGGCGTCCTCCTTGCAGAGCAGGTACGCCGAATCCTCGACGTCGGGCAGCAGCATCGCGGTGACGTCGCCGCCGCCGATGTCCTCGGCGAGCGCGCGGGCGACGTCGGCCTCGATCGCCTCCGCCGGCGGCGCTGCGACGCGCGCGCTCATGCCGGGAAGCCGGCGACCTGCGCGGTGGCGATCGCCTCCTCGGCCAGCAGCACGGGGATGCCGTCGTCGACGCGGTAGACCGTGCGGCGGTCGCGCGTCACCAGCGCCTCGGCGAGCGGCCCGGTCTGCGCGCTGCCGTCGGCGCGCTTCACCTGGCCTGCGGCGATCGCGGCGTTGAGCGCCTCCAGCCCGCGCGCGTCCAGCAGCGCCAGCGGCTGCCGGGTGGTCGGACAGACGAGCAGATCGAGCAGCTTGCGATCCATGGGGCGTGCCGGCGGCTTCGGTGGGGACGCTAGAATACGTTTTTGCGCCGGAACAGGACCATGTCGAATTCCGAACGGGCGCCGCTGGTCGGCATCGTGATGGGCTCGCGCTCGGACTGGGAGACGATGCAGCACGCCGCCGCGCGGCTGGAAGCGCTGGGCGTGCCGCACGAAGTGCGCGTGGTGTCCGCGCATCGCACGCCCGACCTGCTGTACCGCTACGCGGAAGAAGCGGCCCCGCGCGGCCTGCGCGCGATCGTCGCCGGCGCCGGCGGCGCCGCGCACCTGCCGGGCATGCTCGCGGCCAAGACCGCGGTGCCGGTGCTCGGCGTGCCGGTGCAGTCGAAGGCGCTCAACGGGCTGGATTCGCTGTTGTCGATCGTGCAGATGCCGGCCGGCGTGCCGGTGGCGACGTTCGCGATCGGCCAGGCCGGCGCCGCGAACGCCGCGCTGTTCGCGGCCGCGATGCTGGCGTCGGGATATCCGGAGATCGGCGCCGCGCTGGACGCCTTCCGCGCGCGCCAGACCGAGGACGTGCTCGGTCATCCCGATCCGCGCGCCTGACGGAGGAAACGCGCCGCATGACGACCACGGTGGGCATTCTCGGCGGCGGCCAGCTTGCGCGCATGCTCGCGCTCGCGGGCGCGCCGCTCGGCCTTCGTTTCCGCGTGCTCGATCAGACCGCGGACGCCTGCGCCGGCCAGTTCGCGCCGCTGATCGTCGGCGACTACACCGACCGCGCCGCGCTCGAAACCTTCGCTTCGCAGGTGGAAGTGGCCACGTTCGATTTCGAGAACGTGCCGGCGGAATCGGCCGCCTGGCTGGCCGAGCGCGTGCCGGTGTTCCCGAATCCGCGCGCGCTCGCCGTGGCGCAGGACCGGCTGGCGGAGAAGACGCTGTTCCGGGAGCTGGGCATCCCGGTGCCCGCGTTCGCGCCGGTCGACACGCGCGAGCAGCTCGAACAGGCGGTGGCGCGGATCGGCACGCCCTGCATCCTGAAGACGCGCCGGCTCGGCTACGACGGCAAGGGCCAGTTCCGGCTGCGCGGCGCCGACGACGTGGACGCCGCCTGGGCCGCGCTGGGCGCGCAGGCGCCGAAGGTCGGGCTGATCCTCGAAGGCTTCGTCGCGTTCGAGCGCGAGCTGTCGGTGGTGGCCTGCCGCACGCGCGACGGCGCCTTCCGCACCTGGCCGCTGACCGAGAACTGGCACGTCGACGGCATCCTGTCCGCGAGTCTGGCGCCGGCGCGCGTCGATGCCGCGCAGGCGCAGACCGCGATCGCGCACGCGCGCAGCATCGCCGAGGCGCTCGACTACGTCGGCGTGTTCGCGCTGGAGATGTTCAGCCGCGACGGCGTGCTGCTCGCCAACGAGATGGCGCCGCGCGTGCACAACTCCGGCCACTGGACGATCGAGGGCAGCGAAACCTCGCAGTTCCAGAATCACCTGCGCGCGGTGCTGGGCCTGCCGCTGGGCGACACCCGCATGCTCGGCCACGCCTGCATGCTCAACTGGATCGGTGCCCTGCCTGCCGCCGGACCGGTGCTGGCCGAAGCCGGCGGCCATTGGCACGATTACGGCAAGTCGCCGCGCGAAGGCCGCAAGGTGGGTCATGCGACGTTGCGCGCGGACAGCGCCGCCGAGCTGGCGGACGCGCTCGCGCGCGTCGGCCGCGCGCTCGGCCGCGAAGCGCAGGTCGCGCCGGTCGTCGAACGCCTGAGAGGCTGAGCGCGGAGCGGCGATGGAGCATCCGCTCGACATCGCGACCGCTCATACGCTGGGCTTCCTGCGCGCGCTGCGCGCCGCGCCCGCGCGCGTGCTGGAGATCGGCTGCGGCGGCGGCGAGGTGGCCGCCGCACTGGCGCGCGAAGGCTACGACGTGACCGGGCTCGACAGCGACGGCCCCGCACTGGCGAGGGCGAGCGCGCGCGGCGTGCGCACCATCGAGGCGGCGTGGCCGGCGGTGTTGTCCGGGCGCTTCCACCTCGTCGCGTTCACCCGCTCGCTGCACTATCTGCCCGACCCGCACGCCGCCCTGGCGGCCGCGGCGCGGCATGCGGAAACGGACGGCGTGCTCGCGGCGGAGGATTTCGCTTTCGCGGACGCCGAGCCGGCGGCGGTGCGTTGGCTTGCCGAGGCCGCGCGCGCCCTGCTGGGCGACATGCCGCCACCGGGCTTCCTGGGTGCGCTGCTGGCGGCCACCGATCCCGTGGATGCGTGGCGCGCGCACGCGGCGGAGCATCGGATCCATCCGTTCGCGGTCATGCACGATGCCTTCCGCGTCCATGTCGACGCGGTGCACATGCAGGACGCGCCGTACCTCTACCGCTATCTGCTGCCGCACCTGCCGCCGGATGCGCATGGCGCCGCGCTCGCGGTCGGCCTGTTCGACGCCGAGGCGCGCGCCATCGCGGCCGGCCGCTTCGCCGCCGTCGGCCGCCGCCTGTGGGGACGCGTGCGGAGCGACGCCGCATGAGCGCGCGCGCACGCCGCGTCGGCGCGGTCGTTCTGGCGCTGCTGCTGGCCGCCTGCGGCGACCGGCCCGCCGCGCCGACGCCGCTCGAACGCGCGGCCCGCGACGAGGTGGTGCGGGTTGCCGCCGAGGATCCGGCGATGCGCGCGGCGATCGCGCGTGCGCAGGGCTCGCTCGACGGCTTCCTCGCGCTGCTCGATGCCGCGCCCCCGCACGTCGAGCACGCGGCGGTGAAGGTGGGCATCCGCGATGGCGCCGACACCGAATACTTCTGGCTCGGCGAGGTGCGACGCGACGGCGAGGGCTTCGTCGGCACCCTCGACAACGCCCCGCGGCTCGTGCGCACCGTGCGTGCCGGCCAGCGCTACCGCTTCGCGCGCGCCGACATCGTCGACTGGCTGTACTACGACCGCCGCGAGAACCGCATGGTCGGCAACTTCACCGGTTGCGCGCTGCTGGCCCGCGAGCCGCCCGCGCAGGCCGCGGAGTTCCGCCGCGCCTACCGCCTGCGCTGCGACTGAACGCACGGAGCGCGCAAAGCAGAACGGCCGGGTCGCCCCGGCCGTTCCGTTTCCACCGCGCGTCCCGCTCAGCGCAGGTTGGACGCCACGAAATCCCAGTTGACGATGTTCCAGAACGCTTCCAGGAACTTCGGCCGCGCGTTCCGGTAGTCGATGTAGTAGGCGTGCTCCCACACGTCGCAGGTCAGCAGCGGGGTGTCCTCGCCGGTGATCGGCGTGCCGGCGTTGGAGGTGCTGACCAGGCCGAGCGAGCCGTCCGGGCGCTGCACCAGCCACGCCCAGCCGGAACCGAAGGTGCCGATCGCGACCTTGGTGAACTCCTCCTTGAACCGGGCGAAGTCGCCGAACGCCTGGTTGATGGCGTCGGCCAGCCTGCCGGTCGGCTCGCCGCCGCCGCCCGCCGAGGCCGGCTTCAGGCAGTTCCAGAAGAAGGTGTGGTTCCACACCTGCGCGGCGTTGTTGAACAGGCCGCCCTGCGACTTGCGGATGATCTCCTCGAGCGACGCGTTCGCCAGCTCGGTGCCCTCGATCAGCTTGTTGAGGTTGTCGACGTAGGTCTTGTGGTGCTTGCCGTAATGGAAGTCGAGCGTTTCCGCCGACATGTGCGGCTCGAGGGCGCTGCGGTCGTAGGGCAGGGGGGGCAGTTCGAAGGCCATGGCGTGCTCCTAGCGGGCTTGGCTCAGGGGGATCCGGACGCGGGCCTGCCGCGTGCCGGGAAGGCGAGGGATTACAATGGCCATTCTAACCCCCCACTTCCGCTGGCCGGCACCCCGTCCGGCCACGCATCGTTGCAGGAGTCGCGCATGTCCGTGCTCGAGCGGATCCAGTCCGAGGTCGAAAGCCACCCGATCGTGCTCTTCATGAAGGGCACCCCGCAGTTCCCCATGTGCGGCTTCTCCAGCCGCGCGGTGCAGGCGCTGAAGGCGGCCGGGGCGACGCAGTTGCACACCGTCAACGTGCTCGAGGACCCGGAGATCCGCGCCAACCTGCCGCGCTTCTCCAACTGGCCGACGTTCCCGCAGTTGTTCATCAACGGCGAGCTGATCGGCGGCTGCGACATCACGCTCGAGCTGCTGGAGTCCGGCGAGCTCGCGCGCATGATCGCGGAGGCGCAGCGCGCGTGAGCGGCGTTCTCGACGGCCGCGTCGTCCTCGTCACCGGCGCCACCGGCGGCCTCGGCAGCGCCGCGGCGCAGGCCTGCGCGCGCGCCGGGGCGACCGTGGTGCTGCTGGGCCGCAAGGTGCCCCGGCTCAATCGCGTGTACGACGCGGTGGCGGCCTGCGGGCCGGAGCCGCTGCTGTATCCGCTCGATCTCGAGGGCGCCACGCCCGACGACTACGCGGAGATGGCCGCCCGCGTCGAAGGCGCGCTCGGCCGCCTCGACGGCGTGCTGCACTGTGCGGCCGAGTTCCGCGGCCTGACGCCGCTGCTGCACACCGATCCGGCCGCGTTCGCGCGCGCGCTGCACGTCAATCTGACCGCGCCGTGGTGGCTGTCGCAGGCCTGCCTGCCGCTGCTGGCGAAGGCGCCCGACGCCGCGCTGGTGTTCGCGGTGGACGACCTTGCCCGCGTTTCCCAGGCCTACTGGGGCGGTTACGGCGTGGCGCAGCACGGGCTCGATGCGCTGATCCGCATCCTGCATGCCGAATGCGCCAACTCGAGCGTGCGCGTCTGCGCACTGCGTCCGGGGCCGATGCGCACCGCGCTGCGCGCCAAGGCCTACGTCGAGGAGGACGACCGTCTCGCCCGCGACCCGGCCACCTACGCCGAGGCCTGCGTCACCCTGCTGTCGCCCGCCGGCGCCGCCCATCGCGGGCAGGTGTGGAGCCCCGCATGACGATCGCCTCCGCCGCGCTGCTGCTGTTCCTCATCCTCGATCCGCTCGGGAACATCCCCGTGTTCCTGAGCCTGCTGCGCAGCCTGCCGCCCAAGCGGCAGCGGATCGTGCTGGCGCGCGAGCTGACGATCGCCCTGATCGTGCTGATGGCGTTCCTGTGGGGCGGCAAGTACGCGCTGGAGCTGATGCATCTGCGCCAGGAGTCGGTGCAGATCGCCGGCGGCATCGTGCTGTTCCTGATCGGCATCCGCATGATCTTCCCGCCGCCGGAGGGCCTGATGGGCGAGTTGCCCGATGGCGAGCCGTTCATCGTGCCGATGGCGATCCCGCTGGTCGCGGGGCCGTCGGGCATGGCCGCGGTGATGCTGATGGGCAACAACGATCCCGGACGCCTGGGCGACTGGAGCCTGGCGCTGCTGATCGCCTGGGGCGCGACCGCGGCGATCCTGTTCTCCGCGACCTACCTCTACAAGGTGCTCGGCACCCGCGTGCTGACCGCCATCGAGCGCCTGATGGGCATGCTGCTGGTGGCGATCTCCGTGCAGATGTTCCTCGACGGGCTCGGCACCTATCTGCAGATCGCCCCGCCGTGAGCGGGCCGGCCGTTCAAGAAGCCCGCCGTCATGCCGCTGTCATGGGGCCGCCCTAGGCTGTTAAACTGCTGTTAACCCGGCGGGGGCAGGCCGCCGGGCCTTCCGAGGGGCTCCCACCACCACGCCGCGTCCCGTCCCGGTCGATGCGGTGACACCGCTTCCGTTTCCATCGAGGCCAACACGATGACCCATTCCAAACGCGTCCGCATGTCCAAGCTCACGCTGGGCCTGCTCGCCGTTCTCGCCACCGCTCCTGCGTTCGCGCAAAGCACCTCCGCCGGTGTCGGCGGCGTGGTGACCGACGCTTCCGGCCGCCCGGTGGCTGGGGCGGAGGTGACGATCGTCCACACCGAGTCGGGCACCGTCAGTCGTGTGGTCACCGACGAGAACGGCCGCTACGTCGCGCGCGGTCTGCGCGTCGGCGGTCCTTACACGATCACCGCCAGCAAGGACGGCCAGAGCGACGTCGAAAGCGGAGTGTTTCTGCAGCTGGATGCCACCAATACGGTGAACGCCCAGCTGGGTGCCGAGGCCGCCGCCGGTGCGGAGGCCCACGCGCTCGAATCGGTGGTGGTGAGCGGCACGCGCGGCTCGACCGTCTTCGCGCCCGATACCACCGGCGCGCAGACGGTGGTCACCCGCGAGGAGATCGAAGCGTTGCCGTCGATCCGCCGCTCGCTGGAGGACTACGTCCGGCTCGACCCGCGCATCGTGCAGGTGGACAAGGAACGCGGCGGCATCGCCGCCGGCGGCCAGAACAACCGCTACAACAACATCCGCATCGATGGCGTGCCGACCAACGACAACTTCGGCCTCAACGATTCGGGTCTGCCGGCGCTCAACCAGCCGATCGTCATCGACTGGATCAGTGAGTTCAACATCGGCGTTTCCAACTACGACGTCACCCAGGGCGACTTCGTCGGCGCCAACATCAACGCAGTGACCAAGTCCGGTACCAACGAGTTCCACGGCTCGGTATACGGCATCTACCGCGACGACGACATGATCGGCGAGTGGGTCGGCAACGGACGCCGCGCCGCGCCGTTCAACGAAGAGACCACCTGGGGCGCCTACCTCGGCGGCCCGCTGATCAAGGATCGGCTGTTCTTCTTCGCCGGATACGAGAAGTTCGAGCGTATCGCGCCGTCGGCCGACAACGGCCCGCAGGGCTCCGGCGCGTCCAACGAGTTCCGGGTGACTCAGACGCAGCTCGATCAGATCGCCACGGCGGCGCGCAACTTCGGCGCCGGCGATATCGGTTCGTTTGACCCGATCAGCGAGTTCGTCAATGAGGACGAGAAGTGGCTCGCCAAGATCGACTGGAACATCACCGACACCCAGCGCGCCGCGTTCCGCTACAACAAGACCGAAGGCACCGTGCTGCGGTTGAACACCGGCGCGACCACTCTCCAGGCGAACAGCAACTGGTACTCGGACAACATCAGCTTCGAGAACTGGGCCGGCATGCTGTACAGCGACTGGACCACAAACTTCTCGACCGAGCTGAACGTCAGCTACTCCGAATACCGCTCGCTGCCGACCTCCTACTCGGACGTGCCGCAGGTCTCCATCACCGCGCGTAACGGCTCGCCCACAGGCGGCAGCGCCACCCTCCTGTTCGGCGAGGAGCGCTCGCGTCAGTCCAACGAGCTGGCGGTCGACACCTGGACCGGCTTCTTCGCCGGCAACTACTACCTCGGCAACCACGAGCTGAAGTTCGGTCTGGACTACGAAACGTCGGACGTGTTCAACCTGTTCCTGCAGGACACCACCGGCAGCTACGAGTTCAACACGACCGGAACCGGCTCCTCGCAGGTCGACGGCATCACCAACTTCCTCAACGGCCGCTACACCCGCTACCGCTTCCAGCGCGCCCGCTCGGGCAACAACCGCGACGCGGCGGCGCAGTTCGAGGTCGGCAACACCGGCCTGTTCGTGCAGGACACTTGGACCGTCAACGACCGGCTGACGCTGATGTTCGGTATCCGGGCCGACCAGACCGGGATCGGCGGCACGCCGGCCGAGAACGCGCAGTTCCGCACCGATTACGGTTTCGACAACCGCTACACCCCGGATGGCGAGTGGACCATCCAGCCGCGTTTCGGCTTCAACTACACCGCGGGTGACGAGCTCCGCACCCAGGTGCGCGGCGGCGTCGGTCTGTTCCTGGGCTCCGCGCCGGGGGTGTGGCTGTCCAACAGCTTCTCCAACCCGGGCGTGCTGACGCAGTCGTTCGATATCCGCTCCAGCACCGGTCTGCCGCTGCCGGCCGGCGCGCTGACGCCGGGTCAGCCGGTGGTGCCCGCCACCGCTGTCGCGTCGCAACTGGTGAACGCGATGGATCCGGACTTCCGGCAGCCGACCATCTGGAAGGCTAACCTGGCGATCGAGCAGGAGCTGCCGTGGTGGGGGCTGGTGGCTGGCGCCGAGCTGCTGGTGTCGCGCACGGATCGCGGCGTGCACTATGTCAACTACGCGCTCGGCGCGCCGGCGGGCACGCTTCCCGATGGTCGCAACCATTACTGGTCGACCACCGCAAACACCAATGGGCGCATCCGCACGAACTGCCTGCTGGTCAATCCGGCCGCGCCGTTCAACGCCACCAGCAACCCCTGCCGGTACAGCGAAGCGATCGTGCTGACCAACACCAGCAAGGGCGGCGCGGAGAACTTCACGATCTCGCTCGAGAAGCCCTGGGACAACGGCTGGTACGCGAAGCTCGCGTACACCTTCGGCCGTTCGACCGAGGTCAGCCCGGGTACGTCCTCGGTCGCGCTGTCGAACTGGCAGCTTCGTACTGTGTTCAACCAGAACGAGGAAGTCGCCAATCGGTCGAACTACGAGATCTCCGATCGCCTGACCTTCGCGCTGAGCAAGACCTGGAATCTGTTCAGCGACAAGGCGCCGTTCCGCGCGTCGATGTTCTACGAAGGTCGCTACGGCCGTCCGTTCAGCTATGTGTTCGGCAACGACGCCAACGGCGACGGTAGCTTCGGCAACGACGTGTTCTACGTGCCCGCCGGCCCCGGCGATGTGTCGTTCACCAACAACTCGAGCGCGCTGGATCAGCAGGCGTTCTGGGCGTACATCAACTCCAATCCGGACCTGGCGGCCCGTCGTGGTTCGCCGACCCGCCGCAACGAAGGCACCAGCCCTTGGCGCAACGTCATCGACGTCCGCTTCAGCCAGGAGATCCCGCTGGGCTTCGGCGACGCTCGCGCCGAGGTGTTCCTCGACATCGAGAACTTCGGCAACCTGCTGAACCGCAAGTGGGGCCAAGTGGAGGAAGCCGGCTTCCCGTACACGCTGTCGGTGGCCGACTACGCGGGGGTGGTCAACGGGCGGTACGTGCTGGACGTCAATCGCTACGTGAACGAGGCCACGGGCGCGGTCAGCCTGCCGCAGTTGCCGTCTCGCAACTTCGAGTCCCGCTGGGCGGCCCAGATCGGTATCCGAATCGATTTCTGATCGTTACCGTTGGTGCAAAAACGGCCGGGGCGACCCGGCCGTTTTCTTTTGCGCGGCCGGCTGCGCTAGAGTCGGCGGGCATAAGACGAACGACGAAAGCCTCGCGAGGACCACGAAAGGAATGACCGCTCTGCTCGACACCGCCCTGCCTACCGTCAGCGCGCGCATCTACCCGCGCGGCGGGCTCGATGTGCTCTCGCGCGACGAAGTCGCCAAGCTGCGCGACGCCTCCACCGGTATCCATGACCTGCTGCGCCGCTGCGCGCTGGCGGTGCTCACCAGCGGCAGCGCGTCCGACGATCCGCGCGCCGCGCGCGAGCTGTATCCGAACTTCGACATCCAGGTGCACCAGCAGGACCGTGGCGCGGTGATCGACCTGATCCATGCGCCGGCGATGGCGTTCGTCGACGGCGAGCTGATCCGCGGCGTGGCCGAGCTGCTGTTCGCGGTGGTGCGCGATCTGGCCTACACCGCGATCGAACTGGGCTGCGACCAGAGCAGCCTGCAGACCAGCGACGACATCACCGATGCCGTGTTCCGGCTGCTGCGCAACGCCCGCATCCTGCATCCGACCGAGCCGAACCTGGTGGTGTGCTGGGGCGGCCACTCGATCTCGCGCGACGAATACGTCTACACCAAGCAGGTGGGCTACGAGCTGGGCCTGCGCGGGCTCGACATCTGCACCGGCTGCGGCCCGGGTGCGATGAAGGGGCCGATGAAGGGCGCCACCATCGCGCACGCCAAGCAGCGCCGCCGGCGCACGCGCTACATCGGCATCACCGAGCCGGGCATCATCGCCGCCGAGTCGCCGAACCCGATCGTCAACCACCTGGTGATCATGCCCGACATCGAGAAGCGTCTCGAAGCGTTCGTGCGGATCGCCCACGGCATCATCGTCTTTCCCGGCGGCGTCGGCACCGCGGAGGAAATCCTTTACCTGCTCGGCATCCTGATGCGGGAAGAGAACGCCGGCCTGCCGTTCCCGTTGATCCTCACCGGGCCGACGCCGTCGGCGCCGTACTTCGAACAGATCGACCGCTTCCTGCGGCTCACGCTCGGCGAAGCGGCCACCTCGCGCTACGAGATCGTGATCGGCGATCCGGCCGCGGTCGCCAAGCGGATGGCGAGCGGCATCCGCAAGGTGCGCGAGCACCGCATCGCCCAGAAGGATTCGTTCTTCTTCAACTGGTCGGTGCACATCCCGTTCGAGTTCCAGCGCCCGTTCATTCCCACCCACGAGGCGATGGCCACGCTCGACCTGCGGCCCGGCCGCAAGCCGTACGAGCTCGCGGCCGATCTGCGCCGCGCGTTCTCCGGCATCGTGGCCGGCAACGTGAAGGAGGAGGGCATGCGCCGGATCGAGGCGCACGGGCCGTTCGAGATCCACGGCGATGCGGACTACATGCGCTCGCTGGACGCGCTGCTGCGCGCGTTCGTCGAGCAGCGCCGGATGAAGATCGCCGGCGAATACCGCCCCTGCTACCGCGTGCTGGCCTGATCGCCGCCGTCGAGCGGCAGGGTCAGCACCGCGGTGTAGCTCGTACCGTCGTCGCGGGTCTCCAACCGGCCGCCCGTGCCGCTGGCCTCGAGCCGCGCCCGCACGGCGCTCTGGCCGATGCGATGCCCCGGCGCTTCCGGCGCGCCCTCCGCGGGGAGCGGATTGCGGACGGTGATGCGCACCCGTTCCGCCCCGACGGCGGCCGCGACCTCGATCGCGCCGCCCTCGGCGCGCCGTTCGACGCCGTGCCGCACCGCGTTCTCGACCAGCGGCTGGATCGAAAGCGCGGGCACGCCGACCTCGGGCAGTCGTTCCGGCACGTCCCAGTCCACGCGCAGCCGCGCGCCGAGACGGAGCTGTTCGATGTCGAGGTAACGGCGCGCCAGCTCCAGTTCCGCGCGAAGCGGAATCTCGCGCGGCGCGCCCAGCGCCACGCGGAACAGGTCCGCCAGATCCAGCAGCACCTGCTCGGCCGCGTCCGGCCGCGCCCGTACCAGCGCGATCGCGGTGTTGAGCGTGTTGAACAGGAAGTGCGGATGGATCCGCGCATGCAACGCCGCGAGCTCGGCCTGCTGCGCGGCGAGCGCGTGCTGACGCGCGGTCCAGTAGTTGTGGAAGGCGGCAACCCCGAGCAGGCTGACGCAGAATGTGATGGCGATCGCGCGGCCCGCGAACAGCGGCCAATCCTCGCCGGGAGCGAGCGTGGTCCCGCCGAACAGCACCCATGCGATCGCGGTCACGGTCGCGGTCGACAGCACGAGCAGAGCCAGCGCCACCCACGCCACGCGGACGGGCGGAACTGCCGCCAGCGCGTCGCGCAGCGTGTACAGCGCGCCGCCCGCCAGCAGCAGGATCCACTGCACGAGCAGCGAGGCGAGCCCGAAATACACGAGGCGGTTGACGCCCGCGCCCGGCGCGAAAGCGAGCACGAATGCCAGCGCCTCGCCGCAGAGCACGATCCAGATCAGCACGCGCGGTCGCCACAGCGCATCGAGCGGTCCGCCGGTCTGCGCGCCGCGCGCAGGCGCCTGCCGACCGGTCGACCCGGTGCGACCGTTCATGCCCAAGTGCCGGCCACTCATCGGGTCGCCTCTGGTTCGTGCGATGCGAGGGCCTTAAGGTACACATGGCTCAACCTGGGGAGTAGAGCAGCGTGTCGATTCGCCAACGCCATCCGGCGGACGGGCGCTGCCAGCGCGGCTTCACGCTGGTGGAACTGATGGTGACGCTGGCCGTGCTGGCGGTGATCCTGTCGCTCGCCGTGCCCTCGTTCGCCGAAATGCGCCGCCGCAACGGTGTGACGGCCGCCGCAAACGAACTCGTCGCCGCGTACCAGATCGCGCGCATGGAGGCCGTGCGGCGCAACATGCGCGTGGTCATGTGCCCGACCGCGAACGGCAATGCGTGCGGCGGCACCGACTGGGCGCGCCTGCTCGTGTTCACCGACCGCGACGGCGACAGCGCGATCGACGCGGCCGACGACACGGTCGTCCGCATCGTCGAAGTGGTGCGACCGGGCAGCGGCGTGGTCGTCACCGCCAGCACCAACGTCGCCGCCGCCGGCCAGCGGATCCGTTTCGGCGCCGACGGGCTGGTCCGTGTCGGCGCCAACCGGCGCGGCGCGCTCTCCGTTTGCCATGCGGACCTGACTTCGAACAACACGCGCGACGTGGAGATCGTGGTCAGCCGCGTCGGCGTCCTCACCCGCAACGCCGCCAACTGCGGCGCCTATACCGATCCCGCATGAACACCATGACGTTCGCCTCCCGTCAGCGCGGCGCGTCCCTGCTGGAAGTGCTGATCGCGGTCCTCGTGCTCGCGATCGGCATGCTCGGCATGGCGGCGCTGCAGGCGGTCACCATCAAGAACAGCAACAGCGCGTCGGCCCGCTCGCTCGGGGTCATCCAGGTCTACTCCCTGTTCGACACCTTGCGCCTGAACCGCGCGGCGGCCACCAACGGCGTCTACAACATCGGCTGGACCTGCAACACCACCAGCACGCCGCCGGACGGCAGCGACGCCGACTACAGCGTGTTCAACGGCTGGCTCGCCCAGGCGGGCGCCGAGCTCGGCGACAGCGAAGCGTGCGGGATGATCAATTGCGGTACGGCGGCGTGCACGGTGGGCTTGCGCTGGAAGGACGAGCTCGCGACGGGCGGTGATGTGGAGGTTCCGTTCAACGTGGTGATCGAGAGTCGGCTATGAAAGTGTCCAGTCTCCAGCCTCGCCGCAACCTTCCACGGCTCCAGCGCGGCTTGAGCCTGATCGAGCTCATGATCGCGCTGGTCCTCGGCCTCGTGGTCGTGGCCGCCGCCGGCGGCATGTTCCTCGCCAATCGCCGGATCTACGCGTCCACCGAAACGATCAATCGCGTGCAGGAAAACATCCGCGTCGCGTTCGAGCTGATGTCGCGCGACATCCGCGAGGCCGGTGCGATTCCGTGCGGCGGGTCGGCGCAACGCATCAACATGCTCAACAACAGCGGCAACGGCTGGTGGGCCCAGTTCGACGCCGGCCTGGTCGGTTACGAGAACACGACGCCCGCGGGCGCGGCGGGTGCCGGGGTGACGATTCCCGCGCGCGCGGCCGGTACCGACGCGGTCGATCTGTTTCTCGCGAACGATGGCGATTACGTGATCACCGATCACGACACCCCGAGCGCGGAACTCTCGCTCAACACCACCGCCGGGCTGTCCAACAACGACATCGTGCTGGTCTGCAACGCGGAATACGCCTTCATCATGCAGATCACCCAGGTTCAGCCCGCCGCGCTTCACGTGCAACACAACGGCGGCAATGGGTCCCCCGGAAACTGCGCGTCCGAGCTGCAGCTCATTCACCTGAACGGCGCCAGCGGCTGCCAGAACGGCGCCAGCAGCAAGAACGGATACTGCTTCACGGCCGCCACCGGCACCGGCTCGTGCCAGCACGGCAGCACCGCCCCCGCACAACTGGCGCGGCTCAACGCGGTCCGCTGGTTCGTCGCCAACAACGGCCGTGGCAGCACCTCGCTCTACCGCGCGCGCATCCTGGGCCTGGGCGCGGGTGCCGTACCGACGGTGCAGCAGGTGGAAGAGATCGCCGAAGGCGTCACCGACCTCGAGCTGCAGTACCGCCTGAACGGCGCCGCGGGGTTCGCGGACGCCGGCGCCGGCACCAACTGGGCCAACGTCAATGCGGTCCGCGTGGAGATGCAGGTCAGCGGCATGCGCGGCGCGCTGTCGGAGAACGACATCCGCGGCACCGACGGCGAAACCCTCAGCCGCACCTTCAGCCACGTCGTCGCCATCCGCAATCGCGGGGGTGTGCTGTGAAATCCGTTCGTCCCGTGATCGCATCCCGTCAGCGCGGCATCGCCCTCGTCGTCACCCTGCTGCTGCTGCTCATCGTCACCCTGTTGGGCCTGGCCGCCATGCGCGGCACGCTGCTGCAGGAGCGCATGGCGGCCAATGCCATGGCGCGCGCGTTCGCCTTCCAGGCCGCGGAGGCGGTGTTGCGCGAAGCCGAGGCGATCGCTGCTGGCCGTCCCGCGCCCCCGGCTGCCGGTTGCAATAACGGCATCTGCGTGGAACCCGCCCAGGAAATCCCGGCCTGGCAGGCCGGCGATTTCGATTGGGAGGATGACGGGCGCGCAGGAACGGAGATCGAAGGCATCGAATCGCACTACGTGATCGAACCGTGGGGCGAAGATTCCAACTCCTGTCCCGGCTCGGTCGACATGTCCAGCCCGGATTGCGGCCCGCCTGCGCGGGTCTATCGCATCACCGTCCGCAGCGCCGCCCCCGACGGGGCGGAAGTGATGCTGCAGTCGCTCTACCGCGTTCCCTGAGGTGCCGCCATGAAGCGCATCCGCATGTCGTCGAAAACCACCGCCCTGCTGGCCGCCTTCAGCGCCACGCTGCTTGGCCTGCCGGTCGGTGCCGCCACGTTCCCGAATTACCCCCTGCAGACCGGCACCGGCAGCGTCCCCCCGAACATCCTGTTCATCCTGGACGACTCGGGGTCGATGAATTTCCCGCACATGCCGGTCGATATCGACGACGGCGCGCTCGAGGACACGCCCGCGCACCGGTCGTACCTTCACAACACGCTGTACTACAACCCCAATACCGACTACAAGCCGTGGTTGCAGGCCAACGGCACACGCATGACCGGCGGCACGTCGATCAATGCCGTGTACTCGCACGCCTCGCTCGCCAGCGGCAGTCGCGACCTGCGCGGGCACATCGATTCGGTGTTCTATTTGCCGAAGAACGCTTCGGTCACGTCGCAGAACATCACCGATTTCTACAAGTACTGGATCCGCAGCAACGGGGGCAGCGCCGAGATCGTCCGGCTGAGCGCTTCGGGTACCGTGGTCGACCTGCCGGTTTCCGCGTGGACCCAGAACATCAACGAGGATGCCTGGGTCTACAGAACGATCCAGGTGCCGGAGCACGTGACCGAGCTGCGGATCGAGATCAGCGGCAACACGAACTCGAATTCGAGCTGGGGTAACGCCGATCTGTACCTGCGGCGCGGAACGAGCAACCCGACCACCTCGACCTACGACGCGCGCGACACCGGGAGCGGCAGCACCGAGACCGTCGTCATCAACAATCCCGCTGCCGGCCCCTGGCGCATCGGCATCTTCAACACCGACAGCGGGAGCGGCGATCGCCGGGTCTATAACAACACCACTGCGGTTCGCATGAAGGGGCGGGTCGAGACGGCCAATCCGTCCACCCGAGCGCTGACGGACGAGTTGCGCAACATCGCCACCTGGTACTCCTACCACCGCACCCGCATGAAGGCCGCCAAGGCCGGTGCCAGCGAAACCTTCGCCGGGCTCGGCAAGAACTTCCGCGTGGGCTTCGACACGATCTGGAACCGCGGCACGGGGCACACTCCGAACACGGGCGGTTCCGTCCCCTCGTTCCCGATTCCGGTGAGCCAGGGCGGCGGCCTGTTCGAGGACGACGCCGCCAACGGCATCCAGAACAAGACCAACTGGTTCACCCGTCTGTTCAATGCGTCGGGTTCGGGCGGCACTCCGCTGCGCGGCGCTCTCCAGCGCGCGGGCCGCTACTACGAGAGCTCCGCGGACGACGGTCCGTGGGGGCCGGCCAACCAGCTGGCGTGCCGGCAGAGCTACGCCATCCTCACCACCGACGGCTACTGGAACGACGCCTCGGGCTTCGTGTCCGGTGTCGTCAACAACGCCGACGGCACGGACGGTGAGGAAATCGTCCACGCCGACGGCAAGCGCAAGTACAAATACGTCGCGTCGGCGCCGTACAAGGATGGCTGGTCGGACACCGTGGCCGACATCGCGATGTACTACTGGAAGCGCGACCTGCGCACCGACCTGGCGAACAAGGTGCCTACGTCGCAGAACCCCGCGTTCTGGCAGCACATGTCGACGTTCGGCATCTCGATCGGCCAGTCGGGCCAGACCGGCTACGGCAGCGTTGGCGCGGTACCGTCGAACTTCGCGAGCTGGCCGCAGCCCTTCGACGGCGGTACGGCGCAGAACATCGACGACCTGCTGCATGCGGCGGTGAACGGTCGGGGCAGCTTCGTCGCCGCGCGCGATCCGGAAGCCTTCGCCAACGCACTCAAGTCGTCGCTGGCGGTCATCGAGTCGCGGCTGGCATCGGGTTCGAACGTGGCGGCCAACGGCCCGAAGATCGAGGCGGGCTCGCTCGCCTTCCAGGCGGTGTACACCTCGGGATCGTGGAATGGCGACGTGCGCGCCTACAGCCTCGCGAGCGGCAGCCAGGCGGGTACGCCGACGTGGAGCGCGGCCGATCGGGCCAACACCAATGCCGCGAATTTCCTCGCCCGGGGGGTCTATACCTGGGACGGAAACGACGGTGTGACGTTCCCCACCAGCACCCAGAAGACCAAGCTCGCCCGCACCGGCGGCATCGCACCGGTGACGGCCGACGACAACGTCGCCTATCTGAAAGGCGACCGCACGCTCGAGAGCAACCGCGGCAACGGCGGCAAACTGCGGAGCCGGGTGTCGCCGATCGGCGACATCGTGAACTCCTCGCCCTTCTACGTCCGCGAGAATCAGTACCTGTTCGTCGGCGCGAACGACGGCATGCTGCACGCGATCGAGGGCAGCAGCGGCGACGTGAAGTTCTCTTACGTGCCGGCCGGTATCGACTTCACGCGGCTGGCTTCGCTCAGCGATCCCGACTACGACCACCGGTTCTTCGTCGACGGCGGCATCGACGTGTCGACCAAGGCGCAGGGCAACGGTCGCAACATCCTCGCGGCGACGCTCGGTCGAGGCGGTCGCGGCGTGTTCGCGCTGGATGTGACCAACCCCGGCAGCTTCTCCGACGCGAACGTGCTCTGGGACCGCACGGGCAGCGCCGCCGACGCCGACATGGGATACGTGCTGGGCGCTCCGCTGGTCCGCAAGGGCAACAACGGCAAGACGCTGGTCATGGTCGGCAACGGCGCCGAAAGCCCGAACGGAAAGGCCGTGCTGTACATCTACGTGCTGAACAGCGACGGCTCGGTCCCCAACAACGGCGTGATCGCGCTCGTCGCCGATGCCGGCAGCGGCAACGGTCTGGCCGAGCCGCGTGCGGCCGACATCGACAACGACGGCGATGCCGACTACGTCTATGCCGGCGATCTGCAGGGCAACGTCTGGAAGTTCGACCTCACCAGTTCGAACGCCAACCAGTGGAAAGTCGCCTTCTCGGGCAATCCCCTGTTCGTCGCCAAGGACGCGAACGGTACCCGGCAGCCCATCACCGCACCCGTGGCACTGGCGCGCGAACCGGTGACCAACCGCCTGTTCGTCTTCGTCGGTACCGGTCGGTACATCTACGACAGCGACATCACCAGCACGAGCACCCAGACGCTCTACGCGCTGATCGACACGGGGGCGGCGATTTCCGGCCGCAGCGACCTGCAGGAGCGTTCCATTGCCGAGGTGGGCACCGATTCCAAGGGCCGGGACGCGCGCGCGTTCGAGTCCTACGAGGCGCTGCCCGACGGCAAGAAGGGCTGGTACCTCGACCTCGGCAACCCCAAGCCCGGCGAGCGCATCGTCACCGCGCCGTTCCTTCGCGGCCGCGCGCTGTGGTTCTCGACCATCATTCCGCAGACCGGCAGCGGCTGCGATGCGGGCGGCACCGGCTATCTGAACGCCATCGACGCGTTCACGGGCACGCTGCCGAGCGGCGAGGACGGAACCTGGACCTACTTCGACGTCGACGGCAACAACAAGGGCGATGATCGGGTCACTCCGGGTGGCGGCGGAAGCGGCGGCTACGTCGGCTCCGTGGACCTCGGCGTGGGTATGCCGTCCCAAGGCGTGGGTGTGGGCAACAAGATCATCGCCTGCGGATCCGACGCCGAATGCGGGGAGACCGGCACGCCGCCCGGCGGGGGCGCACCGAGGCGGCTCGGCTGGCGCGAACTGTTCAGGAGGGATTGACGATGACGGCCAAGCAGCACTCGCGCGGATTCACGCTGATCGAGCTGATGATCGTGGTGGCGATCATCGCGATCCTGGCGGCGATCGCCTATCCGAGCTACCAGAACCACGTCATCAAGACGCGTCGCGGGGCCGCCGCTGCCTGCGCTCTGGAGGCCGCCCAGTTCATGGAGCGCTTCTACACGACCAACCTCCGTTACGACCAGAATCGCGGCGGCGTGGCCGTCGCGCTACCCGATCTGGCGTGCGAGACCGAGATCGGCGACTTCTACGACATCGCCCTCGACGCGGTCGATGAGCGTTCCTACGTGATCGAGGCCGCGCCCAAAGGGGCGCAGGCCACGAAGGACACCAAGTGCGGGACGCTGTCCATCAACCAGGTGGGAGCGAAGACGGTGAGCGGCACCGGCAACGTTGCGGACTGCTGGTGAAGCGGCGGCGCCGGACGGGCAGGGCGGGCGCAGGTTGACTTCACGTCTCCTGCGCCTAAAATGCGCATCCCTCGCCCGAATAGCTCAGCCGGTTAGAGCATCTGACTGTTAATCAGAGGGTCGTTGGTTCGAGTCCAACTTCGGGCGCCAGATTCGAAGGCCCGCGCAATGCGCGGGCCTTCTTTTTCGGCGATCCCCGCCGGGCGCAGCGGCTCAGCGGCACTCGGCCGACGGGCGGTTCGCACGCTCGATGCGCGCCCGTCCGCCGTTGTTCAGCACCACCTTGCCGAGCAGCGTGCCCGCATCGCACAGGCGCAGTGTGGCGTTGCTGCCCGCCGACCAGCCGGTCGGCTCGAAACGCAGGCGCGGCCGTCCCGCGGTGCCGCGCAGGCGCAGGGTGCCTGCCGAGGGGACGACATGCCGCACCCGCGCGCCGAGCGAACGGTCGCGCCGGTTTTCGGTGGCGATCAGCCAGCCGTCCTCCCAGATGCCGTCCGTGCGGCAACGGTGCCCGTCGTGGCTGGGGCACAGGACGACCGTCGTCCCGCGCTTGACGGCTTCCAACCGCGCCAGCGCGAGCGAGGCGGTCGTCTCGTGCAGGATGGCGGCGGCTCGCCAACGCTGCTGCACCCGGGCGAACGACGGAATCCCCACCGTGACGATCACGGCGAGAATCGCGAGCGCGGTGATGGCCTCGACCAGGCTGAACCCTGACGGCATCCGTGTCATGGCGACTCTCCCTTTCCGAGCGGCCGCAGCGTACGGTCGGCGGTGCGCGCCCGGTATCGGCGCAGCGCACACGCCGGCCTAGGAAAAATCCCCGCCCACCCCCAAGCTCCTGCCGATGGACACCCGCCTCGACGTGATGCTCAACGACCCGGACGCACCGGCCGGCTTCCAACTGGTGTCGCCGTACTCGCCGGCCGGCGACCAGCCGCAGGCGATCGCGCGCCTGGTGGAGGGATTCGAAGCCGGGCTCGCGCACCAGACGCTGCTGGGCGTCACCGGCTCGGGCAAGACCTACACCATCGCCAACGTCGTGCAGGCGGTGCAGAAGCCCACGCTGGTGATGGCGCACAACAAGACGCTCGCCGCGCAGCTCTACAGCGAGTTCAAGGCGTTCTTCCCGCACAACGCGGTCGAGTACTTCGTCAGCTACTACGACTATTACCAGCCGGAAGCCTACGTCCCGTCCTCCGACACCTACATCGAGAAGGACAGCTCGATCAACGAGCACATCGAGCAGATGCGCCTGTCCGCGACCAAGGCGCTGCTGTCCCGACGCGACGCGCTGGTGGTGGCGACCGTCTCGGCGATCTATGGCCTCGGTGCGCCGGAGGATTACCTCGCGCTGCGGCTGATCCTCACCCGCGGCGAGCGCATCGAGCAGCGCCAGCTCATCCATCACCTGACCACGCTGCAGTACACGCGCAACGAGTACGAACTGCAGCGCGGCACGTTCCGCGTGCGCGGCGAGGTGATCGACGTGCACCCGGCCGAGAGCGACACCGAGGCCCTGCGAATCGAGCTGTTCGACGGCGAGATCGAGAATCTCGCACTGTTCGACCCGCTGACCGGCGAGGTGCAGCGCAAGGTGCGCGGCTACACGATCTACCCCAAGACCCATTACGCCACCACGCGCGAGCGCACGCTCGCCGCGATCGAGACCATCAAGGCCGAACTGAAGGAACGGCTCGAACAGCTCTACGCGCAGAACAAGCTGCTGGAGGCGCAGCGCCTGGCGCAGCGCACGCAGTTCGACCTCGAAATGATGGCGGAGGTCGGCTACTGCAACGGCATCGAGAACTACTCGCGCCACCTCACCGGCAAGGCGCCCGGCGAGCCGCCGCCGACGCTGTTCGACTATCTGCCGCCGGACGCGCTGCTGGTGGTCGACGAATCGCACGTCACCGTGCCGCAGATCGGCGCGATGTTCCGCGGCGACCGCGCGCGCAAGGAAACGCTGGTCGAGTTCGGCTTCCGCCTGCCGTCCGCGCTCGACAATCGCCCGTTGCGGTTCGAGGAGTGGGAAGCGCGCTCGCCGCGCACGATCTTCGTCTCCGCGACCCCCGGCCCGTACGAGCTGCGCAAGGCGGAAGGGCAGGTGGTCGAACTGGTGGTGCGCCCGACCGGCCTGATCGATCCCGAGGTCGAGATCCGTCCGGTCGCCACCCAGGTGGACGATCTGCTCGGCGAGATCCACGAGCGCGTCTCCTGGGGCGACCGCGTGCTCGTCACCACCTTGACCAAGCGCATGGCCGAGAACCTCACCGAGTACCTCGGCGAGCACGGCGTCAAGGTGCGTTACCTGCACTCGGACATCGACACCGTCGAGCGCGTCGAGATCATCCGCGACTTGCGGCTCGGCAAGTTCGACGTGCTGGTCGGCATCAACCTGCTGCGCGAAGGCCTCGACATGCCGGAGGTGTCGCTGGTGGCGATCCTCGACGCCGACAAGGAAGGCTTCCTGCGCTCGAGCGGTTCGCTGATCCAGACCATCGGCCGCGCCGCGCGCAACGTCCGCGGCAAGGCGATCCTGTACGCGGACACCATCACCGCGTCGATGAAGGCGGCGCTCGACGAGACCGCGCGTCGCCGCCAGAAACAGGTCGAGTACAACCGCGAGCACGGCATCGAGCCGCGTTCGATCGCCAAACCGGTCGTCGACATCCTCGAAAGCGGGCGCGCCGATGGCGAGGGGGCGGCGGCCAAGGGCAAGGGCAAGGCGCGCAGGGCCGCCGAACCCGCGGCCGACTATCGCGCGCTCAGCCCGCAGGAGCTGGCCGCGCGGATCAAGCAGCTCGAACAGCGCATGTATCAGCACGCCCGCGATCTGGAGTTCGAGGAAGCCGCCCGCGTGCGGGACGAGCTCAAACAGCTCAAAGAGGCGGTACTGTCCGGCTGAGGCAGTCCCGTAAGATTGCCGCCAGTCCCAAGGGGAGGCCGGAGGAAGGATGGGGATCAAGGAGCGAATTGCAGGAGCAGTGCTGCTTGCTGCCTGCACCGGTTTTGTGGCTTGGCTGGGCTTGCGGTGGGCAACGGATGGCGGAGTGGGGAGCGAGGGCCATGCCCTTACGGCTTCGCGAAATACCTCTGGCCCCCCCCTTCGAGTTGAGCTGAAAAACGGTCGGGGTGCACACGTTGCGCGCCTGGTGGCTACGATCGCGTCCGCACGGCCTGGCACGTGGCTGGAAGTCGTAGGTGCCGATGGCGTTGTCAGTTCGGGGCGAATCGAGAAGCGCGTGCATGACGAGCGCGGAAACCTCCATGTCATAGCGCGCGTCGATACGTCCGTTGGACCGCAGGCTGCCGTGCTGACGGTTGGCAGCGGAGCTATCGTTTTCGGGGTGATTCCGCGTGAGGATGGCCGAGCGTGGTTGGTCACCACTACACCCACAGGCATGGACGTCATGGCTGCAGGAGGGCTCGTGCCGCCAGGTGCGACCCCACTCGAGGTTCAACCTGACTTCGTGTTGCCTCCCGCCGCAGGAACGCCGGCGGTGGCGTCCGTCGCTTTCGGGACCCGCCCGTCGCGAGCGGCGGCTGGGCCCGTGGCGTCCGCGGTGGCTGCTGCACCCGACCCGGTCGAGATCGACGTGCTGGTCGTCTATACCAACGACCTGGTGGAGCTTCGCGGAAGCCAGGCTGCCGCCGAGACCGAGGTAGCGCATCTGATCGCCGTCGCCAACCAAGCCTATGAGGACAGTTCCACGGGAATTCGTTTCCGCCTCGTCGGCCTGGATCGGGTCGACTTCGACCCTGATGCGACCAATGACGCGGCGCTCCGGGCGATCACCTCGGACACGATCGTTGGCGTCCGCATTTCCGAGCGCCGCAAGGCATTGGAAGCTGATCTTGTCGCAATGATCCGGCCGTACACCTCAAGCCGGGGGAGCTGCGGCATCGCCTGGCTGAACGGACACGAGTTCTCGTCCAATTGGATGTCGCCGGTTTATGGCTATTCAGTGTCCAATGTCGCGCCGTGTGGGCCCCACGTGCTTGCGCACGAGCTCGGACACAACCTCGGTTCGGCGCATGACAGAGAAACGCAATCGTCGTCAGGGAAGCTGCAATACGGTGCCTATCCCTTCTCGTTCGGCTACCGTCAATCGGCTTCGCCCGCCTTCGCTACCGTAATGGCGTATGCGCAGTACGATCAGCCATGGGTAGGCTATTTCTCGAGCCCCGAGCTGACCCGCTGTGGCGCTCCCTGCGGAGTGGCCGGTCTCGCTGACAACGTACGCAGCCTGCGCGCGAACGCAACCCGTGTGGCCGCGTTTGCTGGCCCTAAAGGCACCCTGGCCCTCGTCGATGCGGAGGGCCTGGAAGGGGACGCAGACGAGACGTACGTCCCGGTGCGGGTTTTTCGCTATGCGACCCCGGACTCTCCGACAGTCTCGTTTCGCGTCATCGTTGATGGAGGCACGGCAACAGAAGGGGTGGACTACCGCCTCGCGAGTTCTACCGTGCTGACGATTCCGGCCGGAGAGTCCGAGGCAACCACCGGCGTGTTCCTGCTGCCCGACCGCGTGATCGAGGGCGTCGAAACCATCCGGCTTGTGCTGACCGACGTCACGGGCGCTGCGGTCCATCGCGGAGCCGCGACAGTGCTCGTGATCGATGACGACCCGCGGCCCGTCGTGCGCGGCCGGATTCGCATTCCGCCTTCCGTATCGCTGCCGCCATCCGTGCCCATCCCGATCAATGTGAGCAACGTACCGTTTCCAGGGATGGCGACGACCGTCCTTGCGTATCCGCCGGACTACCGGTACGAGGTCGCGGCCCCACGGGGCTACCCAGTGGTGCTGGAGCCCAAACCCCCGTCTCCTCTGGCGGGCCAACCCTATGCGATCGGCGAAGTACAAGGCGATCGCGTGATCGATCTGCGTGTCGAGCGTGGCGTGGTCATTTCTGGTCGGGTGAGGTTCCCGGCCGGAAGCACGCCACCGCAGGGGGTGTTTGTTGAAGCGACACGGGCCGTGGACGATACCTACCTGGGCGCCACCTCGATCTACGCGGAGGCGCCCGAGTTCCGCTACGAGTACGTCGCGCCGCGCAACGCATGGGTCACGCTATCCGTCAGCGCTGAGCCGCCCCTTGCGCCGTACCGGTGGATCAACACCTGGGTGAACGAGGACATCCAGCACGACATACTGCTATCCGGCCGGCCCAGCCTTGCGCCGTGGAACACCGCCTTGGTCGATCCCGACTCGGGCGTGCGCGTGAACAGTTCGATCGTGCTCTCGCTGTCGGCGCCGGCGCCGCCGGGCGGCGTGCGCGTCCGGTATCGGAGCGAAGACGGAACGGCGCGCGCAGGGGAAGACTATGAGCCGATCGCCGGGGAGGTGACGATCCCGGAAGGCAGTCGTGGCGGATATATCGATTACGCCGTCATGGGAGACGATCGCTTGGAAGGCGACGAATACTTCCTGCTGCACGTCGATACCGCCGACGCGGTTGACAATGTTCGGCCTCTCCATCGCGTACGCATCCGCGAGACGCCGGTTTTCATGAGCACCCCGTTGCCGCCGGATCCGGCGCCGTAGTGCCGGTTGCCGTGTCGAGGCTGTCCCGGTAAACTGCGCGGCCTGCCCGGCGGCTGCCGGGTACGGGCGGTTAGCTCAGCGGTAGAGCACTACCTTGACATGGTAGGGGTCACAGGTTCGAACCCTGTACCGCCCACCAGATCCAGCGGACGGCGCGGCCTTGCGGTCGCGCCGTTCGTCTTTTCCGGCCGCCGTCGTGCGGCCGCGGGCGGCGAACCGGGCGCGGCTTCGGGCGAAGCGGTCGGCACGGCGGCCGCGCACGGACGGCCGCCTGGCTGCGGTCAGTCTTTCGACAGCCGGCGTTCCGCGTCGCCCTCGATCCAGCCGGCGAGCCAGTCGATGTCGTCGAAGCCGGCGGGTGCGGGCGCGGAGGGAAGCCCGCGCCGGCCGGCGCGATAGCCGGCCCAGAACGCGTCGTCGTCCCGGCTGCGCTGGCGCTCGCGGCGCTCGTGCGGGTTCACGGGGATAGGCTGACTCCCTTTCATGGCGCTCCTGCTTCCGGACTGCCGGCATACGGTAGCGGTTCGGGATGACGTTTCGCCACCCGGTCCGCCTGCCCGACGCCCGCCGGCCGTCGGAACGCGGGCGTCGGCGGATGCGCGCGCCGCTTGCCGCAACCCGGCGCGGCGGCTAACGTTTCCCTCCCTCCGACGACGAGTGGAAAAGGTGGCCCGCGCGAAAGCGCCGGTCGAGCGTGCGACATGAGGACTACCCGCCGCCCCCGCTGATCCCCGCGAGGCCCTGATGCGCAGGCGCCCTCGTGGCGCTTTTTTTGCGCCCGCGCGCGCTCACCCGTCCGCCGGCCCCGATTGCCGATTCCTCCATTTCGCGACCCATGATCACGATCACCCTCCCCGACGGCAGCCGCCGCGAATTCGAAAAGCCCATCACGGTGATGGAGCTGGCCGCCTCGATCGGCGCCGGCCTCGCCAAGGCCACCGTGGCCGGCGAGGTCGACGGCAAGCTGGTCGACGCCTGCGACGTCATCGACCGCGACGCGCGCGTGCGCATCATCACCCCGAAGGACCCCGAGGGCGTCGAGATCATCCGCCACTCCTGCGCGCATCTGGTCGGCCACGCGGTCAAGCAGCTCTATCCGACCGCGAAGATGGTGATCGGTCCGGTGATCGAGGACGGCTTCTACTACGACATCTGGTACGAGCGCCCGTTCACGCCGGACGACCTCGTCGCGATCGAGAAGCGCATGGCCGAGCTCATCGCCAAGGACTACGACGTCATCAAGCGGATGACGCCGCGCGAGGAGGTCATCGCCGTGTTCAAGTCGCGCGGCGAGGATTACAAGCTGCGCCTGATCGAGGACATGCCCGACGAGAAGGCGATGGGCCTGTACCACCACGAGGAATACGTCGACATGTGCCGCGGTCCGCACGTGCCGAACACGCGTTTCCTCAAGGCGTTCAAGCTGACGCGCATCTCCGGCGCGTACTGGCGCGGCGACTCGAAGAACGAGCAGTTGCAGCGAATCTACGGCACCGCCTGGGCCGACAGGAAGCAGCTCGACGCCTACATCCAGCGCATGGAGGAAGCCGAAAAGCGCGACCACCGCAGGATCGGCAAGCAGCAGGACCTGTTCCACCTGCAGGAGGAGGCGCCGGGCCTGGTGTTCTGGCACCCGAAGGGCTGGGCGATCTGGCAGGTCGTCGAGCAGTACATGCGCCGCGTGTACCGCGAGAGCGGCTATCAGGAAGTGCGTTGCCCGCAGATCCTCGACGTCTCGTTGTGGCAGAAGTCCGGCCACTGGGACAACTACAAGGAGAACATGTTCTTCACCGAGTCCGAGAAGCGGACCTACGCGGTGAAGCCGATGAACTGCCCGGGCCACGTGCAGATCTACAACGCCGGTCTGCACAGCTACCGCGACCTGCCGATCCGCTATGGCGAATTCGGTTCGTGCCACCGCAACGAGCCGTCGGGCGCCCTGCACGGCATCCTGCGCGTGCGCGGCTTCACGCAGGACGACGGCCACGTGTTCTGCCTGGAATCGCAGATCGAGTCCGAGGTGGCCGCGTTCCACCGGCAGGCGCTGAAGGTCTACGCGGATTTCGGCTTCAGCGACATCCAGATCAAGATCGCGCTGCGCCCCGAGAAGCGGCTCGGCGACGACGCCACCTGGGACCGCGCCGAGGAGGCGCTGCGCAGCGCCCTGCGCGCCGCCGGCGTGGACTGGCAGGAGCTGCCGGGCGAGGGCGCGTTCTACGGCCCGAAGATCGAATACCACCTGCGCGACGCGATCGGCCGGACCTGGCAGCTCGGCACCATGCAGGTCGATTTCATGATGCCCGGCCGGCTCGGCGCCGAGTACGTGGACGAGAACAGCCAGCGCCGCCATCCGGTCATGCTGCACCGCGCGATCGTGGGGTCGATGGAACGGTTCATCGGCATCCTGATCGAGCACTACGCCGGCCAGTTCCCGGCCTGGCTGGCGCCGGTGCAGGCGGTCGTCATGAACATCACCGACGCCCAGGCCGAGTACGTCGCCGAGGTCGAAAAAACCCTTGCAAATCAAGGCTTCAGGGTGCGCGCCGATTTGCGGAACGAGAAGATCGGCTATAAGATCCGCGAACATACGCTGCAGCGCGTGCCGTATCTGCTGGTCGCGGGCGACCGCGAACGCGAACAGGGCACCGTCGCCGTGCGTACGCGGGGCGGGGAGGACCTGGGGACCATGACCGTGGCCGAGTTCGCCTCTCGCCTTCGCGACGAGGGCGTGGGCTAATATTGCCCGGCAGCCAACCCCGGCCCGCATCGGCGGGCCGGCCCGCTTCCCTCTGGAGATCGCAACATCAGCACCATCGAAAAGACCAACCGCCGCAACCACGAAATCCGCGTGCCGCGGGTGCGCGTGATCGGCAGCGACGGCCAGATGATCGGCGTGCTTTCCCGCGACGAGGCCCTGCGCATGGCCGAGGACGAGGGCCTGGACCTGGTCGAGATCCAGCCGAACGCCGATCCGCCGGTCTGCCGGATCATGGATTTCGGCAAGTTCAAGTTCGAACAGCAGAAGAAGGCGGCGGCGGCCAAGAAGAAGACCAAGCAGGTCGAGATCAAGGAAGTGAAGTTCCGTCCGGTCACGGACGAGGGCGACTACCAGATCAAGCTGCGCAACATGCGCCGCTTCCTCGAGGAAGGCGACAAGGTCAAGGTCAACATCCGCTTCCGTGGCCGCGAGATGAGCCACCAGGAGCTGGGCCTCGCGATGGCCAGGCGGATCGAGCAGGACCTCGGCGAGGACGTGGTGATCGAGCAGCGCCCGCGGCTGGAAGGGCGGCAGATGGTGATGATGATCGCGCCGAAGAAGAAGGCCTGACCGGCCCGGCGATTCTTCGTGAAAGGCGCCTGCGGGCGCCTTTCGCGTTGATCGGGGTATCCCAGTGGGAGCGGCTTCAGCCGCGACCCCACCGGCAACCGGTCCGCGGCCGAAGCCGCTCCTGCGGCGGGCGGCCGCGCCCATGCGCACCGCCGTCGGGCCGGGGAACCGGCTGATTTGCAAGGCTTTCACGGGGCAGGCATAATGCGCGGCCCGGTTGCGACCGGGCGCGCCGTCAGGCGCCGAGGACCCGTCGCCATCGCTCGATCGCGACTCCACGCCGGCAGGGGCAAGGACGGAGAGTGTGGCGCTGCCACCGCCCAGGCCTGTCAAGAACCATCCGAAAGGACATTCCGATGCCCAAGATCAAGACCAATCGGGCGGCGGCCAAGCGCTTCCGGAAGACCGCTTCCGGCAAGTACAAGTGCGGCCACGCCAACAAGAGCCACATCCTCACCAAGAAGGCGACCAAGCGGAAGCGCAACCTGCGGCAGACGAACCACGTCCGCGCCGAGGATGCCGGCCGCCTGGACCGCATGCTGCCGTATCTCTGAGGAGGGCTAAGTCATGGCACGAGTCAAGCGTGGCGTGATGGCGCGCCGCCGTCACAAGAAGATCCTCAAGCAGGCCAAGGGTTACTACAACGCCCGCCGCAAGGTCTTCCGCGTCGCCAAGCAGGCGGTCACCAAGGCGCTGCAGTACGCCTACATCGGCCGCAAGCAGAAGAAGCGCAACTTCCGTTCGCTGTGGATCACCCGCATCAACGCGGCGGCCCGCATCAACGGCATGAGCTACAGCCGCTTCATGAACGGTCTGCAGAAGGCCGGCATCACCCTCGACCGCAAGGTGCTGGCG
Source organism: Vulcaniibacterium thermophilum (assembly GCF_007923255.1). Taxonomy (GTDB): domain Bacteria; phylum Pseudomonadota; class Gammaproteobacteria; order Xanthomonadales; family Xanthomonadaceae; genus Lysobacter_F; species Lysobacter_F thermophilum. The sequence continues at coordinate 11,839 of NZ_VOHJ01000020.1, read as the reverse complement.
GACATCGCCGTGCACGACGCGCAGGGGTTTGCCGCGCTGGCGGAGAAGGCGAAGAGCGCGCTCGCGTAAGTGCAGGTCCCTCTGCGAGAAGCCGCGCCCCGGGGCGCGCTTCTCAACGGAAGCCTCCGCATGGGGAAGGGCGCAAGTCCTTCCCCATGTTCGTTTCTAATGCCGGGATTCGGGATTCGGGATTCGGGATTCGGGCGGCCGGCGCGCGGCGCGGCGGTCGAGCGATGCATGACAAGGCCCAAGCCATGATGGAAACGGAAGAACTGACGCGCAAAGCGCTGGCGGACATCGCGGCGGCGGAAACGCCGGATGCGCTGGAGGCGCTGCGCGTGGCCCTGCTCGGCAAGAGCGGCACCGTCACCGCGCAGCTCAAGCAGCTCGGTGCGCTGCCGGCGGAGCAGCGCAAAGCCGCGGGCGAAGCGATCAACCGCGCGCGCGATGCGATCACCGCGGCGCTGCAGGAGCGCAGGGCGCTGCTCGAGGCCGCCGCGCTCGACGCGCGGCTGGCGCAGGAGACGATCGACGTGACCCTGCCGGGCGTGCGTCCGCAGCGCGGCGGCCTGCATCCGATCAGCCGCACGATGGCGCGCATCGCGCAGATCTTCGCCCGCCTGGGCTACGAGGTGGCCGACGGCCCCGAGATCGAGGACGACTGGCACAACTTCGAGGCGCTCAACTTCCCGCCGCACCATCCGGCGCGGGCGATGCACGACACCTTCTACTTCGGCGACGGCCGCCTGCTGCGCACGCACACCTCCGGCGTGCAGGTGCGCTACATGCAGACGCACCGCCCGCCGCTGCGCATGATCGCGCCGGGCAAGGTGTACCGCAGCGACTCGGACCAGACCCATTCGCCGATGTTCCACCAGGTCGAAGGCCTGCTGGTGGACGAGCACGCGACCTTCGCCGACCTCAAGGGCACGCTGGTCGAGTTCGTGCGCGCGTTCTTCGAGCAGGAGCTCGCGATGCGCTTCCGCCCGAGCTACTTCCCCTTCACCGAGCCGTCGGCGGAAGTCGACATCGCCTGGAAGCAGCCGGACGGCAGCACGCGCTGGCTGGAAGTGCTCGGCTGCGGCATGGTGCATCCGAACGTGCTGCGCAACGTCGGCATCGATCCGGAGCGCTACACCGGCTTCGCGTTCGGCATGGGCGTGGAGCGCTTCGCGATGCTGCGCTACGGCGTGGACGATCTGCGCAGCTTCTTCGACAACGACGTGCGCTTCCTGAGGCAGTTCGCGTAAGGCGGGAATCGGGAATCGGGAATCGTTCGAGCGGCACGGCAAGGTCCCGGCTTCACCACTCCGACTCCTGATTCCCGATCCCGATTCTCGATTCTCGATTCTCGATTCTCGATTCTCGATTCCCGATTCTCGATTCTCGATTCTCGATTCTCGATTCCCGATTCCCGATTCCCGATTCCCGATTCCCGATTCCCGACTCTATTCATGAAATTCAGCGAGAACTGGCTGCGCCAGCACGTCCGCATCGACGCCGACCGCGAGCGACTCGCCGCGGCGCTGACGGCGATCGGCCTGGAGGTCGAGGAGGTCGCCGAACTCGGTGGCACGCTCGATGGCGTGACCGTGGCGCGCATCGTCGAGTGCGCGAAGCACCCGGAAGCCGACCGTCTGCAGGTGTGCCAGGTCGACACCGGTCGCGAGCGGCTGCAGATCGTGTGCGGCGCGCCGAACGCGCGCCCGGGGCTGGTCGCGCCGCTGGCGACGATCGGCGCGCAGGTCGGTGCGCTGACGATCAAGGCGGCGAAGCTGCGCGGGGTGGAATCGCACGGCATGCTCTGCTCGGCGAAGGAGCTGGGACTGGACGAGGATGCTTCCGGCCTGCTCGAACTGCCGGACGATGCGCCCATCGGCACGCCGCTGGCGGAGTATCTCGGCCTGCCCGATGCGCGCTTCGAGCTGAAGCTCACGCCCAACCGCGCCGACTGCTTCAGCGTGCGCGGCATCGCCTACGACGTCGCCGCCGCGCTCGGCGCGCAGGTGGAGCCGCTCGACGTGGCGCCGGTGGCGGCGCGATCCTCGGCCGCGCTGCCGGTCGAGCTGCACGCGGGCGCCGACGCGCCGCGCTACTGCGGGCGCGTGATCGAGGGCGTCGATGCCGGCGTGCCGACGCCGGTCTGGATGGCCGAGCGCCTGCGCCGCGCCGGCGTGCGCCCGGTGTCGTTCCTGGTCGACGTCACCCAGTACGTCATGCTCGAACTGGGCCAGCCGATGCACGCGTTCGACCGCGACGCGCTGCGCGGCCCGGTCGGCGTGCGGCGCGCGCGCGACGGCGAGACGCTGACCTTGCTCGACGGCCGCGAGGTCGCGCTGGACGGCGAGTTCCTCGTCATCACCGATGCCGAGCGCGCGGTCGCGCTGGCCGGGGTGATGGGCGGCTTCGATACGCGGGTGACCGGAGCCACGCGCAACGTGTTCCTGGAATCGGCACATTTCGCGCCGAGCGCCATCATCGGCCGCGCGCGCCGGCTCGGCATGCACACCGATGCCTCGCACCGCTTCGAGCGCGGCGTCGATCCGGAGTTGCCGCGCCTGGCGCTGGAGTACGCGACGCGGCTGATCCTCGATCAGGCCGGCGGAACGCCGGGGCCGGTGGTGGAAGCGGCGCTGCCCGAGCACCTGCCGCGGCGTGCGTGCGTGCGGCTGCGCCGCGCGCGGCTGGCGCGCGTGCTCGGGCTGACGATCGGCGATGACGAAGTCGAGCGCATCCTGCGCGCACTCGGGTTCGAGGTGAGCGCGGATGCCGAGGGCTGGTCGGTGCGGGCGCCGACGCGGCGTTTCGACGTGGCGATCGAGGAGGATCTGATCGAGGAGATCGCCCGCATCCACGGCTACGACGCGGTGCCGGCGACGCTGCCGCAGGGCACCGTGCCGCTGCGCGTGGCGAGCGAGACGCGCGTCGACGAGGACGAACTGCGTCGCCACCTGGCCGCGCGCGACTTCCTGGAGGCGGTGAACTTCGCGTTCGTGGACGCCGCGCTGCTGGAGGCGTGGGATGCCTCCGCGCAGGCGGTGCCGCTCGCCAATCCGCTGAGCGCGGAGCTGGCGGTGATGCGCACGCGGCTGCTGCCGGGGCTGGTGGCGGCGCTTGCGCGCAACGTCGCCCGTCAGCAGACGCGGGTGCGGCTGTTCGAGCTGGGCCGGGTGTTCGCGGCCGGCGCCGACGGCGAGGCGCCGCGCGAGACGCCGCGCGTGGCCGCGGTCGCCTGCGGCCAGGCGGATGCGGAGCAGTGGGGTCTGCCGGCGCGCGCGGTCGGCTTCCACGACCTCAAGGGCGATCTCGACAGCCTGGCCGCGCTGTGCGGCGCGACGCTCGAATACCGCCCCGCGACGCCGGCCTGGGCCCATCCGGGCCGTGCGGCCGAAGTGCTGCGCGAGGGTCGCGCGATCGGCTTCATCGCCGAGCTGCACCCGCGCCTGCTGCGCAGGCTGGACCTCGACCATGCGGTGGTCGCCTTCGAACTCGACCTCGAGCCGCTGCTGAGCCGGCCGCTGCCGCGCGCGCGGGCCGGATCGAAGTATCCGTCCGTCCGCCGGGATCTCGCGTTCGTCGTCGCCGAGACGGTGCCGTGGAGCGCGCTGGAGGCCACCATCCGCGCGGCCGCCGGGCCGTCGCTGCGCGATCTGGTGCTGTTCGACCGCTACCAGGGCAAGGGGGTCGAAACAGGATTCAGGAGTCTGGCTACCGGCTTGATTCTGCAGGAGGAATCCCGCACCCTGACCGACCGCGACGTGGATACTGCAGTGGCCGCCGTGATGAGCGCCCTGGAGCGCGAGCACGGCGCCAGGATCCGGTCCTGACCGGCCAGACGACAGGGGATGGCAGTGGCTCTGACCAAGGCTGAAATGGCCGAACGTCTGTTCGACGAGGTTGGCCTCAACAAGCGCGAGGCGAAGGAATTCGTCGACGCGTTCTTCGACGCGCTGCGCGAGGCGCTGGAGGCCGGGCGGCAGGTGAAGCTGTCGGGCTTCGGCAACTTCGACCTGCGGCGCAAGAACCAGCGACCGGGCCGCAATCCGAAGACCGGCCAGGAGATCCCGATCTCGGCCCGCACGGTGGTGACCTTCCGTCCCGGACAGAAGCTGAAGGAGCGCGTGGAGGCCTATGCTGGATCCGGGCAGTAACCGCGAGCTTCCGCCGATCCCGGCCAAGCGCTACTTCACCATCGGTGAGGTCAGCGAGCTGTGCGACGTCAAACCGCACGTGCTGCGCTACTGGGAAACCGAGTTTCCGATGCTCAACCCGGTGAAGCGGCGCGGCAACCGTCGCTACTACCAGCGCCACGAGGTGCTGATGGTGCGGCAGATCCGCTCGCTGCTGTACGAACAGGGCTACACGATCGGCGGTGCGCGTCAGCGCCTGGAAGGCGAGACGGGCAAGACCGAGGCGGCGCTCAGCGCGCAGATCATCCGCCAGGTGCGGATGGAGTTGGAGGAAGTGCTGCAACTGCTGCGGCGGTGAGCGCGCGATGCGCCGGCGGCGCGGCCGCGTCGCGGGCCGGCGCGCCCGTCGCGGATCGGCATGCCGGCACGCGGACGCCGACGGTTCCGGGTTATACTGCGCGTCCGCTTCAGCAAGGCTTCGTGTCGGGGTATAGCGCAGCCTGGTAGCGCACCAGTCTGGGGGACTGGTGGTCGTCGGTTCGAATCCGGCTACCCCGACCAACCCGCAAAACGCACGATGGCCAGCCGCGCAGGCTGGCCGTCGTCGTTTCGGTGACCGCGCAGGCCGGCGATGGCGGCCGGCGCCGGGGCGTTTCAGCGCGCGGCCGAGGCGGGCGTGAAGTCCTCGTTCGCGGCCGCACGGCGGTTGCCGTGCCGGGCCAGGACGGCCTGCAGGTCCTCGACGGTGTACGGCTTCTGCAGCAGGTCGAAGCCATGGCTGCCCTCCTCGGCGAGCACGTGGCTGTAGCCGCTCATCAGCACGACCGGCAGCTTGGGCCAGCGCGCGCGGATCAGCTTCGCCAGCTCCAGACCGGTCATGCCCGGCATCACCACGTCGGTGAGCACCAGGTCGAACGCCGGCTCGCCTTCCGACAGCAGGTCGATCGCCTGCTGCGCGTCGCGCGCCCAGCTCACCGACTGCCCGAGTTCGTCGAGCAGATCGGTCGCGAACGTGCCCACCGCCTCGTTGTCCTCCACCAGCAGCACATGGCCGGCTTTCGGGGGCTGCGCCGCGTCGGTGTCTTCCGCGGGCACGGCGCATGGACCGGTGGCCGCCTGCACCTGCGGCAGGTAGAGGGTGAAGGTGGTGCCGCGCCCGACCTCGCTGCGCACGGTGATCTCGCCTCCGGACTGCTTGACGAAGCCGTGCACCTGGCTGAGCCCGAGCCCCGTGCCCTTGTTCACCTCCTTGGTGGTGAAGAACGGCTCGAAGACGTGCTGCAGGGTCTCCGCATCGATACCGCAGCCGGTGTCGGTCAGTTCCACCGCCACGTAGCGGCCGGCGGGCAGGCCCAGCGGCTTCGGCGGCTCGGCGACGGCGTAGGTGCGGATCGCGAGGATGCCGCCGTCGGGCATCGCATCGCGCGCGTTGATGGCGATGTTGAGCACCGCGCTTTCGAACTGGTGCGGGTCCGACTCCACGCAGCCGGTGTGCGGATCGGCGTGGATCTGCAGCGCCACCGGCGAGCCGAGCGTGGTGGTCAGCAACTGCCGCATGCCTTCGATGCGCTCGCCGACGTCGAACAGCGCGCGTTTCATCGGCTGCTTGCGCGCGAACGCCAGCAGTTGGCCGGTCAGGGTGGTGGCGCGCTCGGCGGTGTCGGCGATCGCGTCGATGTAGCGGCGGCGCCGCTCCTCCGGCAGGTCGGGGCGGCGGAGCATGCCGACCGAGGCGCGGATGATCGTCAGCAGGTTGTTGAAGTCGTGCGCGACGCCGCCGGTGAGCCGGCCGACCGCCTCCATCTTCTGCGCCTGCATCAGCGCCACGCGCGCGGCTTCGATCTCCTCCTGCGCGCGGCGGCGTTCGGTGATGTCGCGGGTGATCTTGGCGAAACCGATCAGGGTGCCGTCCTGGTCGAGCACCGGATCGATCACCACGCTGGTCCAGAAGCGGCTGCCGTCCTTGCGCACGCGCCAGCCCTCCGCTTCGAACCGGCCCTCCTCGGCGGCGATCCGCAGCGCGCGCTGCGGCAGTCCGGTCGCGCGGTCCTCCTCGGTGTAGAAGCGCGAGAAGTGCTGGCCGAGGATCTCGTCGGCGGTGTAGCCCTTGAAGCGCTGGGCGCCGGTGTTCCAACTGACGATGTAGCCCTCGGCGTCGAGCAGGTAGATCGCATAGTCCTTTACGGCCTCCACCAGCAGTTGGAAGCGGCGCTCGCTGCTGAGCAGTTCGAGCCGGCCGGTGGCGGCGTTCGGTACGGTCATGGATTCCCCCTGAAAGGTCGGCGGTGGGCCGTAACGGGAATTTCACGGCAGGGCCCGTTGGCGGTGCATGAAGATACGGCCGGCCGCGCCCGGGCCGTGCTGCACTGCGGCAGGTGCCCATCCGGATGGGGCCGGGTCGCCCAATTGCAATCGAATTCATCGCCGCCGATCCGCTTCCGTACAGCCGATCGCATTGCCGCATCGGGCCGGCGACCGCACCATCGCCGCGCATTCGGCAGCGGGGACGCTTCATGGCTTCGACGACGGCACATCCTGCACTCGGCTCGGCGCGCGTGGTGCTGGCGGCGTTGGCCGCGGCGCTGGGCGGTTTCCTGTTCGGCTTCGATACGGCGGTGATCAACGGCACCGTGGACGCGGTGCGGGCGCAGTTCGCGCTCGGCGCGCAACTGACGGGCTTCGCGGTGTCCTGCGCGCTGGTCGGCTCGGCGGTCGGCGCGTGGTACGCGGGCCCGCTGGCGGACCGCGTGGGGCGGGTGCTGACGATGCGCGTGGCCGCGCTGCTGCTGCTGGCCAGCGCGCTCGGCTGCGGGCTGGTGTACGGCGTGTGGGATCTGATCCTGTGGCGCTTCGTGGGCGGGCTGGGGGTGGGCATGGCGTCGGTGATCGCGCCGGCCTACATCGCCGAGGTGGCGCCCGCCGCCGCGCGCGGGCGGCTGGGGTCGATGCAGCAGTTGGCGATCGTGCTCGGCATCTTCGCCGCGCTGCTGTCGGACGCCTGGCTGGCGGCGCTCGCGGGCGGTGCCTCCAAGCCGCTGTGGTGGGGGCTGGAGGCGTGGCGCTGGATGTTCCTCGCGCTGGCGCTGCCTGCGGTGCTGTACGGCGTGGTGACCGCGCGCCTGCCGGAGTCGCCGCGCTACCTGGTGGCGCGGGGCGACACCGCGCGCGCCGGCGAGGTGCTGCGGCGGATGCTCGGCCTGGAAGCCGAGGCCCTGGAACGCAAGGTGGCGGACATCCGCGACAGCCTGCGTCACCGCGAGCGCCCCCGGCTGCGCGATCTGCTGAAGCCGGGCGGCGGGCTGCTGCCGGTGGTGTGGATCGGCCTGCTGCTGTCGGTGTTCCAGCAGTTCGTCGGCATCAACGTGATCTTCTACTACTCCGCCACGCTGTGGCGTTCGGTCGGCTTCAGCGAGGCCGACGCGCTCACCATCACCGTGCTGACCTCGATCACCAACGTGCTGGTGACGCTGGTGGCGTTCTCGCTGGTGGACAAGGTGGGGCGCAAGCCGCTGCTGGTGGTCGGCTCGGCCGGAATGACCGCGACCCTGGCGGTGATGGCGTGGTGCTTCTCGCGCGCGACGGTGGGGCCCACCGGGCTGACCCTGCCCGAAGGCATCGGCCCGGTGGCGCTGGTGGCGGCCAACCTGTACGTGGTGTTCTTCGGCGTGAGCTGGGGGCCGGTGGTGTGGGTGCTGCTTGGCGAGATGTTCCCCAACCGCATCCGCGCCATCGCGCTGGCGGTCGCCGCCGCCGCGCAGTGGCTGGCGAACTTCGCCATCACCACCACGTTCCCGATGCTGGCGGAAATCGGCCTGTCGTTCGCCTACGGCCTGTACGCGAGCTTCGCCTTGCTGTCGCTGGTGTTCGTGCTGGTCGCCGCGCGCGAGACGAAAGGGATCGAACTGGAGGACATGCGCGACTGAGCGCGGCGGGCGCGCCGGTCGCGCGCCTGCGGCGTTACGGCGCCTCGATCTCGTAGCCGAGCGCGCGCAGCCGCTCCAGCGGGCCGTCGGGCGCCAGCAGGTCGGTCATCGGCAGCGTGGCGAAGGTGACCGCGTTGCGCTCCAGCGACTTGCGCGCCTGCGCCACCCAGGCCTCCCGCACCTGGACGAACGGGTCGCCGATGCCGAGTTTCTTCGCCAGCGCGGTTTCGGAGAACGCGTTCATGCACGTCTGGTAGGCGTTCGGGACGGGCTGCGCGCGCAGCGCATCGATATCGCCGACCGCCCACGCATTGGCGCGGTCGCGCAGGGTGGCGACGTCGAGTTCGACGCGGTCGAGCATGCGCGCGAAGCACTCGATGTCGTTCAGCGGCGTGCGGTTGAATTCGCGCAGCGTCGTGCGCGGATCGGCGACGGCGATCTTGACCTGCACCGGCGTGATCTTCAGGCCGCGTCGCTTGGCCGCCTTGGCCACCACCGGCCCGACGATGCCCCCCGTGCGCAGGCCGGCGCGGCGGATCGCCTTCTCGTACAGTTCGGTCGCGGCGTAGGCCGGGCGACGCTTTTCGATGTCGTCGTCGTTGCCGAAGTAGCGCGTCTTCAGCGGCTGCCAGCGCGCGTACAGCGCGGGCGGCAGCACGTCCCGCAGGCGCGCGCCGTCGGGGTTGTTGCGCGCCTTCATCGCCGCCGGCAGCAGGGTGAGGCCGCGGAAGAAGCCGATGTCGCTGCCGACCACCAGCGACGGCGCGCCCAGCACCTCGTCGGCCTGGCCGATCACCGCTTCGACGTCGCGCGAAAGCCATTCGAAATCTTTCGGCAGCGGCGTCAGGGTGCCGAGGATCCACAACGTGTTGCCGCCGTGGCGGACCTTCCACAGGCCGGGGCCGGGCTGCACGCCGGTGACCACCACGGCCTCGTGCTCGCGCACCGGAGTGTCCTCGGCCGATGCCGGCGCAGGGGCGGTTTGCGCGTGGGCCAGACCGGCGCACAGCGCGAGAGCGGCGAGCAGGGTTCGCATCGAGGGCAGGAGTGGCGCGCCGACCGTGGCGCGGCGGATGGGACCGCCCGCGCGCGGCGAAGTTCCGTCAGCCCGCGGCGGCGGCCGGGCGCGGACCGGCGCTCGGCATCGGCCAGCGGCGCAGGATGGCGGCGCGGATGCCGTCGGCGTCGAGGCCGGCTTCGGCCAGCAACTGCTCGCGCGTGCCGTGCGCCTGGAACTCGTCCGGCAGGCCCAGGTGCACGATCGGCACCGCAAGGCCTTCGGCGGCCAGCAGTTCGGCCACGCCCGAGCCGGCACCGCCGGCGACCACGTTGTCCTCGATCGTCACCAGCCCCTCGTGCGTGCGCGCCATCTCCAGCACCAGCTCGCGGTCGAGCGGCTTGACGAAGCGCATGTTGACGACGGTGAGGTCGAGCGCCTCGCCGACCTGCTCGGCGGCCGGCACCACCGCGCCGAACGCCAGCAGCGCGATGCGCGCGCCGCGCCGGCGCAGTTGCGCCTTGCCGAACGGCACGCCCTCCAGCGTCGGCTGCACCGCCACGCCCGGGCCGGTGCCGCGCGGGTAGCGCACCGCCGCCGGGCCCTCGTAGCGGAAGCCGGTGCTGAGCATCCTGCGGCACTCGTCCTCGTCGGCCGGCGCCATCACCACCATGTTCGGCACGCAGCGCAGGTAGCTGAGGTCGAGATTGCCGGCGTGCGTCGCGCCGTCCGGGCCGACCACGCCGCCGCGGTCGATCGCGAACAGCACGTCGAGCTCCTGGATCGCGACGTCGTGCACGAGCTGGTCGTACGCGCGCTGCAGGAAGGTCGAGTAGATCGCGACCACCGGCTTGGCGCCCTCGCAGGCCATGCCGGCGGCGAGCGTCACCGCGTGCTGCTCGGCGATGGCGACGTCGAAGTAGCGCTCCGGATATTCCTTGCTGAAGCGCACCAGGCCCGAGCCTTCGCGCATCGCCGGAGTGATGCCCATCAGGCGCGGATCGGCGGCGGCCATGTCGCACAGCCAGTCGCCGAACACGTCGGTGTAGGTCGGCTTCTTCGCGCCGGGCTTGGCGACCATGCCGGTGGCCGGGTCGAACGGCGACACGGCGTGGTAGCCGATCTGGTCGCCTTCGGCCAGCTCGTAGCCCTTGCCCTTGGTGGTGATGATGTGCAGCAGTTGCGGGCCCTTGAGCGTCTGCAGCGTCTTCAGCGTGGACAGCAGCGCCGGCAGGTCGTGGCCGTCGATCGGGCCGGTGTAGTGGAAGCCCATCTCCTCGAACAGGGTGGAGGGCACGAACATGCCCTTCCAGTGCTCCTCCCAGCGGCGCACGAATTTCGCCGGCGCGCTGTTCTTGTCGCCGAGCAGCTTCTTGCCACCCTCGCGCAGCGCGTTGAGCGTGCGGCTGCCGGAGAGCCGGCCGAGCATCTTGGTGAGCCCGCCGACGTTCTCGGAGATCGACATCTGGTTGTCGTTGAGGATCACCAGCAGGTTCGGCTCGGGGTCCATGCCGCCGGCGTGGTTGAGCGCCTCGTAGGCCATGCCCGCGGTCATCGCGCCGTCGCCGATCACCGCCACGATGCGGCGGTCGTCGCCGCGGCGCTGCAGCGCGATCGCCATGCCGAGCGCGGCGGAGATGCTGGTGGAACTGTGGCCGACGCCGAAGGTGTCGTACTCGCTCTCGTCGCGCTTCGGGAACGGCGCCACGCCGTCCTTCTGCTTGACGGTGTGGATGACGTCGCGGCGGCCGGTGAGGATCTTGTGCGGATAGCACTGGTGGCCGACGTCCCACACCAGCCGGTCGACCGGGGTGTCGTAGAGGTAGTGCAGCGCGACCGTCAGCTCGATCACGCCGAGCCCCGCGCCGAAGTGGCCGCCGACCTTGGCGACCTGCTCGATCAGGTACTCGCGCAGCTCCGACGCGATCGCGGGCAGCTCCTCCTCGGGGAACTGGCGCAGATCGGCGGGGACGGCAATGCGCGAGAGGCGCGGGTAGCGCTGAGGGTCGATCATCGCGGGGGACTGTGAGGCCAAGCGCGCAATTGTCCCGCCGCGGCTGCGGCGGGGCAAGGCGAACGCGGGCGGGCCCGGCTCAGCGTCCGCGCAGGCGGCCGAACAGGCCGCCGGGCTTGGCCGGCTCCGGCGCCGGCTCCGGCTCGCGCACGGCCTCGGCGTACCCGGTCGCGAGATTGGCGTTGATGAAGTCGGCGACCTCGCTGGCGGTGACGCCGCTGGCCTCGACCACCTCGCCGAGCGTGGCGGGCGCTTTCATCATCACGGTCGCGATGCGGAAGTGCTTGGGGTACTCGCGCTCGGTCTGCGGCCACTTGACCAGGCGGAATTTCTGATCGGCCGGATACTCGTCCGGCAGCGCGCCGTGGCCGGCCAGCAGGCCGCCGAACCAGATCAGCCGGGTCAGCGGCTGCGCATCGCCGCGCCGCGCGCTTTCCTCGGCCCATTGCGCTTCGCTCACCGGTTCGAAATCGTCCGCCGCGACGGTGCCCTCGAACAGCGGCGCGAGCGGCTTGAGCGCGGTGCCGGCGTGGTACTGGCGCTGGTCGAAGTCGATCAGCACGGTGAGCTCGCCGCGTCGCAGGCGCCTGCGACCGCCGAGGCCGTCGCGCAGCCAGTGCGCGAACGGTCGCGGGCCGTCCTCGAGGACCGGTGCCGGTGCGGCGGTTCCGGCGTCCTCGACGGCCGTCGGCGCGGCGGGGGCGACGGGGGCGGCGGGGGCGGCGGGCGTTGCGGGTTCCGGCGCGCGCGGCGGCGGGGGCGGGGCGGGCGCTGC
>NZ_VOHJ01000002.1 GCF_007923255.1 Vulcaniibacterium thermophilum | reverse complement strand
GGCCTCCGCCTCACGCAGGAAGCCGATGATCTGCTCTTCGGTAAAACGCTTCTTCACGTCCAATCTCCTTGTCGTTGGGGATTGGACTCCAGATCGCCGTGCTACTCAAAGGCGGGGGGACGTCGCCACAACGCCGCCAATTGCGAATGGCAACAAAGGCCGGGCAAGGCCGTACCAAGGCCTATTGCGCCGGAAGAACTCGTCAATTTGGTGGAGCTTTCCCCTAAACCACGCTTCATCAAGACCGTGGACCTGACATTGCGCCCAAAGCGGGTACGCCTCAACAGTTGCCCCGCGAGTGATGTTGGTTTCGCGCCAGTCTAATGCTCGAAGGCGAACCGACTGAGGCTCTGCTCCACCTAGCCTTGACAGGAGTTCTCCAACAGACCGAGCAACAACTCGCTTGTCTCCCACTTCAGCCGTGACTTCAAACGCATCGTCGCACGGCGCGAAATCCTGCAAGAGGATCGCCTCCAGTTCCTCAAGTGCACGGCTGTCGAGGCGGTTTGGTGGAAGAGCCTGTAGCTTTCGGAATTCCGACATAGTTCCCTCAGAGGCCTAACACCTGAGTTAAGCCGCGCCGCGAAGCGGCGTCGGCTTGGACGAATTGTTAGGCCCCCTACTCATAGCTGCGGCCCGCCCATAGGAACATGGCAAAAGCCTGCCACTCGTTAAGAGGTTGCGGATCGATACGCGCCCCGAACGCCGAGTCCTCAGCCCAGGCAGCTGCCGCCTCCAGAAACGATGCAATGCTTGTGTTGGCCCAAGGGCCCTGAAACCCATCTACTGAGGTGGCTGTACCCTCAAACGCCTCGCGGTCAGCAGCCAACGCATGGACAAACTGCAGGAATGACTCCCGGTCTGTGACCTGCTCGATCATTGCACTTGCGTCGTTACTCGCCATGGGGGCCTAACACCTGAGTTAAGCCGCGCCGCGAAGCGGCGTCGGCTTGGACGAATTGTTAGGCCGCTAGCTAGTCGCCGTCGGCCGCGAAATCTACAAGCCATCCGGCCAAACAGAAGACGAGTGAAACCCAAAACACCGCTTCAAGAGCTGGGAGGGACAACTGCAGTAGTTTGCTTGCTCCAAACGCGCTGAGCGAGAAGGCAAATGCGGCCTGAGCAGTAACGCCGAATCGGCTGGCGCGAACTCCGCCGCGCCAGCGCGGTCGCAGCAGCCCAAACCGTTTCGAGCCTGGCTGTGCCCAAGCAACGTAGAGCGCCGCAGCATAGTAGAGGCTGATGACGGTGTAGCCAGTCAGTAGTGCGATGCGCTGTGCGTCTGATGGGGCAGCCACTAGATTCTCCAAAGCGGCCTAACACCTGAGTTAAGCCGCGCCGCGAAGCGGCGTCGGCTTGGACGAATTGTTAGGCCCCGCCACTGGGCCCCAGCCGACTACGATTATTAGTTCTGGGTTTCCGAAAACGACCAGCGGCCTTCGGTGCGCCTGAAGATGTAGCGTTTGTTCCCCTTCGGTGGCTCCGCGAACAGCAAACCCTCCGGGCTGGTGTACCAGCAAAGCTTGCCCGAAGGTGCGCCGGGAATTTGGCTCCGAAGTGCATCTTCCGAGCTAGCTTCAAGTTTGAGCAGACCGACCGGATCTTGCCCGGGCTGCGCGATGTAGGAATACAGCGGACATTTCGCCGCTTGGACTGGCGTAACCCAGAGAAGCAGCGCAAGGACGAACGGGGCCGACGAATGCTTCATGCGGGGCCTAACACCTGAGTTAAGCCGCGCCGCGAAGCGGCGTCGGCTTGGACGAATCGTTAGCCCCTGCCGGTAAGCTTCACTGGGACTAGCTTTTCGGGATACCTGACGCTGGAGCGACGCCACCAGAAAAGCATACGCCAGCGGACATTGCCACAGCCGCAGGCGCGCCAATAAAGCATACGACGGGGCAGTGCGGAGGGAGTGGCGTACCCACATGAGGTGCAAAGCAGGTATCCACCGATGTGCGGGACCCATCCCGCGCCACCAGCTTCTCGAACGACGAACAGCTTATGAAGCGTGTCGGGGGCCAGAAGCGGTAGTTCTTTGCGCAGCCACCGCTCACGTTCTACTCCGCGGCGATAGTTTTCTGACCACTCCGGGTCGCCGGGCTGAGCTGGGTTCGCCTCGCGCAAAGCGGCCCAAACCGCGGCCGACTGGCGAGCTACCTCAGCCTTTCCAAGCGCTTTCAACTCGCGGCGGCGTTGCTTGTCCATCGTGGGCTAACACCTGAGTTAAGCCGCGCCGCGAAGCGGCGTCGGCTTGGACGAATTGTTAGGCCCCACCTTAGCGGGCTACCGCAAACAGCGCTACAAAGGGCGCCACCAGTAGCACGACTGACAACACAAACCACAGCGGACCCGCCGTGCTCACGCCAGGGTGCCGGCGACGCCAGCGAATAGCTAGGAAGATGCCGGTGGCGAGCAGGACCAGCGAAATTGGATAGCTGAGCGCGCCGAGATAGAGGATGGTGACACCGTCTCCCCACGCCTCTTGCCCGGACGGGCGGAAAACCAACATGTACCAGAGCACGTAAGCCAGCAGCAGCGCACTCGGTACTGACGACGCGGCCAGAAGAATGTTGGACCAGTTGCGAGGCTGCATATGTGGGGCCTAACACCAATTAGTCCCCACAAGCGGGGATATGCACGGCATGTTCAGCGAGTGCACGGGGACGAGTCAACGGCTGGGGCGCGGGGCGGTGGCGCTGGCGCGGTGGTGCAAGTGGGTTGGCGTCGCGGTCGGGAGGGTCTTATTCGAGGGCGTAATGGTTACGCCTCCGGTCCGCGCGGTAAGCAGGGTGCGCTGGCGGTGCGCAGGTGAAGTGCGTGCGGAAAAAAGGAAAGGCCGCGCGAGGCGGCCTTTCGGGATGGTGCCGGAAGTGGGACTCGAACCCACACGCTTTTGAGGGCGGCGGATTTTGAGTCCGCTGCGTCTACCAGTTCCGCCATTCCGGCGCGGGTGGGAAGTATAGCGGCGCGCGTGCTGCCGTGGGTCACAGGCCGCCGTGGCGCGCCATGCCGGCGGCGAACACGAACACCAGGGCGAGCAGGGCGAGCTGCAGGCGCACCTGGCGCCGCGCGCGCGTCCAGTCTTCGACGGGGACGGCGGCGTCGGGGCGATCGCGCAGGGCGCGCCGCCAGCGCAGGTAGCGCAGCGTGGGCCCCAGCGAGAGCAGGCCGATCAGCAGGAACGTGCCCAGCTTGGCCCAGAACCACGGGTTGTGCGCGTAGAAGTCGTGCCCTTTCAGGCCGAAGCCGATGCGTGCCAGTCCCGCCAGCAGCAGCGCCAGCGCGGTCATCCCGTAGCCGGCGTCGAGGCGCGCCAGACGCTGCACGGTGGCGGCATCGGGCGCGGGCGCGCGCAGCAGCGCGGCTTCGGCGACCAGCATCGCCACCAGGCCGTAGACCAGCAGGTGATGCAGGCTGGCGAGGAGGAAGTCGGTGAGCATCGGCGTCGGCTCGGGCGAACGGCCGGCCGAGATTAACGATGCGGCGCGCGGGAGGCGAGAGTGGGCATGGGCAGGGGCCCGTCCACGCCGCACCCTCACCCAACCCTTCGTCCGGCCTGCCGCAGCGCGGCAGGCGTTCGGATGACCCGCGCGGCTGTGCCGCGCAAGCGGGTCATCCTCACCCCGCAGGCGGGTGAGGCCCAGGTGTCGATCGAGCGTGACGCGCAGGGGCTCCGCGGAAGCGGACCGCGGTGGGCGCGCGGGATGCGCGGAGGAAGCGGAAGGCCGGCGTCAGCCCGCGGGGTCCAGGCACAGTGTTCGGCTGGCGCGGCGGTACCACTCGCCGCCTTCCGGCAGGAAGGTGGAGCAGCGCTCCATCGAGCGCTGGTAGATGTGCAGCGAGACGGCCACCGCGTCCTCGCTGGCGTTGCGGATGGTGTGGTACTCGTGCGGCGGGATCAGGCTGCCGGCGCTGCCGGGGCCGGCGTGCATGCCGCCGGCGGCGCGGAAGCGGAAGCGGTCGCCGTCGCGTTCGAGCAGCTCGTACTGGGTGATCTCCAGTTCGCCGTGCCACACGCCCTCCACGCACCACAGGCCGCAGTGGTCGTGCACCGGCGTGCCCTGGCCGGGGCCCCACGTCATCGCCACCACGCTGTAGCCGTGTTCGTCGCTGCGGTACAGCTCGCGGCGGGCGTAGTGATCGCCGATCGGCTCGAACACGCATTCCGGCAGGCGCACGCTGCGGTTGCGGATCAGGCCGCACAGCGCGCTGCGCAGGGCGGCGGTGACGGCGTGCTCGTCGCCTGCGGTCACCGCGGCGTCGATGGCGGCGACCAGCCGGTCGCGGTCGGGGAACAGGGCGTTCGGGGGCGCGGCGACGGCGTTCATGCGGCCGATTCTACGCCGGCCGATCCGGCACCGGGCGGCCTCCGGTCACGCCGCCGCCCGTGCGACGGACGAGGCGACAACCGCAGGGAGGCAGACGCGCCCGTCCCTGCAACGCACCGGAGCGAGCGCTTGCCGCCCGTCCGCGACACGCCGGGCGCGGGGCGCTGCCGCGTCAGCGCACGCGGTCGAGGAAGCCGCGCACCGCCGGCCCGAAGCGCGCGATGTCGACCAGGAACGCGTCGTGCCCCTGCGGCGATTCCAGCGGCAGGAAGCGCGCGTCGGCGCCGCCCGCGGCCAGGCCTTCGGCGATCTCCTGCTGCTGCTGCAGCGGGAACAGGATGTCGGTGTGCACGCCGATCGCCAGCGCGCGCTCGATGCGGATGCGCGAGAGCGCGTCGCGCGCGTCGGCGGCCCGGCTGGTGGGCTGCACCTGGCAGTAGTCGCCGAGGTCGAACCAGTCCATCGAGCGGCTGAGGTAGAGATAGCAGTTCGGATCGAAGCGCCGCACGAAGCGGCGCGCGTGCGCCTCGAGATAGCTTTCGACCTCGAACTCCAGCCCGAACGGATCGTCGTCGGGGCGGCGGTCCGGGTCCAGTCGCACGCGGCCGAAACGGCCGTCCCATTCCAGTGCCGAGCGGTAGGTGATCACGCCCAGCTTGCGCGCCATGCGCATGCCCGATTCGGGGTAGCGCTCGTCGGTGTAGTGGCCGTGGTTCCAGTTGGGATCGAGCCGGATCGCCTCGCGCTGCAGCGAGCGGATCGCGATCGAGAACGGCAGCGCGCGCGCCGCGCCGGAGATGTTGATGTGCGTGCGGGCGATGCCGGGGTGGCGCGAGAGCAGGGCGAGCGCGACCATGCCGCCCATCGAGTTGCCGATCACGCAGGCGAGCCGTTCCACGCCCAGCGCGCGCACCACGTGCGCCGCGGCGTCGGCGCCGTCCTCGACCGACAGGTCCGGAAAATCGAGCCGGTACGGTTCGCCGGTCGCGGGGTTGGTCGACGCCGGCCCGGTCGAGCCCTTGCAACTGCCCAGCGAGTTCACGCAGATCACGAACCAGCGGTCGGTGTCGATCGGCCGGCCGGGGCCGAGCATGGCCTCCCACCAGCCGGGCTCGGGGTTGCGCTCGCTGGATGCCGCATGCGCGTCGGGCGACAGGCCGGTGAGGATCAGCACGGCGTTGTCGCCTTCGTCGTCGAGCGTGCCCCAGGTCTCGTAGGCCATGCGCGCGCCGTGCAACGCGCCGCCCCGCTTCATCGGGAACGGCGAGGGCAGTTCGACGAAGCGGGTGCCGGGTGGGATGAATTCGGTCATGCGCGAAAGTGTAACGGGCGCGCCCGCATGGCCCGGCGCGCCGCGCCGGCATGTCGGTATGCCCGGCGCCGCGCTCACATGCCGCGCAGCAGCGTGCCCAGCAGCAGCACGGCGAAGCCGATCGTCACCAGCCAGAACGCGAACGGCGCCAGCGCCGGCAACAGGCCGAACTTGGCGGCCAGACCGGCACCGCCGGCGGCGACGGCGACGAACCAGGCGAAGGGACTCGGGGCGGTCAGCTTCATCGCATCCTCAGAAACTCATGAACAGTCCGCCGTTGACCGGCAGGTTGGCGCCGGTGATGAAACCGGCATCGTCGTCGGCCAGGAACGCCACCGCGCGGGCGATCTCCTCCGGGCGTCCGAGCCGGCCGACCGGCACCTGCTCGACGATCTTGGCGCGGACGGCGTCGGGAATGGCCGCCACCATCGCCGTCTCGCAGTAGCCCGGCGAGACCGAGTTGACGGTGACGCCCTTGCGCGCCACCTCGCGCGCCAGCGCCATGGTGAAACCGTGCATGCCGGCCTTGGCGGCGGCGTAGTTGGTCTGCCCGAACTGGCCGGTCTGGCCGTTGACCGAGCTGATGTTGACGATGCGGCCGAAACCGCGCGCGGCCATGCCCTCGACCGCATGGCGGCACAGGTTGAACACGCCGCCCAGGTTGACCTCCAACACCGCGTCCCATTGCGCCGGCTCCATCTTCCGCAGGGTGACGTCGCGGGTGATGCCGGCGGCGTTGACGAGGATGTCGAGCGCGCCGTGGGCCGCTTCGATCGCGCGCACCGCTTCGCCGCAGGCCGCGAAGTCGGTGACGTCGAGCGGCATGACGTGCACGTCGAGGCCGGCGGTTTCGCGGCGGAACGCGTCGAGCCGCTCCGGCCGCGGCAGATCGAGCGCGATCACGGTGCGGCCGGCGCGGGCGAGGTGGAGACAGATCGCGGTGCCGAGACCGCCGAGGCCGCCACTGACGGCGGCAATGCGTTTGCTCATCGGGAAAGCGCGGAGGAGGGCGGCTCAGCCTTCGGGCTTGACGCCGTTCTTGCTGTGCTTGGGTTTGGCGCCGACGGGCTGGCCGACGTTGCTGGCGAGGTTCTGCTGGAACTCCTTCCAGATCGCCAGGTTGCGCTCGGTGAGCTGGTTGAGCATGGCCCACGGCGTCTGCCCGAGCATGCTGCCGAACTGGCTGCGGAACTGCTGCTGCTGCTCCATGAACAGTTGCATCGAGCGCTCCAGGTAGCTGCTCATGAAGCCCTGCATCGAATCGCCGTAGAAGCGGATGATCTGGCTGAGCATCTGCGTGGTGAGCACCGGCTCGCCGGCCTGTTCGTGCTCGGCGATGATCTGCAGCAGCACCTGGCGGGTGAGGTCCTCGCCGGTGCGGGCGTCGCGCACCTCGAACTCCTCGCCGTCGACGATCAGTTGGCGCACGTCCTCGATCGTGATGTAGGTGGAGATCTCGGTGTCGTAGAGGCGCCGGTTCGGGTATTTCTTGATCACGCGCGGCGGGGCCATCGAGCATCCACTCTAAAAACCGTGATGCCCCGCAGCATGGCGCAGCGGAAAGGGCCTTGCAAGATGTGGCGGATCGCGTTCCGACGGGCTGCAACGGGCCGGTGCCGCCGGCCCGTCGGCCTCACCAGCCCATGTACTGGCCGCCGTTCACGGCGAGGTTCGCCCCGGTGATCCAGTCGGCCTCCTCGGGGATGAAGAAGGCGACCGCGTAGGCGATCTCCTCGGGCTTGCCGAGGCGGCCGGTCGGGATCTGCGCGACGATCTTCTCGCGCACCGGTTCCGGGACGGCCATCACCATGTCGGTGGCGATGTAGCCCGGCGATACCGTGTTCACGGTGATGCCGAAGCGGGCGTTCTCCTGCGCCAGCGAGATGGTGAAGCCGTGCATGCCGGCCTTGGCGGCGGCGTAGTTGGCCTGGCCGTACTGGCCCTTCTGGCCGTTGATCGAGCTGATCTGGATGATCCGCCCCCAGCGGCGTTCGCGCATGCCCTCGATCACCGGGCGGGTGACGTTGAAGCAGGAGTTGAGGTTGGTGTTGATCACCTCCTGCCACTGCAGCGCGCTCATCTTGTGGAAGGTGGTGTCGCGGGTGATGCCGGCGTTGTTGACGAGGATCTCGACCGGGCCGAGCTGGCGCTCGATCTCGCGCACCATCGCCTCGGCGTGCTCGGGCGAGGCCACGTCCCCGGGCGCCATCGCCACCTCCACGCCGCGTTCGCGCATGCGGGCCTGCCAGGCGCGCGCCCGGGCCTCGTCGCGGTAGTTGGTGGCCACGCGGTGTCCCATCCGCGCCAGCCGCTCGATGATGGCGGTGCCGATGCCGCCGGTGCCTCCGGTAACCAATGCCACGCGTGACTGCATGAATCCGTCTCCTTGGCCGCACCGTGCGGCCTGCAGCGAGTCTAGTCGGGCTTCATGAAAGCATGTTGTGCGTCGCAGCGGGCATCACGGGGCGGCGCGGGATGCGGTGGCGCTCGAAGCGTTCGACGGCCTGGCGCAGGAAGCGGTCGCGGTCGCTGTCGTCGGCGAACGGCGCCTGGCCCAGCGCCTGCCACGCGCGGCGCAGGGCGGGCAGCGGATCGGCCGCGTCCACCGGCAGCGCGGCCTCCGACTTGGACAGCTTGCGTCCGTGCGTGTCCAGCACGAGCGGCAGATGGGCATGGCCGGGGGTGGGCAGGCCGAGCGTCCGCTGCAGCAGGATCTGGCGCGGGGTGGAGTCGAGCAGGTCGGCCCCGCGCACGACCTCGGTGATGCCCTGTGCGGCATCGTCCACCACCACCGCAAGCTGGTAGGCCCAGCAGCCGTCCGCGCGCCGCAGCACGAAGTCGCCGACCGCGGCGGCCACGTCCTGGCGCTGCGGGCCGTGGACCGCATCGACGAACGCGATCGCGCTGCCGTCGGGCACGCGCAGGCGGATCGCCGGATCGCGCCGGCGGCGGCCCGGCACGCAGCGGCGGTGCACGCCGCCGGCTTCGGCCAGGTCGCTGCGGCTGCAATGGCAGACGAACGCGTGGCCTTCGTCCAGCAGACGCTCGAGCGCGGCGCGGTACAGCGCATCGCGCGCGCTCTGGCGCACCACCTCGCCGTCGGCCTGCAGGCCGAACGCGCGCAGCGTGGCGAGCTGCGCCTCGGCGGCGCCGGCGACTTCGCGGAAACGGTCCACGTCCTCGATGCGCACGAGCCACGCGCCGCCGGCGCTGCGCGCCATCAGCCAGCTACCGAACGCGGCCAGCAGCGAGCCGAAGTGCAGCGGGCCGGTGGGCGAGGGCGCGAAGCGGCCGCAGTAGGGCGCGGGGGTGTCGGTCAACCGCATGCGTTCGTCTTGAATTCAAGCCCAGCCTGCCACATTTCACGCTCTGACCGCGCACGGTGCGCGGAATCGTTCGCCCAAGACCATGCTCAAGCGTATCGCGCTGTTCCTCGCCACCAATCTGGCCGTCCTGCTGCTGCTCGGCATCGTGCTTTCGGTGCTGCAGGCGGTATTCGGCATTTCCCTTCGCAACGACGCCGGGCTGCTGGTCGTCGCGGCGGTGTTCGGCTTCGGCGGCTCGCTGATCTCGCTGCTGATGTCCAAGTGGGTCGCCAAGATGAGCACCGGCGCGCAGGTGATCGAACAGCCGCGCAACGAGGCCGAGCGCTGGCTGGTGGAGACCGTCCGCCGTCAGGCGCAGGCGGCCGGGATCGGCATGCCCGAAGTCGCCATCTACGAGGCGCCCGAGATCAACGCCTTCGCCACCGGCGCCAACCGCAACAACGCGCTGGTGGCAGTGTCCACCGGCCTGCTGCGGGCGATGAACCGCGACGAGGCCGAAGCCGTGCTCGGCCACGAGGTCGCCCACATCGCCAACGGCGACATGATCACCATGGCGCTGATCCAGGGCGTGCTCAACACCTTCGTGATCGTGCTGGCGCGTCTGGTCGGCCGGGTGGTCGACGGCGTGCTCAGCGGCAACCGCGACGGCGAGAGCAGCGGCGGCATCGGCTATTTCGTCACCGTGTTCGTGCTGGAGATCGTCTTCGGCCTGTTCGCCAGCATGATCGCGATGTGGTTCTCGCGTCATCGCGAGTTCCGCGCCGATGCGGGCGGCGCGCGCCTGGCCGGCCGCGACAAGATGATC
This sequence comes from Vulcaniibacterium thermophilum, assembly GCF_007923255.1. Taxonomy (GTDB): domain Bacteria; phylum Pseudomonadota; class Gammaproteobacteria; order Xanthomonadales; family Xanthomonadaceae; genus Lysobacter_F; species Lysobacter_F thermophilum. The sequence continues at coordinate 156,299 of NZ_VOHJ01000002.1, read as the reverse complement.
GCCGCGCTCGAGCGGCTGGCGATGACCTACGGCGAAAGCACGCTGCCCAAGCAGGTGCAGGCGTTCGGCATCAGCGGCGGCGTGGGGCAGGGGCTGGCGCGCCTGTTCATGAGCCATCCGCCGCTGGCCGAGCGCATCCAGGCCCTGCGCGAGGCGCGTCCGGACGAGCGCGCCGTGCGGCAGGGCGTGGTCGCCTGATCCGCCGCAGGCCGGTGCCGCCGCCGGTGCGGCGGCGTCGCGCGTCCCGACCGGTCTTCCCAGCGCCCCCGGCGGCCGCACCGTCGGGGGCGTCGCGCATCTTCCGGCGCGCTACACCCAGCCCGTCAGGTAGAACAGCGCGATCACCACGCCGACCGCGGCGGTCTTGATCAGCGTGACCGCGAAGATGTCGCGATAGGCCTGGCGGTGGGTGAGGCCGGTGACGGCGAGCAGGGTGATCACCGCGCCGTTGTGCGGCAGCGTGTCCATGCCGCCGGAGGCCATCGCCACCACGCGGTGGAGCACGTCCATCGGGATGCCGGCCGCATTGGCGGCGGCGATCATGCTTTCGGACATGGCGGCGAGCGCGATGCTCATGCCGCCCGAGGCCGAGCCGGTGATGCCGGCCAGCGAGGTCACCGTCACCGCCGCGTTCACCAGCGGATCGGGCACCGCCGACAGGGCATTGGCCACCAGCAGGAAGCCGGGCAGGGCGGCGATCACCGCGCCGAATCCGTATTCCGATGCCGTGTTCATCGCCGCGAGCATCGCGCCGCCGATCGCCGTTCTGGTGCCGTCGGCGAAGCTGCGGACCACCGGCTTCCACGCGAACGCCAGCACGCTGAGGATGCCGACCAGCAGCGCGCCTTCGACCGCCCAGATCGCGGCGACCTTGGAGACTTCCTGCACCACCGGCGGCGCACTGCCGATCACGGCCGGATCGAACGCGTGCTCGGTGCCGTACAGGCGCGGAATCCACACCGTGAACAGCTTGTTGCTCACGCCCACCAGCACCAGCGGCAACAGCGCCAGCCAGGCCGGGACGAGGCGGTCGCCGGCGAACGGGGCCGGCTCGTTCACCAGTGCCGCCGGATCGCCGTAGCCTTCGCCCGCCGCGGCGGCCTTGCGCCGGCGCGATTCGAGATACAGCAGTCCGAGGGCGAGGATGAACACGCCGCCGAGCGTGCCGAGCACCGGCGCCGCCCAGGCGTCGGTGCCGAAGAACGTGGTGGGGATGATGTTCTGGATCTGCGGCGTGCCGGGCAGGGCGTCCATCGTGAAGGTGAACGCGCCGAGCGCGATCGTGCCGGGGATCAGGCGCTTGGGGATGTCGCTCTGGCGGAACAGCTCGGCGGCGAACGGGTACACCGCGAACACCACCACGAACAGCGACACGCCGCCGTAGGTCAGCAGCGCGCACACCAGCACGATCGACAGCATCGCGCGCTTCGTGCCGACCACCTTGATGGTGGAGGCGACGATGGCCTTCGAGAACCCGGAGGTCTCGATCAGCTTGCCGAAGATCGCGCCGAGCAGGAACACCGGGAAGTACAGCTTGAGGAAGCCGACCATCTTGTCCATGAACAGGCCGGTGAACATCGGCGCCACCAGCGAGGGGTCGGTCAGCAGCACGGCGCCGAGCGCCGCCACCGGCGCGAACAGGATCACGCTGTAGCCGCGGTAGGCGACGACCATCAGGAACGCCAGCGCGGCGAGCACGATCAGCAGCGACATTCGGCAGTCCTCGGGCAGGTTGCGCGCAGTATCCGCACCCGGTTTCCGCAGCCGGCATTGTCCGAAGGTACAGGTCCGGTCACGCGGCCGTTCGCCTAGGGTGCGCACGACGGCACCGAGTGCCACCCGTCCGCCGCGAGGGAACAACCGTGAAGCGTCGCATTGCCGCAAGCCGCACCCATCTCAGTCTCGCCATCGCCTGCGCGCTGCTCGCTCCGCCCGCCTGGGCGCAGAGCGCCGACGCGCAGACGCAGCAGCCCCAGGCCGAGGCCACGACGCTCGGCGGCGTCACCGTGACCGCGCGCAAGCGCGAGGAGACGCTGCAGGAAGTGCCGGTGGCGGTCACCGCGTTCACGCCGGAGGCGCTGGACCGGCTGGCGGTGGACGACCTCGGCGATCTCGACGCGCAGGTGCCGAACCTCACCGTCTACGCCGCGCGCGGCTCCAGCAGCACGATCACCGCCTACATCCGCGGCATCGGCCAGTCCGATCCGCTGTGGGGCGTCGATCCGGGCGTGGGCATCTACATGGACGATGTCTACATCGCGCGTCCGCAGGGCGCGCTGCTGGACGTGTTCGACGTCGAGCGCATCGAGGTGCTGCGCGGACCGCAGGGCACGCTGTACGGCAAGAACACCATCGGCGGCGCGATCAAGTACGTCGCGCGCGGGCTGCCGCAGTCGTTCGATGGCTTCGCCTCGGTGACGGTGGGCAACTACGACCAGCTCGACGTCAAGGCGGCGGTCGGCGGCCCGCTGGGCAGCGAGAGCCTGCGCGGCCGCGTCGCCGTCGCCAGCCTCAACCGCGACGGCTTCGGCGAGAACGTGCGCACCGGGCAGGACGTGAGCGACAAGGAGATCCTCGCCTTCCGCGGCCAGCTCGGCGCGTGGATCGGCGACGACGTCGACATCCAGTTCGCGTTCGACTGGATGGACGACCAGTCCGGCGTGCGCGGCGCGCGCATGCTGGCGCCGAACCGGTTCGCCCCGACCCAGGCGCCGATGGACGACCGCTACGACGTCCGCAACGGCATGCCCAACGTCAACGACACCACGATGAAGGGCGCCTCGGCCACGGTGAACTGGCGCGCGAGCGAGGACTGGGTGTTCAAGTACGTGCTCGCCAAGCGCGAGTCGGACACCGAGACCAACATCGATTTCGACACGCTGCCGAACATCATCGCCGATGTGAAGGCGTTCTACGCCGACGAGCAGGTCAGCCACGAACTGCAGGCCAACTACGACGCCGGCGGCCGCGCGCGCGGCGTGATGGGCGTCTACGCGTTCGACGGCGAGGCTGGCGGCCAGGTGCTCAACAACTTCTTCAACCTGTCCTTCGGCGACACCCAGGGCACGGTCTACACCGAGAGCGTCGCCGTCTACGCCGACTGGACGTTCGATCTCACCGAGCGCCTCACGCTCGACGTCGGCGCCCGCTACACGGACGAGAAGAAGCGCGCGCGGGTGCTGAACCGTTGCTACAGCGATGCCACCTTCAGCCAGCTCGCGGTGCGCTGCGCGGCGAACAATCCGACGCCGATCGCGGCCAACTTCGACAAGCGCATCGACTTCCAGAACCTGTCGCCGAAGGTGTCGCTCGACTGGCAGGCGACCGACGGCATCATGCTGTACGCGCTCGCCACCCGCGGCTTCAAGTCAGGCGGCTACAACATCCGCGCGCAGGCCACCGCGGTGCCGCGCTCGGCCGAGCCGTTCGACGACGAGGTGGTCGACAGCTACGAGGTCGGCAGCAAGATGGCCTTCCTCGACGACACGCTGTTCCTCAACCTGGCCTACTTCCACAACAGGTACAAGGACATCCAGCTGTCGGTGTTCACCGCCTACGACAGCAACGGCGACGGCACCAACGACGCCTTCTTCGGCGACTTCACCAATGCCGGCGCCGGCACGGTCCGCGGCTTCGAGGTCGAGTACCAGTGGCTGCCCACCGAGCACTGGCTGCTGACCGGCAACCTCGCGTGGCTGGACGCGGAGTACGACGAGTTCATGTACGCCGGCGTCAACATCGCCGACGAGCAGGAGTTCACCAACGCGCCGAAATTCTCCGGCGCCGTCAATCTCGAGTACCGCACCGACATCGGCGCCGGCAACCTCGCGGCGCGGGTGGGCTACAGCTACCAGGACGACGTGGTGGCGACCACCGAGATCGTGCGCACCGGCGCGCGGCCGATCACCCAGGACGCCTACGGCCTGGTCAACGCCGGCGTGACCTGGCGCAGCGGCGGGCCGTGGTCGGTGACGGTGCAGGGCACCAACCTCACCGACAAGGAATACCGCACCACCGGCTACAACCTGCAGAGCGCGCTCGGCGTGCTGACCGGTTTCTACGGGCCGCCGCGGCAGTACGCGGTGACGGTGCGGTACGACTTCTGAGTTGTCGCTTTCGTATCCGCGCGCCGCTGTTCGTGCCTTCGCGAAACCCGTCGCCCCGGCGAAAGCCGGGGCCCATTGTTGCGAGCGCACCAGCAAGAGCGGATCGGGCCCCGGCTTTCGCCGGGGCGACGGAAGGTGCCCGGCACGTTCGGCGATCCGCGCGACTGCGCACCCGCACCCCTGTCCGCTTGGCTATCCTCGCCGCGTCGCCCTGACGCAGGGCGCTGAGTGCAGCCGGGCATGCTGAACATCGCAGTCGTCACCGTCGCCGGCCTGGCGTGGCTGGCGCTGATGTTCGGGGCGGCAATGGTCGCCGAACGCCGGCCCGCGCTGTGGACGCGCCATTGGCGGCACGTCTATGCGCTGTCGCTCGCGGTGCACTGCACCTCGTGGACGTTCTACGGCACGGTAACCCAGGCCGCGCGCTACGGCTGGCCGCTGCCGCCCACGTTCGTCGGCGCGATCCTGCTGTACGCGCTGGCGGTGCGCTTCATGCTGCGGCTGGTGCGGCTGGCGCGCGAGAGCAATGCGACCTCGCTCGCCGACCTGATCGCCACGCGCCTGGGCAAGGACGCCTGGCTGGCGGCGACGGTGACGCTGGTCGCGGCGCTCGGGCTGGTTCCCTACATCGCGCTGCAGCTCAAGGCGGTGGCGATGAGCTTCGCGATGCTGACCGCGCGCGACGCGGGCGCCGCGCCGGCCTGGCAGGACAGCGCGCTATACGTCGCGCTGGCGATGGCGATGTTCGCGATGCTGTTCGGCACGCGCCGGGCGCGGGCCGCCGACCACAACCGCGGGCTGGTGCTGGCGATGGCGCTGGAGTCGGTCGTCAAGCTGGCGGCGATGCTGGCGATCGGCTTGTTCGTGTGGTTCGGGCTCGATGCGGCGTTCGAACCGGCCGCGGTCGTGCCGCCGCCGTCGGGCGCCGAGCCGGCGATCGGCGGCTTCGCGCCGCTGGTGGTGCTCGGAGCGCTGGCGATGTTCATCCTGCCGCATCAGTTCCATATCGCCGTGGTCGAGTGCCGCGACGAGAACGACGTGCGCACCGCACGCTGGCAGTTCCCGCTGTATCTGCTGCTGATCGCACTGCCGGTGCTGCCGCTGGCGATGGCCGGCAGCGCGCTGCTCGGCGATGCGGTGCCGTCCGATCTGTACGTGCTGGCGTTGCCGCTGTCGCAGGGGCACGAGGGGCTGGCGCTGTTCGCCTTCCTCGGCGGGCTGAGCGCGGCCACCGGCATGGTGGTGGTGAGCACGCTCAGCCTGAGCCTGATGATCGGCAACCACTGGTTCGCGCCCGGCCTGCTGCGCGGCGCGTGGGCGCGCAACGACGGCACCGACCTGCAGCCGAGCGTGCTGGCCCTGCGCCGGGTGGGGATCGTCGCGATCATGCTGCTGGCCTGGGCGTACAGCCGGCTGATCGCCGGCAACGCGGCGCTCGCCGATGTCGGCGCGGTGTCGTTCTCGGCGCTGGCGACGCTGGCGCCGGCGCTCGCGTTCGCGGTGTGGCGGCCGCAGACGCCGCCGCGCGCGGCGATCGCCGGCATCGTGGTCGGTTTCGCCGCGTGGGCGTGGGTGCTGCTGCTGCCGTTGACCGCGGAGGCGCGCGGCAACGCGCCGTCGTGGCTGGCGGCCGGGCCGTGGGGCATCGGGTGGCTCGCGCCGGAGAGCCTGTTCGGGCTGACCGGCTGGAGCCGGCTCGCGCGTGCGGTCGGGGCCAGTCTGTTTCTCGGGACGCTGGCGACGGTGCTGGTCGCGGTGTGGCGGCGCGAACCGCCACGGCAGGCGTATCGCGGGCTCGACGCCGCCACCCTGCGCGACGCCGCCGCGCGTTTCCTTCCGCGCGAACGCATCGCGCAGTTGATGTACGGCGTGGTGCCGACCGGCCCGGTGCCGGCGGCGGTCGAGGATCGGGTCGAGCGCGAGCTCGCCGCGGTGCTGGGCTCGGCGTCGGCGCGCGTGCTGCTCGACGCCGCGCGCCGCGAGGCCGGACATCTGGAAACGGTGGCGGCGATCGTCGGCGAGGCGTCCGCCGATCTGCGCTTCAACCAGCGCGTGCTGGAGGCGGCGCTGCACAACATGAGCCAGGGCATCAGCGTGGTCGACGCGCAGTTGCGTCTGGTCGCCTGGAACCGGCGCTACGCCGAACTGTTCGGCTTCCCCGCCGATCTGCTGCAGGTCGGCCGGCCCATCGCCGATCTCGCGCGCTGGGCGCTGGAGCGCCTGCCGTTCGAGGGCGACATCGAACGCGCGCTGGAGCGCCGGCTCGCCTTCATGCGCGCGGGCACACCGCACCTGTCCGAGCGCGTGCTGCCGGACGGCAGCATCATCGAGATCCGCGGCAACCCGATGCCGGGCGGCGGCTTCGTCGCCACCTTCACCGACGTCACCGCGTTCCGCCGTGCGCAGGCCGCGCTGATCCAGGCCAACGAGACGTTGGAGCAGCGCGTGGCCGAGCGCACGGCCGACCTGGAAGTCGCCAAGCGCGAGGCCGAACGCGCCAACGTCGCCAAGAGCCGCTTCCTGACCGCGATCGGCCACGATCTGATGCAGCCGCTGCATGCCGCGCAGTTGTTCACCGATTCGCTCGCCACCCAGCTCGAACGGCCGCAGCAGCGCACGCTGGCCGGCCAGATCGCGGGCGCGCTCGCCTCCACCAGCGAGCTGCTGACCGGGCTTCTGGACATGTCGCGGCTGGAGGCCGGCGGCCTGGCGCCGCAGATGCGCGACTTCCCGCTGGCCGAGGTGCTGGAGCCGCTGGCGTCCGAGTTCGCCGCGATCGCCGCCGCGCGCGGTTTGCGCTTCCGCTTCGTGCGCACCGGCGCGTGGGTGCACAGCGATCCGCAGTTGCTGCGTCGGGTGCTGCAGAACTTCCTCGCCAACGCGGTGCGCTACACGGCACGCGGCAGCGTGCTGCTGGGTGCGCGGATGGACGGTGGCCGCATCCGCATCGAGGTGCACGACACCGGACCGGGCATCGAGGAACACCAGCGCCGCGCGATCTTCGAGGAGTTCCGTCGCGGCGAGGACGCGGCGGGGCAGGGGTTGGGGCTGGGCCTGTTCATCGCCGACCGCATCGCGCATCTGCTCGACGCGCCGCTGACGCTGCGCAGCCGCGTGGGCGCGGGCACCGCGTTCGCGGTGAGCGTGCCGCGCGCCGCACGACGTGCCGCCGCGCCGGCCGCGCCGCGCGCGCAGGGACTTGCGGGCCTGCGCGTGCTGGTCGTGGACAACGATCCGGCGGCCTTGGCGGCCCTGCGCGGCCTGTTGCAGGGATGGGGCTGCGAGACGGTCGCCGTGGCCGAGCGCGCGCAGGCGATCGCGGCCCATCGCGAGCGCCCGGCGGCGCTGTGGCTGTTCGACTATCACCTCGACCATGGCGACACCGGCCTTGCGCTGGCGGCCGACCTGGCGGGCGAAGGCGCGATGCCGCCGACGGTGATCCTGAGCGCGGACGGTGGCGCGAGCGTGCGGCGCGCGGTGCACGAGGCGGGCCTGACGTTCCTCACCAAGCCGCTGAAACCGCTGGCGCTGAAGTCCACGCTCGACCGCCTGCTCGCCGCCGAGCGGCGTGGGTTGGTTCCCAGCGTGAGCGGCTGATGCAGTAGGGCGGGTCTTGACCCGCCGTGGGCGCATACGTCGAAGGCTGAAGCGGCGGGTCGAGACCCGCCCTACGGCCGCTGGGTCGAATGCGTAGGTTGGGCTGAGCCGAAGGCGAAGCCCAACGTTCCCGCGGGACGACGTCGGTGTGCCATGCGACGTTGGGCTTCGCTGCGCTCAGCCCAACCGACGAAGCTGGCGTGATCGGGAGCGGCGGGTCGAGACCCGCCCTACGGTCGCTGGGGCGAATGTGTAGGTTGGGCTGAGCCGAAGGCGAAGCCCAACGCCTCCGCGGCGCGACGTTGGCGCGGCCATGCGACGTTGGTCTTCGCTGCGCTCAGCCCAACCGACGAAGCTGGCGTGATCGGAGCGGCGGGTCGAGACCCGCCCTACGGTCGCTGGGGCGGATGCGTAGGTTGGGCTGAGCCGAAGGCGAAGCCCAACGTTCCCGCGGGACAACGTCGGTGTGCCATGCGACGTTGGGCTTCGCTGCGCTCAGCCCAACCGACGAAGCTGGCGTGATCGGAGCGGCGGGTCGAGACCCGCCCTACGGCTCGTCGATCAGGCGGGCGGGATCGCTCAGTTCCAGTTCGCGCAGCACCACGCTCGCCTGCGTGCGGTTGCGCACGCCGAGCCGTTCGAAGATCGCCGACAAATGCGCCTTCACCGTGCGCTCCTGCACGTCGAGGCGGTCGGCGATCTGTTTGTTCAACAGGCCCTGCGCCACCAGCGTGAGCACGCGGAACTGCTGCGGCGAAAGGCTTGCCAGGCGCGCGGCGAGATCGGCGTCGCGGCTGGCGCTCTGGGTGCGCGCCACCGCGGCGCGCAGGGCGGGCGGCAGCCATTGTTCGCAGGCCAGCACGGCGCGGATGGCCTCGCGCAGGTCCTCGAGGCTCGAGCTCTTGGGCAGGTAGCCCGCGGCACCGTGATCGAGCGCGCGCCGCACCACGCGCGGATCTTCGTTGGCCGACACCACCACGACCGCAACGCCCGGGTACTGCGCGCGGACTGCCGCCAGTCCCGCCAGCCCGTGATTGCCGGGCATGTGCAGATCGAGCAGCACCAGGTCGATGTCGGGTTCGGCTTCGAGCACCGCCAGCACGCCGTCCAGCGAATCGGCCTCGTGCACGAGGAGATCCGACACGGCCTCCGCCGCCGCGCCGCGCAGGGCGGCACGGAACAGCGGGTGGTCGTCGGCGATCAGCAGCGAGGGCATGGCGGCACCGTCAACCCGTGCGTGCCGCAACGGCGACAGGTTCCCGCTTCCGCCTGCCGCCGTCCGGAGAACGTTCGTGGCGGCAGCCGGAGATCGGTACCGTGCGCGGCGGAGGCGGCAGTTGGCGCGCATGGCGAGCTGTGACCAGTGACGTCGCGTACCGCTCGCCCGCCATACCCGTTTTCGTCGTTACCGCTTCCACGGGGACGACGAGTACGAAGGCGGGTTGGCGTCCGGACAGCAGTCCGCATCCGCCGGAACGACCGACCCGTCACCTCGACGCCGAAGCCGCTCACTGGATCGTCCATCCGCCATCGACGGTGATCGTCTGTCCGGTGATGTTGCGCGCCGCCGGCGAAATCAGGAACGCGGTGATGCCGGCCAGTTCCTCGAAGCTGATGAACACGCCTTTCGGCATCGGCTTCAGCATCACCTGGCTGACGACTTCCGATTCCGGGATGCCGCGCGTGCGCGCCTGGTCGGCGATCTGCCGGTCGACCAGCGGCGTCTTCACGTAGGTGGGACAGATGGTGTTGACGGTGATGTCGGTGCCGGCCGTCTCCAGCGCGATCACCTTCGAGAAGCCGAGCAGGCCGTGCTTGGCCGACACGTAGGCGCTCTTGAACGGGCTGGCGACCAGCGAGTGGATCGAGCCGATGTTGACGATGCGGCCGAAGCCGCGCTCGCGCATGCCGGGCAGCACGGCACGGGTGAGGCGCGCCACCCCGATCAGCATCACCTGCACCAGCAGTTCCCATTTCTCCATCGGGAACTCCTCCAGCGGCGCCACGTGCTGCAGCCCGGCGTTGTTGACCAGCACGTCGAGCGGCCGCGACAGCGCCCGCAGGACGGTGGCGACGCTTTCGTCCGAGGTGACGTCGAGCGCGTGCGCCTCGGCGCTGCCGCCGGCCTCGCGGATGGCGCGCGCGACCGATTCCGCGGCCTGCGCGGAAAGATCGGTGACGACGACGTGGTGGCCGTCGCGCGCGAGCTGCCCGGCGATGCCCGCGCCGATGCCGCTGCCGGCGCCCGTGATCAGGATGGTGTGGGTCTTCATGCGGTCCTCCTGCCGCCCAGCCTAGCAATCGCGCGGGCCGCCGGCGTGGTACCAACGTACGATGGCGGCGACGCGGGCCCGCGGTAGGGTGCGTGTCATGAGCGCGAAATCCGTCCTGACCCTGGCGCTGGCCGCGTTCGCGGCCGGCTGTGCGAGCCCCGGCATGCGCGACGCCGCACCGACCTTCGACGCCGTGCGCGTCACCGAGCATCGCGACGGCGACGACCTGCTGACGGCGGGCCTGGGCCCCGACGGCCTGCGCGCCGCCGCGCCGCCGGCGTTCGCCGATCCGGCGCGGCCCACACCGGCGGAACTGCGGCGTCGCGCACTGTGGTCGAACTGGCGCGGCATCGCCGACCTTTCCCCGGGCGGCGGCTATGGCGCGCTGTACGGATCGACCGCGCGCGTGCCGGGGCGCGAGTACCACGCCCTCGCGCGCGTGCCGGGCGCGCGCCAGCCGCACCGCGTGGTGGTGCAGGTGCCCGACGCGTTCGACACCGGCAGGCGCTGCGTCGTGGTCGCGCCGGCATCGGGCTCGCGCGGCGTGTACGGCGCGATCGCGGTCGGCGGCGCCTGGGGGCTGCCGAAGGGCTGCGCGGTCGCCTACACCGACAAGGGCGCGGGCACCGACTGGTTCGACCTCGACGCCGGGCAGGGCATCGCCCTCGACGGCACGGTCGCCCCGGCGGCCGATGCGCCGCTCGCGTTCGCGCCCGATGCGCCCGCCGCCGGAAGCGGCGTGCGCGGGATCGCGGTGAAGCACGCCCACTCGCAGGACAACCCGGAGGCCGCGTGGGGCCTGCACGTGCGCCAGGCCGCCGAGTTCGCCCTGCAGGCGCTCGATCGCGCGTTTCCGCAGGCCGCGCCGTTTCGTTTCGACAACACGCGCGTGATCGCGGTCGGCATCTCCAACGGCGGCGGCGCCGTGCTGCGCGCGGCGGAGGACGACGCGCCCTGGCTCGACGCGGTGGTGGCCGGCGAGCCCAACGTCACGGTGCAAGGCGCGATTCCGCTCTACGACTACACGACCCAGGCCGCGCTGCTGATGCCGTGCGCGCTGAGGCACATGGGCGTTCCGCTGCCGCCGGCCGTGGGCGAGGCCTGCATCGCCGCGGCCGAAGCGGGGCTCGTGGACGGAGACGACGAGGCCGCCCGCCAGCGCCAAGCCTACGATCGGCTGCGCGCGCGCGGCTGGACCGACGAAGCGCTGCGCGGCGGCGCGATCAGCGTCAGCTTCGATCTGTGGCGGGCGATCGCCGCCACCTATGCGTCCGCCTACGGCCGTTTCGGCGTCGACGAGCACCCCTGCGGCATCCGCTTCGCGGCCACGGACGCGAACGGCCAGCCGCGCCCGGCCACCGATGCCGAGCGCGCCGCGTGGTGGGCCGATGCCAGCGGCATCCCGCCCGGCGCGGGCGCGCAGATCGTCGCCCGCGACGGCATCGCGCGGCAGTTGCGCTGCCTGCGCGAGCTGTGGACGGGCGAGGGCGAGGCGGCAGCGCGCGTCCGCGCCGGCGTCGCCGCAACCCGCGCCGGCGCGCCGCGCGCCGGTCTGCCCGTCTTCGTCGTCCACGGCCGCAGCGACGGGCTGATCCCGGCCGCCTTCACCAGTGCGCCCTACGTGCGTCACGCGCGCGAGGCCGGAGGCGACGTGCGCTACTGGCAGGTCGCCAACGCCCAGCACTTCGACGCCTTCCTCGGCCTGCCGGTCTTCGCCGCGCAGTACGTGCCGCTGCTGCCGTACGTCTACGAGGCGCTCGACCGCACCTGGGCGCATCTGGAGAGCGGCGCGCCGTTGCCGTCCGACGCCGCGATCCCGGCCCGCCCGCGCGCCGGCTCGCCGCTGGACGCCGCCCACCTGGCGCTGCCGCAGCGCTGAGCGCCCGTGCCGGCGGCGCTGCCTGCCGTCAGGCGCGTGCGGCGTCGCGGCGACGGCGGAACTCCGCCGCGATCGACGGCGACAGCAGCCGCTTGATGATCCAGCCGAACAGCGCCGCGAAGGCGAGCGTGAGCAGCACGCTGGCGACCAGCATCGCGACCAGGAACGACCGCGGGTCGGGCGCGCCGGGCGTCGTGGGGGCGCCGATCGTGTCCTGCGCCGCGCCGATCACGCTCCAGTTGACCACCAGGCCGCCGACGTTCCACAGAATGCCGAGCGCCAGCAGGCCGACGAACAGCAGGCGGGCCCAGTTCCAGCGTCGCAGCAGCCCGATCGAGGCCACCAGCGTTGCCACCGACACCAGCAGGAACGCGACGAAGAACAGCGGAAGGTGACGCATGAGCAGGCCCAACGGCGCCGGCATCTCCGGCGGCATCGGGCCTGCGAAGGCGCGCGCGACGTCGGGCTCGGCGAACATCGTCGCCAGCATGACGTTCTGCAGGATCGCGATCAGCGTGCCGAACGCGGACAGCGCGATGAAGATCCAGGCGAGGACGGTGACGAAGGTCGAACGGCTCTGGCTTTCCATATCGGCATGTCTCCGTGAGGGCCCGGCGCCGGGGCGGGCAGGTGAAGGGCGGGCAAGCGAACGAACGGGGTCAGGGCGCTTCGATCGCCTCGCTGTCGATGCGCGGGCCGCGAGGATGCACGGTCACCGCCCAGGTGGAGAACACGCAGCCGTGCGACTGCGCGAGATCGCACATGAACTCCACCCAGTCGCGATGCTGCGCGTCGTCGAAACTGACCCCGTACGGATGCGTGGTGCCGCGCACGAGCCAGTAGCCGTCGTTGCCGGCTTCGAGCGTGGCGGTGTAGTGCTCGGAAAGCTGCCGCGCCAGCGCCTCGGCCCGCGCGCGGTCGGCGCCGAAGTGGGTGAACTCCACCACCAGCACGGTGTCGTTGCCCACGCCGACCGCGGCCAGCGCGCGCCAGACCGCCTCCGCCTCGCTCAGCCGCTCGGCGCGCTTGCGCGCGTGGTAGGCCTGCCACTGCGCTTCGGGAGAATCGGACATGGGCGCGGTCTCAACAGGAGGCATGCGGGGCGGGGCGAGCGTACTCGATCAGATCCCAGCGCGTGCCGTACAGATCCTCGAACACCGCCACCGTGCCGTAGGGCTGCTCGCTCGGCGGGCGCACGAACCGGATGCCGGCGGCCTGCATGCGGCGGTAGTCGCGCCAGAAATCGTCGGTGCGGAGGAACAGGAAGACGCGGCCGCCGGCCTGGTTGCCGACGAAGCGCGCCTGCTCGGGGGTGGACGCGCGCGCCAGCAGCAGCGTGGTGCCCTCGCCGGAACCCGGCGGTGCGATCACTACCCAGCGCTTGTCCTGCTCGGGCTGGTGGGTGTCTTCGATCAGACGGAACCCCAGCTTGCCGACGTAGAACGCCAGCGCCTCGTCGTAGTCGCGGACGACAAGGGCGACGTGGGCGATCGCCTGCCGCACGGCGCTCAGAGATCGCGGCCGTCGAACGGCACGCGCGGCACGTCCAGCGCGTCGAAGTCGTCGAGGCAGCGGATGTTGATCGCCGCCATCTCGGCGCCGTCGGGCGACCGGCCCAGACCGAACGCCTGGCAGCCGCAGGTGGCGCAGAAGCGGTGCTGGATGACGTGCCTGTTGAAGGTGTAGGTCGACAGCCGGTCTTCGCCCGCATGGACCTCCAGCGCCGCGCGCGGCACGAACCACAGCAGGAACCCCTTGCGGCGGCAGTGCGAGCAGTTGCATTCGACGGCCTGCTCCGGCGCGCCCTCGACCGTGAACCGTACCGCGCCGCAATGGCAGCTTCCCGTCTTCATGCCTTCCTCCGCCGCGATGGAATGGACGTGCGCGCTCACGCGAGCCGGGTGCCCAGCGGAACCTCGCCGTCCGGCACACAGAGTACGACGTCTCCCGCCGCGTCGTGGAACCCGGTGACCAGGCACTCGGACATCAGCGGACCGATCTGCTTGCGCGGGAAGTTGACCACCGCCACCACCAGGCGGCCGACCAGCGATTCGGGCGTGTAGCGGCGCGTGATCTGCGCGCTCGACTTGCGGATGCCGAGCTGCGGGCCGAAGTCGACGTGCAGCACGTAGGCCGGCTTGCGCGCTTCGGGAAACGGTCGGGCGTCCACCACGCGGCCGACGCGCAGCTCCACGCGCTCGAAGTCGGCCCAGGAGATCTCGTTCATGCGGGCGGCACCGGCGGACGCGATGCGCGCGAGCATAGAGCAATCGCGCGCGCGGCGTCGCAGCCTGCGCGGGACGCGGACGGGTGCGGGACGGCTGGCGTCAGCGTGTCCCCCGCCGATGGAAGTAGACCAGTTCCGCCGCCCAGCGCAGCGGCAGCGAGTACAGCAGCAGATCGAACGGCCAGTCGGCCTGGAAGCGGTCGAACGCCCAACGCAGCGCGCGCTTGCGGCGGAACGTGGGCGCGGCGTCGGTGGCCACCCGCGCGGGCGGCGGGCCGCCGTCGCGCAGATGCCCGGCGATCGCCTCGCCCACGCGCCAGCCGTGCTCCCACGCGGAGTGGATGCCGCCGGCGGTGACCGGCGAGACGATCCCCGCCGCATCGCCGGTGAGGATGACGCGCCCGCGGGCCAGCGGCGCGACCGCGCCGCCGCAGGGGATGGGGCCGGCGCGCACCGCGCTCGGCTTGACGTCCGCCGGCAGGCCGACGCGCGGCCCGACGTGACGCAGGAAGCCGTCCAGATCGGGGCGACGCGCCCGTCCGGCGCCGCGTCGCAGGGCGATGCCGGCCTGCACACCGCCCGGGTTCTGCGCCACCCAGCCGATGTAGCCCGGCGCGTACTGCTTGCTGATGAAGCAGTGCAGGGCGTCCGGGTCGGACAGCGTGCGACCGGCGAACTCGTATTCCACTCCGTGCAGGTGCTCGCGCACGCGTCCGAGTCCGAACCGCACCGCCACGCGCGAGCGCGCACCGTCGGCGCCGACCAGGAAGCGCGTGCGGCCGAGGCCCGGCAGCACCAGACGTTCGCCCTCGTCGCGCGCATCGGTGAAGGCGGTGCCCAGATGCAGGGCAACGCCGTGCGCGACCAGCTCGTCCGCCAGCCAGCGCATCACCCCCGGCGTGTCGGTGGTGAGGAAGTAGTAGTCCGGCGCGCCGAGATCGAGGTGGCGCAGCCGGGGCGAGTACAGCCGGACGCGCCCGATCCGCCGCGTGAGTCCGGGCGGCAGACGCTGCAGCCAGGTCCGCTCCGCCGCTTCCTTGACGATGATGCCGGTGGTGTGCAGCCGCTCGCCGGGGTCGCGCTTGCGCTCCAGCACGCACACGCGCAACCCGCGATGCGCGGCCGCCAGTGCGCACGCCGCGCCGGCGAAGCTCGCCCCGACCACCACCAGATCCCAGTCCTGCATGCGCGTTTCCCCGGCCAACCGCCGCGGAGATTGCGCCCGCTCGATGAAGCGAGGATGGAGCGAGGGTGAAATGCGCGCGCGGACGTCCGCGCGTTCCCGGTGCGTCGGTTGCGCTGAGTGAAACCAGGCCCACCGTGGCGTGCGAAACGCAGGCGCGGCGGAATTTGGACGTCGGGCTTCGCCTTCGGCTCAGCCCAACCTACGGCCCGGCCAGCCTACGCTTGGCCGACGTACGTCCTCGCGGTGCTGCTAGCGATGTAGGTTGGGCTGAGTGAAACGAAGCCCAACGTCGCCCTGGTCGACTCCGGTGCGCGGGGCGTCGGGCTTCGCCTTCGGCTCAGCCCAACCTACGGCCCCGGCCAGCCTACGCTTGGCCGACGTACGTCCTCGCGGTGCTGCTAGCGCGGGCCGCGTCCGCCGCCGCCGGGGCGTCCACCGCCGCCGCCGCCGCGGCGGCGGGCGCCGCCGGGCTTGGGGCCGCGCGGCTTGTCGCCGTAAGGCGAATAGCCCGGGTTGGCGTGGTCGGACGGGAAGCTCATGGCACCGCCCGGATGGCCATAGGGCGCCTTGCGCGCGTGCTGGCCCGAACCCGACTTGCCGCCGCCGGGCTTGGCGCCGCCGCCCTTGGCGAACGGCTTCTTGCCGCGGCCGCCCGGGTTGCGGTGGCCGCTGGGGCCGGTTTCGACGCCTTCCGGCACGTACCAGGTGCGGAACGCGGCCGGGTTGCCCTCGGGCAGCGGCTTGGGGCCTTTCTGCTTGCGGGTCTTGAGCGGCTTGTTGATCTGCTTGGCGGCCGCCTCGCCGGTGACGGTGAGCCCGCCCGGCTTGCCGCCGCGCCGGCCGCGGCGGTCGTCGCGCACGTGGTCGAAGCGCCGCAGCTCGCGGCCCTCGTCGGCGGTGTTGACCCCGTTGACGTAGCCCTGCGGGCGTTCGCCGGCCAGGTGCAGCGTGGCCTTCGCCGCCTTGCGCTGGCCGATCACCGGCTGCAGCGTCAGCGCCGGTGGCGGCCCGTCCTCCAGGCCCAGCTCGCGCCGCAGCGCCTCGACCTGCGCGGTCGGCAGCTCCTGCGACTGCCCGCGCTTGAGCTCGCGCGGCAGGGTGACCTTGCCGTAGCGGATGCGCTTGAGCCGGCTGACCTGGCAGCCCTGCGATTCCCACAGCCGGCGCACCTCGCGGTTGCGGCCTTCCTTCACCACGACGCGGAACCAGTCGTGCGATTCGCTGCTGCCGATCGCCTCGATCTCGTCGAATTTGGCCGGGCCGTCCTCGAGCGCGACGCCGCGGCGCAGGCGGTCGACCAGGTTCTCCGGCACGTGCTCCTGACCTTCCGGCGGACGCACGCGGCAGACGTACTCGCGCTCGACCTCGTAGGACGGATGCATCATCGCGTTGGCCAGCTCGCCGTCGGTGGTGAGCAGCAGCAGGCCGGTGGTGTTGATGTCGAGCCGCCCGATCGCGATCCAGCGCGCGCCCTTGAGCGCGGGCAGGGCGTCGAACACGGTCGGGCGGCCTTCGGGATCCTCGCGCGTGGTCACTTCGCCTTCCGGCTTGTGGTAGACCAGCACGCGCGCGGGTTCGGCCAGCGCGGTGGCGACGAACTGGCGGCCGTCGAGCTCGATGCGGTCGCCGCTGCGCACGCTCATGCCGACCTGGGCGGTTTCGCCGTTGACCTTGACCAGGCCGTCGGCGATGCGCTGTTCGAGCGCGCGCCGCGAGCCGAGGCCGGCCTGGGCCAGGACCTTGTGCAGGCGTTCCTCGAGGCGGGGTGCGGTGTCGCGGGGGGTATCGCCGCGCTTGAGCGACAGCGTGCGGCGGGAAGTATCAGTCATGGGGTAGCGTGCTCCGACGAGACCGGTTCGGCGTCGTCATCCAGGGCTTCGTTGGGGGTTTCGGTGGCCGCGGCGTCGGCCGGGCCGGGGTGGGCGGCGGGGCCGTCCCCGCCGGTGTCGTCCGATGCTGGCGCGTCGGCCGCGATGCCGGTGTCGGCGCCCGCGCCGGGCGAAGGCGTATCGCCTTCCGCGCCTCCCGCGTCGGACACGTTCGCGGGAATGGGGTTCTCCAGCGGCAGCTCCGGCTCGAGCTCGCCGATGTCCTTCAGTTCCGACAGCGGCGGCAACTCGTCCAGGCGCTTGAGGCCGAAGTAGTCGAGGAAGGCCTTGGTGGTGCCGTACAGCGCCGGCTTGCCGGGTACGTCGCGGTGGCCGACCACGCGGATCCAGTCGCGCTCCTCGAGCGCCTTGATGATGTTGCTGCTGACCGCCACGCCGCGGATCTGCTCGATCTCGCCGCGGGTGATCGGCTGGCGGTAGGCGATCAGCGCCAGCGTCTCCAGCGTGGCGCGCGTGTAGCGCGTCTGCCGCTCGGTCCACAGCCGCGCCACCCACGGGTGCACGTCGGCCTTGACCTGGAAGCGGAAGCCGGAGGCCACTTCGATCAGCTCGATGCCGCGCTCGGCGCAGCCCTCGCGCAGGGTTTCCAGCGCCTGTTCGACGCTGCCCGGCGGCGCCGGGTCGTCCTCCGGGAACAGCGCGTGCAACTGCGCCAGCGACAGCGGCTGGTTGGCGGCGAGCAACGCGGCCTCGACGATGCGGGTGATGAGCGATTGATCCATTGAGGGGCGTTCGGGCTTGCCTTCGTTATCCCCGCTCAAGCGGGAATCCAGTGTCTACGTTCGGCGGGAGTGCGAGGATGTCGGGCCGCATGGGGAGTCGCCATCCGCCTGGACGGATCGCGGATCACCGATCCCCGCTCCCGCGCCTCAGGCATCGTTCGCCGCATCCGGCGCGTCGTCGAACTCGCTGCGCAGCTCCACGCCCTCCGGCGCGCCGCCGGCGGCGAGCGACTTGACGTAGATCGGCGCCAGCGGCAGCTCCTGCACGATCTCGATCAGGCGCTCCTTCGCCAGTTCCAGCATCGCCAGGAACGTCACCACCACGCCGAGCCGTCCTTCCTCGGCGGTGAACAGCGACTCGAAGCGATGGAACGCGCCGTCGCCCATGCGCTCGAGCAGCTCGCCCATGCGCTGGCGCACGCTCAGCGCGTCGCGCCTGATCGCGTGCTGGCTGAACAGCTCGGCGCGCTTGAGCACGTCGCGCAGCGCCAGCAGCATCTCCTGCAGGTCCACCGGCGGCGGCAGCTTCACCGCCGCGCGGTCGGGCACGTAGGCGGCGACCGGCGCGGTGTCGCGCTCCATGCGCGGCAGGGCATCGATGTCCTCCGCCGCCTTCTTGAAGCGCTCGTACTCCTGCAGCCGGCGCACCAGCTCCGCGCGCGGATCCTCTTCCAGCCCGTCCTCGCTGACCGGCCGCGGCAGCAGCATGCGCGACTTGATCTCGGCGAGGATCGCGGCCATCACCAGATACTCGGCGGCGAGCTCGAAGCGCATCTCGTGCATCGCCTGGATGTAGTCGATGTACTGGCGCGTGATCTCGGCGACCGGGATGTCGAGGATGTCCAGGTTCTGCCGGCGGATCAGGTACAGCAGCAGGTCGAGCGGGCCTTCGAACGCGTCGAGGATGACCTCCAGCGCATCCGGCGGGATGTACAGGTCCTGCGGGATCTGCAGCACCGGCTGCCCGTGCACCACCGCCAGCGGCATTTCCTGCTGCTGCGGCGCGTGAGGCGTCGGATTGGCGTCGTTCGCGGCGGGCGCGAGGTCGTGGCTCATGCGATGCGCTGTTGGACGGGCGGGCGCCTGTCCGCGGGACCAGAGGCGTCACCTCGAACGCACACGGCGGCGCGGCCGTGGACGGCACGATGCAACGGACAGCAAAGCGGTTCGCGCGGTCGCAAGGCCCGGACCGGACGGAGCGCGGCAGCGTCCGCCTGGGTCGAAGGGTTGCGAGCCGGGCCGGTGGGGGGAGCAGCGTGCACACGGAGCCGTGTGTCGGGCGGTTCGGACGCCCAAGCCGCTGCGCCGGCCTGATGCAATTGGCCGCTAGGGTAAGCGCGCGGGACCGGCGCTGTCCAGCGCCTACAATGCGCGCCTTCCTCCCGAGGGTTGCGCGCGTTCATGTGGTACGTGATCGAAGGTTTCGATGCGCCGGATGCGTTGTCGCGCCGGCTTGCCGCGCGTCCCGCGCACGTGGCCCGGCTGGAGGCGCTGCGCGATTGCGGCCGGTTGCTGCTGGCCGGCCCGTGCCCGGCGATCGATGCCGAGGACCCGGGCCCGGCCGGCTTCAGCGGCAGCCTGATCGTGGCCGAGTTCGCTTCGCTGGAGGAAGCGAAGGCCTGGGCGCAGGCCGATCCGTACGTCGAGGCGGGCGTGTACGCGCGCGTCGAGGTGCGCCCCTTCCGCAAGGTGCTGCCGTGAGCGGCCCGCTGCCGCGCGAGCAGCGCGTGCCGGCGATCCGCGCCGCGCTCGAGGCCGCGCTTTCGCCGCTGCGGCTTCGGATCGAGGACCAGAGCCACCTGCACGCCGGCCACGCCGGCGCCCGCGACGGCCGCGGCCATTTCCGCGTCGAGATCGTCAGCGACGCATTCGCCGGCATGAGTCCGATCGCCCGCCACCGCGCGGTGTACGCCGCGCTCGGCGCGCTGATGACCACCGACATCCATGCGCTGTCGATCGTGGCGCGGACGCCTGTGGAGGAGGGCGGGAATCGGGAATCGGGAATCGGGAATCGGGGATCGGGAATCGGGAATCGGGAATCGGGAACAGGGAACAGGGAACAGGGAACAGGGAACAGGGAACAGGGAACAGGGAACAGGGAACAGGGAACAGGGAACAGGGAACAGGGAACAGGGAACAGGGAACAGGGAACAGGGAACAGGGAACAGGGGATTGGGGATTGGGGATAGGGGATAGGGGATAGGGGATAGGGGATAGGGGATAGGGGATAGGGGATAGGGGATAGGGGATAGGGGATAGGGGATAGGGGATAGGGATTTGGAGCGGGCGGCGCCTGCGGGGCGCTGCCGCCGCGCGATGGCCGAGCCCGTGCACCGTCGCCCCGGCGCAGGCCGGGATCGATTCTGCGAGCCCCGACAATGGGCCCCGGCTTTCGCCGGGGGGACGGGTTCATAGCCGGGGACCGCTTCCCCGATCTCGATCCCGCCTCCCGGTTCCCGGTTCCCGGTTCCCGCTTCCCAGTTCCCGCTTCCCAGTTCCCGCTTCCCGGTTCCCGCTTCCCGGTTCCCGCTTCCCAGTTCCCGCTTCCCAGTTCCCGGTTCCCGGTTCCCGGTTCCCGCTTCCCAGTTCCCGCTTCCCGCTTCCCGCTTCCCGGTTCCCGGTTCCCGCTTCCCGGTTCCCGGTTCCCGGTTCCCGCTTCCCGGTTCCCGGTTCCCGGTTCCCGGTTCCCGGTTCCCGCTTCCCAGTTCCCAGTTCCCAGTTCCCAGTTCCCGATTCCCGATCCCCGATCCCCGATCCCCGATCCCCGATCCCCGATCCCCGATCCCCGCCCCCACCCCTCAAGGACACCAATGCACCTGCAACGGCGTCTCCCCCTGCAGCGCCACCAGCACCGGCCAGCGGTGCGGGTCGCCGTCGGCCAGTGCGCGCTCGAACACCTGCCGCTTGTTCTCGCCGCGGAGCAGCAGCAGGCGGGTGCGCGCGTAGCGCAGGCCGGCGGGGGTCAGGCTGATGCGCTTGGCCCACTGACGCGCGCCCGGGCAGTCGCGGGCGTCCACCGCGACGTAGGGCCGCTCGCTGCCCAGCGCGCGATCGAGTCCGTGCATGCCGGGGAACAGCGAGGCGGTGTGGCCGTCGTCGCCCATGCCCAGCACGGCGGCCGCGGCGGGCTGGCGGGCGTGGGCGTTGGCGCAGGCCACGGCGTCGTCGAGGGTGCGCCCGGGCTGGGTGATCGCTTCGAACCGCGCGGCGGCGGCGCGGTTCTGCAGCAGGTGCTCGCGCACCAGGCGCGCGTTGCTGTCGGGGTCGTCCGGGAGCAGCCAGCGTTCGTCCACCAGGGCGACATCGACCCGCGACCAGTCCAGTTCGTGCCGCGACAGCGCCGCGTAGGCGGGCGCCGGCGTGGTGCCGCCGGACAGCAGCAGACGGGCGCGTTCGCGCTGGGCGAGCGCCTCCTGCAGGGCGCGGGCGATGGCGTCCGCGGCGGCGGCGGCCCAGCGGTCCGCGTCCGGATGGCGGTGGAAGACGGGGGCGGGCGTGGCGGCGGGCGGGGGGGTATCGGGCATCGTCCTGATGGTCGGCTGGGGAACACATCCGCGCAGGCGCCCTCGTGCACCGCAGCACGCCTGCCGGCCGAAACCTTAGCGGAACCGGCGTTGCTGGCAACGTGCGGGGGCGCGCGGAACCCCGCTTTGCACGGTCGGCTGTAACCGTTTACATTCGGCCGGCCGCGTTGGGACGCCTGTCATGAACGCAACCATCCGCGATGTCGCGCGCGAGGCCCGGGTGTCGGTGGCGACGGTATCGCGCGCGCTCAACGGCACCGGCAACGTGGCCGAGGCGGTCCGCGTGCGCGTGCTGGAGGCGGCCACGCGTCTGCGCTACACGCCGCATGCGGCGGCGCGCAGCCTGAGCAGCCGGCGCACGCAGACGCTCGGCGTGGTGCTGCCGGATCTGCACGGCGAGTTCTTTTCCGAACTGGTGCGCGGTATCGATCTGGTGGCGCGGCAGCACGGGCTGCATCTGCTGGTGTCGAGCTATCACGGCCACCCGGACGAGCAGGGCGCGGCGCTGCGGGCGATGCGCGGCCGGGTCGACGGTCTGCTGGTGCTGGCGCCGTTCGCGGCCGAGGCGACGCTGAAGGCGATCGCCGGCAGCCTGAGCCCGCTGCTGCCGGCCGTGCTGATCAACGCCGGACGCGACGTGCCCGGCTACGCCGCGTTGCGGGTCGACAACCACGGCGGCGCGATGGCGATGGTCGCGCACTTGGCCGAACGCGGGCGGGGGCCCATCGCCTTCATCGCCGGTCCCCCCGACAACGTCGAGGCGCAGGAGCGCCAGCGCGGCTACGTCGACGCGCTCGCCCGCCACCGGCCGGGACAACCGCCGTGGATCGTGGAGGGCGACTTCAGCGAGGCGTCCGGCCATCGCGCCGCGCAGGTGCTGCTGGCGGCGACGCCGCCGCAGGCGGTGTTCGCGGCCAACGACATGATGGCGCTGGGCTGCATGTTCGCGCTGGCCGAGCGCGGCGTGCGCGTGCCGGGCGAGATCGCCGTGGCCGGTTTCGACGACATTCCGCTGGCCCGCTACGTGCGCCCCAGCCTGACCACGATGCAGGTGGACATCGCCGCGCTCGGCTCGCGCGCCGCGCGGCGGCTGCTGGCGCAGATGCATGGCGAGCCCGACCCCGGCGACGACACCGTGCGCCCGCAACTGGTGGTGCGCGACTCGACGCGCTCGGTCGAGCCGCCGTGAGCGATTTTTGTCGTCCCGGGATGTAACCGATTACAGCCGCTACGCCCAACCAGGGAGCGCTCCCATGAAGCCCGATTCTCGACACCTTGCCCGCCCTTCGCTGCTCGCCTGCGCGCTGGCCGCCTGCCTGGGCTGCGTGGCCGCGCCGGCCGTGGCGCAGTCGACCGCGGCCACCGTGCGCGGACGCGTCGCCGACGCCGCCGGCGCGCAGGTGACCGCGACCAACACCGCCACGGGCCTCACCCGCAGCGTGCGCGCCAATGCCGACGGCCGCTACGTGCTGCCCGGTCTGCCGCCCGGCACGTATCGCATCGAGGTCAGCGCGGATGGGCGCACATCCAGCCGCACCGTGACGCTGCAGGTCGGGCAGACGGCCACGCTCGATCTGGACGTAGCGGACGCGGCGCCCGCAGGGCCGGCGACCACGCTCGAGCGGGTGGTGGCGGTCGGCGAGGCGCTGCCGGAAACGCGCACGTCGGAGATCGCCACCTACGTGTCCAACCGGCAGATCGAGGCGCTGCCGCAGGGCACGCGCAACTTCCTGGCGTTCGCGGACGTGGTGCCGGGCGTGCAGTTCATCCGCGACGGCGCGGGCAACACGCGCCTGCGCGGCGGCGCGCAGCCGCACGGCGCCATCAACGTCTACATCGACGGCGTCGGCCAGAAGGACTACGTGCTGCCCGGCGGCATCACCGGCCAGGACACCAGTCGCGGCAACCCGTTCCCGCAGTCGGCGATCGGCGAGTACAAGGTCATCACGCAGAACTACAAGGCCGAGTTCGACCAGATCAGCAGCGCGGCGGTGGTGGCCGCCACGCGCTCCGGCAGCAACGAGTTCGAGGGCGACTTCTTCTGGGACCGCACCAGCACCGACTGGCGCGACCCGACGCCGGCCGAGGAGCGCTCCGGCGTCAAGACCGAATCGAAGGAGGAACAGTACGGCGTCAGCCTCGGCGGCCCGATCCTCGCCGACCGGCTGCATTTCTTCGTCGCCTACGAGGCGAAGGAGTACGTGACGCCGAAGACGGTGTTCCTGCCGGGCAGCTCGTTCTATTCGCCGGACGACGTGCCCGCCGACCTGCGCGCGCTGGTGGGCGGCACCAGTTCGCCGTTCAAGCAGGACATGTATTTCGGCAAGCTGAGCTGGTCGATCGACGATGCCAACTTCGTCGAGTTCTCGGCGCAGGTGCGCCGCGAGGAGGAGACCGTGCGCAACGGCGGCCAGGACTCGCCCCGCTACGCGACCGTCAACGCCAACGACATCGACCGCTACGACCTGCGCTACCAGTACAGCGGATCGCGCTGGCTCAACGACCTGCACATCACCCACGAGGACACCGCCTGGGCGCCGCAGCCGCTCAGCAGCGGCAACGGCTACATCCTCACCGCCGCCGAGCTGACGCCGACCGAGCGCCGTCAGGTGGTCGAGATCCTGCGCGACGGCGCCAGTCCCAACAACCAGCGGAAGGGCCAGAAGGGCTGGTCGGTGCAGAACGATGTGACCTTCACCGGCTGGGCCGGGCACACGCTCAAGATGGGTGTGAAGTTCAAGGAGGTGGAGGTCAACGCGATCGAACGCCACTTCGCCAATCCGCAGTTCTATTACGACGTCAACCTCAGCACCACGCAGCCGTACCGGGTGGAGTTCGCCACCGGCGTGCCGGGGACCCGCGAGGGTTTCACGACCTCGAAGAACAGGCAGTTCGGCCTCTACATCCAGGACGACTGGGAGGTGAACGAGCACCTGACGCTGAACCTCGGCGTGCGCTGGGATTACGAGACCTCGCCCACCTACGAGGACTACGTCACGCCGGCGACGCTCGCGGCGCAACTGCGCGCCTGGCCGAACATCAACAACGCCAACGCCGGCTACGACATCGACGACTACATCAGCACCGGCAACAACCGCGAGCCGTTCAAGGACGCGTGGCAGCCGCGCGTCGGCTTCTCCTACGACCTCAACGCCGATCAGCGGCACGTGATCTTCGGCGGCGCCGGGCGCGCGTACGACCGCAACGTGTTCGACTATCTGCAGGTCGAGGTCAACCGCACGTCCTACGGCCGCTACAGCTTCTACTTCACCGACGCCGACGGCGTGTGCCGGCAGGCGTCGGGCTGCGTGCCGTGGGATCCGGACTACCTCAACCCCGGCGTGCTGGCGGAGCTGGCGCGTACCGTCACGCTGCCGCGCGAGTGGTTCCTCAACAACAACGGGTTGAAGGTGCCGTACTCGGACCAGTTCAGCCTGGGCATGCGCAACGTGTTCCCGATGTTCGGCCACGACTGGCTGAGCGAGGTGACGCTGTCGCACATCCGCAGCAAGGACGGCATCGCGTTCCGGCTCGGCAACCGTCGCCCCGACGGCAGCTACTTCGCGCCCGGCACGAGCTGGGGCGCGCCGTGGGGCTTCGATCCGCCGTTCGGCCGCATCATCCTGGTCGACAACATGCTCGGCACGCGCACCAACGCGCTGCTGACCAAGCTCGAGAAGCCGTACACGCGCGAGTCGGGCTGGGGCGTGACGCTGGCCTACACCTACACCGACGCGGAGCAGAACTCCAACGTCGACGGCTGGCCGGGCCTGTTCGACTATCCGGACACCGAAGGCTTCGGCTGGCTGCCCGCGCGCGGCGTGGCCAGGCACCGCCTGGTCGGCACGGCGATCTGGGACGGTCCGTGGGGGCTGACGCTCTCGACCAAGCTGACGCTGGAAAGCCCCAAGCCGCGGGTGGGCGTGAACTGCCTGCCGGGCGGCGACGCCTGCTTCGTCGACTGGTACCGGCCGGAAGGCACCTACGGGCTGAGGCAGTGGGACCTGTCGCTGGCGAAGGAATGGGACACGGGCAGCGACGTCAAGCTGCGCGTCCGCGCGGACGTGCTGAACGTCACCAACGCGCGCAACTGGGCCGGCTACGACGACTGGTGGGGCTTCGCCGGCGTGCCGAATCCGAACTTCGGCCGGCACAACGACGACATCGTGCTGCCGACGCGCACGTTCAAGCTCTCGTTCGGCCTGAGCTGGTGATGACGGCCGCGGAGACGATGCGATGAGCCACGGCCTGACGTCGCGCCGCCGGTTCCTCGGCGCGGTGGCCACCGCCACGGCGGCGATGGCCGCCGGCGGCTGCCATCGCGCGGCATCGCTCGCGGCGGGCCCGGCGGCGCCCGCACGGCGCGCGCTGCCGCCGCTGTTCGACGATCTCGAACGGCGCACGTTCGGCTACTTCTGGGAACTCGCGGATGCGCGCACCGGGTTGGTGCCCGACCGCTGGCCGACGCCGTCGTTCGCCAGCATCGCCGCGGTCGGATTCGGCCTGACGGTCTACGGCGTCGGCGTCGAACGCGGCTGGATCGCGCGCGAGGAGGCGGTGGCGCGCACGCTGGCGACGCTGCGCTTCTTCGCCTCGGCGCCGCAGGGCCCGGCGGCCGCCGGTACCGCCGGGCACAAGGGCTTCTTCTATCACTTCCTCGACATGGAGCGCGGGCGGCGATTCCAGACCAACGAGCTGTCCACCGTCGACACCGCACTGCTGGTGGCCGGCGTGCTGTTCGCGCAGTCGTACTACGACGGGCCGAGCGCCGGCGAGCGCGAGATCCGCGAACGGGCCGAGACGCTCTACCGCCGCATCGAATGGCCCTGGGCGCAGGCGCGCGGCGCGCTGATCTCGATGGGCTGGAAGCCCGAGCAGGGCATGCTCGAGCACGACTGGCAGGGCTACAACGAGGCGCTGCTCGTCTACGTGCTGGCGCTCGGCTCGCCCACACATCCGGTGGGGCGCGACGCCTACGACGCCTGGACGTCCACCTACGACCGCGGCTGGGGCGACTACCACGGCCAGACGCACCTGGGCTTTCCGCCGCTGTTCGGCCACCAGTACTCGCACCTGTGGATCGACCTCCGCGGCATCCTCGACGACTACATGCGCCGCCGCGGATTCGATTACTTCGAGAACAGCCGGCGCGCGGTGCTCTCGCAGCGCGCCTACGCGATCGCCAATCCGCGCGGCTGGACGGGCTATGGCGAGAACGTCTGGGGCCTCACCGCCTGCGACGGCCCGATCGACGCCGAGCTCGACTGGCGGGGCGGGAAACGCCGCTTCCGGACCTACGCCGCGCGCGGCGTCGGCCGCGAGTACGAGCTCGACGACGGCACGATCGCGCCGACCGCCGCGGCCGGTTCGCTGCCGTTCGCGCCGGAGGTCGTGGTCCCCGCGGTGGAGGAGATGCACCGCCGCTACGGTCATGCCATCTACGCGAAGTACGGCTTCCTCGATGCGTTCAACCCGAGTTTCCACTACGACCTTCCGCTCAGGCACGGACGGGTGGTGCCCGGCGTCGGCTGGGTGGACGGCGACTACATCGGCATCGACCAGGGCCCGATCGTGCTGGCGATCGCCAACCACCGCGACGACTTCGTGTGGCGGGTGATGCGGCGCAATCCGCACATCCGTCGCGGGCTGGAGCGCGCCGGCTTCCGCGGCGGGTGGCTGGAGAGGGCGGGCTGAGTGCTGCGCGCGGCGCTGCTCGCGCTGCTGATGCTGCTCGCCGCCTGTGCGCGCGAGGACGAGCGGCAGGTGGTGCGCTTCTGGGCGATGGGCTTCGAAGGCCAGGTCGTCGCCCGGCTGATCCCCGAGTTCGAGCGCACGCATCCCGGCATCCGCATCGAACTGCAACAGGTGCCGTGGACCGCCGCGCACGAGAAGCTGCTGACCGCGTTCGCCGGCGACGCGCTCCCGGACGTATGCGCGCTGGGCAACACGTGGATTCCCGAGTTCGCCGCGCTCGGCGCGCTGGCGCCGCTGGACGGCCGGCTGGCGCGCACACCGTCGATCCGTGCCGACGACTACTTCCGCGGCGCGTGGCAGAGCGGCGCGATCGACGGCCGCATCTACGCGCTGCCGTGGTACGTGGAGACGCGCCTGCCGTTCTATCGGCGCGATCTGCTCGAACGCGCCGGCGTAACGCGCCCGCCGCGCACCTGGGCCGAGTGGCGCGACGCGCTCGTGGCGGTGAAACGCGACGCGGGCCCGGAGCGCTATGCGATCCTGCTGCCGCTCAACGAGTTCGAGCCGCTGCTCAACCTCGCCATCCAGCAGCCCGAACCGCTGCTGCGCGAGGGCGGCCGCTACGGCAACTTCCGCAGCGCGGGTTTCCGGCGGACGCTGGCGTTCTACAAGTCGATGTTCGACCGCGGGCTCGCGCCGCGCGTGAGCAACACGCAGATCGCCAACGTGTGGGACGAGTTCGGACGCGGCTACTACGCCTTCTACGTGAGCGGGCCGTGGAACATCGCCGAGTTCCGCCGTCGCCTGCCGCCCGAGCGCGCGGACGACTGGGCGACGATGCCGCTGCCCGGTCCCGACGGGCCCGGCGCCTCGGTGGCCGGCGGCACCAGCCTCGTGCTGTTCGCCTCGTCGCGGCGCAAGGACGCGGCATGGGCATGGATCGCCTATCTGTCGCGTCCGGAGGTGCAGGCGCGCTTCCATGCGCTCACCGGCGACCTGCCCCCGCGCCGCAGCGCCTGGCGCAGCGCCGCTCTGGCGGACGACGCGCACGCGCGCGCCTTCCGCGACCAGTTGGAACGCGCGAAGCCCACTCCGCAGGTGCCGGAGTGGGAACGCATCGCCACCGAGATGCGCCTGGTCGCCGAGCAGATGGTGCTGGGCCGACTGACCGTCGATCAGGCGGCGGCGGAACTGGACCGCCGCGCCGACGCCATCCTCGCGAAGCGCCGCTGGATGCTCGATCGCGAAGCGGGGAGGGCGCCGTGAAAGCCTCCACCGCGGGCTGGGTGTTCGCCGCTCCGGCGCTCGCGGTGATCGCCGTCTTCTTCGGTCTTCCGGTGCTGGCGGCGTTCGCGCTGAGCCTGACCGACTTCGACATCTATGCGCTCGCCGATGTGCGCAACCTGCGCTTCGTCGGCCTCGACAACTATCTCCGGCTGCTGCGCAATCCGCTGTTCTGGACCGCGCTCGGCAACACGGCGTACTTCGTGGCGGTCGGCGTGCCGCTGTCGATCGCGGTCTCGCTGGGCGCGGCGCTGCTGCTGCATTCGAGGCTCGCGATTTTCCGCCCGTTCTTCCGCACCGCGCTGTTCGCGCCGGTCGTCACGACCGTGGTCGCGGTCGCCGTCATCTGGCGCTACCTGTTCCACACGCGCTACGGACTGGCCAACTGGGCGCTGTCCTGGTTCGGCATCGACCCGGTCGACTGGCTCGGCGACCCGCGCTGGGCCATGCCGACGATCATCCTGTTCGCGGTGTGGAAGAACTTCGGCTACAACATGATCATCTTCCTCGCCGGCCTGCAGAGCATCCCGGAAGATCTGTACGAGGCCGCGCGCATCGACGGCGCTTCGCCCTGGCGCCAGTTCCGCCACGTCACGCTGCCGATGCTCGGGCCGGTGCTGCTGATGGTCGCCATCCTGACCACCGCGGGCTACTTCCAGCTCTTCGCCGAGCCGTACGTGATGACCCAGGGCGGGCCGCTGCAGAGCACCGTCAGTGTGCTGTATCTGATGTACGAGGAAGGCTTCAAGTGGTGGAACCTCGGCAACGCCTCGGCGGTCGCGTTCCTGCTGTTCGCGCTGATGATGGCGGTGACCAGCGCGCTGCTGGCCTGGGCGCGGCGCAAGGGGGCGGAATGAACCCGCGGCTGGCGCGTGCGATCGTCAACGGGGCGCTGCTGGGTCTGGCGCTGGTCAGCCTGGCGCCGCTGCTGTGGATGCTGTCGGTGTCGTTGATGCAGCCCGGCGAGGCGAGCCGGTTCCCGCCGCCGCTGCTGCCGGACGCGCCGACGCTTCGCAACTATCGCGAACTGTTCGCGCGCGCCGGCCTCGGCCGCCATCTGCTCAACAGCTTGGTCGTCGCCGGCGGCACCACGCTGGTGGCGCTGCTGCTCAACACGATGGCGGGTTATGCGTTCGCCAAACTGCGCTTCGCCGGACGCGAACGCACCTTCCGCGCCCTGCTCGCCGCACTGGTGATTCCCGCGCAGGTGGCGATGATGCCGCTGTTCCTGATGCTGAAGCCGCTCGGGCTGGTCAACCACTATGCCGGCGCGATGGTGCCGGGGCTGGCCAGCGTGTTCGGCATCTTCCTGGTGCGGCAGTACGCGCGCTCGATCCCGGACGAGCTGCTGGAAGCGGCGCGCATCGACGGCGCCGGCGAATGGCGGATCTTCCTCACCATCGTGCTGCCGCTGCTGCGGCCGATCCTGGTGACGCTGGCGATCTTCGTGTTCCTCGCCGGTTGGAACGACTTCATGTGGCCGCTGATCGTGCTCAGCGACCAGTCCATGCAGACGCTGCCGGTGGCGCTGGCCACGCTCTCGCGCGAGCACGTGCAGGACAACGAGATGATGATGGCCGGCTCGGTGGTGACGGTGCTGCCGGTGCTGCTGCTGTTCCTCGCGCTGCAGCGGTATTACCTGCAGGGTCTGTTGCTGGGAAGCGTGAAGGGGTAGCTGCCGATGCGGACGGCGGAACGGGCGTTGGGGTGGCTCGCGGCGGTGGCGGCGCTGGCGCCGCCGGTCGCGGCGGATGCGACCCCGGCGCGCGTGCTCGACGCGTTCGAGTCGGCGCAGGGCTGGGAAGCGGTGGGCTCGGACAGCGTGAGCGCGCGGCTGCATACGGTCGCCGGCGCGCACGGCCGGGCGCTGTGCCTGGAGTACGACTTCAACGGCGTGGCGGGCTACGCGGTCGCGCGACGCCGGCTTCCGATCCGGTTCCCCGAGAACTACCGCTTCCGCCTGCACCTGCGCGGCGAGGGACCGCGCAACAATCTCGAGATCAAGTTCGTCGATGCCGGCGGCGACAACGTCTGGTGGTTCAACCGCCCGGACTTCGCCTGGCCGGCGGCGTGGACACCGCTGGCGTTCAAGAAGCGCCACATCGAGTTCGCCTGGGGACCGGCGGCCGACCGCACGCTGCGCGAGAGCGCCCGCATCGAGCTGACGGTCAGCGCGCGCGAGGGCGGTCGCGGGCGCGTGTGTCTGGACGAGCTGCACTTCGAGCCGTTGCCGCCGGATGCGACCGGTCCGCTGCGTCCGCTCGGCGACGCCGCGTCGACCGGCGGCGCGCAGGCGGCCGCGCGCGCGGTCGACGGCTCGCGGCGCACGGCCTGGCGCGTGTCGAAGGACGGCGCGCCCGCGCTGGTGCTGGACTTCGGCGCGCCGCGCGAGTTCGGCGGGCTGATCCTGCGCTGGGGGCCGGGCGCGCACGCATCGCGCTACGCGGTGGACGCCGCCGGTGCGCCCGGGCAGTGGCGCGAGATCGCGCGGGTCGAGCACGGCAACGGCGGCTTCGATG
This sequence comes from Vulcaniibacterium thermophilum, assembly GCF_007923255.1. GTDB lineage: Bacteria > Pseudomonadota > Gammaproteobacteria > Xanthomonadales > Xanthomonadaceae > Lysobacter_F > Lysobacter_F thermophilum. The sequence continues at coordinate 125,399 of NZ_VOHJ01000002.1, read as the reverse complement.
CGCTCGCGCTGCCGGAGTCCGAGGCGCGCCTGCTGCGTCTGCGGCCGCAGTCCGGTCCCGGCACGGCCTACGCACTGGAGGAGATCGAGGTGAAGCCGCTCGGGTTCGCGGCGACGCCCAACGACTTCATCCGCGCGCTGGCCGCGGAGCACCCGCGCGGCCAGTTCCCGCGCGGCTTCCACGGCGAACAGCCGTACTGGACGCTGCTGGGCGTGGACGGCGGCCCCGAGCAGGGACTGCTCGGCGAGGACGGCGCGGTCGAGGTGGCGCGCGGACGCTTCAGCGTCGAGCCGTTCGTCGTGGTGGACGGCAAGCTGCTGACGTGGGCCGACGTGCGCGCGGAGCAGTCGCTGCTGGAGCGCCATCTCCCCATCCCGAGCGTGCACTGGCGGCACGCCGACGCCGCGCTGGACATCACCGCCTTCGCGCATGGCGATGCCGCGCGGTCGCGGCTGGTGGCCCGCTATCGGCTGACCAACCCGGGCCGCCGGCCGCGCGACTACGTGCTGGTCCTCGCCGCGCGTCCGTTCCAGGTCAACCCGCCGACGCAGTTCCTCAACACCCGCGGCGGCGTGGCCCCGATCCGCGAGATCGCAGCGGAGGGGCGCGCAATGCGCGTCGACGGGCGCACGCTGCGGCTCTCGCAGCCGTTCGCCGGCGCGCTGCTATCGCCGTTCGACGCCGGCGAGATCGTCGAGCGCCTGCGCGCGGAGGACTGGTCGCGCTGGTGCGTGGCCTGCAGGCAAGGACCGCGCACGGCGGCCAGCGAGCGGACCGCAGGCGACCCGCGCGGTCTTGCGTCGGGCGCGGTGCTGTTTCCGGTGCGGCTCGCGCCCGGCGCGAGTTTCGAGGTGGATTGGCGCACGCCGCTTTCCGGCGAGCCCGCTGAAGGCCCGGCGGTGTCCGCCGCCAGGCTGCAGCAGGAGACCGCCGCGTTCTGGCGCGAACGGCTCGGTGCCGTGCGCATCCAGGTGCCGGACAGGGCCCGCCATGCGGTGGACACGCTGCGCACCGCGCTCGCCCACATGCTGATGAGCCGCGCCGGCCCGCGGCTGCAGCCGGGCACGCGCTCGTACGCGCGCGCCTGGATCCGCGACGGCGCGATGATCGCCGAAGGGCTGCTGCGGCTCGGCCGCGCCGACGTCGCCGAGGCCTTCCTGCGCTGGTACGCGCCGTACCAGTTCCCGGACGGCAAGGTGCCGTGCTGCGTGGACGACCGCGGCAGCGATCCGGTGCCGGAAAACGACAGTCACGGCCAGTTGATCTACACGGTCGCCGAGATCTACCGCTACACGCGCGACGAGCGACTGTTGCGCGACATGTGGCCGCATGTCGAAAAGGCGGTCGCCTACATGGACCGGCTGCGCCTGAGCGAACGCACCGGGCGGAACCGCCGGCGCAATCCGGCGTTCTACGGACTGATGCCGGCCTCCATCAGCCACGAGGGTTATTCGGCCAAGCCGATGCACTCGTACTGGGACGACTTCTGGGCGCTGCGCGGGTACAAGGATGCGGTCGCGATCGCGCGCTGGCTGGGGCGCGAGCGCGACGCCGCGCGCATCGCCGCCTCGCGCGACCGGTTCCGTGCCGACCTGTACGCCTCGCTCGGGATCGCGATGAGGCAGCACGGCATCGACTACCTGCCGGGCGCGGCCGAACTCGGCGACTTCGACGCCACCTCCACCACCATCGCGCTCGCCCCCGGCGGCGAGCAGGGCCGGCTGCCGGAGGCGGCGCTGCGCGCCACCTTCGAACGCTACTGGCGCCAGTTCGTCGAGCGCCGCGACGGCCGGCGGGCGTGGAAGGACTACACGCCGTACGAGCTGCGCACCGTCGGCACCTTCGTCCGCCTCGGCTGGCGCGATCGCGCGCACGAGGCGTTGCGGTTCTTCTTCGCCGACCAGCAGCCGCGCGGGTGGAACCAGTGGGCCGAGGTGGTCTCGCGCACGCCGCGCACGCCGTTCTTCCTCGGCGATCTGCCGCATGCGTGGGTGGAATCCGACTACGTGCGCTCGCTGCTCGACATGTTCGCCTACGAGCGCGAGCACGACGCCGCGCTGGTGCTCGCCGCCGGCATTCCGCACGACTGGCTGGAAGGCGAGGGCGTGGCGGTGCACGGACTGCGCACGCCGCACGGGCCGTTGTCGTACCGCCTGCGCGAGGCGGACGGACGCGTGCGGCTGGAGCTCGCGGGCGGCCTCGACGTGCCGCCGGGCGGACTGGTGCTCGCCTGGCCCACGGCGATGCGCGGCCATGCGCGGATCGACGGCGCGCCGGTGCCGTGGCAGGGCGGCGAACTGCGCATCGCGCGCGTACCGGCGGTGGTGGAGTTCGAAGCCGCGCCGGCCGGCGCACCGCCCCGCTGAGCCGGCGCGCCGCGCTCAGCCTCGCCAGCGCCGGGCGATCGCCGCCGCGCCCAGCAGCCCCGGCTGCGGATGCAGCACCGCCAGCGTCGGCACGCGCGCCATCGCCGGCGAGAACCGGCCCTTGTGCTCGAAGCGGAAGCGGAACGCGGAATGGGCCAGCCACGGCATCAGCCGCGGCACCAGGCCGCCGGTCAGGAACACGCCGTCCCACGCGCCCAGGGTCAGCACCACGTCGCCGGCGATCGCGCCGAATACCGCGCAGAACACGTCGATGGTGTGCTGGCAGCGCGGGTCGCCTTCCTTCGCGCGCGCGGTCACGTCCTGGGGCTGCATCGGCCCGGGATCGGTCCCGGCGATCGCCGACAGCGCACGGTGGATGTTCACCAGCCCCTGCCCGCAGACCAGACGCTCGTTCGACACGCGTCCGAACTCGTTGGACAGCCGCTGCAGGATTTCGATCTCCAACGGCGTGCCCGGCGCGAAACTGACGTGTCCACCCTCGGTCTGCAGCGGGTAGTGGCGGCCGTCGCGGATCAGCAGCCCGCCCACGCCGAGCCCGGTGCCGGGGCCGAGGATCGCGTAGGTGCGATCGCCGCCGGCCGCGTCGGGCTGCCAGCCCACCGGGCCGATCGGCGCCAGATCGGCCGGCGTCAGCAGCGGAATCGCCATCGCCTGTGCGGCGAAGTCGTTGACCAGTTCGACGTCGGTCAGCGCCAGCGCCTCGCCGGTGCGCCGCCTGGAGATCACCCACGGGTGGTTGGTGATGCGCGCCTCGTCGCCGTCCACGCGGCCGGCCACCGCGAGCACCGCGCGGCCGGCGCGTGCGCCGGTCTGTTCGAGGTAATGGCGGGCCGCGTCGGCCAGCGACGGGAAGTCCGCGACCGCGAACTGGCGCACGCTGTCGGGCAGCAGCGGCATCGGCGCGGCGGGATCGGCCAACGCGAAGCGGGCATTGGTGCCACCGATGTCGGCCAGCAGGACGGCGTCGCTCATGGTCGTGCGCAGGCGGGCGGGGGTTCACACGTTAGCCGATCGGACCGCCGGTTCGCGCCGCGCGCCGCCTGCATACGTTTGCGCGGCGCGCGCACTCACCCGGCGCTGACGGTGGGTGCGTTAACTGGCGCGGGCAGCCCAACCGGTACGCCGCCCATGCGCCTGACCCGCCGCCGCCTCTCCTCCGCCTCGCTGCTCGCCGCCGCGCTGCTCCTCACCGGACTGGCCACCGCCCCGCGCGCGCCGGCCGCGGAGGCCGACGAGCTGGCGGCGATCCGCAAGGAGGTCGAGCGCCAGCACGACGCCGCGATCCGGCGCCTGCAGGCGTGGATCGCGCTGCCGTCGATCGCGGCGGAGAACCTCAACGTGCGCGAGGGCGCCGAGCACATGGCGCGGCTCGCGCGCGAGGCCGGCTTCCAGCACGTGGAGATCGTCGAGACCGGCGGCAAGCCCGGCGTGTTCGCCCGGCTGGATGCCGGCGCGCCGAAGACGGTCGGGCTCTACTTCATGTACGACGTCAAGCAGTTCGACCCGGCGGAATGGAGCTCGCCGCCGCTGGAAGCGCGGATCGTGGACCGACCGGGACTCGGCAAGGTGATGATCGGACGCGGCGCGGTCAACCAGAAGGGACCGCAGTCGGCGCTGCTGGCCGCGCTGCACGCCATCCGCGCGGCCGGACGCAAGCCGCCGGTCAACCTGGTGCTGGTGGCCGAGGGCGAGGAGGAGATCGGCTCGCCCCACATCACCCGCCTGGTGCACCGGCCGGAGGTGCTCGAAGCCCTGCGCGGGACGATCGGCGTGTTCATGCCGTCCGCGATGCAGGACGCCGACGGCGTGGCGACCGTGTCGCTCGGCGCCAAGGGCGTGGTCGAACTGGAGCTGGTCGCCAGCGGCGAGAAGTGGGGCCGCGGGCCCACCAAGGACGTGCACTCCTCGCTGCGCGCGATGGTCGACAGCCCCGCCTGGCATCTGGTGAAGGCGCTCGACACGCTGGTGGCCGACGACGGCAACACCATCACCATCGAGGGCTATCCGAAGCCGCGGCCGATCAGCGCCGAGGAGAAGGCGATGGTGGCCGCCGCCAGCGCACGCCGCAGCGAGGCGCGCGCCAAGCAGCAGCTCGGCGTGCAGCGCTGGATCGACGACCTGCCGTGGCGCGAGGCGAACGAGCGCCTGGTCTCGCAGCCGACGGTGAACATCCAGGGCCTGGTCGGCGGCTACACCGGCCCCGGCGGCAAGACCGTACTGCCGCACCGCGCCGCGGCCAAGCTCGACCTGCGTCTGGTGCCGGGCATGACGCGCGAGGCGGCGGTCGCGGCGCTGCGCGAGCACCTGCGCAAGCGCGGCTTCGGCGACATCGAGATCAACGTCACCGGCGGCTACGACCCCACCGGCACCGCGGCGGACTCGGCGCTGATCCGCGCGCAGCTCGACGTGCTGCGCAAGCGCGGCCTCGATCCGGTGTTGTGGCCGCGCACCGCCGGCTCCTATCCCGGCTTCGTGTTCACCGATCCGCCGCTGCGCCTGCCGTCGGGGCATTTCGGGCTCGGCCACGGCGGCGGCGCCCACGCGCCGGACGAGTACTACGTCATCGAGTCCGCCAACCCCGCGGTGGCGGGCTACGACGAGGCGGTGATGTCCTTCGTCGAATACCTCCACGCGCTGGCGAAGTAGCCCGTTGGAGCGCTGACGCCATCGCGAGGCGTGGAAGGCAGATTGGACCTGCCCCGCTCAGGGCTCCAACCACCGTGCCACGGAGCGGTGCTGCGGATTTGCTTCCAATCCGTGTTCGTCCGCGCCGATCCGTGGCGCTGACGATGCCGCTCAGACGTCGAACTCGTAATCCATCGCGGGGCCCGCCGGGGCGAGGAAGTGGCCCTGCGCGTAGTGCACGCCGGCGCTGAACAGGATGGTCATGGTGGCGGCGTCCTGCACGAATTCCGCCAGCGTCTGCTTGCCCATTTCCTGCGCCTTGGCGGCGATCTCGCGCACGCGCTGCTGGCTGGCCGGATTGGTGGCGAGATCCTGGGTGAAGCTGCGGTCGATCTTGAGGAAGTCGGCCGGGAAGTGACTGAGCAACTGGAACGAGTTGAGACCGGCGCCGAACTGCTCCAGCCCCACCTTGACGCCGTGCCGCGACACGCGCTCCTGCAGCGCCTGCGCCGCGCGCAGGTGGGTGAACACCTTCGACTCCGGCAACTGCATCACCAGCAGCTCGCCGTCGACCTTGTGCTTGGCCAGTTGCTCCTCGATGAACGCGGCCAGCGTGTCGTCCTGCAGCGAGGCCTGGGTGATCTTCACCAGCAGCCGCGTGCGCCGTCCGCCCCGCAGGCGCTCGCCGATGACCTGGATCGCGCGGCCCACCACCCAGCGGTCGATCTCCCACAGCAGGCCGTGCTCCTCGGCGATCTGCAGGAAGGTCAGCGGCTGGATCAGCTCGCCCGGCTCGCCCTGCAGGCGCAGGAAGGTCTCGTACATCTCCACCGGTTCGCCGTGCAGGTGCACCAGCGGCTGGTAGAACATCGTGAAGCGGTCGCCGTCGAGCGCGTCGCGGATGCGCCGGACCCACGCCTCGATGCGTTCCTCCTCGGCGCGGTCGGCGGCGCCCGGATCGAACAGCTCGACGCGGTTGCCGCCCACGCCGGCGGCCGACTGCACGCATTGCGCCGCCTTGCCGAGCACGGCGCTGATGCTGGCGATCTTCTCGCTGATCTGCACGCCGCCCACGCTCACGGTGGCGTTCAGGGAGGCGCGCTCGGTCTCGATCACGTGCCCCGCGAAGGCCGCCCGCACCGCCTCGGCGACTTCCAGCGAGCGCTTGTGGCTGGCGTTGCGCACCAGCACGGCGAGCTGATGCTCGCCGAAGCGCGCGGCCACCGCGTCCTCGCCGAGCACGCGGCGCAGGCGTTCGGCCAGTGCGGCGATCAGCGCGTCGGCGGCGTCGAGGCCGATGTCCTGCAGCAACCGCGCGTAATGGTCCGGTTCGACCAGCAGCAGCGCGTGCTGGCTGTCGCCCTGCGCGGCCGCGGCCACCGCGTCCTCCAGCGTGCGCAGGAAGGTGGCGCGGTTCAGCAGGCCGGTCGCCATGTCGCGCTGGCGCAGCTCCTCCACCTCGCGCGCCAGGGCCGGGTCGATCTCCTGCCGGCGGATCACCACCTGCAGGCACGGTTCGCCCTCGTAGGTGGCGGGAGTGAACTCCATCACCGCCTTGAACGACTCGCCCTCCATCGTGCGCGCCTCGGTCTCGAAGCGCGGCGGCGCGTCGCCGTGGGCGATCTCCTTGAGCAACTGCTTGAACGCGCCGACCTGGGCCGGCGCCACCAGGTCGAGCAGCGGCATGCCCTCGATGTCGTCGAACGACTCGAATCCGAACACCTCCAGGTACGCCTGGTTGGCGCGGATGTGCATGCCTTCGTGGATGTAGGCGATCGGATCGCGCGAGGAGTCGATCAGCGCGTCGCAGCGGCGCTCGGTCTCGCGCACGTGCGCCTCGAGCCGGCGCAGGGCGCGGCGCGCCTCCAGATCGGCCCATTCCGAACGCACCACGCTCTGCAGGTGCGGCACGCTGCGGCGGATCACCACGCCGCGCGCGCCGGCCTCCATCGCGCGCATCAGCAGCGCGTCGTCCACGTGTTCGGCCAGGAACAGCACCGGCAGGTCCTTGCCGCTGGCGCTGACCGCCTGCAGCACCGCCGCCAGCGGCACGCCGCTGGCCTGCGGATCGACCAGCATCAGGTCGGGCGGCTGCTGCTCGAGCAGGCTCGCCAGCTCCGCTTCGTTCTCCGGACGGCTGGGACGGACCGCGATGCCGCTGTTGCGCAGCCCGCTCACGATCGCTTCGGCGGCCTCGACACTGTCGTCGACCACCATCAGGCGCAAGGCCGCGTCTTTTCCGAATGCCATCAGGCGCTCCCCTCCTGCGTGGGAGGGTTTATGACATGAACCGCGCGGAGGCGTCCATTGCCCAATCGGGCTTCACGCGCGGATCACGCCTCGCCGGCGGGCCGCGCTCACAGCGGGCGCTTGCCCGGATCGCCGGCCACCTCGCGCACCAGACGCGGCACCAGGTAGCCGGAGAGACGGGCGGCGAGCGCGGCGTGCAGGGCCCGCGCCCGCACGTCGTCGACCTCGAAGTGCCCCGCGCCCTGCACGCGGTCGAGCTGATGCAGGTAGTACGGCAGCACGCCGGCGGCGAACGCGCGCTCGCTGAGCGCGGCCAGCGCCTCGACGTCGTCGTTCACGCCGCGCAGCAGCACGGCCTGGTTGAGCAGCGCCGCGCCGGCATCGCGCAGGCGGGCGAGGGCGGCATCCACCGCGGCATCGAATTCGTTGGCGTGGTTGGCGTGGATCACCACGGTGAGCGGCCACGGCAGGGCGGCGATCCAGCCGACGAGCGCCTCGTCCACCCGCTCCGGCAGCACCACCGGCAGCCGGGTATGCACGCGCAGGCGCTTCAGATGCGGGATCTCGGCGAGCGCGCGGGTCAGCTCGGCGAGCTTGTCGGTGGCGAGCGACCAGGGATCGCCGCCGGACAGGATGACCTCGTCGATGCTGGCGTCGCGCCGGATCAGGTCGACCGTCTGCCGCCAGCCGGCCGCGGCGGCGGTTTCCTGGCCGTACGGGAAATGGCGGCGGAAGCAGTAGCGGCAGTGCACCGCGCAACTGCCGGTGGCGATCAGCAGCGCGCGGCCGCGGTACTTTCGGATCACCCCGGTGCCGGCCTTGGCGGCGGCATCGCCCACCGCATCCAGCGCGAAGCCCGGCATCGGCCGCAGCTCCTCGTCCAGCGGCAGCACCTGGCGCAGCAGCGGGTCGTGCGGGTCGCCCTTGCGCATGCGGGCGACGAAACCGCGCGGCACGCGCAGCGGGAATTCGGCGGCGGCGTCGTCGGACAGCGCCACGGCGGCCTCGGGCAGTTCGAGCATCCCGAGCAGTTCGCGCGGATCGCGCACGGCCTCGCGCCAGAGGCGCTGCCAGCGCGCGGGCGCAGCGGCCTGCGGCTGCAAGGGGGCAGGGGCAACGGGTATCATGGCCGGCCTTGGTCGGTGCCAGGGGTGCGGGCGGTGCGGCCGCCGACGCGGCGCGACCAGTCCTCCATTCTACCGACCTTCCGCTCCCGGCGCCGGCGGGCGGCACCCGAATCACATCCAGCAGGAGCAGCAGCATGGCCAGCTACGGCATGAACGACGTCAAGACCGGGCAGAAGATCCTGGTCAACAACGAGCCGTGCGTCATCACCGAGACCGAGTACGTCAAGCCGGGCAAGGGCCAGGCGTTCACCCGCATCAAGTACCGCAACCTCAAGAGCGGCCGTGTGGTCGAACTGACGATGAAGGCGACCGACTCGGTCGAGGCCGCCGACGTGGTCGATGTCGACATGCAGTACCTGTACTCGGACGGCGAGTACTGGCACTTCATGAACCCCGAGACCTTCGAGCAGGTGCAGGCCGACAAGGCCGCGATGGGCGGCGTGGAGCGCTGGCTGAAGGGCGAGGAGCAGTGCGTGGTCACGCTGTGGAACGGCAACCCGATCGTGATCCAGCCGCCGAACTTCGTCGAACTCAAGATCGTCGAGACCGACCCCGGCGTGCGCGGCGACACCTCCGGCGGCGGCGGCAAGCCGGCCACGCTGGAAACCGGCGCGGTGGTGCGCGTGCCGCTGTTCGTGCAGCAGGACGAGGTGATCCGCGTCGACACCCGCTCCGGCGAGTACGTCAGCCGGGTGAAGTGACGCATCGGCGCGCCGCGCTTCGCGCGGCGCCTTTGCCGATGCGTCATCCCCGCGAAAGCGGGGATCCATTTGGCCTTTGCCGACGCGTCATCCCCGCGAAAGCGGGGATCCATTTGGCCTTTGCCCACGCGTCATCCCCGCAGCGGGGCTCCATTGGCCTTGCCCGTGCGTCATCCCGCGAACCCGGGGATCCGGCCTGACTCCCCACTCCTCTCCGGCCCGCCGCAGCGCGGCGGGCGTCCGGATGACCGCGCGGCGGGAAACGCGTTCCTCCTCACCTTGCAGGCCGACACGGCCCCACCTCGCCTTCCCGCGGGGAATCCATGGACGTTTCGATCGAAGCGGCGAAGGGCATGGGCCGCCCGCTCGCGGGAACGGCGAGCGGCGTCGCGGCCGCGCAGCCACGGCAGGTCGGCTTTCGTCCCCACGCCCGCCGGCATGGATGACCACCGGCGTGACAGCACGCCCCCGGCATCCTAGGCTTCAACGCCCCTTCGGAGTGCCTGCATGACCGATCTGCTGCCCCAGCCCTGCGACCTGCTGATCGAAGCCGGTTGGGTGGTGCCGGTCGAACCGCACGGCGCGGTCCTGGCGGATCACGCCGTGGCCGTCGCCGACGGCCGCATCCTGGCCTTGCTGCCGGCGGCCGAGGCGCGCGCCCGCTTCGCCGCGCGCGAAACCGTCCGCCGCCCGGATGCGGTGCTGATTCCCGGCTTCGTCAATGCGCACACCCACAACCCGATGACGCTGCTGCGCGGCATCGCCGACGACATGCCGCTGATGCAGTGGTTGCAGCAGCACATCTGGCCGGTGGAGGCGGCTGTGATCGGTCCGGAGTTCGTCGCCGACGGCGTGGCGCTGGCGATCGCGGAGATGCTGCGCGGGGGCACCACCTGCTGCAACGAGAACTACTTCTTCCCCGACGTGCAGGCGGAGGTGTACCGCCGTCACGGCTTCCGCGCGCGCGTCGGGCTGCCGGTCATCGACTTCCCGACCGCCTGGGCGAAGACCGCCGACGACTATTTCGCACGCGCGGCCGAAGTGCACGACCGCTGGCGCGACGATCCGCTGATCGGCACCGCGTTCGCGCCGCATGCGCCGTACACGGTGTCGGATGCGAACTTCGAACGCATCCGCATGCTCGCCGACCAGCTCGACGTGCCCGTGCACTGCCACGTGCACGAAACCGCCGACGAGGTGCACGAGTCGCAGGACAAGCACGGCCAGCGTCCGCTCGCGCGCCTGGACCGCTTGGGCGTGGTCAACGACCGCCTCGTCGCCGTGCACATGACCCAGCTCACCGACGCCGAGATCGCGCTGTGCGCCGAGCGCGGCGTCACCGTGGTGCACTGCCCGGAATCGAACCTCAAGCTGGCGTCCGGCTTCTGCCCGGCGGCGGCGCTGCAGCGCGCCGGCGTGGCGCTGGCGATCGGCACCGACGGCTGCGCCAGCAACAACGACCTCGACATGGTGGGCGAGACGCGTACCGCCGCGCTGCTGGCCAAGGCGGTCGCGGGCGACGCCTCCGCGCTCGACGCCGCGAGCGCGTTGCGCGCGGCGACCCTCGGCGGTGCGCGCGCGGTCGGCTGGGAGGACCGGATCGGTTCGATCGAGCCCGGCAAACAGGCCGACCTGGTCTGTATCGATCTGTCGGCGCTGGAAACGCAGCCGGTGCACCACGTGCTGTCGCAACTGGTGTACGCGGCGGGCCGCCAGCACGTCAGCGACGTGTGGATCGCCGGCCGCGCGAAACTGCGCGCGGGCGCGCTGGTGGACATGGAGGCCGACGCGCTTCTCGCGCGCGCCCGCCAATGGCGCGAACGCATCGCCGCCTTGCAGCGCTGAAGGGCACCGGCGGCGGGCGCGGTTGCCGCTAGACTTGGCGTCCCCCGCACCGCGTCCCCGCCATGACCCCTGCCAACGTCCGCCAGACGGAGCTCGACAAGTTCGCCGCGCTCGCGCATCGCTGGTGGGATCCCGAAGGCCCGCAGAAGCCGCTGCACGCGCTCAACCCGGTGCGCCTGCGCTACGTCGCCGGGCGCGTGCCGCTGGCCGGCGCGCGCGTGCTCGACGTCGGCTGCGGCGGCGGCCTGCTGAGCGAGGCGATGGCGCGCGAAGGCGCGCAGGTCACCGCGATCGACCTGGCGCCCGAGCTGGTGAAGATCGCCCGCCTGCATGGGCTGGAGAGCGGGGTCAAGGTCGATTACCGCCTGCAGTCGGTGGAGGACATCGCCGGCGAGATGCCGGGCGCGTTCGATGCCGTTGCCTGCATGGAGATGCTCGAGCACGTGCCCGATCCGGCCTCGGTGATCCGCGCCTGCGCGCGCCTGCTGCGGCCGGGCGGGCGGCTGTTCGTCTCCACCCTCAACCGCACCCCGGCGGCGTTCGCGCTCGCCATCGTCGGCGCCGAATACGTCGCCCGCCTGCTGCCGAAGGGCACGCACCGCTACGAGGACTTCATCCGTCCGGCCGAGCTCGCGGCATGGCTGCGCGAGGCCGGGCTGCAGCTCGAGGACGTCAGCGGCCTGCTGTACGAGCCCTGGCGCCACGCCGCCCGCCTCACCCGTCGCACCGACGTCAACTACCTGGCCACCGCATGCAAGCCCGTCTGAAACCCGGCGCCCGCTTCCCCGACGTCGCCCTGTTCGATCTCGACGGCACGTTGCTCGACAGCGCCCCGGACATGCTGGCGACGGTGAACGCCATGCGCGCCGAGCGCGGGCGCGGCCCGATCGCGCTCGATGCGCTGCGGCCGCACGTGTCGAAAGGCGCGCGCGCGATGCTCGCGGCGGCGTTCGCGGACGTGGCGGTGGAAACCCGCGAGAGCTGGGTACCCGAGTTCCTGGCGGTGTACCAGCGCGAGCTCGGTCGCCACGGCGCGCCGTTCGACGGCGTCGAGGCGATGCTGGGCGCACTGGAGGCCGCCGGCAGCCGCTGGGGCATCGTCACCAACAAGCCCGAGTACCTCGCGCGTCTGCTGCTGCCGCTGCTGGGATGGCAGTCGCGCTGCGCGGTGCTGATCGGCGGCGACACGCTGACCGCGCGCAAGCCCGACCCGCTGCCGCTGACCGTGGCGGCCGAGCGGCTCGGCGTCGCGCCGTCGGCCTGCGTGTACGTCGGCGACGACGAGCGCGACATCGTCGCCGCGCGCGCGGCCGGCATGCCGTCGGTCGTGGCGCTGTGGGGCTACCGGCTGGCCGAGGACGACCCGATCGCGTGGCAGGGCGACGTCATGATCGACACGCCGGCGGCGCTGGCCGATCCGGCGAGGTGGCCTGCGCGATGAACGCCGCCGGCGCCCCGTCCGCGCCCGATCCGGCGCTGGCGAGCTTCCTCGACAAGTGGCGCGGACGCTGGCCGGAATGGCCGATCGCGGAGGTGTTCGTGCCGCCGCCGCACCGCCAGGCGGCTCTCGCCTGGGCCACGCTGCTGCAGGAGCTCACCGACGCCGCGTGGGGCGGGCGCGACGCGCGCCCGGGCGAGGCCAAACTGGCTTGGTGGCAGGAGGAACTGCAGGGCTGGTCGGCAGGCATGCGCCGGCATCCGCTCGCGCTGGCGCTGCAGCGTCTGCCGGCGCCGTGGGCGGCGCTCGCCCAAGCCGTGCCGGCGCTGGCGGAGAGCCGGACGCGCGCCCACGACGCCAGCCAGGCGCTGGCGCTGTTGCAGCCGTTCGCCGAAGCGGCCGCGCAGGCCGAGGCCGCGTTGTTCGACATGCGTCCCGCACCGGAGGCGCTCGCGCTGTCGTTGCTGTACCTGCGGCTGGCGCATCATCCGGACGATGCCGTGCCCGTGCGCTGGAGCCTCGATCACGGCGACGGCGCCCGCGCGGCCTGGGCGCGCGAGCTGCACGATCGCCTGCGCGCCCAGCGCGCCGCACGCCCGCGCGGCATCTGGCTCCGCCTGTCGCAGGCGCGTCTGCGGCAGCCGGACCCGGCGCAGCCGCTCTCGCCGCCGCGCGCGCTCTGGTCCGCCTGGCGCGGCGCGATCGCGCGCGGCTGAACGCCGTCCTTTTCCGCCAGGAGCGGCTACAGCCGCGACCCCGACCCCCGCGGACTGAACGTTCCCGCCGTGACACCGGCCCGCCGCTCGACGGCCGGTACAATGCGCGTCCCGCTCGGCCGGCCGCAGGGCCGCCGCCTCCAGGAACCGACGTGACCCAGGCCCCCACGCCCCGCTCCCTGCCCGACGTCGCCGCCGACGCGGTCGCGTTGGCGCGCCCGCTGGACTGGGTCGGCATGGCCAACCTCGCGTTGCCGGTCGCGGTCGCGACGGGGCAGGGCGGCACGGTGCGGGTGGCCGCCTCGGCCGACGTGGCCGTCAACCTGCGTCGTGCCGAGGCGCGCGGCATCCACATGTCGCGGCTGTACCTGGCGCTGCAGGACGCGTTCGGCGATGAGCCGATGACGCCGGCCGGCCTGCGCCGCGTGCTGCAGACGCTGGTGGAGACGCAGGGCGAACTGTCCGACGCCGCGCGCCTGACCCTGCGCTTCGAGCACCTGCTGCTGCGTCCCGCCCTGGCCAGCGCGCATGCGGGCTGGAAGCGGTATCCGGTGGAGATCGACGCCCAGCTCGTCGGCGGACATCTGAAGCTGGCGTTGCGGGTCGCGGTCGATTACTCCAGCACGTGTCCGGCCTCCGCCGCGCTGTCGCGCCAGCTCAACGCCGAACGCTTCCTCGCCGATTTCGCCGCCGCCCGCCCGCTGTCGCCGCCGGCGGTCGCCGAGTGGCTGGCCTCCGAGCGCGGCCTGGCCGCCACCCCGCACGCGCAGCGCAGCCGCGCCGACGTGCGCGTCGAGCTTCGCCCGTGCTTCGACGAGCTGCCGGTCACCGCACTGATCGACCGCATCGAGCAGGCGCTCGGCACCCCAGTGCAGACCGCGGTCAAGCGCGAGGACGAACAGGCCTTCGCCCGCCTCAACGCCGACAACCTGATGTTCTGCGAGGACGCCGCCCGCCGCGTCGCCGCCGCGTTGAGCGGCGACGAACGCGTCGAGCGCTTCGAAGTCGAGGTCGCGCATTTCGAGAGCCTGCACGCGCACGACGCCGTGGCACGGGTGAGCGGGCGTCGGGCCTGACGTCCGGCGATGGCCGTTCGCGCTAGGATGGCCGTTGGGGAGGGGAGCGTGCTGGGGACATTTCCACGGTTGATGCGCGCGGCACTGGCGTTGCTGCTGCTTCACGCGGCCGGCATGGCGGCGGCTGCCGGCGCGACGGTGCAGGTGGACCGTCTGGACGAACCGAGCGCGACTGCCGCGGAGGTGGTCGCTGGCCTGCACGATGCGCGCTTCGTGCCCGCCGAGAAGCCCGCCGTGATCCAGCAGCGGGGACCGAGCGCGGTCTGGTGGCGCGTGCGGAGCACGGTGCCGAGGCCGGCCGCGAGCGAGCCGCATCTGCTGCTGCTGTCGCCGCGCCATACCGTGGTCGAGGCCTGGGTGCCGGGCCGCGCGACGCCGACGCGGCACGCGTTGTACGGGCGCGATTCGGACCCTCGCCATTCCACGCGCGCGCTGGTGGTGCCGCTGCCCGACGGGTTGCAGCCCGGCCAGCCGATCTACCTGCGCGTCACCATGCCAAGCCCGGTGCCGGTCAAGATCGCCATCGAAACGCGCGCGCAGGTCCAGGAGGGCGACCTGCGCCACGCCGCCTGGCGAGCGGCCATCCTCGCCGCCACGCTTGTGCTGGTCGTCCTGGCGCTCACCTACTGGATCGGAGTCGGCGACCGCAGCTTCGTGTATCTCGCGCTTCTGCTGCTGTTCGTCGTGCTGTTCAGTGCCGGCATGGGCGGTGAGCTGCGCGCCGTGCCGGGCCTGGGCCGCCTGTTCGGAAGTGGCCCGCAGCCGGCACGCGTGGCCGCCGCTGCCGGTTTGGTCGCCTCCTGCCTGTTCTTCCGGCGCTACCTCGACCTGCAGCAGTACGCGCCGCGCCACGACCGGCTGTTCGCGTGGCTGACATGGATTGCCGTCGGCCTGACGCTGGCGAATCTGGTGTCGCCTTCTGCCCTGAACGTGCCGGTGTTCAACGCCGTGCTGCCGGTCGTCGCCCTGGCCGTGTTGTCGGCGTCGCTGACCAGTCTGTGGGCAGGCAATCGAGCCGCACGCTACCTCACGGTCGGATGGCTGCCGGTGCTGGTGACGATCAGCCTGCGCGCCGCGCAGCCGTTCGGCCTGCTGCAGGACTGGACAGGCATCGACCAGATGATTTCGGTCAGCTACGCCTTCGGCGGCGTGCTGCTGACCATCGGCCTCTCCGACAAGCTACTCGAGCTGCGCCGCGACCGAGACGAGGCCAGCCGGCGCGCGACCTTCGACGCGCTCACCGGCGCCTACACGCGGCATGCGATCGACGGCCGCCTCGCCCAGGAGGTGGCCGATGCCGAGGCCAATGGCCGACCGCTGTGCGTGGCCTTCGTCGACATCGACCACTTCAAGCGCATCAACGACACCCACGGCCACAACGTCGGCGACCAGTGCCTGCGCTACGTCAGCCTGCGTATCCGCAACGTGCTGCGCGGCAGCGACGTGCTCGCGCGCTACGGCGGCGACGAGCTGCTGGTGCTGATGCCGGACACCACGCTGTCGGAAGCGGGGCGCATCGCCGAACGCATGCGCGAGGCGGTGGCGTGCCGCCCGCTGGCGCTGGACGACCTGCGGCTGCCGAGCACGCTCAGCATCGGCGTGGCCGAGTACGTCCCCGGCGAGGGCGTCGAGCGCCTGCTCGAACGCGCCGACGGCGCGCTGTATCGCAGCAAGAGCGCGGGGCGCAACCGCGTCAGCGCGCAGGAATCCCTGGAAGCCACCGGAGAAGCGACATGACGTCCTGCCCGAATCCCGAAGCGCCCGCCGCCTCGTCCCGCGATCCCATGCCCGGCGACGTGCTGCTGATGCTGGGCGAGGGCCCGCTGTCGGCGCTGATCGCCTGGTGCGGCGACAGCATCTACAGCCACGCCGCGCTGGTGGCCGACGATGGCGATCTGATCGAGGCCGCGGCGCACGGGGTCCGGCGCTATCCGCTCATGCAGCGCCTGAACGACCACGACAATTACCCGTTCGTGGACCTGTTCCGTCCTCACGACGCGGACGGCCGGCCGCTGCCGGATGGCGATCGCGCCGCGGTCCTCGCGCACGCCGTTTCGCTGCTGGGCGTGCCGTATCCGCTCGACCGCCTCGCCACGCTCGGCGTGCTGGTCGCCGTGCGCGGCAAGCTGCCCTCGCACTGGCTCGCGCGGCTGGTGGTGCGCGAGGCGCTCGATCATCTGGTGCGCAACGATCCCTCGCACATGGTCTGCAGCGAAGTGGTCTACCGCAGCTTCGCCGAGTGCGATGCGCAACCGCGCGGGCGGCTGGCGCCGACCGTGGTGCTCGAACCGCGCGGCACCGCGCCGTTTCCGAAAATCGACTGGAAGGCGCTGTGGGACGAGGTGTGGCCGCTGCTGCATCCCAAGCGCAGGCAGGCGCTGGCGGCGGTGGCCGCGCAGACCGGCGGCGAGGCGGCGGAGCGTGTTGCGACCGCGGCCGACCTCGCACCGGCCGACGACGAACTGGCAGACAGCCTCGCGGCCGCGCGCGCCCGCCTGGGCCTGTCCGCATCCGCCGCGACGCCGATCCTGGCAGCCACGCCGCCGCTGCCGGTGCCGAATCCGAATCCCAAGCTGGTCACGCCGCTGGATCTGGCAAGTTCGCCGTCTCTCATGCGCATCGGCCGCCTGAGCGGAGCGGCATCGCCGGTGCCGGCGGACGCGGTCGGCTGAGCGCAAGGCGCGCTCAGCGCGCGCCGCGCTCCAGCACCAGCAGCGGATCGATCCGCACCTCGAACCAGTTCATGCCCCAGTGCAGGTGCGGACCGGTCGCGCGGCCGGTGGCGCCGACCGCGCCGAGCGTCTGCCCTTGCTCGACGCGCTGGCCCACCCGCACGTCGATCCGCGACAGGTGCAGGAAGTTGGAGCTGACGCCGAAACCGTGGTCGAGCACCACGGTGCCGCCGGTGAGATACAGCCCGGGATCGGCGAAGGTGACGATGCCGGCTGCCGGCGCGCGCACCGGCGTGCCTTCGGCGGCGGCGATGTCCATCCCGGAATGCGGCGCGCCGGGCACGCCGTTGTAGACGCGGCGGTGGCCGAACCGGCCGCTGATGCGGCCCTCGACCGGCCACACGAACGGTTGCAGGAAGTCGAGCCGGTCGTCGTCGCGCTCGCGCGCCGCCGCCACCCGCGCCTGCTCCTCGCGGATACGCGCGGCGATCTCCGGCGGCGGTTCGACCGTCTGCGGCGGCACGCCGTCCACGCGCTCTTCCGGCCATTCGCGCGGGCGCACGGCAACGTCGATGCGCTGCGGCGCGCCGTCGGCGGGTTCGATGACGACGCTCAGCGGTTCGACGGCATCGCGCGCCACGCCGAACACGAACGTGCCGTCCGGGCCCACCCGCAGCGGCCGTCCCGCAAGCAGCACGCGGCTGCCGGGTGCGGCGCGCCCGACCACCAGCGCGCCCTGCGGCGCCTCGTCGGGCAAGGTCGCCACCGGCCGAGCCGAGGTCGGAACCTGCGTGGAAGGGGCGGGCGCGACGCTCGCACAGGCCGCGAGTCCTACCGCCAGCATCGCGGCGAACGGCGCGCGCACGGGATTCTTTCGGGCCCGCAAGGCACGCATCGCGTCGCCACGCTCGCCCGCGCAAACCGCGTCGACGTGGCGGGAAGCGTGCCCGTCGGGCTGCAGGCGTTCGGCGCGCGATGCGGACGGCATGCGTCGGCCTCAGGGAGGCGGCACGGGATCGTGCCCGCCCGGATGCAGCGGATGGCAACGCAGGACGCGGCGCGTCGCCAGCCAACCGCCCTTGAGCGCGCCGAAACGGGCGATCGCCTGCATGGCGTATTCCGAGCACGTCGGGTGGAAGCGGCAGCGCGGACCGAGCAGCGGACTGAGCGCGCGCTTGTAGGCGCGAAGCAGAAGAATGAGCAGTCGCCCGATCACGATTCGTTCATGCCGCCAAGCTTCTGATCGCGGTTGCCGCAGGTGCCGCGGCAGGGTATAACAGCGCGCTTTCCCGTCACAAGGGAACAAAGAGGAAACGCCTCTCGTGGCAGCCAAGAAGACCGCAAAGAAGCCTGTGAAGGCCGCCAAGAAGGTCGCCAAGCCGGCGGCGAAGAAGGCGGCTCCTGCCAGGACCGCAGCCAAGAAGCCGGCCGCCAAACCGGCGGTCAGGAAGGCGGTGTCCAAGCCGGTCGCGAAGAAGGCGGCCAAGCCGGCGGCGAAGAAGGCCGCACCCGCCAGGAAGGCCGCACCCGCCAAGAAGCCCGTTGCGAAGAAGGCCGCGCCGGCGAAGACGGTCAAGAAGGCCGTCGTCGCTGCGAAGGCTGC
Organism: Vulcaniibacterium thermophilum; assembly: GCF_007923255.1. Classification (GTDB taxonomy): domain Bacteria; phylum Pseudomonadota; class Gammaproteobacteria; order Xanthomonadales; family Xanthomonadaceae; genus Lysobacter_F; species Lysobacter_F thermophilum. The sequence continues at coordinate 106,959 of NZ_VOHJ01000002.1, read as the reverse complement.
ACCGGCGCCCGCACCGAAGAAGACCGCGGCACCGGCCGCCAAGGCCGCCCGGCCGACGCCGGCGGCCAAGTCCGCGAGCCGCCCGGCCGCGCCGGCGCCGGCGAAGGCGCCGACCGAATCCAAGGCCGCCGAGCCGCGCAAGGTCGAGGCCCAGGCCGCCCGGAGCGCGCCGGCCAAGGCGCAGCCCGCCAAGGCGCCGAGCGCGCCCGCGGTGGCGACCAAGCCTGCGGCTGGCGTCCCCACCAACGGCCGTGTCGCGGTGGCGGTCGCCGCCCGACCGGCCGAACCGCAACCCAAGACGAAGTACAAGGTAGTGCCCTACGAAATCGACGAGGCCACCGGCCGTCCCATCCTCCCGTCCGGATACAAGCCGAGCGCGGACGAGGAGTACATGAATCCGCTGCAGCTCGAGTACTTCCGCCAGAAGCTGCTGAACTGGCGCGCCGAGCTGGTCGAGGAGTCCAAGCAGACCATCGAGAATCTCAAGGACGAGGTGCGCGACGTCGGCGACGAGGCCGAGCGCGCCACGCGCGAAACCGAGAACTCGCTGGAGCTGCGCACGCGCGACCGTTACCGCAAGCTGATCGCGAAGATCGATTCCACGCTCAAGCGCATCGACCTCGGCGATTACGGCTACTGCGTCGACACCGGCGAGGAGATCGGTCTGGACCGCCTGGAAGCGCGCCCCACCGCCGAGCGCACCATCGACGCGCAGGAGCGCTGGGAGCACCTGCAGAAGCAGATGGGCGACTGAGCGCCGCGTTGCGCTGCACACCCGAGGCCCCGCCGCATGGCGGGGCTTTGGTTTTTTGGGAGTCGGGAATCGGGAATCGGGAATCGGGAATCGGGAGTCGGGAGTCGGGAATCGGGAATCGGGAATCGGGAATCGGGAATCGGGAGTCGGGAGTCGGGAGTCGGGAGTCGGGAGTCGGGAGTCGGGAGTCGGGAGTCGGGAGTCGGGAGTCGGGAGTCGGGAGTCGGGAGTGGGGAGTCGGGAGTCGGGAGTCGGGCGGAAGTCGCATCGCCGTCGCCCCGGCGAAAGCCGCGGCCCATTTTTTCGTGCCGCTGGGCGCTTACGCAGCGCTCAGGATGGCCGGGCCGGCGCTGCGCTCAATGCAGCTCGCGCAGATCGAGCCGGCGCAGGCGCGGCACGCGCCAGGCGGTGACGGCCACCACCAGCAGCGTCATGCAGCCGCCGAACACCACCGACGGCACCAGGCCGAGCAGGCGGGCGGCCACGCCCGATTCGAAGGCGCCCAGTTCGTTCGAAGAGCCGATGAAAATGCCGTTGATGGCGGCGACGCGACCGCGCATTTCGTCGGGCGTCGCCAACTGCAGGATGGTCGAGCGGATCACCACCGAAACGCCGTCGAACGCACCGGATAGCGCAAGCAGCAGCATCGACAGCCACAGCTCGCGCGAGAGCGCGAAGCCGATGATGCTCAGGCCGAAGCCGGCTACCGCGCCGAGCAGCAGACGCCCGGCATGCCGCTGCGGCGGATGCCGGGCCAGCCATAGGCCGACCAGCACCGCGCCCACCGCGGGCGAGGCGCGCAGCAGGCCGAGCGCCTCGGGGCCCGCGTGCAGCACGTCGCGGATGAACGCGGGCAGCAGCGCGACCGCGCCGCCGAACAGCACCGAGAACATGTCCAGCGCCTGCGCGCCGAGCACCACCGGCTGGTTCCACACGAAGCGAAGCCCCTCGCCGATGCTGCGGAAGACGGGAGCGCGCTGCAGGGGGATCGGCGGCTCGGTCACCCGCAGCGAAACGATCGCGACCGCCGCCGCCACCGCCAGCGCGGCCGCGGCGCCATAGGCCACCGTCTTGCCGCCCCATGCGATCAGGACGCCGCCGAGCGCGGGGCCGGCCACCAGCCCGCTCTGCATCACCACACTGCCGATGCCCGCGCCGCGCGCGAACTGCGCACGTGGCAGCACGCGCGCGAACAGCGAGGTGTAGACCGGCGCCAGGAACGCGCGCACCACGCCGTTGAGCGCGATCGCGGCGTACAGCGTGAACGTGCCGAAGGCGGGCACCAGGCCGGCCGCCGTGGCCATCAGCAGCAGCGCGGTCGCGGCGAGGCCCAGACAGGCCGCCATGCCGAGCTTGCGCCGCGGCAGGTGGTCGACCGCGTAACCGGCGAACAGCGCGCAGCCGATGTAGGGAATCACCTCCGCCAGTCCGATCAGGCCGAGCGACAGCGCATCGCGCGTGAGCTCGTAGATGTGCCAGCCCACCGTCACCGCGACGATCTGGTAGGACAGCATCGCCAGCAGGCGATAGCCCAGCAGTCCGAGAAAGCCGCGGTTGCGGAGCGGGGAGAGGGCGGGAGCGGCTGTCGCGGCCTCGCTCACAGCCGCGCCTGGGCCTGCTCGCGGATGTGGCGCAACAGTGCGGCCAGGCCGTTGCTGCGGGTGGGCGAGAGGTGGCGCGCCAGTCCGATGTCGGCGACGAAGGTCGGTTCGGTGGCGAGGATCTCCTGCGCGCTGCGGCCCGAGTACACGCGTAGCGCGAGATAGATCAGGCCGGACACGATCGCCGAATCGCTGATCGCATGGAACACCAGGCGTGCGGCATCGCCCTCGGTGACGATCCACACCAGCGATTGGCAGCCGTGCAGGCGGTTCTCCTCGATCTTCCACGCCTCCGGGAACGGCGGCAGCTTGCGGCCGAGGTCGATCAGATACTGATAGCGCTCGGCCCAGTCGCCGAAGAAGGCGAACTCGTCGCGGATGGCCGCCTGCGCCTCGGCGGCGCTCGGTTCGAGCGGGAACGGCGTGTCGTTCATCGTGGATGCGCAGCGCGGAGACGATGCGTTCATGCGCGACGCCAGCGTACGCCCTGCGGCGTGTCCTCGAGGAGAATGCCCTCGCCGGCGAGCTGCTCGCGGATCGCATCGGCGCGGGCGAAATCGCGCGCCTTCTTGGCGGCGGCGCGCTCGTCGATCAGCGCCTGGATGCGGGCGTCGTCGTCCTGTGCGCCGCGCGCGAACCACGCCGCCGGGTCCTGCTGCAGCAGGCCGAGCGCGAAGCCGCCGGCGAGCAGTTCGCGCTTCAGGCGCGCCCTGTCGTCCGCGCGCTCCGCCTTGCGCGCGTCGGCGGCGATGCGCGACAGCTCGGCGAGCGCGGCGGGCGTGTTGAGGTCGTCGTCCAGCGCGGCGTCGATCGCCGGAGGAATGTCCGCGCCGGAGACCGCGGGCACGGCGACGTCCGCCAGATCGCGCAAGGTGCCGTACAGGCGGTCGAGCGTGCGCACCGACTGCTCGATCAGCGCATCGGACCAGTCCAGCGGCTGCCGGTAGTGGGCGGACAGCAGCGCATAACGCAGCGCCTCCGGCGGGTGCGCGCGCACCAGGTCGTGCACGCGCTGGATGTTGCCGACCGACTTCGCCATCTTGGCGCCGCCGAAGGTCAGCATGCCGTTGTGCAGCCAGAACCGCGCGAACGTGCGCTGGCCGTGCGCGCACTCGCTCTGCGCGATCTCGTTCTCGTGGTGCGGGAACTGCAGATCGACGCCGCCGGCGTGGATGTCGATGGTCTGTCCGAGGTGCCGTGCCGCCATCGCCGAGCATTCGATGTGCCAGCCGGGGCGGCCGCGGCCCCAGGGCGAATCCCAGCCCGGCAGGTCGTCGGTGGACGGCTTCCACAGCACGAAGTCGCCGGGGTCGCGCTTGTACGGCGCGACCTCGACCCGTGCGCCGGCGAGCATTTCCTCGCGGTCGCGGCGCGAGAGCTTGCCGTACTCCGGAAACGAGGCGACCGAGAACAGCACGTGGCCCTGTTCGACGTACGCATGCCCCTGGTCGATCAGACGCTGGATCATCGCGATCATCTCGGCGATGTGCGCGGTGGCGGCCGGTTCGACGTCGGGCGCGAACGCGCCGCTCACGCCGAGGGCGGCCATGTCCTCGCGGTAGGCGGCCGCGTAGCGGTCGGTGATGGTCGAGATCGGCACGCCCGCTTCCGCGGCCGCGGCGTTGATCTTGTCGTCGACGTCGGTGATGTTGCGCGCGTAGACCAGCGCTCCGTAGCGGCGCCGCAGCAGCGCGGCCAGCACGCCGAACACCACCGGTCCGCGCGCGTTGCCGATGTGCACGTAGTTGTAGACCGTGGGCCCGCACACGTACATCGTCGGCCGGCCCGGGTCCTGCGGCGCGAACGGCTCGATGCGGCGGGTCAGGCTGTTGTAGAGATGCAGGGCCATCCGGGGGCATCGCGTGAGGGGCGTGAATTGTAGCCAACCGTCCCCTGCACAGCCGGGGTTCAGACCCGCGCGCCGGCGTCACTTACAATTTCTGAACACTTCGTCCGGGCGCCAGGATGATCCGCCACCGCATCGCCCTCGTGGTTTCGTTGTCCTGCCTGTGGGGCGGAGACGCGGCCGCGCAGAGCACGGGCACCACGGTCGTGCCCGCCGAGAACGTGCGATACGACTACGCGCAGGTGATGCGGGTCACCCCGGTCTACCAGACGCTGCGCGCCACCGCCATGGAGGAGCGCTGCGATCCGCCGGCGGGCGAGGACGACGAATCGCGCTTCTCGCGCGTGGTCGACCGGGTCAAGAACGCGCTGGCGCGCGAGGAACGCAAGCGGCGCACCTGCAAGCAGGTGCCGGTCGAACGCGAGTACCGCCGGCCGATCGCCTACGACGTCGATTACGTCTACCGCGGGGTCAAGTTCCGTTCGCGGCTGGCCGAGGACCCCGGCAACCGGTTGCGCATCCGCGTGTCGGTCACCCCGGTGCCGCGGTGAGGCCTCGCTTGCATCGCGCGTGTCCGCATGCGAGCATCGCCGCCCTCATGAACGCCCACTACGCCGACGCCGAGATCGTCACCTCCGCCTGGATGGCGGCGGGCATGACCTCGCGCGCGCGCCGACGCAGCCGCACACCGGCTGGGTAAGCGGCGCTCGCCGCACGTCGTTGCACTTCCGACGCCCAGCCCTCGCGCTGGGCGTTCGCGTTTTCTGCGGACCCCGGCGCTTCCGATCCCGAAGTCCGGAGCCGCCATGAAGCATTTCCTCAACACCCAGGACCTGAGCCGCGCCGAGCTCGACGCGCTGCTCGCGCAGGCCGCCGCGTTCAAGCGCACGCCGTTCGGCAACGACCTCAAGGGCCGCGCGATCGCGCTGGTGTTCTTCAATCCCTCGATGCGCACGCGCACCAGCTTCGAGCTGGGGGCGTTCCAGCTCGGCGGCCACGCGATCGTGCTGCAGCCCGGCAAGGACGCCTGGCCGATCGAGTTCGACGCCGGCACGGTGATGGACGGCGAGGCCGAGGAGCACATCGCCGAGGTGGCGCGCGTGCTCGGTCGCTACGTCGACCTGATCGGCGTGCGCGCGTTCCCGAAGTTCGTCGACTGGGCCGAGGACCGGCAGGACAAGGTGCTGCGCGCGTTCGCCAGGTACTCGCCGGTGCCGGTGATCAACATGGAGACGATCACCCACCCGTGCCAGGAACTGGCGCACGCGCTGGCGCTGCAGGAGCACTTCGGCACCACCGACCTGCGCGGGAAGAAGTACGTGCTCACCTGGACCTACCACCCGAAGCCGCTCAACACCGCGGTCGCCAACTCCGCGCTCACGATCGCCACCCGCCTCGGCATGGACGTGACCCTGCTGTGCCCGACGCCCGACTACGTGCTCGACGAGCGCTACATGGACTGGGCGGCGCGGAACGTCGCCGAGAGCGGCGGCTCGCTCACCGTCAGCCACGACATCGAGAACGCCTACCGCGGCGCCGACGTGGTCTACGCCAAGAGCTGGGGCGCACTGCCGTTCTTCGGCCGCTGGCAGGACGAGAAGCCGATCCGCGACGCGCACAGGCACTTCATCGTCGACGAGCGGAAGATGGCGCTCACCAACGATGCCGTCTTCAGCCACTGCCTGCCGCTGCGCCGCAACGTCAAGGCCACCGACGCGGTGATGGATTCGCCGGCGTGCATCGCCATCGACGAAGCCGAGAACCGGCTGCACGTGCAGAAGGCGGTGATGGCTTGGCTTGCTTCGCAAGCCGGGAAACGGGAATCGGGAATGGGGAGTCGATGACAGCCACCCCGGCCCCCGCCCCACGCTGACACTTCCTCCAGAGATTGCCCATGTCTTCCACTCCGATTCCCGATTCCCCATCCCCGATTCCCGTCCACAACGACATCGTCCTCGCCTTCTCCGGCGGCCTCGACACCAGCTTCTGCATCCCGTACCTGCAGGAGCGCGGTTGGCGCGTGCACACGGTGTTCGCCGACACCGGCGGCGTCGATGCCGACGAGCGCGCCTACATCGAAGCGCGCGCGCAGGAGCTGGGCGCGGCCTCGCACGTCACCGTGGACGGCGGGCCGTCGATCTGGAACGGCTTCGTCAAGCCGTTCGTGTGGGCCGGCGAGAGCTACCAGGGCCAGTACCCGTTGCTGGTGTCGGACCGTTACCTGATCGTCGAGGCGGCGCTGGCGCGCTGCGCCGAGCTCGGCACGCGCGCGATCGCGCACGGCTGCACCGGCATGGGCAACGACCAGGTCCGCTTCGACCTCGCGGTGAAGGCGCTGGGCGACTACGAGATCGTGGCGCCGATCCGCGAGATCCAGAAGGAACACACCGAGGTGCGCGCCTACGAGCAGCGCTACCTGGAAGAGCGCGGCTTCGGCGTGCGCGCCAAGCAGAAGGCGTACACGATCAACGAGAACCTGCTGGGCGTGACCATGTCCGGGGGCGAGATCGACCGCTGGGAAGCGCCGGGCGAGGGCGCGCGCGGCTGGTGCAAGCCGCGCGCGGAATGGCCGATGCAGCCGCTGCGCGCGGTGCTGACGTTCGAGCGGGGCGAAGCGGTCGCGCTGGACGGCCTGCGCATGCCGGGCCACGAACTGCTGGCGAAGCTCAATGCGATGTTCGCGCAGTACGGCGTCGGCCGTGGTCTGTACACCGGCGACACCACGATCGGCTTGAAGGGCCGGATCGTGTTCGAGGCGCCGGGCCTGACCGCGCTGCTGGTGGCGCATCGCGCGCTGGAGGAGGCGGTGCTGACCAAGCAGCAGAACCGCTTCAAGCCGGAGGTCGCGCGCAAGTGGGTGGAGCTGGTGTACGAGGGCTTCTTCCACGATCCGCTCAAGGCCGATCTGGAAGCGTTCCTGGCCTCCAGCCAGCGCTGCGTCAACGGCGAGGTGGTGCTGGAGACGCACGGCGGCAGCGTGCAGGCGGTGGAAGTGCGCTCGCCGCACATCCTCAATGCGCGCGGCGCCACCTACGCGCAGGCGGCGGACTGGGGCGTGGCCGAGGCCGAGGGCTTCATCCGCCTGTACGGCATGAGCTCGACGTTGTGGGCGGAGGTCAACCGCAAATGAGCGGGCGAGTTGCGGCCTGGCGTGACCCCCTCACCCCGACCCTCTCCCCCAACGGCGGGGCCGTTGGGGGAGAGGGGGTGTTCGTGCGCGGCGGGAAGTCCCGTCGTTCGGGCAGCCCCTTCGTTCCCCTCTCCCCCGCGTGCGGGGGAGAGGGCAGGGTGAGGGGGCGCGCGCCGCAGGCGCGCGTGCATGCGTCGGCGGTGGCGGCGTCGCGTGGCCCCCTCACCCCAACCTTCTCCCCCAACGGCGGGGCCGTTGGGGGAGAGGGGGTGTTCGTGCGCGGCGGGAAGTCCCGTCGCTCGCTCGGCCGCTTTGTTCAAGCACGCGGGCGGTCGAAGTATTCGCTGCCACGGAGCGTCCGCCATGCGGGCTGAGGTGCTCCGCCATCTCGAAGCGCTGGTGGCGTTCGACACCCGCAATCCGCCGCGGGCGATCGGCACCGGCGGCATCTTCGATTACCTGCGCGCGCACCTGCCGGGCTTCCGCTTCGACCTGCGCGACCACGGTGCCGGCGCGGTATCGCTGCTCGCCGTGCGCGGTGCGCCGACGCGGGTGTTCAACGTGCACCTGGACACCGTGCCGTCGTCCGAAGCGTGGACCGCCGACCCGCTGCGCCTGCGCGTGCACGGCGACCGCGCGATCGGCCTGGGCGCCTGCGACATCAAGGGCGCCGCCGCCGGCCTGCTGGCGGCCGCCGCGGCGACCGAGGGCGACGCCGCGTTCCTGTTCTCGACCGACGAAGAAGCCAACGACGCGCGCTGCATCGCGGCCTTCCTCGCGCAGGATCATGGCTTCCGCGAGGCGATCGTCGCCGAACCCACGCGCGGCGAGGCCGTGCTGGCGCACCGCGGCATCAGCTCGGTGCTGCTGCGCTTCCGCGGGCAGGCGGGACATGCCTCGGGCGCCGATGCGCTGCGCGCGAACGCGCTGCACCACGCGATACGCTGGGGCGCGCGCGCGCTCGATGCGGTCGAAGCCGAGGCGCATCGCCGCTTCGGCGGTCTCACCAGCCTGCGCTTCAACATCGGCAAGGTCGAAGGCGGCATCAAGGCGAACGTGATCGCGCCCAGCGCCGAGGTGCGCTTCGGGTTCCGTCCGCTGCCGTCGCACGACATCGACGAACTGCACGCGCGCTTCCGCGCCTGCGCGGCGCCAGAGGCGCTCGAGCGGTACGAGGAAACGTTCCGTGGCCCGCCGCTTCCCGCCGGCGATGTCGCCGAAGCCGAGACGCGCCGGCTCGCCGCGCGCGACCTCGCCGACGAGCTCGGCCTGCCGGTCGGCAATGCGGTCGATTTCTGGACCGAAGCCTCGCTGTTCTCCGCCGCGGGGCTGACGGCGATCGTCTACGGGCCGGGCGACATCGCCCAGGCCCACACCGCCGACGAGTGGGTGGCGCTCGACCAGCTCGAACGCTACGCGCACTCGCTCGTCCGCATCCTGGGTGAACGCACGTGACGCAACACAAGATCCAGACCCGCCAGACCATCGTGCGCCTGCTCTCCAGCATGGCCAGCGCGAAGGAGATCTCGCAGTACCTCAAGCGCTTCTCGCAGCTCGACGCCAAGCGCTTCGCGGTGGTGAAGGTCGGCGGCGCGGTGCTGCGCGACGATCTCGAAGCGCTGACCTCCTCGCTCGCGTTCCTGCAGGACGTCGGCCTGACGCCGATCGTGGTGCACGGCGCCGGGCCGCAGCTCGACGAGGAACTGGCCGCCGCGGGCATCGAGAAGCGCACCGTGGACGGCCTGCGCGTCACCACGCCGGAGGCGCTGGCGGTGGTGCGGCGCGTGTTCATCGCGCAGAACCTCAAGCTGGTGGAAGCGCTGCAGGCGAACGACACGCGCGCGACCTCGATCGTCGCCGGCGTGTTCGAGGCCGACTATCTCGACCGCGACATCTACGGCCTGGTCGGCGAGGTCAAGCGCGTGCACCTCGGGCCGATCGAGGCCAGCCTGCAGGCCGGCTCGATCCCGGTGATCGCAAGCCTGGGCGAAACGCCGCAGGGACAGATCCTCAACGTCAATGCCGATTTCGCCGCCAACGAGCTGGTGCAGGTGCTGCAGCCGTACAAGATCGTGTTCCTGACCGGCACCGGCGGCCTGCTCGACGGCGACGGCCGCGTGATCGACTCCATCAACCTGTCGACCGAGTACGAACATCTGATGGCGCAGCCGTGGGTGAGCGGCGGTATGCGGCTGAAGCTGCAGCAGATCAAGGACCTGCTCGACCGCCTGCCGCTGACCTCCTCGGTGTCGATCACCCGCCCGGCGGAGCTGGCGAAGGAGCTGTTCACCCACAAGGGATCCGGCACGCTGGTGCGCCGCGGCGAGCGCGTGCAGCGCGCGACGTCGTGGGACGAGCTCGACCTGGAGCGCATGCGCCGGCTGATCGAGTCGGCGTTCGGCCGCCGTCTGCTGCCGGACTACTTCGAACGCACCCGGCTGCTGCGCGCCTACGTCAGCGAGAACTACCGCGCTGCGCTGATCCTGACCGAGGAGAGCGGCTTTCCGTACCTCGACAAGTTCGCCGTGCTCGACGAGGCGCAGGGCGAGGGCCTCGGCCGCGCGGTATGGCAGGTGATGCGCGAGGAGACGCCGCAACTGTTCTGGCGTTCGCGCCACGGCAATCCGGTGAATCCGTTCTACTACGCCGAGTCGGACGGCTGCATCAAGCAGCCGCAATGGAAGGTGTTCTGGTACGGCATCGGCGCGGTCGACGCGGTCCTGCATTGCGTCGAGCACTGCCGGAAGCGCCCGGCGACCCTGAAGGATTGAGCATGGACACGACCGCCGCCTGGTCCGAACCGCCGCAGCTTCGCGGCGGGCACGTCGCGCTCGAACCGCTGCGTGCCGAGCATGCGCCCGCGCTCGCCGAGGCGGTGCGTGACGGCGAGCTGTGGAAGGCGTGGTACGGCAATGTGCCCGAACCGGACGCGATGGTCGCCTACGTCGAAGCCGCGCTGGTGATGCAGCGCGAAGGCCGCGCGCTGCCGTTCGCGGTGCGCGACGCGCGCGGCGAGGTGGTGGGCAGCACGCGCTTCTACGAGCTCGACCCGCGCACGCCGCGCCTGCACATCGGCTACACGTGGTACGCGCAGCGGGTGCAGCGCACCGGGCTCAACACCGAGGCGAAACTGCTGCTGCTCGGCTACGCGTTCGAGTCGCTGGGCTGTGTCGCGGTCGGCTTCAAGACCAGCGCGCACAACCACGCTTCGCGCGCCGCCATCCTGCGGCTGGGCGCCAGGCAGGACGGCGTACTGCGCAACCACATGCGCCATCGCGACGGCTCGCTGCGCGATTCGGTCTACTTCTCGATCCTCGACACCGAGTGGCCCGTGGTGAAGCGGAACCTTCTCGCCAAGCTGGAGCGGCATCGCCATGGCTGACCCCATCCGCATCGGCATCGTCGGCGCGCGCGGCTACGTCGGCGCCGAGCTCATCCGGTTGATCGCCGGCCATCCCCGTTTCGAGCTGGCGTTCGTGTCTTCGCGCGAGCGGGTGGGGCAGCGCGTGGCGGATCACGTCGACGCCTACCGCGGCGAGCTGCGCTACGACGCGCCCTCGCACGCCGACCTGCCGCGCTTCGGTGCCGATGCGGTGGTGCTGGCGCTGCCGAACGGCAAGGCCGGCGAGTGCGTGGCGGCGTTCGACGACGCCGGCGCGCATCCGGTGATCGTCGACCTGTCCGCCGACTACCGCTTCGATCCGTCCTGGTACTACGGCCTGCCGGAACTCACCCGCGCGCACTACGCCGGCCAGCGCCGCATCAGCAATCCCGGCTGCTACGCGACCGCGATGCAACTGGCGATCGCGCCGCTGTGCGACGCGCTGGAGGGGGCGGTGCAGTGCTTCGGGGTGTCGGGCTGGTCGGGCGCGGGCACCACGCCGTCGGACCGCAACGATCCGGACAAGCTGCGCGACAACCTGATGCCGTATGCGCTCACCGGCCACGTGCACGAGCGCGAGGTGGCGCATCAGCTCGGGCAGACCATCGAGTTCATGCCGCACGTCGCGCCGCACTTCCGCGGGCTGACGGTCACGGTGAACCTACATCTGGCCGAACCCACCACGCGCGAGCAGGCGCTGGAGCGCTACCGCGCCCACTACGCCGGCGAGCGGTTGGTGCGGGTGCAGGAGGACGCGCCGTGGGTGAGCCGCATCGCCGGCCGGCACCATGCCGAGCTGGGTGGCTTCGCGGTATCGGCCGACGGCCGCCGGCTGGTGGTGGTGGCCACGCTCGACAACCTGCTGAAGGGCGCGGCGACGCAGGCGTTGCAGAACCTCAATCTGGCGTTCGGGCTGGACGAGTTCGCCGGGATTGCGGTGTGAATGTTTGGCGCCACGGGTCGACACGGATGAACGCGGACGCCGAGGCATGCGGTTCGTCCCGATCCGTGTCCAGCCGTGCGAGCCGTGGCTGATTTCGAGAGAACGACATGACCGACCTGCTCTGGCAAAAGCCCGGCGTGAAGGTGGATGCGCGCATCCAGCGCTTCCTCGCGGGCGAGGATGTGCTGCTCGACCGCGCGTTCTTCCTGCACGACATCGAGGCCAGCCGCGCGCATGCGGCGGGCCTGGCGGCGATCGGCATCCTCGGCGCGGACGAGCTGGAGGCGCTCGAGCGCGAACTGGATGTGCTGGCCGATGACTTCCGCGCCGGCCGCTTCGTGCTGGACGAACGTTTCGAGGACGGCCATTCCGCGATCGAGGCGCGGCTGACCGAGCGCCTGGGCGATGCCGGCCGCCGCATCCATACCGGCCGCAGCCGCAACGACCAGATCCTGGTCGCCACGCGCCTGTGGCTGAAGGCGCGGCTGGACGAGCTCGCCTCGCTCTGCCGCGAATGCGCCGAGGTCGCGCTCGCCCGCGCCGAAGCCGAGCAGGCGCTGCCGATGCCGGGCTACACGCATCTGCAGCGCGCGGTGGTGTCCTCGGCGGGGATGTGGTGGGCCGGCTGGGCCGAGGCGTTCATCGACGATGCGGAGCGGGCGCGGCAGACGCGGGCGTGGGTCGACGCCAATCCGCTCGGCAGCGCGGCCGGCTACGGCGTCAACCTGCCGCTGCCGCGCGAGGCGACCACGCAGCGGCTCGGATTCGCGCGCATGCAGGTGGCCGCGACCTACGCCCAGCTCTCGCGCGGCAAGTTCGAACTGGCGGCGATCGAGGCACTGGCGATGGCGCTGCTCGACCTGCGCCGGCTGGCGTGGGACCTCAGCCTGTTCACCAGCGCCGAATTCGGCTTCGTCGCGCTGCCGGCCGAGTACACCACCGGCAGCTCGATCATGCCGAACAAGCGCAATCCCGACGTGGTCGAACTGATGCGCGCCAGCTACGCGAGCGTCGCCGCCGCGCGGACCGAGATCGAACAGGTGCTGTCGCTGCCGTCGGGCTACCACCGCGACCTGCAGTTCACCAAGGGCGCGCTGGTGCATGCGTTCGGCCGCGGGCTGGGGGCGCTTGCGCTGCTGCCCGACCTGCTGCGCAATCTCGATTGGAAGCCGGACCCCATGCGCGCGGGGCTCGACCGTTCGATGTTCGCCACCGATCTGGCCGTCGATCTGGCGCGGCAGGGCATGCCGTTCCGCGATGCCTACCGGCTCGCCGCCGATCCGGCGCGCTGGCCCGAGGGCGACCCCGAGGCGAGCCTGCGCGCGCGCGTCTCGCCGGGCGCGGCGGGCGACCTCCGGCTCGACCTGTTGCGGACGCGGCTGCGCGCGCTCTGAGGGGGCGGCTGCCCACGACATAGCGGATGTGGCCGTGTCTTTCGTCCCTCTCCCCCGCTTGCGGGGGAGAGGGCAGGGTGAGGGGGCGCGCCGCAGGCGCGTGGGGACGTGGGCGGTTGCGGCGTCGCGCGGCCCCCTCACCCCGACCCTCTCCCCCAACGGCGGGGCCGTTGGGGGAGAGGGAGCAGACGACGACGTGGCAGATGTGGCCGTGTCTTTCGTCCCTCTCCCCCGCTTGCGGGGGAGAGGGCAGGGTGAGGGGGGCGCCGCAGGCGCGCGGGGACGTGGGCGGTTGCGGCGTCGCGCGGGCCCCCTCACCCCGACCCTCTCCCCCAAACGGCGGGGCCGTTGGGGGAGAGGGAGCACACGACGACGTGGCAGATGTGGCCCGTGTCCCTTTCGTCCCTCTCCCCCGTTCGGCAAGGGCATCGGGCTTCGTCGGTGCGCCCTATGCCTCGAGTTTGCGGGCGCGGCGCGGGGCGTCGGCTTCGGCGGTGCGTTTCGTGGCCCGTCGGGCGCGGGGTTTCGAGGTCCCGGCGGGCTTGTCCGCCGCCGCCGCGGCGCCCTCGGCGAGTTCGACCCATGTCGGCGCGTGGTCGCTGGCGCCCTCCAGGCCGCGCACCCAGCGGTCGACGCCGGCCGCCTTCAGGCGTGGGGCCAGCGACGGGCTGAGCAGCAGGTGGTCGATGCGCAGGCCGGCGTCGCGTTCCCAGTGCTGCCGGAAGTAGTCCCAGAAGGTGTAGATGCGCTGCGTCGGATACTGCGCCCGCAGCGCATCGGTCCAGCCCTGCGCCAGCAGGCGGCGCCAGCATTCGCGGCTCTCCGGCTGCAGCAGCGCGTCGCGCTTCCACGAGCGCGGGTCGTAAATGTCCAGCTCGTCGGTCGGCACGACGTTGTAGTCGCCGGCGAGCACCACCGGGTGGCCGGTCGCCAGCAGCGTGGCGGCGTAATCGATCAGACGCTCGAACCAGCGCAGCTTGTAGTCGAACTTCGGGCCGGGCTGCGGGTTGCCGTTCGGCAGGTACAGGCAGCCGACGATCACGCCGTGCGCGACCGCCTCCAGATAGCGGCTGTGGCTGTCGTCCGGATCGCCCGGCAGCCCGCGCCGCGTCTCCAGCGGCTCGGCGTCGCGCGCGAGGATCGCCACCCCGTTCCACGAACGCTGCCCGTGCCAGCGCGCACCGTAGCCGGCGGCCGCGATCTCGTCGGCGGGGAACGCGTCGTCGGTGGCCTTCAGCTCCTGCAGGCAGACGATGTCCGGGCGCTCGCGCGCGAGCCACTGCAGCAGATGCGGCAGGCGCCGGCGGATGCCGTTGACGTTGAAGGTGGCGATGCGCAGCGTGGACATCCCGTTCCTGCAGGGAGACGACCGCGGCCTTGTAGCAGCCGGGCGGTGAGCGGCGCGTCCTGCGTGGCGCTCAGAGGTGGCGGCCGGTGTCCGCCGCGACGCGCGGCAGCGCGTCGTCGGCCACCACCACGCGGTTGCGGCCCTGACGCTTGGCGGCGTAGAGCGCGGCGTCCGCGCGCGCGAACAGCGCCGTGGCGACGTAGTCGTTCTCGTCGGCGGCGTGGGCCACGCCCATGCTGAGCGAGAGGTCCGGCAGCGGCGGCTCGTGGCGCGTGGCCTCGGTTTCCACCGCGCGGCGGATGCGATCCAGCAGCGCGACCACCTCGTCCGGCGCCTGGTCGGAACAGGCGATCAGGAACTCGTCGCCGCCGAAGCGGCCGAACAGGTCCTCGCTGTCCAGATGGCGGCGCACCACGCCCGCGACCAGCCTGAGCGCGGCATCCCCGACCAGGTGCCCGTGGCGGTCGTTGATCGTCTTGAAGTGATCCAGGTCGAACACCACCAGCGTGAGCGGACGACGGATCCGCGAGCACAGATCGGCGCGTTCGCGCAGTTCCTTGGTGAAGGCCTGTCGGTTGAGGGTGCCGGTCAGCGGATCGTTGACCACCAGTTGCTGCAGATGCGCGGACTGCTCGCGCAGCTGCTCGTGCGCGGTCCGCAGCCGTCGGCGCTCGCGGTCCAGGCGCGATTTCTCCCGCGCCAGCCGGTGCGCGCGGCGCCATGCCCACCAGGCGAACAGCAGCGCCGCAAGGCCGAGACTCCAGGCCAGGACCGCGTGGCCGTCGCTGGCGTCGTTCGCGTCCGGGCTGGCGGCCGGAGGAGGCGTGCGAGCCGCCGGCGGGGGCGTCGCGGCGAGGCGTTCGCGCCGTTCGCGTTCGGCGCGGCGCCGTTCGGCCTCGGCGGCGGCCTCGCGCGCGGCGGCCTCGGCGGCGACCACGGCCGGATGCGGTCGGCGCCGCGGCGGCTCGCCATCCGGGGCCGGCTGGTCGGCGGGCGGGGGCGGAGGCTGCAGGACGACGATCGGCGGCGGTGCGTCGCGGTTCGGCGGCGGGGAGGGCGGCGCGCCCGGCGACGGTGTCTGCGCCCAGGCGCCCGCACAGACCAGTGCGAGCCCGCAGGCTGTCAGGCAAGGGCGGAGGGACACCGGACGCGCGCTCCTTTTGCAAGGCCCCAGCGTAACCGGATTCGCTTTCCGTGACGACCGTGTCAAAACGCCCGGATCAGCGCCGCCCGGAGCGGGCCTTGGCCATGCAGCGGCGGTAACGGCCCTCCACCCGTTCGGCGAACCATGCCGTGGTCAGCCTGCGGGTGATCTTCGGGCTCTGCAGGCGGATGCGGGGCACCAGCGCGCGCGGCAGCGGCCGCCCCGCCTTGCGGTCGGCCAGTTCGAACACGCGCCGGTACAGGTCGGTGCGCTCGAAACGCGGGCCGTGGGAGATCTCCAGCGCGTCGCGGATCTCCGCTTCCGTCATCTGCAGCCGGGGCGCGAGCGCGCGCAGGGCGCGCTCGGTGGCGCCGACCACGTCGCGGTCGCGGTGGTGGACCAGATCGCCGTCGAGATCCAGCGCGGCGCCGGCCAGCCGCGCGACCGCGCTCTGGAAGGCCGCATTGCGGCTGGCGTACCAGCCGGCGTTGAAATCGGCGAACCGGTACAGCGGCCTGTCGTAGGGCGCCGGGTAGTCGAGCAGGTGGGCGATGCCGAAGTACATGCCGCCGCGACGGGTGAACACCTCGTGCCGGATCGAGCCCTGCACCGGGTACGGGTAGCGTTCGGCGCCGGCGTGACGCTCGGCGAAGGCGATGCTCACCTGCATCGGCCCCCCGGTGCGCACCGGGTTGGCGCCGGCGAGCAGCCGCCGGCCGAGCGGCACGGTGTCGGTCATCTCCTCGTAGAGATCGCTGAGCTCCTTCTCGGTGCGCACCGCGGCCAGTCGCCGTTCCCAGGTGCGACCGTCGGGCGATTCCAGTTGCAGTGCGGCACGCACCACCAGCGCCGGCACGTGGATGCGCTGCGCGCGGCGCTCGATCTCGGCGCGCGCGATGCGGCCGAGCCCCGGCACCGGCGGATGCGGGTTGAAGTTCGACTCCTGCTCGGTGACGGCCAGCACCGCGCAGATGTTCTGCGCGCTCGGCTCGATGTCGAGCGCGGCGAACGCGGCGTAGATGTCCACCGCCCAGCCCTTGCGGTCGGCGACGTAGCCGGGCAGCAGGCGGGCGATCTGCGCACGCACCTCGTCGGGCGAGGGCCCGCTCGGCCTGCGTTCGCAGGCGGTTGTCAGGATGGCCGCGACCAGCAGCAGAACCTGGGCGATGCGAAGCGCGCCGGTGCGGCGCGCGCGGCGGCGCGGGCCCGGCGCCGGGGGCAGGGGGGACGGGATCATCGCGCGAAGATAGGGCCTGCACGCCGCGATCGGTAGGGCGTGCGCGCCGGCAGGCCCGTGCCCCCGCGGCGCCCTCCGTGCGCGGGAGGGCGCCGACCCGCCGGCCGGATCAGTTCGCCGGCGCCCAGCCGAGGCCGTCGGGCGCGCCGTCGCCCCGCGCGAACCAGCGCAGCGCGTTGCGGCCTCCGGGGCACTTCGTCCCGCGGGTGCGGCTCACCAGCGCGCCGTCGGCGGTGGCGAGCGTCGCGCTGTAGCAACTGCCGTAGCTGTCGGTGAACAGGTAATCGCGCCGGCTCTGCCACCCCGTGCGCCGTCCGGCGGGCTGGCCGTCGACCGGCTTCCACGTCTGGCTGGCATCGAACGCATCCGACACCTGCGTGCGGTAGGGCGCGATACCCGGCCGCACATGGGTGGCGCGCAGGCCGCGCGCCTGGTGCGCGCGCGCGCTGACGATCGAGGTGAGGAACGTATCGCCGAACTCGCCGGGCACCAGCAGGCCGGCGTGGCGATAGTCCAGCAGCAGCGGATAGCTGAAGTACTCGCGGTCCTCGCTGATCGCGACCCCGTCGCGCGTGCTGCGGCTGACGCGGTCCACCGTGCTGGACAGGCGGATCTTCTGCAGATAGTCGTGCTTGTAGGGGTCGTCGAACCACAGCGTATCGGGGTCGGGGCCCGTGACCGCCAGGATCTGCCGGTTGGCGAACGCCTGCGTCTGCACCACCGTGTGCCGCAGCCGTCCGCGCGAGGTCCGCACCACGCCCTCGATCACGTAGTGCCTCCGCGCGGTGGTCGCAAGTTCGCCCTGCACCGTCTCGTCGGCGGCGGCGAGCGTGCTGGTCACCTGCGGCCGCGCCGGCTGGTCGGCCAGCGTGTTGCGCACGACACCGCCGGTGACCTGCACGCTGCCGCGATCCAGATGCAGCAGCAACTGCGCCGACACGTGCGCGTAGCCGGCCGGTTCGGAGGCGACGACGACCGCTTCGATCGTATGCGGCGTGCCGTCGCTCAGCAGCGCCGCGAACGGCGACAGATCGACGCGGAACGGAAGGAAGTTGAGCGCCTGCGTGCTCGGGGCGACGCCGTCGAGCAGGCCCGGATGGCGCTCGTGCAGATTGCTCGGCAGCCACGGGAACATCGGCGCCAGTCCCGCGCGCTGGCCGTCGATGCGCACCTCCACCTCGCGGAAGCTGCCGCCCACGCAGCCCTGCGGCAGCGTGCGCCGGCGCGCGCGCGCGTCGCCGAGCGCGAACTTGCTGCGCAGCGTGGGGTAGGCCGCGGCCATCGCCTGCGGCACGCAGCCGTACCAGAACCGCTGCGCGCCGAGCGCCTGCGCGGTGACGTCCAGATACGCGCGCTCGATGTTGCGCGGCAACGACAGGGTCGCCGCGGCGCGCGGGGTGCCGTCCGTCCAGTGCTGCGCCGGCAGCGCGTACACCGCGTCGGCCACGCGCGGCGCCGGCGTCTGCGCGCTGGCGGGATAGAACAGCAGCTTGATCGCGCGCGCGCCGATCGGCAGATAGCCGTCCTCGTAGATCGAGTTGTCGTCGCTGGCGATGAGGTACGCCGTCTGCGCGCGCGTGAACAGCGCGGCGTAGTCGGTGACGTCGCGCTCCAGCCGCCAGACCGGCACGCCGTCGTGTTCCTGCGGCGCGCCGACGAAGATCGAGCCCGGCGACGGATCGCCCGGCAACGCGCCGTCGAAGCGGATTTCGATGTTGGCCGACGGCGCATCCGGCGGACGCGGGCCGCTCAGCTCCACCGCCAGCACCACCTTCGCCCACGGGCCGGGGCAGCCGGCCGGCGGCAGGAAGAAGAACGGCTCGGCGAAGTTCGGCCGGATGAAGCCGCTGTTGCGCACGAGCTCGACCACGCACGGCGTGCCCGCCGCGCGCGGCACCCGCGGTTCGACGATGAGCGGATCCGCGCCGGCGAGCAGCGGATCGAGCGCCAGCGGCCGCGGCTGCGCGCCGGCCGACATCGCGGGCGACGCGGCGAACGAGGCCCGAGGCGGCTCGGCCGTCGACGCGGAGTGCGTGCCTGGGTGGGATCGAGGCGCGCCCGCGAAAGCGAGTACGCCAAGGGCCACCACGGACAGACCCGCCAGGGCCAGCCCGCGGGTTCCGCGCTGCAGGAAAGACATGGATGTGTTCCTTGGCGGCGATGCGCCGCCTGCTGCTGTTGCGATCCGCGTGTCCGGGACACGCGGCCCCCGCTGCGGTGGCCGCATCGCGCACGCCGTCGAGTCCGGATGCGATGCGCCACCGCGTATGGCGGATAACGCTTGCATAACGTTTGTCTGCGACATGTGCATGACGCGGAGCGAACGCGTGTGCGGCGCGCGTCGTTCGGTCAGCTCTGTGACGGCGCTTCCAGCGTCGCCCGGTGCAGCGCGACACGGTCCTTGCACGCCGGCGGCTTCACGCGTCGCTGCCGAGCCGCCCCGCAGCGTTGGTCGCATGCCATCCCGTTCCGCACCGGCGATCCGCATCGGCTGCGCCGGCTGGTCGATCGCCACGCGCCACGCCGTCTTGTTCGACGACGGCGGCAGCGCGCTGGCGCGCTACGCCACCCGCCTCGACGTGGCCGAGATCAATTCGTCCTTCTACCGGCCGCATCGGCCGCAGACGTACGAGCGCTGGGCGGCGCAGGTGCCGCCGCACTTCCGCTTCTCGGTGAAGGTCCCCAAGGCCGTCACGCACGAGGCGCGGCTCGTGCGCGCCGGCGATGCGCTGGCGCGTTTCGCCGACGAGGTCGCGGGCCTGGGGCGCAAGCTCGGCGGGCTGCTGGTGCAACTGCCGCCGAGCCTGGCGTACGAGGCGCGCGTCGCCAACACGTTCTTCGCGGTGCTGCGGCGCCGCTTCCCGCGCACGCCGGTGGCCTGCGAACCGCGCCATCCGAGCTGGTACGAACCGCGGGTGGACGCGCTCTGGGCGCGCCACGCCGTCGCCCGCGTGGCCGCCGACCCGCCGCGTCCGCAGGACGCCGCGGTGCCCGGCGGCCACGGCCGCTGGCACTACTGGCGATGGCACGGCTCGCCGCGGATCTACTTCAGCGCGTACGACGACGACCGCCTGCGCGCGCTCGCCGCAGCCTTGCGTGCGCATGCGCGGCGCGGTCGTCCGGTGTGGTGCATCTTCGACAACACCGCGCATGCGCACGCGATCGAGAACGCGCTCCGGCTGAAGGCGCTGCTGCGGGAGGCGCCGCCGGAACGCGACGACGCCGCGCCGCGCCGGTCCTTGTCGCGGCTACGGTGAAACCTCGAACCGCTCGATGCGCAGTTCGAAGTAGGGCGCGCCGTCGTGCTCGATGCGCAGCCGGCGCGGCCAGCGCACGCCCGCGGCCTCGACCGTGCCGTCGAACAGGAAGCGCTGCGTCACCTCGCCGTTGCCGTCCGCCGCGGGCACACGGTTCGTCAGCACGGCCAGGCGGCCGTCCGGCGCGAAGTGGAGATCGGCGGGCGGCGCCAGCGGATGCTCGACGCGAATGCCCGGCCGCCCCTGCGCATCGGGCGGCAGCGGCGCGCGCCTGACGCCCGCCTCGCGCAACGGCAGAAGCCGCATCAGCCCATACACCGCGAACTGCGCGCGCTCGTGCCGCAGCATCGGCTCCGGCATCGGCCGCCGCGTGCCGTCGGGCAGCACCAGCTCGCCGCCGGTCGCGTCGATGCGCATCTGGCGCGGTCGCGGCGGTGTCTCGTCGCGGCGCCAGGAGGTCGAGTGCGCGGAGGCGAACGGACGCACCCGCGTCCGCACCCGCAGCGGGATCGTGGTCGTGCCCGCGTGCACCTCCGCTTCGCCTTCCCAGGACAGCGATCGCGCGCGATCGAGCGCGCGCTCGCCGCCGGCCGCGGCGATGGCGCGCTCGAGCAGCGCCTCCGGGTCGGCGGCATCGCGACGGGGCGGAGCGCCCGCGCAGGCGGCGAGGATCGCCAGGATCGGCACCAACGCGAGCAGGCGCATGGACGGACTCCGCGCGACGGGCCTCCAGCTTACGCGTCGGTGCGGGCGGCGGGCAGACCGAACAACCGGCACGCGTTCGCGCTCGTCGCGGCGGCCACCTCCGCGGGATCGCAACCGCGCAGCGCGGCGATCGCCCGCGCCACGTGCGGAAGGCGCGCCGGTTCGTTGCGTTCGCCGCGATGGTCGGCGTCGGGCTGGTCGGGCGCGTCGGTTTCCAGCACGAGGAAGTCGAGCGGCATCGTCGCCGCCAGCCGCCGCAGCCGGTTCGCGCGCGGATAGGTGACCGGGCCGCCGAGGCCGATCACGAACCCAAGATCCCACAACTGCCGGGCCTGTTCGGGACTGCCGGAGAAGCTGTGCACCACGCCGCGCACCCCACCCACGCGGCGGATCGCCAGGATCGTTTCCTCCACCGCGCGCCGCGCGTGCACCACCAGCGGCAGCGCGTACTCGCGCGCCAGTTCCAGGTGGCGCACGAACACGCGCATCTGCGCCTCGCGGTCGAGCCCCTCGACGTAGTAATCCAGGCCGCATTCGCCGATCGCCACCGGGCGTTCGCGCTCGATCCACTCGCGCAGCGCGTCGAGGTGCTCCTCGCGATGGCGCTCGAGCATCAGCGGGTGCAGGCCGTAGGCCGCATGCAGTCCCGAGTCCATCGCGCATACCTCGCGCAACCGGGGCCAGGTCGCCGCCTCGATCGCGGGGACGATCTGATGCGCGACGCCGGCATCGCGCGCGCGCGCGATCGCCGCCTCGCGGTCGCGGTCGAATTCCTCGACGTCGAGATGGCAGTGGGTGTCGACCAGCATCAGCGGCGCGGCGGTTCCACCTGCGGCGCGGCGGCGCGCCGGTCCTTCCAGTTCGCCAGCAGCATCGTCGCCAGGCCGAGCAGCACCTCGTCCGCGAACGGCAGCAGATCCGGCACCAGCATATCGATCACGAAGATCGCGGCGGTCAGCTTGAACAGCGTGGGATGCCGCAACCGGCTCGCCCAGCGCAGGAACGGTTGGAGCAGCGGATAGGCCATGACGGCGCCCTCGACGGGATGCGTGAAGGCTAACAGCCGCGCGATGTGACGTGTTTACGCGTCAGTCAGACGTGACGAAAAAATAACGCACGCGTTCAGCCAGCCGGTGCTGGAATCCTCGCCGTCGAAAGCAGGGCCGACGCGCCCACTGAGGAGTCCGCATGAACAGGAACATGCTCGCCGCCGTGTTGGCTTCCATGCTGGTGGGAGGCGTCGCCGTCGCCGCCTACAACAGCTTCCGCACCGACGATGCCCCGAACGCGATGCCCGCCGCGGCGCCCGCGTCCGCCGTCGCGGTGGACGCGCCGCGCGACGACGCGCTGGCCGCCCCGCGTCTGGACTACGCCGACGTGCTCGACGTGCGCCCGATCACCGAAACCCGGCCGCTTTATGCCAGCGTGATCGGCAGCGAGCCGATCCGCGAGACCAGCACCACCAGCGCGCCGCGCGAGGTGTGCGAGGACGTGGTCGTGCAGGAGCGGCTGCCGGAGCGCGACGGCAACGTCGGCGGCACGGTGGCCGGCGCGATCATCGGCGGCCTGGTCGGCAACCAGATCGGCGACGGCAACGGCCGCAAGGCGGCCACCGCCGCCGGCGCGGTCGCCGGCGGGTACATCGGCAACCGCGTCGACCGCAACCATGTCGGCGGCCGCGTGGTCAGCCGCACCGAACGGCAGTGCCGCACGATCACCGACACCTCGCGCTCCACCCGCGTGGTCGGCTACAACGTGACCTACCGCAACGAGGACGGCACCACCGGCACGATGCGCGTGGACGGCAAGCCGGGCAACCGCATCCATCTCGGCAGCCGCGAGCAGATCGTCGGCTACGACGTCACCTACCGTTACCAGGGCCAGCAGCAGACGGTGCGCATGGACGAGCGCCCGGGCCCGCGGCTGCCGGTGGTGGACGGCGAGGTGGTGGTGCGTACCGCCGCGGTGGCGTCCAGCGATCCGCGCGGCTGATCCGCGCGCGCAGCGGACATCCGAGGGGCCGGGCGACCGGCCCCTTTTCCATTCCGGCGGCGCGGGCGGAGGCGGCGGATTACAATGGCGCACTTTGCCGCCCTTGTCCCCTTAACCCGCCATGGCCCTGAACCCTTACGACCTGTACGACGTGCGCTCGCTGCTGACCGAAGAGGAGCGCGCGGTGCAGGACACCGTCGCCCGCTTCACCGACGAGCGCGTGCTTCCCATCATCGGCGAGTGCTTCGAGCAGGGCCGCTTCCCCACGGAACTGATCCCGGAGATCGCCAGCCTCGGCCTGCTCGGTTCCTCGCTGCCCGAGCAGTACGGCTGCGCCGGCCTGAACGCGGTCAGCTACGGCCTGATCTGCCAGGAGCTCGAACGCGGCGATTCCGGCATCCGCAGCTTCGTTTCGGTGCAGAGCTCGCTGTGCATGTACCCGATCTACGCCTACGGCACCGAGGAGCAGCGCCAGCGTTGGCTGCCCGGCATGGCGCGCGGCGAGATCATCGGCTGCTTCGGCCTGACCGAGCCGCACGGCGGCTCCGACCCCGCCAACATGAAGACCCACGCGCGCCGCGACGGCGGCGACTGGGTCCTCAACGGCGCCAAGATGTGGATCACCAACGGCAACCTGGCCGACATCGCCATCGTCTGGGCGCAGACCGACGACGGCATCCAGGGCTTCGTGGTCGAGAAGGGCATGCCCGGCTTCGCGGCGCAGGAGATCAAGCACAAGATGTCGCTGCGCGCCTCGGTCACCAGCGCGCTCTACTTCGACAACGTGCGCGTGCCGGAGGCGAACCGGCTGCCGAACGTGAAGGGCCTCAAGGGCCCGCTCGGCTGCCTCACCCAGGCGCGCTACGGCATCACCTGGGGCCCGATCGGCTCGGCGATCGCCTGCCTCGACGAGGCGCTGCGCTACTCCAAGGAGCGCATCCTGTTCGGCCGCCCGGTCGCGGCGACGCAGGCCGCGCAGCTCAAGCTGGCCGACATGGCGCGCCGGATCACCGCCGCGCAGCTCATCTCGCTGCAGCTCGGCCGCCTGAAGGACGCCGGCCGCATGCAGCCGACGCAGGTGTCGCTGGCGAAGTGGAACAACGTGCGCATGGCGATCGACATCGCGCGCGAGTCGCGCGACCTGCTGGGCGGCGCCGGCATCACCGTCGAACACTGCGCGATCCGCCACGCGCTGAACCTCGAATCGGTCATCACCTACGAGGGCACCGAGACGGTGCACCAGTTGGTGGTCGGCCGCGAGCTGACCGGCATCAACGCGTTCTGACCCCGGCCGCGGGGGCGATCCCGCCGAGCCCCTCTCCCGCATGCGGGAGAGACAGGCGACGGCTCACCACCACGGCATCCCCTCTTCCGCTTGCGGGAGAGGGACAGGGTGAGGGCAGCGGCGGAGCGGCATCGTTGCAACCGCCTCATCGGACAAGGTCTCGGAGAGCCTCGCGTGACCCTCGACATCCGCATCGAAACCGAGCGCCTGATCCTGCGCGTGCCGCGCATCGAGGACTTCGAGCGCTACGCCGAGCTGCTCGGCGACGAGGAGGCCGCACGCTACATCGGCGGCCACCTGCCGCGCGCGGCCGCCTGGCGCCGCTTCCTGCAGATGCCGGGCGCGTGGGTGGTGCAGGGCTTCGCGATGTTCTCGGTGGAGGAGAAGGGCACCGGTCGCTGGCTGGGGCAGACCGGCCCGTGGAAGCCCGACGGCTGGCCGGGCAACGAGGTCGGCTGGTCGTTCCATCCCGATGCCTGGGGCCGCGGCTACGCCACCGAAGCGGCCACGGCGGCGATGGACTGGGCGTTCGACACGCTCGGCTGGGATGCGGTGATCCACTGCATCGATCCGGCCAACGTGCCCTCGCAGAAGCTCGCGCAGCGCCTGGGTTCGCGCAATCTCGGCCCCGGAAAGCTGCCGCCGCCGTACGAGGATGCCGCGACCGAGATCTGGGGACAGTCCCGCGACCAATGGCAGGCGCGGCGCGGAAGGAGCGCGGCGTGATCACCGTTCACGGCTTCTCCGTTTCCGGCAACTGCCACAAGGTGCGCTTGCTGCTGGAACAGCTCGGCCGCCCGTACCGCTGGGTCGAGGTGGACAGCGCGCGCGGCGGCACGCGCACGGCCGGGTTCCTGGCGATCAATCCGAACGGCAAGGTGCCGGTGCTCGTGCGCGAGGACGGCGCGGTGCTGACCGAGTCGGACGCGATGCTGTTCTGGCTGGCCGAGGGCACGCCGTTCCTGCCCGACGACGCCTGGCAGCGCGCGCAGGCGCTGTCGTGGATGTTCTTCGAGCAGTACAGCCATGAGCCCTACGTGGCCGTGGCGCGATTCATCTGCGGCTGGACGCCGCTCGACTCGCCGCGGCGCGCGGAGCTGCCGCGCCTGCGCGAGCGCGGCCACCAGGCGCTTGCCGTGATGGAGCGCCATCTGGCGACGCACGAGTGGTTCACCGGCGCGCGCTACGGCATCGCCGATATCGCGCTGTTCGCCTACACCCACGTCGCGCCGCACGGCGGCATCGCGCTGGACGCCTATCCGCGCATCCGCGACTGGCTGGCGCGCGTGCAGGCCACGCCCGGTTTCGTGCCCATGCCCGCGCCGGATGCCGACGCGCAGGCGCTGATCGACCGCTCGTAGGGCGGGACTCGTCCCGCCGCTTCGTTACCGGATCACCCACATCGATGGCGGGTCGAGACCCGCACTACAGAAGCCGACATGTTCGCCAAGGTTCCCAATCCCATTCCCGCCCGCATGAAGGGCGTCAACCGCGCCGAGGTCTGCGACGCCAATTTCGTCGAGTTCGTGAAGCAGTGGGACGGCCCGCGCGAGGCGCGGCCGGCGGCGCACGAAGCGATCCTCGACGGCAGCGCGCTCGATGCGCAGGGCTTCCGCGAGCTGTTCGAGTCGCAATTGATCAGCCGCCACCTCGACCTGATGGCGCGCGTGCTGCGCGTGCAGAACAAGGTCTTCTACACCATCGGCAGCTCCGGTCACGAAGGCAACGCGATGGTGGCGCGGCTGACGCGCCATACCGATCCCGCATTCCTGCACTACCGCAGCGGCGGCTTCATGGCCGAGCGCTTCCGCAAGCTGCCGGGCATGGACCCGATCATGGATTCGGCGCTGTCGTTCGCGGCGAGCAAGGAAGACCCGGCCAGCGGCGGCCGCCACAAGGTGTGGGGCAGCAAGCCGCTGTGGGTGTTGCCGCAGACCTCGACCATCGCCTCGCACCTGCCGAAGGCGTTGGGCACCGCGGTGGCCATCGAGGCCGGCCGCCGCATCGGCCATCGGCTTCCGGTGCCGGACGACAGCATCGTGATCTGCTCTTTCGGCGATGCTTCCGCCAACCACGCCACCGCGCAGACCGCGTTCAACGCCGCGGCCTGGACCGCGTACCAGAAGCTGCCGGCGCCGGTGCTGTTCGTCTGCGAGGACAACGGCATCGGCATCTCGGTGAAGACGCCGGGCGGCTGGATCGCGCGCCGCTTCCAGGCAATGGAAGGGCTCGACTACTTCTATGCCGACGGGCTGGATCTCGCCACGGGCTACGGCGAGGTGCAGCGTGCCGTGGAACATTGCCGGCGCACGCGCCGGCCGACGTTCCTGCACCTGCGCACCACCCGCATCATGGGCCACGCCGGCACCGACTTCGAGATCGAGTGGCGTTCGATCGAGGAGATCTGCGCGGTGGAGGCGAGCGATCCGCTGCTGCGTTCGGCGGCCATCGCGCTCGAATCCGGCCTGATGGGCAAGGACGAGATCCTCGAGCTGTACGAGGCGACGCGGAAGAAATGTTTCGCCGCCGCCGAGGAGGCCGACCGCCGCCCGAAGCTGCAGACTCTGGAAGAAGTGGTCGCGCCGCTCGCGCCGTACACGCCGGAGGCGGTCAATGCCGAGGCCACGCGCGCCGACTACGCCGAGCGCCGCGTGCAGGCGTTCGGTGGCGAGGCGAAGCTGCCGGAGCACCAGCCGCCGCGCCATCTCGCCATTCAGATCAACAACGCGCTGCACGACCTGTTCGCGAAGTATCCGGAGGCGCTGCTGTTCGGCGAGGACGTGGCGCAGAAGGGCGGCGTCTACACCGTCACGAAGGGCCTGTACAAGGCGTTCGGCCCGCGCCGCGTGTTCAACACGCTGCTGGACGAGACGATGATCCTCGGCATGGCGCAGGGCTTCGCCAACATGGGCCTGCTGCCGGTGCCGGAGATCCAGTACCTCGCCTACTTCCACAACGCCTGCGACCAGATCCGCGGCGAGGCGTGCTCGCTGCAGTTCTTCAGCAACGGGCAGTACCGGAACCCGATGGTGATGCGGATCGCCTCGCTGGGCTACCAGCGCGGCTTCGGCGGGCATTTCCACAACGACAACTCGATCACCGCGCTGCGCGACATCCCGAGCCTGGTGGTCGGCTGCCCGTCGCGCGGCGACGATGCCGCGATGATGCTGCGCACGATGATGGCGCTGGCCAAGGTCGACGGCCGCGTGTGCGCGTTCCTCGAGCCGATCGCGCTCTACATGACGAAGGACCTGTACGAAGCCGGCGACGGCGGCTGGCTGACGACCTATCCGACGCCCGACCGCGCGATTCCGCTGGGCGAGGGCCGGGTGTACGCGCCGCAGGACGGCAGCGCCGGCGACGACCTGGTCATTTTCACCTTCGGCAACGGCGTGCCGATGAGCCTGCGCGCGGTGCGCGAGATCGAGCGCAGGCACGACTGGAAGGCGCGCGTGGTCGACCTGCGCTGGCTGGTGCCGCTCAACGAGGCGTTCATCGTCGAACAGGCGCGCAGCGCGAAGCGCGTGATCGTGGTCGACGAGGGGCGCCGCAGCGCCGGCGTGGGCGAGGGCATCATCACCGCGCTGGTCGAGGGCGGCCTCGGCCATCTGCCGTTGAAGCGCGTGGTCGGCGCCGACACCTATACGCCGCTGGCGGGCGCCGCGTTCCTGGTGATCCCGTCCGAAGCGGACATCGTCGCCGCCGCCGACGCGCTCGCCTGACGGGCGGGGCATCCGTTCAGGCGCACCCAACCCATGGCACAGGCCGGCCTCGCACGGCCGGGCTAGAACGGCGCATCCCCTGGGGGATTTCCGCCGCGGCCCGTGCCGCGTGGCCGACTGTTCGATGGGAGAGCGCCTTGAAGAAGACCCTGCTGAGTGCCGCCATGCTGGCGGCGATCGCCGTTGCCGCACCCGCCGCGGCGCATGATCCGTCCGAGGCGGCCTGCCTCGATGCCGTCTGCGACACGCTCGCCCTGTTCGACACGGCGGACGACACCACGGGCGGCGGCACCGGCGCCGCGATCGCGGCGCCGAAGATGGGCGAGTGGGGGATCGACCTCGCCGGCATGGACCGATCGGTCGCGCCGGGCGCCGACTTTTTCGGCTACGTCAACGGCAACTGGGCCCGCATCACCGAGATTCCGGCCGACCGCTCCAACTACGGTTCGTTCCATGCGCTGCGCGAGCTGTCGGAAGCGCGCGTGCGCCGGCTGGTGGAGAGCTATCCGCTGGGCGATCCGGCCACCGGCGGCGATGCCGCCAAGATCGCCGCGCTGTATCGCGGTTTCATGGACGAAGCCGCCGTGGAGGCGCTCGACGACCGGCCGCTGCAGCCGTACCTCGCCGCGATCCGCGAGGCCCGCAGCAAGGACGACATCGCCGTCCTGATGGGCCGCCGCAACAGCGGCTTCGGCGGCAGCTTCTTCGCACCCTTCGTGGGCGACGACCAGAAGGATCCCGACCGCTACACGCTGTACCTGAGCCAGGCGGGCCTCGGTCTCGGCGACCGCCAGATGTACCTGGACGAGAAGTTCGCGCCGCAACGCGAGCGCTACGTCGCCTATCTCGAACGGATGCTGACCCTGGCCGGCTGGGACGACCCGAAACAGCGCGCGGCCGACATCCTGGCGATGGAAACGAAGATCGCCGAGGCGCACTGGACCCGTGCGGACAGCCGCGACCGCGACAGGACCTACAACCCGGTCGCGCTCGCCGAAATGGCGACCTACGCGCCGGGCTTCCCGTGGGCTGCGTACTTCAAGGCCGCCGGCGTCGATCACGCGCAGCGCGTGGTGCTGCGGCAGAACACCGCCTTCCCGAAGATGGCGAAGGTTTTCGCCGACACCGATCTCGACACCCTGAAGGCGTGGCTGGCGTTCCACACCACCGACGATGCCGCGCCGCTGCTGTCCAGGCGCTTCGTCGACGCCGAGTTCGAGTTCCGCAGCAAGTTCCTCAACGGCCAGCCGCAGCAGCGCGAGCGTTGGAAGCGCGGCGTCGCCTTCGCCGAAGCGGCGATGGGCGAGGCGATCGGCCGCGATTACGTGAAGCTCTACTACCCGCCGGATGCGAAGGCGAAGATGGACGCGCTGGTCGCCAACGTGAAGGCGGCGATGGGCGCGCGGCTGGAGAAGCTCGACTGGATGAGCCCGGCCACCAAGGCCGAGGCGATCGCCAAGCTGCAGAACTTCGGGCTGAAGATCGGCCACCCCGACAAGTGGCGCGACTACAGCGGCCTCACCGTGGTCAACGGCGACCTGTTCGGCAATGCCGCGCGCGCCCGCGCGTTCGAGTGGGACTTCCGCCGCGCGCGCATCGGCAAGCCGGTCGACGAGCTCGAGTGGGGCATGACGCCGCAGACGGTCAATGCCTACTACAACCCGGTCAAGAACGAGATCGTGTTCCCGGCCGCGATCCTGCAGCCGCCGTTCTTCGACCCGGATGCCGATCCAGCGGTGAACTACGGCGCCATCGGCGGCGTGATCGGCCACGAGATCGTCCACGGCTTCGACGACCAGGGCCGCAAGTCCGACGGCAAGGGCCTGCTGCGCGACTGGTGGACGAAGGAGGACGCCGGCAGGTTCGAGGCGCAGGCGGCCAAGCTGGGCGCGCAGTACGAGAGCTACGAGTTCCCGCAGCTTCCGGGCATGCGCATCAACGGCCGCGTGTCGATGGGCGAGAACATCGGCGATCTCGGCGGCCTCACCATCGCGCTGGAGGCCTACCGCCGTTCGCTCGGCGGCAAGCCGGCGCCGGTGATCGACGGCTTCAGCGGCGAGCAGCGCTTCTTCATGGGCTGGGCGCAGGTGTGGCGCACGCTGTGGCGCGACGACGCGCTGCGCCAGCAGCTCGTCAACGGCCCGCACTCGCCGGGCCAGATCCGCGCGTTCGCGCCGTTGCGCAACATCGACGCCTGGTACGAGGCATTCGGAGTGAAGGCCGGCGATCCGCTCTACGTGGCGCCGGAAGACCGTGTGCGGATCTGGTAGCCGAACGGGCGCCGCGATGCGGTCGCATCGCGGCGCACGCCGCTGCGCGGGCTAGGGTGCTGCGGTCTCGGGTTCCGTCTCCTCGTTCGTCCCGTCGTCCTCGGGGCCGCGCCACCAGACGCGGCCGTCGTCCGGCTCGGGAATCGGCGCGTCGACGGCCTCCAGGCCATCGACGAAACGGTCGGCGCCCGCACGCCGCCAGTCCCGCAGCAGCTTCTCCGCCGTGCGCCGTCCCTGTGCCGCGATGCCGAGGCTGCGGTCGCGCTTCCACGGCAGCGGCGCCTCGTCGTCCACGTGGCGGTGGGGCGTGCCGTGGCTGCAGCGCAGGCAGTAATGCGCGATGCTGCCGGTCCAGTCCTCGACGTACCCGAGTCCGGGCGCGCGCGCTTCGAGCAGCGGCTCGAGCGCGTCGGCCGAGTCGCAGGACACGAACGCGACGAACGTGCGGAAGTCGGACTTCTGCAGCCGTTGCAGCGCGTTGAAGACCGGCACGGTGCGCTCGCCCATCCGCCGTCCGCCGGTGGATGCGCCGTCGTGCAGCACGATGTCGCCGAAGCGGTAACCCGACTCCGGCAGCGGCACGTTGAGCAGCCGCGCGCGCACCACGTCGATACGGCGCGCCCACACGGTTTCGCCCGCACCCCAGGGGTTGAGCCGGATGCTCACCAGGCCGAAGTCGCCCTCGATCGGGCCTTGGCCCTCCGGCAGGGCGATGCCGCACTCGCGCCAGAGTCTGCGGGCGCAGTCCCAGTCGCCGAGCGCGGTCGCCGCGATGCCGGCATTCCACGCCGCCGCTTCGTCGAACCCGTCCAGTTCGAGCGCACGCAGGTTGTGCGCGAGCGACACCGCCCAGTCGCGCAGGTACTTGTGCGCCAGGCCGCGCATGTAATGCAGCTCGGCGGCGTCCGGGCGCCCTTCCAGCATCCGCGCGAACAGCGCAGAGGCCTCGGCGAGACGGCCGTCGTCGAATGCGCTGTAGGCGGCGTCGTACAGCGCGTCGTCGGCATCCACGGTCGTGGTCATGGAGATGTTCGTCCCCGCGTGGCGGAGCGGATCGGGCGCTGGCGTCGCAACGGGCAGGGCCGTCGGCACGATGAGGCGCGGCGGGGCGCTCGCGACGAGGCCGCGCACGTCGCGCGGTACACAGCTCTCATGTGCTTCTCCATCGAGGGTGCCGCATTCTGGGCGATCGCGCCGGGCGGTGCATGTGTATTCGCACACCGGGCGCGCCGCGTCGGACTTCGAGCGGGGAGGCCATGGACGCGGCCGTCGGGGCCTCCGCCGCGCCCGACGGTCGCCATCGCGTCCGCTCAGTCCAGATACGCGCGGATCAGATGGTGAAGATGCACGCGTTCCGCCTCGCGCAGGAACGGCGCCAGCAGCATCATCACCTGCACGATGCCGTCGCGGATCGCCGCGTGCTCGTCCTTCTCGCCGCGCGCGGCCGCGTAGTTCAGCCAGAACGTCGCCACCACGAGGATGTTGGTCGCGGTCGCCGCCTGTTCCTCGCGCGAGGCGCGCATCACGCCGGCCTGGTGCAGGCCGGCCATCACCTCGCGCGCCTGTCCGTCGGCGCGGCGGAGGATGCGCGCGAACCGCAGGCGCAGTCTCCGGTTGCGGCTGAGGATCTCCACCAGGTCGCGGTACAGGAACCGGTAGTCCCAGATGCACTCGAACACCAGATGCAGTTGCAGCCAGATGTCCTCCAGCCCCGGCAGACGGTCCTGCGGCTCGGCGAGCGCGGCGTCCATGCGCTCCTCGAACCGCGCGAACAGGTGCTCGATGATGTCGTCCTTGTTGCGGAAGTGGTAATACAGGTTGCCCGGGCTGATCTCCAGCTCGTCGGCGATGTGGTTGGTGGTGACGTTGGGCTCGCCCTGCGCGTTGAACATGGCGAGCGCGGCATCGAGGATGCGCTGGCGGGTCTGCGTCGCCACGACTGCGGGCTCAGCCGAGCAGCTTCTTCACCAGATCCACGTACTTCTGCTTGGCCTCGTCCTGCGGCATGCCCTTGAGCTTGCTCCACGCCTCGTATTTGGCCGTGCCGACGAAATCGAAGAAGCCGGGCTTCGGGCCGTGCACGTCGCCCTCGCTGCCCTGCTTGTAGAGCGCGTACAGGCGCAGCAGCGTGTCGTTGTCGGGACGCTCGGGCAGCGTCTGGACGTCCTTGGCGGCCTGTTCGAAGCGGGTCTGCAGATCGGACATCTCCGTCCTCCCTCACGATGTCGCGGGCATCAGAGCACGCGTCCCGGGGGTGGTCAATACGGAGGGGAATTGTCGGCCCCGGAAGGCTCTGGCACCGTAGGCCGGCAGGGGCCGCGCGCGCGGTCGGAGGCGGGAGAGGGAGATGGGCTATTTCGTTACCGGCGCGACCGGCTTCATCGGCCGCCATCTGGTGAGCAGGCTGTTCGAGCGCAAGGGCACGGTGTACGTGCTGGTGCGCAAGGAGTCGCAGAAGAAACTCGACGACATCGCGCGCCGCATGGGCTGGGACACGAAGCGCGTGATGGCGGTGGCCGGCGATATGACGCGCGCGAACTGCGGGCTGAGCGCGGCGCAGATGCGCTCGCTGAAGGGCAAGGTGCGGCACTTCTTCCACCTCGCCGCGATCTACGACCTCACGGCCGACGCCGACGCCCAGTACGCCGCCAACGTCGAGGGCACGCGCCACGCGCTCGACCTCGCCGCAGCGCTGGGCGCGGGATGCTTCCACCACGCCAGCTCGATCGCCGCCGCCGGGCTGTATCCGGGCGTGTTTCGGGAGGACATGTTCGAGGAGGCCGAGGGACTGGACGATCCCTACCTTCGCACCAAGCACGAATCCGAAGGGCTGGTGCGCAAGGAGAAGCGGCTGAAGTGGCGCATCTACCGGCCGGGCATCGTGGTCGGCCACAGCCGCACCGGCGAGATCGACAAGATCGACGGCCCCTACTACTTCTTCACCTTCATCAAGAAGATGCGGGCGATGCTGCCGCAGTGGATGCCGACGCTGGGCATCGAAGGCGGCCGCATCAACCTGGTGCCGGTCGACTACGTGGCCGACGCGATGGACTACATCGCGCACAAGCCGAAACTCGACGGGCACACCTTCCACCTGGTCGATCCGGCCCCGCAGCGCGTGGGCGAGGTGCTCAATACCTTCGCGCGCGCCGCGCACGCGCCGGAGATGACGATGCGCCTGGATGCGCGCATGTTCGCCTTCCTGCCGTCGGCGGTGCGCCTGGCGGTCGGCAATCTGCCGCCGGTGAAGCGCATGATCGCCATGCTGCTGCGCGATTTCGGCATTCCGAAGCAGGCGCTGAAGTTCATCACCTATCCGACCCGGTTCGACAACCGCGAGACCGAGCGCGCGCTGCGCGGCAGCGGCATCGCGGTGCCGCCGCTGGAGAGCTACGCCTGGCGGCTGTGGGACTACTGGGAGCGCCATCTCGATCCCGATCTGTTCGTCGATCGCTCGCTCAAGAGCCGGGTGAAGGGCAAGGTGGTCGTGATCACCGGCGGCTCCTCGGGCATCGGCCTTGCCGCCGCGCGCAAGATCGCCGAAGCCGGCGCGATCACCGTGCTGTGCGCGCGTGGCGAGGACGAGCTGTTCAAGGTGCGCGACGAGCTGCGCGCCGCGGGCGGCAAGGTGTTCGCCTACACCGCCGACCTGTCCGACATGGCCGATTGCGACCGCTTCGTGCAGACGGTGCTGAAGGAGCACGGCGCGGTCGACATCCTCGTCAACAACGCGGGGCGCTCGATCCGCCGCTCGATCGAGCTGAGCTTCGACCGCTTCCACGACTTCGAGCGGACCATGCAGTTGAACTACTTCGGCAGCCTGCGCCTGATCATGGGCTTCCTGCCGGGGATGATCGAGCGCCGCCGCGGGCACATCATCAACATCAGCTCGATCGGCGTGCTCGCCAACTCGCCGCGTTTCTCCGCCTACGTCGCCTCGAAGGCGGCGCTGGACGCCTTCAGCCGCTGCGCGCAGGGCGAGCTGTCCGGCAAGGGGATCAGCTTCACCACCATCAACATGCCGCTGGTGAAGACGCCGATGATCGCCCCGACCAAGATCTACGAAGCGGTGCCGACGCTGACGCCCGAGGAAGCCGCCGACCTCGTCGTGCGCGGCATCATCGAGAAGCCGAGCCGCATCTCGACCCGGCTGGGCACTTTCGCGGCAGTGGTCAACGCGCTGGCGCCGAAGGCCTACGAGGTGATCATGAACACCGCGTTCGAGCTGTTCCCCGACTCGGCCGCGGCCAAGGGCGGCGGCAAGGAAGCGCAGCCGAGCAACGAACAGATCGCCTTCGCCGCACTGATGCGCGGCGTGCATTGGTGACGGCGTGGGGCGGGGTTCGGGATTCGGACTCGCAAGCCCGGTGCCGCTCCGGCAGCTCCGATCTCCTCGCCCCGATGCGAGCCGCTAATCCCCGATCCCCGATCCCCGATCCCGATCCCGATCCCGATCCCGATCCCGATCCCGATCCCGATCCCGGTTCCCGGTTCCCGGTTCCCGGTCCCCGGTTCCCAGTTCCCAGTTCCCAGTTCCCAGTTCCCAGTTCCCAGTTCCCAGTTCCCAGTTCCCAGTTCCCGGTTCCCGTCAGTAAGGCCTGCACTGCAGGAACCGCACCGCGCCGCCGCTGCCGGGCGGCGGCTGCAATTGCAGCCGGGTGGCGCGCAGCGCGGGGTAGCGTTCGACGGTCGGGCACAGGTGCGCGCGGTCGCCGGCTTTGCTGTCTTCGAGATGCACCACCAGCGTCGATTCGCTGGCCCAGGCCGCCCGCTCCACGCCCTCGAGGCCCTGCACGGCGCCCGGCAACTGTTCGCGCTCGTAGCGCTCCAGGCCGGGATCGAACGGCGGGGGCTGCAGGCCCGGTTCGGCGACCGCGACCGGCGCGCGCCGGACCGCCGCGGTGGATGTCTGGGCGTTGTCGCCGGCGCAGCCGGTGGCCAGCCACAGCGGGGAGAGAAGCCCACAGACGAGGAGGACGATGGGGCGCATGCGATTGCCCGGTACTGCGTTGCGGCCAAGATAGCGCGGCGGATGCGGGAAGGAGGCGCCGCGCGCGTAAGGCAAATGAAGACCCTGTGAAGCCGGTCGCATTCCGCGTTCACCGCCGGTTGCGGTCGCGCAGAAAGAAACCCGCCGAACCCGGAGCCGCAAGGGGAGGGGAGCACACGGCGGGTTGCGTCGGCGGGTTGGAAAGAAGCGCTGCGGCGCGGGGGCGCAGCGCGCGGAACTCAGGCGTGCGGTGCCGCGTCGCGGGTGCGGCGCGTGCGCGGGCCGGCGGATTTCTTGGCCGCCGTCTTGCGCGCGGGTGCCGGCTTGCGGGCAGCGGAGGTCCGCGCCTGGCGCGCGCCTTCATCGCGCGCCTGCCGCCGCAGTTCGGCGGTCAATGCGTCCACGCGCGCGCTGAGCGCCTGCAGATCCTCGCGGTTGGGCACGCCGAGCTTGACCAGCGCGCGCTGCACGCGGTCCTCGAAGACTTTCTCCAGCCGGTCCCAGGTGTCGGCCGCGCGTTCGCGCGCCTGTCCGACGCGCGATTCGACCGCATCGCGCACGGCGCCGGCCTGGCCGCCCGCGAAGCGGCGGGCGGTCTGTTCGAGGCTGAGGCCTTCCTTCACCAGCGCCTCGAACAGCTTGGCGCCCTCGGCCTGTGCGCGCGCGAACGCGCCCATGCCCGCGAGCCAGATCTGCTGCGCCGATTCGCTGATCGAGCGGTTGAGGCGTTCGCCGGAGGACCGGGCCTCGGCCTTGCGGCCAGCGGTCTTGTTCGCGGTCTTCTTGAACTTGGCCATGCCCGTCTCCCGGGATGCGGATGTCGCCGCGACGATGGCGGCGCCCGCTAGAGCTTTCACACCACCGGACGACGCCGCCCCTCGGGCCTGGGGCGGCGATCGGCGATGCGCTGCTCGACGTCGTCCAGCGCGCGCCGCAGCCGCGCGGTGGTGTCGGTATCGCGCCGCGGCGGCGGCAGACCGTCGAGGATCGAGCGGCCTTCGTCGGCGAGCACGCGCTCGTCCAGGCCGATGCCGTGCGCGGCCAGCAACGGACGCAGGGTATCGGCGTTACGACGCAGGTCGGCGAGCGCGTTGCGGTAGCCGAGCTCGGCGATGCGCCGGCGCGAGGCGAAGCTGAAGGCGTTGCTGAAGAACAGTTCGCCGTCCTGCGGATTCGGCTCGAAGACGAGCTGATCCACGTTCGGATACTGCTGCGCGTAGCGCGCCAGGCCCACCTGCATGCGCGACTGCAGCAGCGTGCGGAAAGTCTGCGACAGCACCACGGGCAGGCCGCCGACGGCGAGGCTGCGCTCCGCCGCGCTGCCGTCCTGCGCGCTGAACGGGACGAGCGGGTTGACGCCGAGCAGCAGGTCGATGTCGCGCTCCAGCACCACCGAGGCGTGCATCGTGCGCCGCAGCGCGCCGTCGACGAAGTGGCGCCCGCGCAGCGCAACCGGCGGATACAGGCCGGGCAGCGCCGCGCTGGCCTGCACGGCGCGCGAGATCGGCACGTCGTCCCAGCCCGCGTCGCCGAAGCGGATCGCTTCACCGCTGTCGAGATCGACGGCGACCACGTACAGCGCGGCGTCGATCTCGCGGAAATCGTTGGTGCGGCCGCGACGGCCGAAGACCTCGCGCAGGAAGCGTTCCAGCTCCGCGTTGTCGAACAGGCCGGTGGGCACCAGTCCGCCGAGCCGATGGAGCAGGCGGGTCCAGCGTCCGCGGCGCGGCGTCACCAGGTCCAGGCCGGTCTGCACCAGCACCCGCGGCACGCGCGAGACCCGGTGCAGGTACTCGCCGACCGCGGGACGGAG
Source organism: Vulcaniibacterium thermophilum (assembly GCF_007923255.1). Classification (GTDB taxonomy): domain Bacteria; phylum Pseudomonadota; class Gammaproteobacteria; order Xanthomonadales; family Xanthomonadaceae; genus Lysobacter_F; species Lysobacter_F thermophilum. The sequence goes on along the minus strand of NZ_VOHJ01000002.1, from coordinate 70,146 downwards.
GAACTTCTCCGGCTGGAAGCGCACGTCGCCGCTGTCGCCGGTGATGAAGATGCGGCACATCTCCTCGGTGCCGATCCGGTTCGCCAGGCCCGCGACCAGGAACGCGCCGCTGCTGACGCCGACGTAGGCGTCGAGGCGGGTGAGGTCGAGCCCGACCAGCGCCTCGTCGAGCGCGCGCACCGCGCCGAGTTCGTACATCGCGCCCGCCGGACCGCCGCCGGCGATGGCCATGCCGATGCGGGGGCCGCCGGGGCGGCGCTGGCGTTGCTGCGCGCTGTGCAGGGAAAGCATGCGGTGGACCGCGAAAGGTTCGCCGGAGTGTAGCCCAGGGCCCGGGCCGCGCTCTGAACGCGACGCTTGCGGGCGCGGCCCGGCGACCCCATTTCGGGCGCATGCGCCGCGCCGAGGAGATCGACCGCCTGCTCGCCCAGCGCCTGGCCGAGCACCAGGCGCTGCACGATCCGGCGCGCGAGCCGCGCAACCGCATGCCCTGGCTGCCGGCGCTGCGGCGCTGGCAGGCGCAGCGGCTCAAGCGCAGCTTCGCGCCGCTGCTCGCCGATCCGGGCACGCGGCCGGCGGCCGAGTTCTTCCTGTCGGATCTGTACAACGACCACGATTTCAGTCGCCGTGACGCCGACCTCGCGCGCGTGCTGCCGAAGATGCAGCGGCTGCTGCCGGAGAGCCTGCTGGTCACGGTCGCCGATGCCATCGAACTCGGCACGCTCACGCACCGGCTCGACCTCGCGGTGGCCGAGGCGCTGCAGCGGCTGGCGCCGCCGGGCGCGACGCTCGACGTGGCGCTCTACGCGCACGCGTACCGCGAAGCGGGCACGCCGGCGCTGCGCGGGCGGCAGATCGATCTGGTCGTGCAGTCCGGCGAGGGACTGGCGAAAGCGATGCGGCTGCCCGGCCTGGGGATGCTGTTGCGGGTGTCGCGGACGGCGGCCTACGCGGCGGGCGTGGAGGCGCTGCAAGGCTTCCTGGAACGCGGCTACGCGGCGTTCCACCGCATGCGCGACCCGCATGGCTTCCTGCTGACGGTGGAGCGCGCCGAGCGCGAGGTCTCGCGCCGGCTGTTCGCCGGACACCCGGACCCGTTCGGGGCCTGAGCGATCAGCCGAAGCGCTCGTCCAGCACGCGGCGGATTTCCTCCTCGATCCGCCCCTTGAACGCGCTCATCAGGAAGCCGAGCCGCGCCGTCACCCGCAGTTGCCGCGGCAGCAGTTCGATCGCGCCGTCCACGCCGCCACGGCTGAAATGCAGCACGTCGCCCTCCCAGCGCAACTGGAATTCGAACCGTTCCGAGAGCTTGTCGGCGACCTCCTGCACCGCCTGGCGCGCGCGGGCCGGGGACAGCGAGTGCGAGTGGCGGATGTCGATCTGGGACATGGACCTCTCCGGTCGGGGCGTGCGGGCGCGGCGGCGTGCGCAGTGTAGCGCCATGCTAGATTGCCGCCCGCGTGGACACCTACCGCCTCCGCCTTCTGCATCGCAATGCGACCGAGTTCGAACTCGGTCCCGGCGTGCATGCGCTCGGCATCGATCGCGCCGGCCTGCCGACCGTGGTCGAGGACGCCCATGAGGCGATCGCGCGCATCTCGGTCGATCACCGCGGCCTGTGGCTGCGCATCCGCGAGGACGTGCGCGGGCTGCACGTCAACGGCCGGCCGGTCCGTCGCGTCGCACACCTGCGCGGCGGCGACTGCGTGTTCGTCGAAGGCGAGGGCATGACCGTGCTCGGCCGCCGACCGGACGCGCCGCCGCGCGGCGCCCGCACGATCGCCGCCGACGGCGTGCGGCTGCGCAGCGTGGGCGGCGAGCATCACGGTCGCTGCTTCGCGCTCGGCGCCGCCGTCGAAGGCCAGCCGGCGTGGCCGGAAGCGGACGTCAGGCTGGCCGCGGTGGAGGGCGGCATCATGCTGGATGCCGCGCGCACCGAGGGCGTGCAGGTCAACGGCCATGCGGTGCACCGCGCGCTGCTGAGGACCGGCGACCAGATCGTCGTCGACGGGCGGCGCTACGTGGTCGAGGGGCATCTGGATGCCGGGCCCGCGCGCGCCGCGCCGGCGGACGTTCCGGCGCGCGTCGAACCGGCGCCGCGCCATTCGGGCGCGCGCCGCGTGCCCTGGCTGCTGCTGGCGGCCCTGCTGATGGCGCTCGCGCTGGCCGGCTTGCTGCTTTACGGCGGCCGCTGAGGCGGCGTCCCTTGCGGGCGCGGCCGCTGCGATCGCAGCGCGCGCACGGCACGCCACCCGAGCAGCAACGCCGCGATGCCGGCATACAGGGCCGGTTCGGCAACGTCGTTCTTCGCGCTCTTGACCCACCAGAAATGGAGCACGGCGAGCGCCGCGATCGCGTAGACCAGTCGGTGCAGGCGGCCCCAGCGCCGGCCGAGCCGGCGCATCGCGGCCTGCGTCGAGGTCGCCGCGAGCGGCAGCAGCAGCACCCAGGCCGCGAAGCCCACGGTGAGGTAGGGCCGCTCGGCGATTTCCTCGAACACCAGCGCCCAGTAGCCGCCGAGGTCGAGCGCCAGATAGGCGGCGAAGTGCAACGTCGCGTAGGCGAACGCATACAGGCCGAGCATGCGGCGGAAGCGCACCAGCGCGGCGAGCCCGGTGAGCTGCCGCAGCGGCGTCACCGCCAGCGTGACCAGCAGCAGCCGCAGCGCCCATTCGCCCAGGAAGTGCTCGATGGCGGCCACCGGATCGGCGCCGAGCGCGCTCGCGCCCGCCCGCCACTCGCGCCACACCTGCAGCAGCAGCCAGCCCAGCGGCGACAGCGCGAGCAGATGGATCGCGGCCTTCGCGGCGATCACGCCGCGCGACGTGCTCAGAACCACGTGCGCAGGTCCATCCCGGCGTAGAGGCCGGCCACCTGGTCGGCGTAGCCGTTGAACGGTCGGGTCGGGATGCGATCGGCGAACAACTTGCCGCGGCTGCCGGCGATGCGGCGTTCGGTCTTCTGGCTCCAGCGCGGATGGTCGACGGCCGGGTTGACGTTGGCGAAGAAGCCGTACTCCTCCGGCTGGCTGTCGTTCCAGCTCGTGAACGGCATGCGCTCCACGAAGGTGATCGCGACGATCGACTTGATGCTCTTGAAGCCGTACTTCCACGGCACCACCAGCCGCAGCGGCGCGCCGTTCTGCTGCGGCAGCGGCTTGCCGTAGAGGCCGGTGGCGAGCAGCGTCAGCGGGTGCATCGCCTCGTCGATGCGCAGCCCTTCGCGGTAGGGCCAGTCGAGGATGCCGCGGGCGACGCCGGGCATCTGCGCGGGGTCGGCCAGGGTGGTGAAGGCGACGTACTTCGCGCGGCTGGTCGGTTGGAAGCGCTCGAGCACGCTCGCGAGCGGCACGCCCAGCCAGGGGATCACCATCGACCAGCCCTCGACGCAGCGCAGGCGGTACACCCGTTCCTCCGCCGCGAGGCCCGCGAGCAGATCCTCCAGCGACACCCGCCCCGGTTTGGCGCAATGCCCGCCGACCGCGACCGTCCACGGCCGCGTGCGCAGCGTCTTCGCCGCCCGCGAGGGATCGGCCTTGCCGGTGCCGAACTCGTAGAAGTTGTTGTAGCCGGTGACGTCCTCGTAGCGGGTCGGCGCTTCGGTGGTGGCGAAGCCGGCGCGCGCCTGCGCGGGCGTGATGCGCGCGGCCGAGGGCGGCGGCGGAGGCTCGCCTCCGGCGCAGCCGGGGAGCGCGAGCGCGGGGGCGATGCCGAGCGCGGCGAGCAGCCGGCGGCGCTCACGCCAGACCGCTTCGTCGGTGATCTCCGCCGTCGGGATGCGCAGGGCGGCACGCAGGTCGCGCAGGGACATGGCGGACTCCGGCGAAGGGCGGACGGGGAGAGCGTACGCCCTCGCCGCGCGGGCGGAGGCGCCGCAGGGCATGCCATGCCGGCGCCGGCCGGTCCGGTTCAGCCGGCAGGCGGGTCCGGCGGCGCGGGTGCGCCGCGCCCGCGGAACGGCGGCGTTCCGGCGCCCGCGCTTGCGTCGCGCATGCTGCGCTGCGGCATACTCGCCGCTCACCCCTTCGCACGGAGCCTCCATGTCCCGCGCCTTCAACTTCAGCGCCGGTCCCGCGACCCTGCCCGAGCCCGTGCTGCGGCAGGCCCAGGCGGAAATGCTCGAATGGCGCGACGCGCGCGCTTCGCTGGTCGAGCTGAGCCACCGCGGCGCGGAGTTCATCGAGGTCGCGCAGCAGGCCGAGGCCGACCTGCGCCGCCTGCTGTCGATTCCCGCCGACTACGCCGTGCTGTTCCTGCAGGGCGGTGCGACCGCGCAGCAGGCACTGATCCCGCTCAACTTCGCAGAGCCTGGGCAGGCCGCCGATTACGTGCTGAGCGGCCACTGGGGCAAGACCGCGGTCAAGCAGGCCCGTCCCTACGTCGACGTGCGCATCGCCGCCAGCAGCGAGGCCGGCGGCTTCCGCGACATCCCGCCGCGCGAGGCGTGGACGCTCACGCCCGGCGCAGCCTACGTGCACATCACCGCCAACGAGACCATCCACGGCGTCGAGTTCCGCGGCGCGCCCGAGGTGGGCGAGGTTCCGCTGGTGGCCGATTTCAGCTCCTCGATCGCCAGCGAGCCGATCGACGTCTCGCGATACGGCGTGATCTACGCCGGCGCCCAGAAGAACCTCGGCCCGGTCGGCATCACCGTGGTGATCGTGCGGCGCGATCTGCTGGAGCGCGCCGGCCAGCCGCGCGCCGACATCTTCGACTACCGCTCGCACGCCAGGAGCGAGTCGATGCTCAACACGCCGCCGACCTGGAACTGGTACGTGCTCGGCCTGACGGTGAAATGGATGCTCGACGAGGGCGGCGTGGAGGAATTCGCCCGCCGCAACGCGCGCAAGGCGGCGATGCTGTACGAGGTGATCGACGGCTCCGGCGGCTTCTACCGCAACGAGGTGGCCCCGCACGCGCGCTCGCGCATGAACGTGCCGTTCTTCCTGCGCGAGGAGGCGCTGGACAAGCTGTTCCTGGCCGAGTCCAAGGCGGCCGGACTGCTGGCGCTGAAGGGCCATCGCGCGCTCGGCGGCATGCGCGCGTCGATCTACAACGCGATGCCGGAAGAGGGCGTGCGCGCGCTGGCCGAGTTCATGCGCGATTTCCAGCGCCGGCACGGGTGAAGGCGCAGGTCCGGCGCCGATCGGACCTTCGCGGTCGCAACAGCAACGGTACGCACAGCCAACAGGGAGCGCACGTGAGCGCGAACGACACCGAACCGCTCGATCTGGCCACGCTGCGCGCGCGCATCGACGAGATCGACCTGCGGATCCAGGAGCTGATCTCCGAGCGCGCGCGTTACGCGGGGCAGGTCGGCCGCGCCAAGGGCAAGCTCGCCGCGGCCGTCGACTACTACCGGCCCGAGCGCGAGGCGCAGGTGCTGCGCCGGGTGGTGGACCGCAACCAGGGCCCGCTCAGCGACGAAGTGCTGGTGCGGCTGTACCGCGAGATCATGTCGGCATGCCTGGCGCAGCAGGAGCCGTTGAAGATCGGCTACCTCGGCCCGGAAGGCACGCATTCGCAGCAGGCCGTGTACAAGCATTTCGGCCACTCGGTGCACGGCCTGCCGCTGTCGAGCATCGAGGAGGTGTTTCAGGAGGTCGAGGCCGGCAACGCCGACTTCGGCGTGGTGCCGGTGGAGAACTCCAGCCAGGGCACGATCCAGTCGACGCTCGACATGTTCCTGACCTCGCAGGTGAAGATCTGCGGCGAGGTCGAATTGCGGGTGCACCAGCACCTGCTGTCGCGCAGCGGCCGGATGGAGGACATCGAGCGCGTGTATTCGCATCCGCAGTCGTTCGCGCAGTGCCGCGCCTGGCTGCGCCAGCATCTGCCGAAGGCCGAGACCATCCCGGTCGCGAGCAACGCCGAGGCCGCGCGCCGCGCGCGCAACGCCGACGACGCCGCGGCGATCGCCGGCGCGAGCGCGGCGACCGTGTACGGCCTGCGCATCGTCGCCGGTCCCATCGAGGACCGGCCCGACAACACCACGCGCTTCCTGGTGCTCGGCCGCGAGCTGTTCACGCCGTCGGGCCACGACCGCACGTCGCTGCTGGTGTTCATCCGCGACCAGCCGGGCGCGCTGTACGACGTGCTCGCGCCGTTCGCGCGGCACGGCCTGTCGATGAACCGCATCGAATCGCGCCCCAGTTACACCGGCCGTTGGCAGTACGCGTTCTTCATCGACGTCGAGGGCCACGCGCAGGACGCGGCGATGCAGAAGGCGCTGGCGGAACTGGCGGGCTTCGCGCAGGACGTCAAGCTGCTCGGCTCGTATCCGGTGGCGATTCCGTGAGCGCGGCCGGCGCAACGCACGACGAGGCCTGGTTCGCCGCGCGCGCGGTCGCCGGCGTGCAGCGGCTGCGGGCCTACGATCCGGGCCACGACCTGGTGGCGCTGCGCCGGCGCTTCGGCGCGCACGCGCTGGTGGAGCTCGGGTCCAACGAGAATCCGTACGGACCGTCCGCGGATGCGCGCGCGGCGATCCTCGACCAGCTGCACGCGCTGCACCGCTATCCGGACCCGCGCGGCGGCGACCTCAAGCGCGCGCTGTCGGCACGGCATGGCGTGGCGCCGGAGCGGCTGCTGCTGGGCAACGGCTCGCACGAGCTGCTGATGCTGCTGGCGCAGGTGTTCGCGGGGCCGGGCAGCGAGGTGGCGTTTTCGCGCTACGGCTTTGCGGTGTTCGCGATCGCCGCGCAGGCCAGCGGCGCGGTCCCGCGCGTGGTCGAGCCGCTGCCACGCGACGCCGCGATGCCGCTCGGCCACGACCTGGAGGCGATCGCGCGCGCGATCACGCCCGCCACGCGGCTGGTCTATCTCGCCAATCCGAACAATCCGACCGGCACCTGGTACCCGGGCGACGCCTTCCAGGTGTTCATGCGCCGCGTGCCGGAGGACGTGCTGGTCGTGGTCGACGAGGCCTACGCCGAGCTTGCGGATCCGGCGGTGTGGAGCAGCGCGCTGCCGCTGGTCGCCTGCCATCCCAACCTCGTCGTCACCCGCACCTTCAGCAAGGGCTACGGGCTGGCGGGGCTGCGCGTGGGCTATCTGGCCGGCGCGCCGGGGCTGGTCGCCGTGCTCGAACGCGTGCGCGAGAGCTTCAACGTCAACGGCCCCGCGCTCGCCGCCTGCGAGGCGGCGCTGGGCGACGAGGCCCACCTGCGCTGGGTGGCCGAGCGCAATGCGGAACAGCGGTCGATGCTCGCGCGGGCGCTGCGCGAGCGCGGCCTGTTCGTGTTCCCGTCGCAGACCAACTTCCTGCTGGTGGAACTCGGTCCCGAGACCGCGCGCATCGAGGCGGCGCTGCTGGAGCAGGGCGTGGTGCTGCGGCCGATGGGCGGCTACGGCTTGCCCGGATGCTCGCGGATCACGGTCGGCACCGCCGAGGAGAACCGGCGGCTGCTGCGGACGCTGGACGACGTGCTCGGCGGTCGCCGATGAGGACGTAGGCAGCGCGAGGCGACTGCCATCGCCGTGCGACGGCGGTCAGCGCGCGAGTCCGCCCAGCAGCGCCTGCAGGCGCAGCGGAATGCCTTCGCAATGCGGCCGCGCCGGCTCGCGGTCGAGCGGTCCGACCGCCAGCGCGACGTGCGCGGCGCCGTCGCGCGCGGTGGCGATGACGGTGCCGAACACGGTGTCGTCCTCGCGCACCTCGTGCCCCGGCGCCAGCGGCGCGTCGGCCTCGAACAGCGCCAGTCCGCGCTTGGCCTGACCGAGGAAATGGGTGCGGGCGACGATTTCCTGTCCCGGATAGCAGCCCTTCTTCACGCTGAAGGCGCGCAGGCGCTCGAGCGACAACTGCTGCGGGGTCCAGTGCTCGGCCTGCGAGACCGGCAGGTGCGGCAGACCGTGCCGCAGGTCGGCGGCGATCCAGTGCGCCTCCGCGTCCTCGTCGACGGCCGCGGCGGCGGAGGGCGCAATGCGCAGCGTGCGTGGCCCACCGGCGCCGCCCAGGTCGAGCTCGATGCCGTCCGCCTGCGTGCCGGCCCAGCGGCTGCCCTCCGCCTGCAGGGGCGCCGCGAACGCGCCGGCGACCTGCAGATCCTCGCGCACCGCGATCGCGACCTTGCGGCGGAACACGAAGCGCTGCAGCCGTTCGGCGAGCGCGAAGGCGTCCGCATCCGGCAGCAGCGCCCACAGCGTCTCGCCCTCCAGCCGCAGCAGCGCGAACAGGGCGATCACGCGCCCCTTCGGCGTCAGCCAGCCGTTCCACTGCCAGTGGCCGTCGGGCAGCGCCTCGACGTCGTTCATGAACTGCGCGTGGGCGAAGGCGACCGCATCGCGCCCGGCGAGCGCGAGGATCCGCGCCGACTGCAGGCGAAAGAAGGGGGCGGCCGACGCGGAACCGTTGTCCGGCCGCGTTTGCGGGTTGTCGGGCATGGACGGCGAAGCCTACAATTTAACGTCGTGATGATAGGCCAGACCTCACCCGACGACGCCTCCGCCGACACGCCGGAACCGGAGGCCCGCCCCGCGCCGACGCCGCCGGCCGCGCCGCTGCCGAAAGAAATCGGCGGCCGCGACGGTCCGGAGCCGACGCGCTACGGCGACTGGGAGAAGAACGGCCGCTGCATCGATTTTTGACCCGCGTCCGTCACCGGCACGTCGGGACCGCGGGCCCGGTCCCCGGGCGCGCGGCGCGCAGGAAGCGCGCGGATTCCAGCCACATCCCCTGCCACGCGGCTCCGCCGCCCAGCCGAGACACGCACCGCCCATGGCGACACGCGAACGTCCCCTGTCACCGCACCTGAGCGTCTACCGCTGGCAGGTGCAGATGGTGACCTCGATCCTGCATCGTGCCACCGGCATCGTCCTCAGCCTCGGCGCCCTGCTCGTCGCCTGGGCGCTGCTCGCGCTCGCTGCCGGGCCCGACGCGTGGGCGAAGGCGGTCGCTTTCTTCCGCTCGCCGCTCGGCTTCCTGGTGCTGCTGGGCTGGGTGTGGTCGCTCGCCTACCACCTCTGCAACGGCATCCGCCACCTGCTGCAGGATGCGGGCTTCGGCTACCGCATCGAGAGCTTCGTGCGCAGCAGTTGGGCGTCGGTGATCGGCAGCCTGGTGCTGACCGCGCTGGTGTTCCTGATCGCGATGACGCAGCGGGGTGGGGCATGAGCGTCCGCTTCCGCCTGCGCAACCCGCTCAAGACCGCGCGCGGTCTCGGCTCGGCCAAGAGCGGCACCGAGCACTTCATCACCCAGCGCGTGACCGCGGTGGCGCTTGCCGTCCTGTCGGTCTATGTGGTCGGACTGGTGCTGTCGTGGATCGGCGACGACTACGCCACCATCCGCGCGACCGTCGCGCAGCCGCTGCACGCCACCCTGCTGACCGCGTTCGTGATCGCCGCGTTCTGGCACTCCAAGCTCGGTCTGCAGGTGATCATCGAGGACTACGTGCACACGCCGTGGACCGCGGTGGTCGCGCAGCTGCTCAACATCTTCGTCAACGTCCTCGCGGCACTCGCCAGCGTGCTCGCCATCGTCCGCATCGCGCTGGGGAACTGAACCATGCCGACCGCCTACAAGATCACCGAACACAAGTACGACGTCGTCGTGGTCGGCGCCGGCGGCGCCGGCCTGCGCGCCACCTTCGGCCTCGCCGCCAAGGGCCTGAACACCGCGTGCATCACCAAGGTGTTCCCGACCCGCTCGCATACGGTCGCCGCGCAGGGCGGCATCTCCGCCGCGCTCGCCAACATGGGCGAGGACGACTGGCGCTACCACTTCTACGACACCATCAAGGGCTCGGACTGGCTCGGCGACCAGGACGCCATCGAGTACATGTGCCGCGAGGCGATCCCGGCCATCATCGAGCTCGAGCACTACGGCGTGCCGTTCTCGCGCACCGAGGAAGGCAAGATCTACCAGCGTCCGTTCGGCGGCATGACCACCCGCTACGGCGAGGGCCCGCCGGCGCAGCGTACCTGCGCCGCCGCCGACCGCACCGGACATGCGATCCTGCACACGCTGTACCAGCAGTCGCTGGCGCACGACGCGCGCTTCTTCATCGAGTACTTCGCGCTCGACCTGATCATGGACGCCGACGGCGTCTGCCGCGGCGTGCTGGCGCTCGACATGGCCGAGGGCACGCTGCACCTGTTCCGCGCCCACGGCGTGGTGCTGGCCACCGGCGGCTACGGCCGGGCCTACTTCTCCGCGACCTCGGCGCACACCTGCACCGGCGACGGCGGCGGCATGGCGCTGCGCGCCGGGCTGGCGCTGCAGGACATGGAGTTCGTGCAGTTCCACCCGACCGGCATCTACGGCGCCGGCTGCCTGATCACCGAGGGCGTGCGCGGCGAGGGCGGCATCCTGCGCAACTCGCTGGGCGAGCGCTTCATGGAGCGCTACGCGCCGCAGTACAAGGATCTGGCCTCGCGCGACGTGGTCTCGCGCTCGATGACCATCGAAATCCGCGAAGGCCGCGGCGTCGGCGAGCACAAGGACCACATCCTGCTCGACCTGACCCACCTCGGCCCCGAGGTGATCCACGAGAAGCTGCCGGGCATCGCCGAGTCGGCGCGCATCTTCGCCGGCGTGGACGTCACCAAGGAGCCGATCCCGGTCATTCCGACCGTCCACTACAACATGGGCGGCATCCCGACCAACTACCACGGCGAGGTCGTGCAGTTGCGCAACGGCGATCCCGACGCGGTGGTGCCGGGCCTGTACGCGATCGGCGAGGCGGCGTGCGTGTCGGTGCACGGCGCCAACCGTCTCGGTTCGAACTCGCTGCTCGACCTGGTGGTGTTCGGCCGCGCGGTCGCCAACCGCTGCGCCGAGCAGATCCGCCCGGGCCTGCCGCATCCGAAGCTGGCCGCGGACGCCTGCGATGCCGCGCTCGCGCGCCTGGACCGCCTGCGCAACGCCAACGGCGGCACCCCGACCGCGGTGATCCGCGATCGCATGCAGCGCACCATGCAGGCCGACGCGGCGGTGTTCCGCACCGGCGAGACGCTGGCCGACGGCGTGCGCAAGATGCGCGAGATCAACGCCATGTTCGCCGACGTGCGGGTGTCGGACCGCTCGCTGGTGTGGAACTCCGACCTGATCGAGACCTACGAGCTGTCCAACCTGCTCGGTCAGGCGCTGGCGACGATCGTCTCGGCGGAAAACCGCACCGAGTCGCGCGGCGCGCACGCGCGCGAGGACTTCCCGGAGCGCGACGACCAGAACTGGCTCAAGCACACCCTGTGCTGGGTGGACGAGGCGGGCAATACCCGCATCGACTACCGCCCGGTGCATCTGTACACGCTGACCGACGAGGTGAGCGTGATCCCGCCGAAGCCGCGCGTGTACTGACGGGATACGGGAATCGCGCAGCGATCCGTCTCCGATTCCCGACTCCCCATTCCCGATTCCCGGAAGAAGGCCATGGCCGAATTCACCCTCCCGAAGAACTCGCAGATCCAGAAGGGCCGTCACTTCCCGGCGCCGGCGGGCGCCAAGCGGGTGCGCGTGTTCAAGATCTACCGCTGGAATCCCGACGACGGGATGAACCCGCGCGTGGACACCTACGAGGTCGATCTGGCGACGTGCGGTCCGATGGTTCTGGACGCGCTGATCAAGATCAAGAACGAGATCGACCCGACGCTGACGTTCCGGCGCTCCTGCCGCGAAGGCATCTGCGGCAGTTGCGCGATGAACATCGACGGCACCAATACGCTCGCCTGCACCAAGGCGATCGATTCGTGCGAGAAGGCGGAAGTGCCGATCTACCCGCTGCCGCACATGCCGGTGGTGAAGGACCTGGTGCCGGACCTGACGCACTTCTACGCGCAGTACGCCTCGATCCGGCCCTGGCTGCGCACGCAGAGCGCGCCGCCGCCGGACCGCGAGCGCCTGCAGTCGCCGGAGGACCGCAAGAAGCTCGACGGCCTGTACGAGTGCATCCTGTGCGCCTGCTGCTCGACGAGCTGCCCGAGCTACTGGTGGAACGGCGACCGCTACCTGGGTCCGGCGATCCTGCTGCAGGCCTACCGCTGGATCGTCGACAGCCGCGACGAGGACACCGGCGCGCGCCTGGACGACCTCGAGGACCCGTTCAAGCTGTATCGCTGCCACACGATCATGAACTGCGCGCGCACCTGCCCGAAGGGCCTGAACCCGGCGCAGGCGATCGCGGAGATCAAGAAGCTGATGCTGGCGCGGCGCGCCTGAGGGCGGCGGCGGTCGGCGCCCGCTGTCGGGGCGGGCGGCCAGGACATGGATCCCGGCGTTCGGGATGACGAGCCGGAAGGCGAGCCGCCCCGTCGACGGATCGCGACGCCGCTGCACATCGCCGTCGCCCCGGCGCAGGCCGGGCCCATCGGCCCGCCGCACCGCCGCCCCCAGCTCAGCTCCCATTCCTCCCGCGGCGCGAACCGGCGATCATGCGCGGGTTCCCGACGGAGGCCGCTCATGAACCACGCCATTCTCCTCCCTGGCCTGGCGATGGCCGCGCTCACCTTCGTGGTGTGGTGGGCGATGTACTTCCAGCGCATCGGCCAGATGAAGCGCGAGCGCATCCATCCGCAGGCGGTGGCGACCTCCATCCAGGCGGCGGCGCGCCTGACCGAATCGAACCGCGCGGACAACTTCCGCAACCTGTTCGAGCTGCCGGTGCTGTTCTACTTCGCGCTGACGGTGGCGCACCTGAGCGGCCAGGTGAACGCCGCTACGCTCGCGCTGGCGTGGCTGTTCGTCGCGCTGCGCGTGGTGCACAGCGCGATCCACTGCACCTACAACAAGGTGATGCACCGCTTCTATGCCTATCTCGCCGGCGGGCTGGCGTTGTGGGCGCTGTGGGGCGTGCTCGGATACGGATTGCTGCGCGGATGAGAGAAGAGGCCGAACTGAAACGGTTGCGGTGGCGCTGCCGCCGCGGCATGCGCGAGCTGGACCAGCTTCTCGAACGCTGGCTCGAGCGCGGCTGGGCGGCGGCGTCCGAGCGCGAGCGCGGCGTTTTCCTAAGGCTTCTGGATTGCGAGGACGATAGGCTCTGGCGCTGGTTCCTCGGCCATGAGGCCGCTCCCGATGCCGAACTCCAGCACCTGGTCGAACGGATCCGCGGCCTGTCCGCCTGACGCGCGCGTCTGCCGCATCGACTGGCGGCCTTCGCGACTGCTGGTCGCGGCGCTCGCGGCGCTCGGTCCGCTGGGGGCATGGGCGGTGCTCGCCAGCGAGATGCCGGACGCGGCCGCCTGGCCGCTGGCGCTGGCCGCCGTCGTCTGCGGCGGCCGGCTGGCGTGGCGGGAAGCGCGGCGACCGCCAAGGCGGATCGTGTTCGCGCCGACCGGCGTGCTGATCGACGACATCGCCGCCGAGGCGGTCGCGCTGCGCTGGCGCGGTCCGCTGGCGACCCTGGTGGTCCGCGTGAGCGGGCGCACGCAACGTCTGCAGTGGTGGCCGGACACGCTGGATGCGGCATCGCGGCGTGAACTCCGGCTGGCGGCACCGGATGCCTCGCGTCCGGAAACGACGCCGGCGATGGCACCATAGCGGACCTTTCGCAGACGACCGCCATGTTCTCACCGGTTCCCGTCGCCATCGGCCTGCGCTATTTGCGCGCCAAGCGCCGCAACGGCTTCATTTCCTTCATTTCGCTGGCGTCGATCGTCGGCATCGCGCTGGGCGTTGCCATCCTGATCACGACGATGGCGGTGATGGGCGGCTTCCAGCGCGAGATCCGCGACCGCATGCTGCAGATGGCCGCGCACGCCACGGTGAGCGCGTTCGGCGAGCCGTTGGCGGACTGGCCGCGGGCGGTGCGCATGGCGATGGAGGATCCGCGCGTGGCCGGCGCCGCGCCCTACGTCGAGAAGGAGGCGCTGGTCTCCGGCGCGCGCAACCAGCCGGCGCTGGTGCGCGGCGTGCTGCCGGGCGAGGAGCGCAAGGTGTCGGTGCTGGCCGACAAGATGGTCGAAGGCCGCCTCGACGACCTCCAGCCGGGCGCGTACCGCATCGTGCTCGGCCGCGAGCTGGCGCTGTGGCTGGGCGTTTCGGTGGGCGACAGCGTGCTGGTGACGACGTCCGATTTCCGCAGCACGCCGGCGGGGCTGTCGCCGCGGCTGAAGCGGTTCGTGGTCAGCGGCATCTTCGAGGCCGGCTACAACGAGTTCGACAAGGGCCTGGCGATCGTGCACATGGCCGACCTGCAGCGCGTGCTGCGCATGGGCGAGGGCGTCACCGGCGTGCGCCTGCGCCTGCACGACATGGACCAGGCCGCCGACGTCGCGCGCGACCTGGCGATCGACCTCGGCGGCGCGCATCGGGTCAGCGACTGGACCAGCGAGAACGCCAACCTGTTCCGCGCGTTGCGGATGGAGAAGACGGTGATGGCGATCCTGCTCGCCTTCATCATCGGCATGGGCGCATTCAACCTGGTCAACTCGCAGGTGATGCTGGTCACCGACAAGCAGGCCGACATCGCCATCCTGCGCACGCTGGGGCTCACCCCGCGCGGGGTGATGCAGGTGTTCGTGGTGCAGGGCACGCTGATCGGCCTGATCGGCACCGGGCTCGGCGTGGTCGGCGGCATCCTGCTCACGCTCAACCTCGAACGCATCCTCGGGCTGATCGAGCGCGTGCTCGGCGTGCAGTTGCTGCCCGAGGACGTGTACTACATCACCGGCCTGCCGACCGAGCTGCAGGCCGCCGATGTGATCGCCACCGCCGCGGTGGCGCTGGGGATGGCGTTCGTCGCCACCATGTATCCGGCCTGGCGCGCCTCGCGTACCGCGCCGGCGGAGGCGCTGCGCTATGAATGAGACGACGGCCGCGGTGATCCGCTGCGAACGCCTGGGCAAGACCTACGCCGAAGGCCGGCTGCGCACGCCGGTGTTCGCCGGGCTGGAGTTCGCGGTGGCGGCAGGCGAGACGGTGGCGATCGTCGGCGCTTCGGGCGTGGGCAAGAGCACGCTGCTGCATCTGCTGGGCGGTTTGGACACGCCCACCGAGGGCGAGGTGTTCGTCGCCGGGCAGAAGATGAGCGCGCTGTCGGACGCCGAGCGCGGCCTGCTGCGCAACCGCGCGCTCGGCTTCGTCTACCAGTTCCACCACCTGCTGCCGGAGTTCACCGCGCTGGAGAACGTGATGCTGCCGGTGCTGCTGACCGGCACCCCGCAGGCCGAGGCGCGCACGCGCGCGGTGGCGCTGCTGGAGGCGGTCGGGCTCGGTCATCGGCTCGATCACAAGCCCGGCGAGCTGTCCGGCGGCGAGCGCCAGCGCGCGGCGGTGGCGCGCGCGCTGGTCAACCGCCCGGCCTGCGTGCTGGGCGACGAGCCGACCGGCAATCTCGACGAGCGCACCGCGGCCACCGTGTTCGAGCTGATGCTCGCGCTCAACCGGGATCATGGGACGAGCCTGGTGATGGTCACCCACGACCGGCGGCTCGCGCGTCGGCTCGATCGCGTGCTCGAGCTGCACGAGGGGCGACTGCGCCCGCTCGCGCCCGACGAGGTGTAACCGGCGATGCAGGGGGCGGCAGGGACGCCGCTGATCGGACCGGCCACCGCCGCCGCGCTGCTGGCGGGCACGACCGCCTGCATGCTGCTGCCGCGCCTGCCGCCGCCGTGGATGGCGCTGCTGGCGCTCGCGGTCGCCATCGCGCTGCTGCGCCGCCACGGCGCGCCGCGCGTCGCCGGCGCGCTGCTGCTCGGGCTGGGGTGGGCCGCGCTGCACGGCGCGCACGCGCTTTCGCAGCAGCTCCCGCACGACTGGGAGCGCCGTGAGCTCGCCCTGCGCGGCACGGTCGTGGAATTGCCGGTTCGCGAGGCGCGCCGCGTGCGGTTCGTGTTCGAGGTGGACGACGCCGACGACCAGCCGCCGCCGCTGCGCGGCCGCGTGCTGCGGCTGTCGTGGTACGACGGCCATGACGGACCGGCGCCCGCCGTGCGGGCGGGCGAGCGCTGGACGCTGCACGCGCGCGTGCGCGCACCCCGCGGCCTGCGCAACCCCGGCGGCGTCGACTCCGAGAAGCACGCCGCGGCCCAGCGCATCGCCGCCACCGGCTATGTGCGTCGGCCCGACCGGGCGCGGCGCCTGCAACCGGCGCAGGGGCTGCAGGGCTGGCGCGATGCGATGTCCGCGCGCATCGATGCCGCGCTGCCGGAAGGCCGCGGCCGTTTCGTGCAGGCGCTCGCGCTGGGCGATACCCGCGCGCTCGCGGACGAGGACTGGGATGTCCTGCGCGCCAACGGCCTCACCCACCTGATCGCCATTTCCGGCTTCCACGTGGGGCTGGTGGCGGGGCTGTTCGCGCTGGCGGTGCGCGGCGTCTGGTGGGCGTGGCCCGCGCTGGGCCGCCGGCTGCGGCGGCCCATCGCGGCCGCCGTCGGCGCTGCATGCGGTGCCCTGTCGTACGCCGCGGTCGCAGGCTTCGCGCTGCCGACCGTGCGCACGCTGCTGATGATCGCGGTGGTGGCCGCGGCGCGGCTGGCGCGGCGCGCGGTGCCGGCGTCGCAGACGCTGGCGCTGGCGGCAATCGCCGTGCTGCTGGCCGATCCGCTTGCGGTGCTGGGCGCCGGCTTCTGGCTCAGTTTTCTCGGGGTCGCCTGGCTGTTGTGGTGCCTGCCCGGCGTGCAGTCGCCGGTGCGCGGCTTCCTGTCGGCGCAGGGCGTGGCGACGCTGGGCCTGTTGCCGCTGACGGCCATGCTGTTCGGGCAGGCGTCGCTGGCGGGCCCGTTCGCCAATCTCGTCGCGGTGCCGTGGTGGAGCCTGGTCGTGGTGCCGTTGTCGCTGCTCGGGTTGGGGCTGGAGTCGATCCACGCCGGGCTCGGCGCCTGGGCGTGGCAGGCGGCGGTAGGGTGCTTCGAGCTGTCCTGGCCGCTGTTCGAGCGCCTCGCGGCCTCGCCGCTGTCGGTGTGGTGGCTGCCGGAGCCGCGCGCGTTCGCGCTGCCGCTGGCGATGCTGGCGGCGTTCTGGTGGCTGCTGCCGCGCGGCACGCCGGGCAAGGTGCTGGCGACCCTGCTCTGGTTGCCGCTGCTGTGGCCGGACCGCCGGCTCCCCGCCCAAGGCGAGTTCGACGTGGTCGCGATCGACGTCGGGCAGGGGCTGTCCGTGCTCGTCCGCACCGCCGGCCACACGCTGCTGTACGACATGGGCCCGGCGGTCGAGGACGGCTTCGATGCCGGCGAGCGCGCGGTGGTGCCCGCGCTGCGCGGGCTCGGCGTGCGGCGGCTCGACCTGGCGATGGTCAGCCACGCCGACAACGACCACGCCGGCGGCTGGCCCGCGGTCCGGCGCGCGTTCGCAGCGCCCGCGGTGAGCGCGCCGGACGGCGCCGGTATCGACGCCGCCCGCCCGTGCCGCGCGGGCGACGCCTGGACCTGGGACGGCGTGCGTTTCCGCGTGCTGCATCCGCCCGCGTCGTTCCCGTACCTGCGCAACGAGTCCAGTTGCGTGCTGCGCATCGACGGGCGCCACGGCAGCGCGCTGCTGACCGGCGACATCGGCGATGTGGTCGAGCGCACGCTCGTGCGCGCGGGCGCACCGCTGCGCGCCGACGTGGCGCTGGTCCCGCACCACGGCAGCGCGGGCTCGTCGGATCCGGCGTTCGTGGCCGCAGTGCGGCCGCGGCTCGCGCTGCTCTCCACCGGGTTCGGCAACCGCTTCCGCCATCCGCGGCCGGACGTCGTCGCCCGCTGGCGCGCGACCGGAGCGGCGACGTGGGATACCGCGCGGGAAGGTGCGGTGCGCGTGCGCGTCGGTGCCGACGGCGTGGCGGCGACCGGCGAGCGGCGGCACGCGCCGAGGTGGTGGGACGCGGCGCGGCGGGCGGATCGGCCGGACGGGGCGGCGCCAACGTCCCCGGAATCGTGATCGCGTGCGTCGCGTACGCTGAACACGTCGCGCCCGGGCCGGTGCGCCGGCGGAACGGGTGGGGCGCGGACGCTGGGCTATCCTATCGGCCGACTCTGTAAGGCCGGGCCGGAGGTTGCAGTGCTTGAACTCGTGAAGGCGGGCGGTTGGCCGATGATCCCGCTGCTGCTGCTGGCGGTCGCGGCGCTGGCGATCATCGTCGAACGCGCCTGGACGTTGCGGCGCGTGGCCGTGCTGCCGCCCAACCTCGGCCGCGAGGTGCGCGCCTGGGCCGGCACCGGCCGGCTCGATCCGGCCCATATCGAATCCCTGCGCGCGACCTCGCCGCTCGGCGCATTGCTGGCGGCCGCGCTCGACGTGCGCAACCGCCCGCGCGAGGTGATCCGCGAGCGCATCGAGGACACCGGCCGCCACCTGGTGCACCGCATGGAGCGCTTCCTCAACGCGCTCGGCACGATCGCCGCCGCCGGTCCGCTGCTCGGCCTGTTCGGCACCGTGGTCGGCATGATCGACATGTTCCTCGGCATCCTCGATCACGGCGTGGGCGACGTGAACCAGCTCGCCGGCGGTATCGGCAAGGCGCTGGTGTGCACCGCGACCGGCATGATCGTCGCCGTGCCGGCGCTGATGGCGCACCGCTGGCTGCGCGGCCGCATCGCCGGTTACATCGTCGACATGGAGCACGAGGCGATCCAGCTTCTCGACGTGCTCGACCCGGTGCAGCGCCCGGTGGCGCGTCCGGTCCCGCAGCCGCAGCCGGTGCTCGAGTAACCCATGCGCATCCGCGACCACCGCGGCGACGACGAGCCGGAGATCAACCTGGTCCCGCTGATCGACGTGATCCTGGTGCTGATCATCTTCTTCGTGATCACCACCACGTTCGATGCGCGCTCGATCCTGCGCCTGGAGCTGCCGCGCGCCACCGGCGAGCCGGCGCCGGCGAACACGCGCGCGCTCAGCGTGCTGGTCAATGCGAACGGCGACTACTTCGTCGAGGATCGCGAGGTCCTGCGCAGCGACACCGAGTCGCTGAAGGCGACGCTCGCCGAAGTCGCCGGCAGCGACCGCGATCGTCCCGTGCTGCTGCGCGCCGACGCGCGCACGCCGCACCAGGCGGTCGTCACCGCCTACGACGCGCTCGGCCAGCTCGGTTTCCGGCGGGTGCTGATCGCCACCGCCCCCGACGTCCGCACAGGCGGCAGCGCGCCGTGACGACCGCAAGCGGCTCGCCCTGGCGGACGTACCGCCGCGTGCTCGGCTTCGCGCGGCCGTACCGCGCGTTCCTCGCGCTGGCGCTGCTCGGCATGCTGATCGAGGCGGCGGCCGGCGGCGCGTTCACCTACCTCATGGGACCGATCGTCGACGGCACCTTCGTCGAGCGCGATCCGCGCGTGGGGGTGTGGCTGCCGCTGGCGATCGTCGGCCTGTTCCTCGTGCGCGGCATCGCCGGCTACCTCACCGACACCAGCATGGCGCGCGCGGGCCGCAGCATCGCGCGCGACCAGCGGGTCGCGGTGCTGTCGAAGCTGCTGCGCATGCCCGGCGCGTACTTCGACCGCGAGCCGGTCTCGCAGATGCTGATCCGCCTCGGCTCCGACAGCGACCAGGTCGCGCAGGCCGCGGTGGACGCGGCGAAGGTGATGCTGCAGCAGTCGATGCAGGTCGTGGCGATGCTGGCGGTGATGCTGTGGATCAGTTGGCAGGTGACGCTGTCGATCCTGCTGCTGGCGCCGCCGCTGGCCTGGGTGATGGACCGGGTCGGCAAGCGCTACCGGCGGATCACCCACCGCATCCAGGAAAGCGGCGCGCAACTGCTGCAGCACGCCGACCAGGCGCTGAGCAGCCATCAGGAAGTGAAGGTGTACGGCGCGCAGGACGCCGAGATGATGCGCTACCGCGCCCAGGCCGACACCCATCTGCGGCTGGCGCTGAAGGTCGAGGCCACGCGCAGCATCTCCTCGGCGCTGGTGCAGGTGATGGGCGCGATCGGGCTGGCGGTGCTGCTGTGGGTCGCCGCGCGCGAGGCGATGGCCGGGCGCCTGTCGGCCGGCAACTTCGTCCAGTTGATGACCTCGATGATGGCGATCATCCCGGCGCTGAAGCAGCTCACCACGGTGCAGAACATGCTGCAGAAGGGGGTGGCCTCGGCGGAGCGCCTGTTCGTGGTGCTGGACGCCCAGGACGAGCGCGACGAAGGCACCCGCACGCTCGCGCGCGCGCGCGGCGAGATCGAATTCCGCCACGTCAGTGCGCGCTATCCCGGCCAGTCGACGCCGGCGCTGGAGGACGTGAGCTTCGTGGCGCGGCCCGGCACGGTGACGGCCATCGTCGGCCGCTCCGGCAGCGGCAAATCGACCCTGATCAAGCTGATCCCGCGCTTCTACGAGCCCGAGTCGGGCGAGATCCTGCTCGACGGCCATCCGCTGCGCGACTACCGGCTGGCGGACCTGCGGCGGCAGATCGCGCTGGTGGGGCAGCAGGTGATGCTGTTCGACGGCAGCATCGCCGACAACGTCGCCTACGGCCAGATGCAGAACGTCGACGCGGCCGCGCTGGAGCGCGCGGTGCGCGGCGCCAACGCGATGGAGTTCGTGGAGAAACTGCCCGACGGCGTGCACAGCCCGGTCGGCGCGCGCGGCGGCCGGCTCTCCGGCGGCCAGCGCCAGCGCATCGCGATCGCGCGCGCGATGCTCAAGGACGCGCCGATCCTGATCCTGGACGAGGCCACCGCGGCGCTCGACACCGAATCCGAGCGGCTGGTGCAGGACGCGCTCGACCGTCTCATGCCGGACCGCACCACGCTGGTCATCGCGCACCGGCTGTCGACCATCGAGCACGCCGACCAGGTGCTGGTGATGGATGCCGGCCGCATCGTCGAGCGCGGCACGCACGCCGAACTGCTCGCGCAGGGCGGGCTGTACGCGCACCTGCACCGCATGCAGTTCCGGGAGAGCCAGACCGCGTGAAGGACGCGCGTCCGCCCGACTACTGGTACCAGCCCGGGCCGGTGCCGGTGACGGCCCGTGCGCTCGCCGGGGCGTACGGCGGCCTGGCCGCGCTGCGTCGCGCCCTGTACGCGCGCGGTCTGCTGCGCGCGCGGCATCCGGGCGTGCCGGTGGTGGTGATCGGCAACGTGGTCGCCGGCGGGACCGGCAAGACGCCGCTCACCATCGCCGTGGTCGAGCGGCTGCGCGCGGAAGGCTGGTCGCCGGGCGTGGCCACGCGCGGCTACGGCCGCACCGTCGATGCGCAACCGCGCTGGGTGGAGCGCGAAAGCGTCCCTGCGGAAGTGGGCGACGAGCCGCTGCTGATCGCGCGACGCACCGGCGCGCCCGTGCGCGTCGATCGCGACCGCGCCGCCGCCGCCGTCGCCCTGCGCCAGGCCGGCTGCGACGTGGTGGTGTGCGACGACGGTCTGCAGCACTACCGCCTCGCGCGCGACATCGAGATCGAGGTGGTCGACGCGCGCCGCCGCTACGGCAACGGCCGCCTGTTGCCCGCCGGGCCCCTGCGCGAGCCGGTGGAGCGCGCCGAACGCTGCGACTTCCGCGTCCTGAACCTCGGCGCCGACGCCAGCGCGCAGGCCGGCTTCGGCGTGTGGCCGCTGCGGCTGATCGCCGATCAGGCGTTGCCGGTGCAGGGCGGGCGTGCGCGCGCGCTGGCCGATTTCGCCGGGCAGCGGGTGCACGCCGTGGCCGGGATCGGCGATCCGGACCGCTTCTTCGCGCTGCTGCGCGGGTTCGGCATCGCGATCGTGCCGCACGCGTTTCCCGATCATCACGCCTTCGTCGCCGACGACCTCGCCTTCGGCAGTCCGCTGCCGGTGCTGATGACGGAGAAGGACGCGGTGAAATGCGCGGCGTTCGCCGGCCACCGTCCGTTCTACAGCGTGCCGGTGCGGGCGGTGTTGCCGGAAGCGTTCTGGGTCGCCCTGCTGGGCCGGCTGCGCGAGGTCGAGCGCAGCGCCTCCGCTGCGGGCAGGTGACGGCGGCGGCCGGTTTGCCCGACACTCGCGGGCCCTCCGCAGCCCGACCGCCGCCCATGGAGTTCGTCGTCGCCATTCCCGCCCGCTACGCCGCCTCGCGCCTGCCGGGGAAACCCCTGCGGCCGCTGGGCGGCGAGCCGCTGGTGGTGCACGTGGCGCGGCGCGCGCTCGCCGCCGGCGCCCGCGAGGTGTGGGTGGCCGCGGACGACGAGCGCATCGCCGAGGCCGTGCGCATGGACGGCGTGCGGGTGGCGATGACCTCGCCCGCGCACGCCTCGGGCACGGACCGGCTCGCCGAGTGCGCGCGCATCGCCGGCTGGGCGGACGACACCCTGGTGGTGAACCTGCAGGGCGACGAGCCGTTCGCGCCCGCCGCGGGCATCCGCGCGGTCGCCGGACTGCTGGCCGCCAGCGGCGCGGAGATGGCGACGCTGGCCAGCCCGATCGCGGATGCCGAAACCCTGCTCGACCCGAACGCGGTCAAGGTGGTCTGGAACGCGCGCGGCGAGGCGCTCTATTTCAGCCGCGCGCCGATGCCGTGGCCGCGCGACGCCTTCATGCGCAGCCGCGACGCCTTGCCCGCGGGCGGCCACTGGTGGCGGCACATCGGCATCTACGCCTACCGCGCCGGCTTCCTGCGACACTTCGCGGCCATGCCGCCGGGCCGCCTCGAACGGATCGAGGCGCTCGAGCAACTGCGCGTGCTGGAAGCCGGTCTGCGCATCGCGGTGGCGCCGACGCCGGCGCCGTTCCCGCCGGGCGTGGACACGCCGGAGGACCTGGCCCGCGCCGAAGCCCGTCTTCGAGAGGAACCGATCTGACATGCCTGACATGCGACTGTTGATCGTCTGCCTGGGCAACATCTGCCGCTCGCCGATGGCCGAGGGCGTCATCCGCGCCCGCATCGAGGCCTCGCCGCTGGCAGGGCGGGTCAAGGTCGACTCGGTGGGCACCGGCCACTGGCACGTCGGCGATCCGCCGGACCCGCGCGCGATCGCCACCGCCGCCCGCCACGGCGTGGACATCAGCGGCCTGCGCGGCCGCCAGCTCTGGCCGCAGGACTACCGCAACTTCGACTGGCTGCTGTGCGCCGACAAGTCCAACCTGCGCGCGGTGCGCGCCCGCACGCCCGCCGACGCGCGCGCGCAGAGCGCGTTGCTGCTCGACTGGGCCGGCGTCGAGCCCGACGGCGAAGTGCCCGATCCCTACACCGGCGAACTGCGCGACTTCGAACACGTCTGGGGCCTGCTGGACCGCGCCGCCGACGGCGTCGTGCGGCGCCTCCAGCGCGAGCTCGACGGCCGCTTCGTCTGAACGCGCCGCGCGTGCCCGCGCGATCCGGCGCCGGCATCGAACCTGAACGGCCGTCCCCTTGCGCTGACGCATAATCGCCGCCATTGACGCGCGATATGCCCGATGCACCGACCGGTCCTTCCGCGCCGCCGCCCGAGGCCGCGCGCATGAGCGAATCCCCGCCTGCCGAACCGCCGTTCGACGGCAAGGCGTTCGTGCGCACGCTCAGCACCGCGCCGGGCGTGTACCGCATGATCGCCGCCGACGGCAGCGTGCTCTACGTCGGCAAGGCGAGCGCGCTGAAGAACCGCGTCGCCAGCTACTTCAACGCCACGCCCAAACCCACCCGCATCATGGCCATGCTGGCGCAGGTCGCGCGGATGGAGGTCACGGTCACCCGCACCGAGGCCGAGGCGCTGCTGCTGGAGAACGAGCTGATCAAGTCGCTCAAGCCGCGCTACAACGTGCTGCTGCGCGACGACAAGAGCTACCCGTACGTGCTGCTGACCAACGAGGCATGGCCGCGCATCGCCATGCACCGTGGCCCGCGCGCGATTCCCGGACGCTACTTCGGGCCTTACGCCAGCGTCACCGCGGTGCGCGAGACGCTCAACCTGATGCACAAGCTGTTCAAGCTGCGCAGTTGCGAGGACAGCGTGTTCCGCAACCGCTCGCGGCCCTGTCTGCAGCACCAGATCGGACGCTGCACGGCGCCGTGCGTGGGCCTGGTCGGGCCTGCGGAGTACGCCGAGAGCGTGCGCCGCGCGTGCCTGCTGCTGGACGGCCGCAGCGACGAACTCACCGACGAGCTCGGCCGCGCCATGGAGCGCGCCGCCGAACAGCTCGAGTTCGAACAGGCCGCGCGCCTGCGCGACCTGATCGGTTCGATCCGCACCCTGCAGGCGCGCCAGTACGTCGACGGCCGCGCCGCCAATCTCGATGCGCTCGCGGTGGCGATGCAGGGCGCCGCGGCGTGCGTGATGCTGCTGGCCTTCCGCGACGGCCGCAATCTCGGCACGCGCGCGTTCTTCCCGCGCACCAACGGCAGCGACAACCCGGCCGAAGTGCTGGCGGCGTTCGTCTCCCAGTACTACGTCGGGCAGACGCCGCCGCGCGAGATCGTGCTCGATCGCGACATCCCCGATCGCGAACTGCTCGAAGAGGCGTTCTCCGCCACCGCCGGCCGGCGCGTGCAGATCAAATGCAACGTGCGCGGCGACCGCGCCGGCTACGTCGACCTGGCGCGGCGCAACGCCGAGATCGCGCTCGCCACCGAGCGCGGCAGCCACGCCGCGCAGCGCGCGCGCGCCGAAGCGCTGCGCGATCTGCTGGGACTGTCCGACGTCGCCCAGCGCATCGAATGTTTCGACATCAGCCACACGATGGGCGAGGCCACCGTCGCCTCATGCGTGGTGTTCGACGCCGACGGCCCCGTTCGCGGCCAGTACCGCCGCTACAACATCACCGGCATCACGCCCGGCGACGACTACGCCGCGATGCACCAGGCGCTCGAGCGACGCTTCCGCCGCGCGGTCGAGGAGAACGGCGTGCTGCCCGACGTGCTGCTGATCGACGGCGGCGCCGGCCAGGTCGCGCAGGCGAGGGCGGTGCTGGAGGGCTACGGCGTCCAGGGCATCGCACTGGTGGGCGTCGCCAAGGGGCCCGCGCGCAAGGCCGGCGAGGAGGAACTGTTGCTGCCCGACGGGCGCACCGTCCGGCCCGGCCCCGAGTCGCTTGCCCTGCAGTTGATCCAGCAGGTGCGTGACGAAGCGCACCGCTTCGCCATCACCGGCCACCGCGGCAAGCGGCAGAAGGCGCGCGCGACCAGCCGTCTGGAAGACATTCCCGGAATCGGCCCGCGCCGGCGCGCTAACCTGTTGCGGCATTTCGGCGGTCTGGCGGGCCTGAAGGCGGCGGGCGTGGAGGAGATCGCCCGCGTCGAAGGCGTCAATGCCGCGCTCGCCGAGCGGATCTACGCGACCCTGCACGGACTGGACATCCCGCAGGGCGCACGGAGCGAAGGATGAGGCTGACCGTACCCACTTTGCTGACGCTGCTGAGGATCGTGCTGATCCCCGTGCTCGTGCTGGTCGTCTATCTGCCCTACAAGTGGACCAACTTCGCCGCCGCCGCGGTGTTCGCGCTGGCCTCGGTGACCGACTGGCTCGATGGCTGGATCGCGCGCCGTTTCAACCAGTACTCGGCGTTCGGCGCGTTCCTCGACCCGGTGGCCGACAAGCTGATGGTCGCGGTCGCGCTGCTGCTGATCGTGCAGCAGCATCCGACCAAATGGATGGCGCTGTGGGCGGCGGTGATCGTCGGCCGCGAGATCGCGGTGTCGGCGCTGCGCGAGTGGATGGCCGAGCTGGGCCAGCGCGCGAAGGTGAAGGTCGCCACCATCGGCAAGATCAAGACCATCGTGCAGATGGTGGCGCTCGTCTGCCTGCTGTATCGCGAGCCGTTCGCGAACCTGCCGGTCTTCTACATCGGCGAATGGCTGCTCGCCGGCGCCGCGCTGCTGACGCTGTGGTCCGGCTTCGCGTATCTTTACGCGGCGTGGCCGACGCTGCGCGCCGAGCGCGCATCGGCGGAGTGAGCGCCGAACGCGCAGCAAGTGTTGACAGCGTTCGGCCCATCCGTAGAATGTGCAGTCCCAGGCGGGAATAGCTCAGTTGGTAGAGCACGACCTTGCCAAGGTCGGGGTCGCGAGTTCGAGTCTCGTTTCCCGCTCCAGTGTTCCGACAGGCCCCGGTATCGGGGCCTTGTCATGTCTGCGGCAGGCGCGTGCCGAACGCGGACGGTTGTGGAAGAATGCATTCGCGTCTTCCACGACGACCAGTCACCGGCCTGGTGGCAGAGTGGTTATGCAGCGGACTGCAAATCCGCGTACGCCGGTTCAATTCCGACCCAGGCCTCCAGCACGACACGACAAGCCGCGCGCCGCGCGGCTTGTCCGTTTTTGCGGCGGCGTCGCGGCCGCGGTGGAGTCGACCGCGCGCTTGATGCAGGCTATGCACGCGCCCGGATGGCGGAACTGGCAGACGCAAGGGACTTAAAATCCCTCGGCCGCAAGGCCATGTGGGTTCGATCCCCACTCCGGGCACCACCGGCCGTTGCTGCGCTTCCGGGCGTCGGGTGCGTCGTGCCGCGGACGAAGCGCGTGCGCCGCGCGGCAGGGCGGCTCGCAAGCGCGCGGAGCGACCGCAGGGGTCGCTTGGGTTCAGTTCACCCGGGCGCCGGCGCGGCGCGGGGGCTTGCCGCGCGTGCGCGCGGGAGCCGTCCCGTGCGCCGCCTGGACCGGCGCGGCGGGGGCGGCGGCGATCGCGGGCCGGGCCGCTGGGGCGGCGTAGGCGGGCGGCGCCGGCAGCTCGGCCTGTGGCCCGTCGCGGGTGCAGGCGGCCACCAGCGCAAGGCGCGAGCGGACCGCCACTTCCTGGCTGGAGCAGATGCAGACGTGTTCGTAGCCGCCGTCGAGCACGACGCGGAACGCGAACTCGGCCTGGCCGGGGACCTGCTTGACCGGGGCGATGAGGCAGACGCGGTCGGGGCGGATCAGGAAGCCGTTCAGGTTGAACATGGGACTGCTCATGGGAATCGCGTCCCAGCTTACGGACCGGCGTCGGTACGCGACGTGAGCGCCCTTGCCGTTTGCCGTCGCCGCGCCGGACTGCCATAATTTGCGGCTCCCGTCCGCCGGACGGGCCCTTGCTCCACCGTGGCGTCGCCGCGGGGGGCTGAACCGCCGGGGCGACCCGGCCGTCATCCACAAGGAAACCACCATGCGTCATTACGAGATCGTGTTCCTGGTCCATCCGGACCAGAGCGAGCAGGTGCCGGCCATGATCGAGCGCTACAAGGGCTTGATCGAGGGCGGCGAGGGCAAGATCCACCGTCTGGAGGACTGGGGCCGCCGTCAGTTGGCCTATCCGATCCAGCACCTGGTCAAGGCGCACTACGTGCTGCTCAACATCGAGTGCAGCCAGGCCGTGCTGAACGAGCTGGTCGACAACTTCCGCTTCAACGACGCGGTGCTGCGCCACCTCGTCATCAAGCGCGACGGCCCGGAGACCGAACCGTCGGCGATCATGAAGTCGAAGGACGAGAAGGGCGAGAAGGCCGAGCGTGGCGAGCGCCGCCGCCGCGACGACGAGGGCGAGACCACCGAGTCCGCCGAAGACACCGCCGAAGCCGCCTGAGGATCGCACCCATGTCCAAGTTCTTCCGTCGCCGCAAGTTCTGCAAGTTCACCGCCGAGGGCGTGAAAGAGATCGACTACAAGGATCTCAACACGCTGCGCCAGTACCTCACCGAGACCGGCAAGATCGTGCCGAGCCGCGTCACCGGCACCAAGTCGAAGTACCAGCGCCAGCTCGCCACCGCGGTCAAGCGCGCGCGCTACCTCGCGCTGATCCCGTACACCGACAACCACCGCGCGTGATTCCCGTGCTCCGCGGCGCGTCCGCGGAGCCGGCGTCGCGCGCCCCGTCCGTTCGGACAGCTGATCCAGTTGCAGGCATGGGCCTGCTAACGAATCCGGAGTTTTCGCAATGGAACTGATTCTTCTGCAGAAGGTGACCAACCTGGGCAACCTGGGCGACAAGGTCACCGTCAAGCCGGGCTACGGCCGCAACTTCCTGGTGCCGCAGGGCAAGGCGGTGCCGGCCACGCCGGCCAACGTCGCCGAATTCGAGAAGCGTCGCGCCGAGTACGAGGCCAAGGCGCAGGCCCTGCTGTCGGACGCCGAACAGCGCAAGGCCAAGCTCGAAGGCATGACCGTCACCGTGTACGCCAACGCCTCCACCGAGGGCAAGCTGTACGGCTCGGTCGGCCCGCGCGACATCGCCGAGGCGCTGACCAAGGCCGGCGCGCCGGTCCAGAAGTCGGAAGTCATCATGGGCGAGGGCCCGATCCGCCGCACCGGCGAGTTCGAGGTCACCGTGCACCTGCACGCCGACGTGGAAACCACCGTCAAGGTGATCGTGGAAGGCGAAGCCGCCTGACGCGACGGCACATCGTCCGCGGTCCGGAACGGCGCCAGCGATGGCGCCGTTCTTTTTGCGTGCGGGCGGTGCCATCTCAGCCGGTGCGACCGGCCGCGGGCAGGATGGTTATCCACAGGAGCTCCACAGGATCTTTCGTCGCGGACCCACAGCCGCAGTGCCTAGGATGGCCGTCCATTGAGGCAGGACGCGGACGCCTGCCAGGGGAGCCAAGACCGCGATGAGCGCACGCCCGGACTACCGAACCGACAAGCGTTTCGACACCCGCAGCGACGCCCGCGTCGAACAGCTCCGCATCCCGCCGCAGTCGATCGAGGCCGAGCAGGCCGTGCTCGGCGGCCTGATGCTGGCGCCGGAGGCGTTCGACACCGTCGCCTCGCTGCTGGCGGAGTCCGACTTCTATCGCCGCGACCACCAGCTCATCTACCGCGCGATCCGCGAGCTGGCCGACCGCAACCGGCCGTTCGATGCGGTCACGCTGACCGAATGGTTCGATTCGCAGGGCCTGTCCGAACAGGTCGCCGGCGGCGCTTACCTGATCGAGCTGGCCAGCACCACGCCTTCGGCGGCGAACATCGAGGCCTACGCCAACATCGTTCGCGACAAGGCGATCCTGCGCAAACTGATCGAGGTCGGCACCGGCATCGTCAACGACGCCTTCCAGCCGAACGGCCGCGAGAGCGGCGAGATCCTGGCGAAGGCCGAGCAGGAGGTGTTCGCGATCGCCGAGGCGGACGCCAAGGGGCGCAGCGACTTCGTCGCGGTGAACGATGCGCTGAAGGAAGCGTTCGACGTCCTGCAGACGCGCTACGAGAACGGCGGCAGCGTCACCGGCCTGCCGACCGGCTACACCGAGTTCGACGAGATGACGGCCGGCCTGCAGCCGACCGACCTGATCATCCTCGCGGCGCGACCGTCGATGGGCAAGACCACGCTCGCGCTCAACATGGCCGAGTACGCGGCGTTCAAGAGCAGGAAGGCCGTGGCGGTGTTCTCGATGGAAATGTCGGCCAGCCAGCTCGCGCTGCGCCTGATCTCCTCGGTCGGCCGCATCAACGCCGCGCGGCTGCGCACCGGCCAGCTCGAGGACGAGGACTGGAGCCGCGTCACCAGCGCGATCCGCCAGCTCAAGGAAGTGAAGATCTTCATCGACGACACCCCCGCGCTGTCGCCGGAAGTGCTGCGCGCCAAGGCGCGCCGCCTCAAGCGCGAGCACGACCTCGGCTTGATCGTGATCGACTATCTGCAGCTCATGCAGGTGCCGGGCAACAGCGAGAACCGCGCGACCGAGATCTCCGAGATCTCGCGCTCGCTGAAGGCGCTGGCGAAGGAACTGAACGTGCCGGTGATCGCGCTGTCGCAGCTCAACCGCTCGCTGGAAACCCGTACCGACAAGCGTCCGGTGATGGCCGACCTGCGCGAGTCGGGCGCGATCGAGCAGGACGCGGACGTGATCATCTTCATCTACCGCGACGAGTACTACAACAAGGAGAACTCGCCGGACAAAGGCCTGGCCGAAGTCATCATCGGCAAGCAGCGAAACGGTCCGACCGGTTCGATCAAGCTGAAGTTCTTCGGCGAGTACACGCGCTTCGACAATCTGGCGCACGACGGCTACGGCGCGTTCGAGTAGGCGGTAGCCGGCGGCGTGCCGCGAGCGGCGTCGGGTCCGGCTGTGCATGCCGGTGTGTGCTATGTGGCGGGCCCCGCTTGGGGTTCGACAGCTCACCACGAGCGGAGGTGGCTGCGCGCCCGACTCGATGCGCCCCTATGCGTCGCGGACAGGCGGCACTGGCCGGACGCGCGACTCTTTGACGGCACGCCAACGCCGCCCCGGCTCCCATCGCCGGCATGCGGCGGCGGAAGGTCGAGTCGGAAGCGATGCGCAGCGTGGGCTACGACCCACGGGCGCGGGTGCTGGAGATCGAATTCGCGGGCGGTGCGGTCTACCGCTACTTCGACGTGCCGGAGCGGCTGTACGCGGGGCTGATGACGGCCGAGTCGCATGGCGCCTGGTTCAGCGCCCACATCCGCGACGCCGGTTTCCGGTTCGAGCGGCTGCGCTGAGCCGTCTCGGCACCTGCGACGCATCCGCGGCACAATGTGCGCATGCCCGATGCGAATGCCGATCCGCTGATCGTCGCGATTTCCTCGCGGACCCTGTTCGATCTCGAGGACAGCCACGCGCTGTTCGAGGCCGAAGGCATCGACGCCTATGCCGCCTACCAGCGCAGCCACGAGGACGACATCCTGCCGCCCGGCATCGCCTTCCCGCTGGTGCGCAAGCTGCTGGCGCTGAACAAGGACGCGCCGCCCGAGGCGCCGCACGTGGAGGTCATCCTGATCTCGCGCAATTCGGCGGACACCGGGCTGCGAATCTTCAATTCGATCGCGCACTACGGCCTTGGCATCAAGCGCGCCGCCTTCAGCAATGGCGCGCCGCCGTTCCGCTACGTCAAACCGTTCGGCGCGGACCTGTTCCTGTCGGCCAACGGCGACGACGTGCGCGCGGCGATCGCGGCGGGCGTGGCGGCGGCGACGCTGCTGCCCGCGCGCGCGCCCGAGCAGCGGCACGATCAGTTGCGCATCGCGTTCGACGGCGACGCGGTGATCTTCGACGACGAGGGCGAACGGGTCTCGCGCCAGGGCGGGCTCGACGCGTTCGCCGCGCACGAGCTGGAACACAAGCTGCGGCCGCTCTCCGGCGGCCCGTTCCGCGGATTTCTGGATGCGTTGCACCGGTTGCAGGCGGCGTTCCCGTCCGGGCCGCAGGCGCCGATCCGCACCGCGTTGGTCACCGCGCGCTCGGTTCCCGCGCACGAGCGCGTGATCCGCACCTTGCGCGAGTGGGGCATCCGTCTGGACGAGGCGCTGTTTCTCGGCGGCCGCCCGAAGGGGCCGTTCCTCGAGGCGTTCGGCGCCGACATCTTCTTCGACGATTCCCTGCACAACATCGATTCGGCCCGGCAGCACGTCGCTGCCGGGCACGTACCGCACGGCGTGTCGAACGCCGTCTAGGGGGCCGGCGGGTGGATCTTGCTGCGGATCTCGCCGGTCGGGAACCGCTCGGTATGCACGTTGGCGTAGGTCACGCCGTTGCGCAGCGCACGGACCAGCTCGGCGAATTCGCCCGGGTCGATGCCCTGCGCGCCGGGGCCGACGACGTCGGCGGCGGTGATGATGCCGGTGACCGTCGCCGGCGCGGCGGGACAGGGCTGCACGCCGGGCGGTGTGGGTGGGCTGGGCAGGTTCGAACACAGCCACACGATCACGCCGCCGTTGACGCCCGGCTGGCCGAGGTGGATGTGGGCCTGCGTGACCGTGCCCTCCAGACGGTCGTAGCGCAGCAGGAAATGGACGGTGTTGCCCGACACGTAGGCGCGGAACTCGCCGCGCGCCACGGTCGAGATGGCGGGGACCTCCTTGGCCCCGGCCAGCCTGCCGGTGAACTCGTTGTCGATGGCATTGGCCGGAGCGAGGGGGAGACAGACCGCCAACGCCAGCATGGCGATGCGTTTCATGACGGCTCTCCGGAGCGGGCGCGGCTCGCGCCCGCGCGGAACCGTGCACCGGCGCGGGTGGGTGAGCGGCGAAAGACGCGCGAATGCGACGTGATCGTCTAGCGCGACCGGCCGTCGAGCAGGCCCGGCGGCAGGCGCACGTCGACCAGCGTCCAGCGCAGGCCGTCGCGGCCGAACACGAACACAACCGGCTCGCCGTCGGCATTGCGCACGGTGGCGGTGAAACGCGAGGGCGATTCGTAGCGGTAATGCAGATCGTCGAGCCAGCGCTCGTGTCCGACGCCCGCCCGCGCATCGCGCGAACCGCCGCCGCCGAGCCTGCGCAGCACGCTGCGGCCTTCGAGCACGGCGGCGATGCCGGCCGGCGTCGCCACCGCATCGGCGAGCGAACCGGCGGCGGTGGACGCCAGCTTCAGGCCGAACGCGGCGAACGGATCGGCCTGCGCGTCCGGGCCCGCATGACGGGCGATGGCGTCCTCGATCTGCGCACGCAGGCTGGCGCGCACCGCGGCGAAGTCGACGTACTCGTCGAGCGCGGCGACGTCGCGGCGCTCGAGCGCCGCGCGGATGCCGCGGATGGCGAGGAACGGCCCGGCGGCGACGTACCCGGCCAGGGCGAGCAGTGCGATCAGCAGCAGCACCAGCACCTTCTTCATGATCACTCCCGTCGGCGCATACGCAGGCGGCGATCGTAGGGGAGCAGGGCGAACGGCGCGGTAGTGCCTCCCCGCGCGGGCGTCCACGCTCAGAACTCCAGGTCCAGCGCCGCGCACAGATAGTCGACGAACGGCGCCAGTGCGGCCAGGTCCGCCTCCAGCATCGTGCGCAGGCGCGGGCCGGTCATGGTGGCGTCGTCGAGGGCGCGGAAGGCGACGAAGTTGCGGCGGCGCAGGTCGTCGGCGAATTCGGAGTCGGCGGGAAAACCGCGCGGGATGCGGGCGAGCGTCTCGCTGTCGTCCAGGTCGAAGCGCTTGCGGAACGCCGGCGCGTGCGCGGCGGCGCGCCAGCCGCCCGGGTTGTCGAGGAGGAAATGCCGGACGCGGCGCAGCGTGTCCGGCTGCGGATGCCACAGGCCGGCGCCGACGAAGCATTCGCCCGGCTGCAGGTGGAGGTAGAACGACGGTGCCTCCACCTGGCGCCCGCGCGCATGGAACAGCCGCGCGCCCTGCCAGGTCTTGTACGGCGACTTGTCGTTGGCGAAGCGCGTATCGCGCTGGATGCGGAACAGCGAACCGCCGAGCGGTTTCGGGTCGGCGCGGTAGTGCGGGCTGATCGACGCCAGCGCCGGCTGCAGGTCGGTCAGCAGGCGCTGGAACGGCGCGCGCACGTGCGCCTCGTAGTCGGCCTTGTGCGCCTGGAACCACGCGCGCTCGTTGTGGCGGGCGAGGGCGCGCAGGAAGCGGAAACTGGCGTCGGTGAAGTAGGTGGGCATGGGGGGCGATCAAGCCACGGATGGACGCGGATGCGTGCGGGTCGAGGGCGGACATTACGGGGCGGATGGCCCGATGCTGCCGCGCGGTCGCGGCTTCAGCCGCGATACGGCGCCCGGCCTTCGCCGGGGCGACGGAATGTGGAGCCGACAGGATCCGCCTTCATCCGCGCGACTCCGTGGCCGCAACCGGCTCGCACGCCAGCCCGAGCGATCCGGCGATGCGCCGGCCCCAGGCGTCGAGCGCATCCAGCAGCGCGCGCTTGCGCGCATCGTCGGCGACCGCCTGGCGCTGTTCGGCCAGTTCGGCGCGGAAGCGGGCGAAGGTGTACTCGGCACCGGCGCCTTCGGTGGTCAGCCGTGCGCGACGGAACGCGTCCCAGCGCTCGCGCTCTTCCGGGCCCAGCGTGTGCGGCCAGTTGCGCGCGCGGTAGCGGAACAGCAGCTCCGGCAGGCGCGGGTCGCGGAAGGCGAACGGTGCGCTTCCGAGCGCCTCCGGCGGCGTGCTGCGCACCTTCGCGAACAGGGCTTTGTCGGCATCGCCGATGAAGCCGTCGTACAGCGCGCCGTCGGGATCGGCGGCCACGCGCTCGGCGCGGTCGGCGAACACGCGCCGCACCTTCTCCGCCAACTGCGGCCCGGCGTTGCGAAGACGGGCCGCGCGCGCCTCGACGGTGGCGCGGTCGATCCGCAGCCGGGCGTGGTCGGCGTCGCGCAGATGCGCCCACTCCACCAGCACCGGGCAGCGGTTGGTGTGCACTTCCTTCAGCGCGATGCGCGCTTCGCCCTCGGCGAGCTGCTCGGCGGGCGTGTAGAGGCGGGCGGCGATGGCCTCCGCATCGAGCGCCAACAGCGGCTCCGGGTCCTGCTCGAGGTCGAACACGATCACGCGGCTGTCGATGCGCGGATGGCGGGCCAGCGGCAGCACCGGCGCCGCGCACAGGCGGCTGGCGGCGAAGCGCTGCGAGACGTGCAGCACCGGGCGCATGGCGATGGTGTCCAGCAGCGATGCGCAGAAGCGCTTGTCGCGCAGCTTCAGCGCGTAGTCCCACAGCCGCGGCTGCGCCTGCCTGAGCCGGCGCGCCAGCGCGATCAGCGCGCGCACGTCGGACAACGCCTCGTGCGCCTCGCCCTCGCGCACGCCGTTGGCGTCGGCCAGATGCTCCAGCTTGAACGAGGGCGCGCCGTCCTCGCGCGTGGGCCAGACCAGCCCGTCGGGGCGCAGGGCGTGGGCGAGGCGGAACACGTCGAGCAGGTCCCAGCGGCAGTTGCCGCCGCGCCACTCGCGCTCGTACGGATCGTAGAAGTTGCGGTACAGGCCGCAGCGCACGAACTCGTCGTCGAAGCGCAGCGAGTTGTAGCCCAGCGTGCAGGTCTCCGGCCGTGCCATCGCTTCGTGGATGCGCGCGAACGCCTCGGCCTCGATCACGCCCTCCGCTTCGGCACGTTGCGGCGTAAGGCCGGTGACCAGCGTGGCGCCGGGGGAGGGCAGCAGGTCGTCGGCCGGTTTGACCAGGAAATCGATCGGCTCCTCGACCGGGTTCAGGTCGAGGTCGGTGCGGATCGCAGCGAACTGCGCGATGCGCGAGCCGCGGGGATCGGCGCCGAAGGTTTCCAGGTCGTAGAACAGGAAGCTGGCGGGCATGGGGCAAGGGTAGCGGTGGGCGGTCTCAGGAGGTGGGACGGGTGTCGGCCACGGATTGGTGTGGATGAATGCGCATCGGGGAGAGGTTGACTCGACCTTCCCGCGGCGTCGTCCCGGCGCCCTTCGTCCGAGCTCAGGATGAACGAGCCGGGCCCATTTTGCCGGCCTCGACAATGGGCGCCGTTCGCTCATCCCGAGCCTTGAGCTTGTCGAAGGGGCGAAGGACGCCGCGGCGACGAGAGTGGTTGGCAGGGAGGTTCCGACCGGGCGCATGATCCGAAAGTTGCTGGCACGCGCCTTCGGCGCGCCCCCTCACCCCGACCCTCTCCCCCAAACGGCGCACCGTTTGGGGGAGAGGGAGTGGCCGGCGACCCAGCCACATCCGACGCCCGCCTGCCAAGCACGCAATGGAGGATCCGCCTGCATCCGCGCAAATCCGTGGCTGATCAGACCCCCGCCTCCACCGGCAGCGGCGGCAGCGCACCGCGAACGGCGGCGTCGACGGCGTTCCAGTCGAGGGAATCGAGACTGTCGTGGCCGGCGGTCAGTTCGGCCAGCAGGCGGCGTTGGATCTGGCCGCGTTCGAACGCCAGCGCGTACGGCAGGCGGCGGAAGGTCACCATGCTGTAGCGGGGCATGAAGCGGTCGGGGTGCCGTTCGGCGAGCTTCAGTTCCAGCGCGCGCTGCAGCAGGTAGTCCGGATCGTCGACGCGGTCGCGCATCTCGAGGTAGTTCTCCAGCGCCATGCGCTGGATCGCGCGCGAGTTCGGCAGGCGTTCGGCCTGGAAATCGGCGAACGCTCGCGCGCGGTCGGTGGTGCGGTCGAGATGTTCGGCCAGCGCCACGCAATCTTCGAACGCGCAGTTCATGCCCTGGCCGTGGAACGGCACCATCGCGTGCGCGGCGTCGCCCAGCAACACGGCACGCTCGTCGAGGAACCAGCGGTCGAGGTAGAGCGTGGCGAGCAGGCCGGTGGGGTTGTGTTCCCAGTCGTGCTCCAGGCGTGGGATCAACGGCAGCGCGTCCGGGAAGTCGCGCGCGAACAGGGCGCGGGCGTCGGCGCCGGTGCGTACCGAGGCGAACGAAGGGCCGCCCTTTTCGGGATCGTCCGCGTTGGGCAGGAACACGGTGACGGTGAAGGTGCGTTCGTCGTTCGGCAGCGCGATGCACATGTAGCGCCCGCGCGGCCAGATGTGCAGCGCGTTGGGTTCGATGCGGAAGCCGCCGTCCTCCGCCGGCGGGATCTCCAGCTCCTTGTAGGAGTGGCCGAGGAACTCGGTGCGTTCGCCGAGCTCGACGTGCGGCTTCATCGCCGCACGCAGCGCCGAGCCCGCGCCGTCGGCGCCGACCAGCGAGACGAACGACACCGCCTCGGCGCTGCCGTCGCGGTCGTTCGCGAAGCGGGCGGTGCGCGCGTCGAAGTCCACGCCGTCGAGGCGACGGTCGAAGTGCAGGCGCACGCCGGCGCGCTCGGCGATGTCGAGCAGCACGATGTTCAGCTCACCACGGTGCACCGACCAGATCACCTCGCTGTCGTCGCGGCCGTAGCGTTGGAGGTTCACCGGGCCGTCGAGCGGATGCACCATGCGGCCGCGCATCATCACCGCCTGCGCCATCACCGCGTCCAGCGCGCCGGCCAGGCGCAGGCCGTGGCGGCCGCGCTCGGCGAGCGCGAGGTTGATCGAGCGCCCGCCTTCGTAGCCGCGCAGGCGCGGATCGCCGCGCTTCTCGTACACGTCCACCTGCCAGCCGCGTTGCGCGAGCAGGGTGCCCAGCAACGCGCCGGCGAGCCCGGCGCCGATGATCGTGATGTGCTTGCCTTGCACGGTCATGGGGTTCCCTGTCGGCTGTTCTTGGCCACGGATTCTCGCGGAAGCGCGCGGATTCGGGCGGAAACGATCACGCGCCTGCGGCGCGCCCCCTCACCCCGACCCTCTCCCCCAACGGCGGTGCCGTTGGGGAGAGGGGGATGATGCCAAGCCGCGCCGCGCCTTGCTAACGGCAACGCCCAAACGATCGTCGACCCGTGTCGGTGTTCATCCGTGCGGAATCCGTGGCGGGATCACGCACCTTCCCGCCACGCCAGCACCGCTCGCGCGAAGCGGACGATGTCGAGGTGGGTGTTGTAGAGCGGCGCGGGCGAGATGCGGATGACGTCGGGCTCGCGCCAGTCGCCGAGCACGCCGTGCGTGCAGAGGTACTCGAACAACGCGCGTCCGCGTTCGCGGCCGCCGATCACGCGGATCGAGAGCTGCGCGCCGCGGCGCTCGGGCTCGGCCGGGGTGACGATCTCCAGCGTGTCGGCGAGGTGCGCGCGGATCACCGTCTCGAGGAAGCCGGTGAGTCGCAGCGACTTGGCGCGCAGCGCCGCCATGCCCGCGCGGTCGAACAGTTCCAGCGAGGCGCGCAGCGGGGCGATGGCGAGGATCGGCGGATTGCTGAGCTGCCAGCCGTCCGCGCCCGGCGTCGGCGCGAAGTTCGGACCCATGCGGAAGCGCGTCTCCGGATCGTGGCCCCACCAGCCGGCGAAACGCGGGCGGTCGGTGTGCGCGTGGCGTGCATGCACGAAGCAGCCGGCCACCGCGCCGGGACCTGCGTTCATGTACTTGTAGTGGCACCAGACGGCGAAGTCGGCACCGCTGTCGTGCAGCGCAAGATCGAGGTTGCCGACCGCGTGCGCGAGGTCGAACCCGCACAGCGCGCCCTGCGCATGCGCAAGACGCGCGATCTGGGCAAGATCGAACGCCTGTCCGGTGCGGTACTGCACGCCCGGCCACAGCACCAGCGCCAGCCGCGGGCCGTGCTCGGCGATCGCGCGCTCGAGCGCGGCCATCGAGATCGTGCCGTTCGGTTCGTCGGCTTCGACTTCGATCAGGTCGCGCGCCGGATCGAAGCCGTGGAAGCGGATCTGCGATTCCACCGCGTAGCGGTCCGACGGGAACGCGCCGGCCTCGATCAGGATCGCCGGCCGCTCGGCCGTGGGCCGGTAGAAGCTGACCATCATCAGATGCAGGTTGGCGGTCAGCGAGTTCATCGCCACCACTTCCTCCGGCTGCGCGCCGACCGTGCGCGCCAGCGCCTCGCGCACCAGCGCGTGGTAGCTCACCCACTGCGCGTGGCCGCGGAAGTGGCCTTCCACGCCTTCCAGCGCCCACTTGTCGAGCACTTCCTCGACGTAGGCGCGGGCCTTGCGTGGTTGCAGGCCGAGCGAATTGCCGACGAAGTAGGCCTGCTCGTCGGCGCCGTGCTTCGGCACCCGAAACTCGCCGCGCAGGGTGGGCAGCGGATCGGCGGCGTCGAGCGCGCGGGCGTGGTCTTCGGAAAGGAGGCTGGCGGTCATCGGTTCCGGTGCTGTAAGCCCTCCCCTTCAAGGGGAGGGTTTGGGAGGGGATGGTGTGGCCGGCGCGGGAACACCATCCCCACCCCGGCCCTCCCCTTGAAGGGGAGGGAGAACGTCAGGCGAAGCGCGACAGCGGCAGGCCGAGCCATTCGAGCGCGGTGCCGTGGAACAGGCGGGCGCGCTCGCTCGGGTCCAGCCCCAACTGGTCGATCAGGCCGCCGGGCGTCTGCTCGCCGAGCGGGAACGGGTAGTCGGTGCCCAGCATCACCTGCGATACGCCGACGGTGTCGAGCAGGTAGCGCAGCGCGCGGGCGTCGGCCACCCAGGAGTCGAAGTAGAGACGGTCGAGGTACTCGCGCGGATTGCGCGGGTTGTCGGTGGCGACCAGGTCCGGGCGCATGTTGAAGCCGTGCTCGATGCGGCCGATGGTGTACGGGAAGCTGCCGCCGCCGTGCGCCATGCAGACGCGCAGGTTCGGCAGGCGTTCGAGCACGCCGCCGAAGATCAGGCAGCAGGCGGCGCGCGACTGCTCGGCGGGCATGCCCACCAGCCAGGGGAGCCAGTACTTCGGCATCGAAGCCGCGCCCATCATGTCCCACGGGTGCACCAGGATCGCCGCGCCCAGTTCGGCGGCGGCCTGGAAGAACTCGAACAGCTCCGGGGCGTCGAGGTTCCAGTCGTTGACGTGGGAGCCGATCTGCACGCCCTGCAGGCCGAGCTGATCCATGCAGCGTTCCAGCTCCTGGATCGCCAGCCGCGGCGACTGCAACGGCACCGTGCCGATTCCGGCGAAGTGGCGCGGGTAGGCGCGCACCGCCTCGGCCATGTGGTCGTTGAGCGCCTGGTGCAGTTCCAGCGCGTGATGCGGCTTGGCCCAGTAGCTGAACATCACCGGCACCGTGGACAGCACCTGCACCTGCACGCCGAAGCGCGCGTACTCCTCGACGCGTTCGGCCGGATCCCAGGTGTTGGAGCGGATCTCGCGGAAGAACTTGCCGTCCTTGTAGATACGGTGACGGCCGTCGTCGGTGTGGTGGATGACCGGGAAGCGCGGATCGCCGTACTTGCGGGCGAGGTCGGGCCAGTCGCGCGGCAGGTAGTGGGCGTGGACGTCGATCTTCAGCACGGGCGGGGTGCGGTCCGACAGGCGAAGCCGGCATTGTCGCCGAATCCCCCGGCGTGCGGCGCGGGCACGAAAAAGGCGCCCGCAGGCGCCCTGGAATCACGGTGCCCGGCCGGGCGGCATCCTGCCGCCCGGCCACCGCCGGTCAGCGGGCTGCGCCGTAGGCAGTCAGCCGCGACTGACCTGAATTGAGGTCCTCCCAGGCCATGCCGACCACGACCTGCACGTCGCGCCAGCCGCCGTCCGGATCGCGCTGGGCCTGCACGCCGCAGGTGCCCTGGCCGTCGATGACGGTCGCTGCGCCGTAGGTCTCGCCGGCAGCCATCGGCAACACGTCGTAAGGGGTGGGGTACATCATGGCGGGCGCGTCCTCGGGAAATTCGAGCGCATTCTTGCCGCCAGGATGTGCAAAACCCGTGGAGATTCCGCTTCGCGCGTGTGACGGCGCGCGAAAGTCCGCACGGGCATGAATGGTTCAGCGCGCGGCCTCGTCGTAGCGCGCCGGGGCCGGATGCAGCTCGCCGCACTGCCGGCAGGTGCGAAGCGCGCGCGAGCGGTAGAAGCGGTCGAACACCGGCGGGAAATCGCGCTCGATGTCTTGCAGCTCGAAGAACTCCTCGTACAGCCTGGCGTTGCACCGCGGACAGAACCACATCAGCCCGTCGCGCTCGCCGGGCATGCGCCTGCGCTCGATCACCAGCCCCACCGACCCCGCCATCCGCTGCGGCGAATGCGGCACCCGCGGCGGCAGCAGGAAGGTCTCGCCGGCGCGGATCGGGATGTCGCGCACGCGGCCGTCTTCCTGGATCCGTAACACCATCTCGCCCTCGAGCTGGTAGAACCATTCGGGGCCTTCGTCGACGTGGTAATCGGTGCGCTGGTTCGGCCCGCCCACCGCCATCACGATGAAGTCGCCGTCGTACAGGCATTTGTTGCCCACCGGCGGCTTCAGCAGGTGGCGGTGCGCGTCGATCCACGCCTTGAGGTCGAGCGGGGCGGGCAGCATGGTCAGCTCCTCACGAGGGCGATGCACTTCAGTTCTATCGCGATCGGCGTCGGCAACGCGGTGATGCCCAGCGTGGTGCGGCAGGGCGCGGTGGCCGGGTCGGGGAAGTACTCGGCCCACACCGCGTTGTAGGCGTCGAAATCGCGCCGCATGTCGGTGAGGTAGACGGTGACGTCCAGCAGATCTTCCCATCGCGCGCCGCTGGCCTCGAGCACGCGGCGCACGTTGGCGAACACCGAATGGCACTGGGCAACGATGTCCTGTCGCACCAGGCGGCCGTCGGCGTCGTACTCGTTGCCCGGCACCGCGTCGGTGGTCGGATCGCGCGGGCCGATCCCGGACAGGAACAGCAGATTCCCGGCGCGCCGCGCGTGAGGGTAGCGGCCGACCGGGCGAGGCGCGGCGTCGGCGCGGATCGCCTCGCTCATCGGTCGGTCCGGTCGGCGCGGATGCGCGCGAGGGCCGCGGCGTACTGTTCGGCGAGCCTGTCCGGGCCGTCGACGTCCAGGCCCAGGTCGTGCACGCGGCCGTCCTTCAGGCCGTACACCCAGCCGTGCACGGTCAGCTCCTGCCCGCGCGCCCAGGCGTCCAGCACGATGGTGGTCTGGGCGACGTTGACCACCTGCTCCAGCACGTTGAGCTCGCACAGCCGGTCGTGCTGCAGGTCAACGTCGCCGGCGGCGTGCAGGCAACCGTCGTGCTTCTCGGCCACGTCGCGCACGTGGCGGATCCAGTTGTCCACCAGGCCCAGCCGCTGCTGCGTCAGCGCCGCACGGACGCCGCCGCAGCCGTAGTGGCCGACCACCAGGATGTGCTTGACCTTCAGCACGTCCACCGCGAACTGGATCACCGACAGGCAGTTGAGGTCGGTGTGCACCACCACGTTGGCGATGTTGCGATGGACGAACACCTCGCCGGGCGCCATGTCGATGATCTGGTTGGCGGGCACGCGCGAGTCGGAGCAGCCGATCCACAGGTACTCGGGCGACTGCTGGCGCGACAGGCGCAGGAAGAATTCCGGATCCTCGCGGTGGATCCGTTCGGACCATTCGCGGTTGTTCTCGATCAGATGGTCGATCTTGCTCATTGCAGGGCGATTCCCACGTTCTTGGGTTCGGTGAAGAAGCGCATGGCCTCGAAGCCGCCTTCGCGGCCGAGACCGGACTGGCCGACGCCGCCGAACGGCGTGCGCAGATCGCGCATCAGCCAGGTGTTGATCCAGACCATGCCGACGCGCAGACGCGCGGCGAGGCGGTGGGCGCGGTCGAGGTCGCGCGTCCAGATGGAGGCGGCGAGTCCGTAGTCGCCGCAGTTGGCCAGCCGCAGCGCCTCATCCTCGTCGTCGAACGGCTGCAGGGTGAGGACCGGGCCGAAGATCTCCTCGCGGTTGGTGGTGCAGTCCGGGCCGAGGCCCTCGATCACGGTCGGCGCCACGTACCAGCCCGCGCGGTCGAGCGCATGGCCGCCGCACAGCACGCGGCCGCCTTCGGCGCGCGCGCGTTCGATCGCGGCGACGACCTTGTCGAAATGCGCCTGCGACACCAGCGGGCCGAGCCGCGTGGCCTCGTCGAGCGGATCGCCGACCGTGAGCGCGCTCGCCCGTTCGACCAGCGCATCGCGCAGCGCCGGGTAGATCGAGCGCTCCACCAGCATCCGCGAGCCGCACAGGCAGATCTGGCCGGCGTTCTGGAACGCCGAGCGCACCAGCGTGTCGAGGTTCGCACGCCAGTCGCTGTCGGCGAACACCAGGGTGGGATTCTTGCCACCCAGCTCGAGCGAGAGCTTCTTGAGCATCGGCGCCGCAAGCCCGGCGATGCGGCGGCCGACCGCCGTGCTGCCGGTGAACGAGATCGCGCGCACTGCCGGGTGCGTCACCAGCGGCTCGCCGACCTCCGGCCCAAGGCCGTGGACGATGTTGAGCACGCCGGCCGGGAAGCCGATCTCCGCCGCCAGTTCGCCCAGCATCGTCGCGGTGAGCGGCGTGACCTCCGAGGGCTTCGCCACCACCGCGTTGCCGGCCGCCAGCGCCGGCGCGATCTTCCAGGTGAACAGGTACAGCGGCAGGTTCCACGGCGAGATCGTCGCCACCACGCCGAGCGGCGGGCGCAGCGTGTAGTTGAGGCCCGCCTCACCGTGGTGCGACTCGCTCGCGAACTGGGTGGTGGCGTGGGCGAAGAAGCGCAGGTTGCTGATGGCGCGCGGGATCTCGACCTCGCGCGCCAGCCGGATCGGCTTGCCGCCGTCGCGCGCCTCGGCGCGGGCGAAGTCCTCCAGTCGCGCCTCCAGCGCATCCGCCAGGCGCTCCAGCCAGCGCGCACGCTGGCTGTTGGGCAGCGCCGCCCACTCCGGAAACGCGCGCGTGGCCGCGGCGACGGCCGCTTCGACCGTGTCCGCATCGCCGCGCGCCACCTCCGCGAACGGCCGCGCGGTGGCCGGCTCGTGGACTTCGAGCCAGCGGCCGGAGGCAGCGGGGTTGCCGTCGATCCAGTGGGTCAGGCGCATCCATTCAGGGTACCGGAGCGCGCGGCGGGATGCGCGGTGGGGCGGGCGGAAGCGGCGTGGCGGGCGTCAGTCAGGCGCAGTCGGTGTGCCGTCGCATCCTCGGGATAAATGGGCCCCGGCTGGTCATCCCGGCGCAAGCCGGGATCCATTTGCGGCGTCGAACGATCGGATCCCGGCCTTCGCCGGGTCGACGGGCTCGCTAGATCGACTGCATCCGCCCGCCATCCACCGGCAGGCTCACGCCGTTGACGTAGGCGGCGGCGGGCGAGCAGAGGAACGCCACCACCGCGGCGATCTCCTGCGGCTGGGCGAAGCGACGCGCCGGCACGCTGGCGCGCATCGCCTCGGCCACCGCCTGGACGTCCTGGCCGCTGGCGCGCGCGCGGTCGTCGATGATCTGCTCCAGCCGGCGCGTCTGCGTGTAGCCGGGCAGCACGTTGTTGACGGTGATGCCGTCGGCGGCGAGTTCCCGCGAAAGCGTCTTGGCCCAGCTCGCCACCGCGCCGCGCACGGTGTTGGACACGCCGAGGTTGGGGATCGGTTCGCGCACCGAGGTGGAGACGATGTTGACGACCCGACCCCACGCGGCCGAGCGCATGCCCGGCAGCACGCTCTGCAGCAGGGTGTGGTTGGCGATCAGATGGCGGTTGAACGCATCGAGGTAGGCGGCCGCGGTGGCCGTCGACGCCGGGCCGCCCGGCGGGCCGCCGGTGTTGTTGACCAGGATGTGCACCGGCCGCGCGGCCGCCAGCGCTTCCACCGACGCCCTGAGCGCGTCGGTCGCGGCGACGTCGGCCGCCAGCCAGCCGTGCCGCTGCGCGCCGTGGCGCGGCAGACCGTCAGCCACCTCGGCCAGCGCGTCGGCGCGGCGCGCGAGGACGGTGACGTCGGCGCCCATCAGCGCCAGTTCGTGCGCGACCGCGCGGCCGATGCCCTCGGAAGCGCCGCACACGAGCGCATGCCGGCCGGTGAGATCGAGGTCCATGGGTCCAGTCCGAAGTGAGGGAGAGGATGCCGCGCCGCTCAGGCGCCGCGCTCGCGTTCGCGCATCAGCGCGGCGACCTCGGCGGCTTCGCCACCGAGCGCTTGCAGCCGTTCGGCCACGGCGCGACGGTTCGGCTCGGGATGATTCTGGCTCAGCTTGAACTTCAGCTCCGCGCGTTCCACCTGCAGACGGAAGCCGACGATGCCGCGAAGCTGCCGGCGCTCCTCCTCGCGCCCGAAGTCGAAGCGCCAGTCGCCGCCGACGCGCGCCTCGTAATGCGCGCTCAGCGCATCCACCAGTGCGGCGAGCGCGGCCTCCTCGCGGAACGTCTCCAGCGTGCCGTGCAGGTGGGCGACCGCGTAGTTCCAGGTCGGCACGCGCGCGGCCGGCTGTTTGTCCGGGTACCAGCCCGCCGAGACGTAGGCGTGCGGGCCGTGGACGACGGCCACCGCCGGGCCGGCGTGGGCGGCCTGGGGATTGGCCGCGGCCCAGTGGCCCTGCAGATCGATGCGCTGGCCGTCGCGCCGGTACAGCACCGGCAGGTGCGCGATCTCGGGCGCACCGTCGCGCACGGTGATCAGGGTGACGAAGGCGTCGCGGTCGAACAGCGCATCGAGCGCGGCGAGGTCGGTTTCGGCGAAGGCGCGCGGCAGGTACATCAGTGCTTCGCCGGCAGCTTCCAGATCATCAGCTCGCGCAGCGCCGCATCGTCGTCCGCGCGCGGCGGCACCAGTTCGTCGAGCGCGAAGCCGCGCGCGGCGGCGTCGTCCTCGTCCATGCCGTCGAGCTCGACGTACTCGGCGTCCATCAGCGCCGCGCGCGCGGTGTCCTCGCTTTCGAACGGCAGCGTGTTGCCGTCGCTGTCGAACACCTCCGCGGTGCCGGCCTCGAGCACGCGCAGGCGCGCCCAGACCACGGTGCGGCCGAGGGTGGCAAGCCACCACTGTTCGCGGGCGTCGTTCATGGCATCAGCTCCGATAGCAGCCACAGCGCGCCGGAGGCGGCGAGGCTGGTGAGGATCACCAGCAGCGACACCTTCGCCGGGGTCGCCAGGCCATCCAGGTT
This sequence comes from Vulcaniibacterium thermophilum, assembly GCF_007923255.1. Lineage (GTDB taxonomy): Bacteria > Pseudomonadota > Gammaproteobacteria > Xanthomonadales > Xanthomonadaceae > Lysobacter_F > Lysobacter_F thermophilum. Next base: position 25,454 of record NZ_VOHJ01000002.1, on the reverse strand, counting down.
GCGGTCGCCGGCCGCCCGGTAGCCGCCGCGCAGCAGCCAGCCGAGCGCGGCCGGATGCAGGAACGCGGCCGGCCCCAGTTCGCTGCGCAGGGCGGGGTGGCGGTCGCGCAGGTGCACCAGCGCCAGCGGCCAGAAGATCACGAACGCGGTGGCGCCGCCGACCGCGACGCCGACCAGCGCGAGCGCGAGGAACAGCATCATGGCCGCCTCCTGCGTGCCGCTGCCGCGGCAATGCCGTCGGACGTGCGCATGGCCGGCCTCAGAACTCCGCCTGGCCGGGCGCGCGCGGGTAGGGGATCGCGTCGCGGATGTTGGCCAGCCCGCATACGTACACGATCAGCCGCTCGAAGCCGAGACCGAAGCCGGCGTGCGGCACCGTGCCGTAGCGGCGGAAATCGCGGTACCACTGATAGTGCGCGGGATCGAGCCCGAACTGCGCCATGCGCGCATCGAGCACGTCCAGCCGCTCCTCGCGCTGGCTGCCGCCGATGATCTCGCCGATGCCCGGCGCCAGCACGTCCATCGCCGCGACGGTCTTGCCGTCGTCGTTGAGGCGCATGTAGAACGCCTTGATCCGCTCGGGGTAGTTGACGACCACCACCGGGCGGCCGACGTGCACCTCGGTCAGCCAGCGCTCGTGCTCGGTCTGCAGGTCCAGCCCCCATTCGACCGGGAAATCGAACTTCTGACCGGAGTTCCGCAGCAGCCGGATCGCCTCGCTGTAATCGATGCGTTCGAACGGCGCGTTGACGAACGCCTCCAGCCGGCTGACCGCATCCTTCTGCACGCGCTCGGCGATGAAGGCCATGTCGTCGGCGCGCTCTTCCAGCACCGCGCGGAACAGGTACTTCAGGAAGTCCTCGGCCAGCAGCGCGTCGTCGTCGAGATCGGCGAAGGCGATCTCCGGCTCGATCATCCAGAACTCGGCCAGATGGCGCGTGGTGTGGCTGTTCTCGGCGCGGAAGGTCGGGCCGAAGGTGTAGACCTTGCTCAGCGCCAGGCAGTAGCCCTCGACGTTGAGCTGGCCGGAGACGGTCAGGAACGCTTCCTTGCCGAAGAAATCGCGCGAGAAGTCGACCTCGCCGTCGGCGGTGCGCGGCAGGTTCATCAGGTCGAGCGTGGAGACGCGGAACATCTGCCCGGCGCCTTCGGCATCGGAGGTGGTGATGATCGGCGTGTTGACCCAGAAGAACCCGCGCTCGTGGAAGAAACGATGCACCGCCTGGGCCAGGCAGTGCCGGATCCGCGTGACGGCGCCGAACAGGTTGGTGCGCGGGCGCAGGTGGGCGTACTCGCGCAAGTATTCCAGCGTGTGCTGCTTGGGCTGCATCGGGTAGGTCAGCGGGTCCTCGACCCAGCCGACGACCTCGACCGACGAGGCCTGGATCTCGAACGACTGGCCCTGGCCCGGCGACGGCACCAGACGGCCGCTGGCGATCACCGAGCAGCCGGTGGTGAGATGCCTGACCTCGCTTTCGTAGTTCGGCAGATCGGCCGGCGCGACCACCTGGATCGGCGCGAAGCACGAACCGTCGCTGACGTTGACGAAGCTCACGCCTGCCTTGGAGTCGCGCCGGGTGCGCACCCAGCCGCGCACCGTCACCTCACCGCCGACGGGCACCTGTCCCGCCAGCGCCTGCTGCACGCTGACCACCGTCATGCCTTGAATCCTGGCCGTCTGGACCGATATCGGGAATGCGGCAGTTTACCGGACGCGTCCGCCGCCGCGCCTATACTTGATCCCCCCGCCGAGTTCCGCATCCATGGCCGTCACCCTCGCTCCCGCCGCGCTTGCCCGTGTCCAGCACTACGTCCGCGAGACGCCGGGCGCGCTGGGGTTGCGCTTCGGAGTCAAGCGCGCCGGCTGTTCCGGCTGGCAGCACTTCGCCGACCTGGCGCGCGAGCAGGCGGCCGACGACACCGTGTTCGAGCAGGACGGCGTGCGGATCCTCGTCGACGCCGCGAGTCTGCCGCTGGTGGACGGCACGGAGATCGACTTCGTGAAGCAGGGTCTCGGCGAGGCGTTCGTGTTCCGCAACCCCAACGTCAAGGCGGAATGCGGCTGCGGCGAGAGCTTCACCACCGAGGCCGAGCGCGCGGCGTAGCCGTGGCGGCAGGCCAACACAGCGTTCCATCGATCGGGCTGGACCGGTACCTGCGGCCGGGCTGGAGTGAACCGTCTCCTTTGCCGGCTGCACGTGCGCCATGACCCTGCGACTGATCTGCACGCCCCGGTCCCACTTCTCGCGCAAGGTGCGGCTGTTGCTCGACGCGCTCGGCGAGCCGATCGAACTGCTCGATGCCGGCAACGTCGCCGACGACGACGCGCGCGCGTTCGGCCCCCATCCGCTGATGAAGGTGCCGACGCTGCTGGACGGCGCGCGCGCGGTGTTCGAGTCCGATCACATCGCCGCCCACGTGGCGCGCACGCGCGATCCGGCCGACCGCTTCGAGGTGCTGACCACGGACGCGGACGTGCTCAACGCGCGCGCGGTCCTCAACGGCATCATGGCCACCGAGGTCGAGCTCGTCCTCGCCGCGCGCACCGGCCTGGACACCGGGCACCGCCGCTTCGGCAAGATGCGCGCCGCGATCGGGCAGGGGCTCGACTGGCTGGAGACGCATCACGCCGTCTTCGGCGAGCGGCCGACGTACCTGGGGTTCCATCTGTTGGCGATGTGGGACCACCTGGCGTTCTACGACCTGGTGCCCCTCCGCCAGCCGCGCCTGCGCGCGATCGCGACGGCGCTGGCGGCCCTGCCGTACGCGGCGCGGTCGAAGCCGGTCTGACCGCGCCGGCTCAGAACGTCCGCAGCGCCTGCAGGGTGAGCTGGCGGTAGCCGTACTGGGCGCCGGCCACCGTCGGCGTGTCGCTGTAGGTGAAGCCGGCGCGGAGGTACCAGTCGCGGCCGCGGCGCGGGCTCTGCACGAGGAACTCGGCCAGCCGCGAACGGCGCGCGTCGGAACCGGAATCCTGTTGGCGGCCCCAGCCGACCGCGCCCTGATAGACCCAGCCGCCGCGCGAGCGCCGGATCTGCAGCGTCGGCAGCGCTTCCGCGTACCAGCGCGGCGAGTAGTAGTCGAACTCGCCCGGCGCGGTGCTGTGCGCGTAGCGCACCCGCAACTGCGCGCTCAGGCCCCAGTCGGGCTGCAGCACCGCGATGTAGCGGGCGCGCAGGTGGTAGCGCCGGTTCTCGCCGGTGAAGTCCTGCACGCCGAGCATCGCGGTGATGAGCTGGCGCTCGTCGATCGGCAGATCCCACGCGCCGCCGACGAAGGTGTAGTGGATGCCGCGCGTGAGGCCCTGTTGGGTCTCGATCACCTCGCGCTCGACGAAGTACTCCTGGCGGAAACGCTCCTCGGTGTAGAGGCTGGCGGCGCCCAGCCAGGTATCGCCGTCGGTGCCCAGCGCGCCGTTCCATTTCCAGCGCTCGCCGACGTCCGCGAACCGCAGATACAGCCGATCGTCCCGCACGCGGCCGCCGGTGGCGGGGCGGAACTCGGCGCGCTCGAACCTGAGGCCGCGGTAGCGCTCGATGTCGTCGAAGCGCATGTCCCAGGTGAGCGACGCGCGCGTGACCTCGGTGCCGTCGGTGTCGCGCGAGGCGAACGTATCGGTGCCCACCGCCTGTCCGGCCTGCGCCGCCAGCGGGAGCATCAGCGCGATGGACAGACCGACGCGTGTCATTTGGTGCCCCAGCGTTTGCGCAGCCCGAGCAGCTCGGAGACATAGCCCCAGACGCAGACCGGCTGCAGGATCATCGAGTAGGCCAGCACGTAGAACGAAAAGCCCCCGTAGTTGCGGCGCACGCGCAGCGCCTGCGCGCGGAACACCCGGTTCTGGACGCGGAAGATCGCCATGTTCCACAGCACCGCCAGCGGCAGCACCGCCAGCGTCAGCGGCCCGGCGATCCAGTAGTGGCCGAACAGCGCCAGCACCACCCCCGGAATGAAGGCGAAGGTGTAGACCAGATCCAGCGGCAGGAACAACAGGTTCCACCAGATGAACATCAGCGACATGCGCGGCTTCACCAGCAGCCCGGGATAGGCGCGGAACGCCTCGAACAGCCCGCGCGACCAGCGTTTGCGCTGGCGCGCGAACTGGCCCAGCCGGTCGGGCACGTTGGTGAACAGGATCGCGTCCTCGGCGTAGCCGATCCGCCAGCCGCGCGAAAGAAGCGCCCAGGACACCACGATGTCCTCGCCCACGCTTTCCGGCCAGCCGCCCACGTCCCGCAGCGCGGCGCGGTCGTAGAGCGAGAACGCGCCCTGCGCCACCAGGGTGCCGTGGTACAGGCTCTGCATGCGCTTGACCGCGGCGATGCCGTGGAAATAGTCCCACTCCTGTGCGCGGGTGAGCCAGTTGTGGCGCGAATTGCGCACCAGCACGGAGCCTGCGACCGCGCGCGTGTGCGGCGGATCGTTGTGGTAGCGCTCGACGATGTGGGTGAGCGCGTCGCGGTAGGCCCAGCTGTCGCCGTCGATGGTGACGATCAGCTCGTGCGAGGCCATCGCCAGGCCGCGGTTGAGCACGCCGGCCTTGCCGACGTTGCGCTCGCCGCGCACGACGCGGAAACGGTGACGCTCCGCGACGGTCGCGGCGGCGATCGCGCGCTCGGCGATCGCCGCGCTGTCGTCGGTCGAACCGTCGTCCAGCACCAGCACTTCCAGCGGGCCCGGATAGTCCTGCGCGAACAGGCTGGTCAGGGTGTCGCCGATGTTGGCCGCCTCGTTGTAGCAGGCCACCAGCACCGTCACCCCCGGATATTCCGCGAGCCGGCGCCGGCGCGGCCGGCGGTCGAGCAGGATCGAGCCGGCCATGAAGGCGTTCATGAAGCCCGGCACATAGGCGATGAAGGCGATCACGAACAGCGCGGGCGCCGCTCCGATCAGCTCGCCCAGATCGTGCAGCCACGCCTGCGACAGCCACACGCTGAGCGCGCACCAGGCGATCCCCAGCAGCGTGGCCGACGCGAATTTGGCGCGCACGGGGACGTAGAACCGTCGCCGGGGCGGCGGTGCGTTTCCGCCGGGGGCCCGCGTGTCCGGGCCGGGAGGCGAGGAGGTCTGAAGGAGCATTCGGGAGCTTCGTGCCCAGTGAGGCCGGGCGCGCCTCCCGTCTGCAATCCCCGTGCCCGCGCGGTCGCCGTGCGCGCGGGGGCAGGCCGCGGACGAAAGAAACGGCCGTTCCGTCGCCGGAACGGCCGTTGCTTCGACTCGCGGAACTTTTGGTCGGGGAGACAGGATTTGAACCTGCGACTTCTACGTCCCGAACGTAGCGCTCTACCAGGCTGAGCTACACCCCGACGGAGGCCGCGCATTCTAGCGAGCGCAGCCTGCGGGAGGCAAGAGGCTCGGGGGCGCGAGGCGGAGCGCGGGTTAAACTTGCCGGCCTTCGCCTTCGGCCCTGGAGCCTCCTGCTTTGATCAAGCCGCGTACCCCGCCGGGCGTGCTGGAACTGCTGCCCCCGGACCAGATCGCCTTCCAGCGCATGCTGGACGTCATCCGCCGCAACTTCGAGCGCTTCGGCTTCCTGCCGGTGGAGACGCCGGTGATGGAACTCTCCGAAGTGCTGCTGACCAAGTCGGGCGGCGAGACCGAGCGGCAGGTCTACTTCGTGCAGTCCACCGGTGCGCTGGAGAAGGGCGGCGAAGGGCGGCCGGAGCTGGCGCTGCGCTTCGACCTCACCGTGCCGCTGGCGCGCTACGTCGCCGAGCACGAGCACGAGCTGGCGTTCCCGTTCCGCCGCTACCAGATGCAGCGCGTCTACCGCGGCGAGCGCCAGCAGCGCGGCCGCTTCCGCGAGTTCTACCAGTGCGACATCGACGTGATCGGCAAGGACGCGCTCAGCATCCGCCACGATGCCGAGCTGCCGGCGGTGATCCATGCGGTGTTCTCGGAGCTCGACATCGGCGCGTTCACCATCCAGCTCAACAACCGGAAGCTGATGCGTGGCTTCTTCGAGCAGCAGGGCGTGGCCGATCCCGACCTGCAGGCGGCGGTGCTGCGCGAGGTCGACAAGCTCGACAAGCGCGGCGCCGACTACGTGCGCGAGACGCTCTCGGGCGAGGGCTTCGCGCTCGCGCCGGAGGCGGTCGCCCGCATCCTCGACTTCGTCGACGTGCGCTCGACCTCGCACGCCGACGCGATCGCGCGTCTCGAGGCGCTTGGCGACGGCAACGAGGCGCTGCGCGAAGGCGTGGCCGAGCTGCGCGAGGTTCTCGAACTGGTGCGCGCGATGGGCGTGCCGGAAAGCGCGTACGCGCTCAACTTCTCGATCGCGCGCGGGCTCGATTACTACACCGGCACCGTGTACGAGACCACGCTCGACGACTACCCGCAGATCGGCTCGATCTGCTCCGGCGGCCGCTACGACAACCTCGCCAGCCACTACACGAAGTCGAAGCTGCCCGGCGTCGGCATCTCCATCGGTCTGACCCGGCTGTTCTGGCAGTTGCGCGAGGCCGGGCTGATCCGCACCGCCGGCAGCACCGTGCAGGTGCTGGTGACGCAGATGGATGCCGCCCACCTGCCGCATTGCCTGGAGGTGGCGCGCGAGCTGCGCCATGGCGGCATCAATACCGAGACCGTGCTCGAACCGTCCAAGTTGGCGAAGCAGTTCAAGTACGCGGACCGCGCCGGCATCCGCTTCGTGGTGGTGCTGGGCGAGGACGAGCTCGCCCGCGGCACCGTCACCGTCAAGGACCTGCGCCGCAACGACCAGTTCGAAGTCGCGCGCGCCGAGCTGGTGAAGGCGCTGCGCGTGGAGCTGGCGCAGGCGGAGGCGTTGCCGGCCTGTGGCAATTGAACGAGACCCCATGACCCCGCCCATCCGCCTCGACGGCCGCTCTCTCACCCGCGCCCAGCTCGTCGCCGTCGCCCGCGGCACGCCCGTCGAACTCGACGAGCGTCAGTTGCCCGCGGTGGCGCGCGCCGCCGCGTTCCTGGCCGAGCAGGTCCGCCGCGAGGAGCCGATCTACGGCGTCTCCACCGGCTTCGGCAGCAACGCCGACCGCCTGCTCGGCGCGCACCGCCTGCGCGACGCGCTGCCGGGCGCGCCGGCCGCGAACGAGACGCTGCACGAGGAGCTGCAGCGCAACCTGATCGAGACGCACGCGGTCTGCGTCGGCGAGCCGTTCGCGCCGGAGATCGTGCGCGCGATGCTGTGCATCCGCATCAACACGCTGATGCGCGGCCACTCCGGCGTGCGGGTGGAAACACTGCAGGCGCTGGCGGCGATGCTCAACGCCGGCATCGTGCCGGTGGTGCCGCAGCTCGGCTCGGTCGGCGCCAGCGGCGACCTCGCGCCGCTGTCGCACCTGGCGATCGTGCTGCTCGGCGGCGGCGAAGCGTTCTTCCGCGGCGAGCGTCTGCCGGGCGCGGAAGCGCTGCGCCGCGCGGGCCTCGCGCCGATCCGGCTGTCGTACAAGGAAGGGCTTGCGCTCAACAACGGCACCGCGCAGATGCTGGCCTGCGGTGTGCTCGCGCTGGATGCGCTGGAGAAGCTGCTCGACGTCGCCGACCTTGCCGCGGCGATGACGCTCGATGCCTTCGCCGGTCGCATGGGCGCGTTCGCCGAGGAAGTGCACGCGCTGCGCCCGCATCCGGGGCAGGTGCAGGTGGCGGCGAACCTGCGCGCGCTGCTGCGCGGCTCGACGCTGGTGGAGATCCCCTACCATCTCGTGCCGCGCTTCCGCCCGTGGTCGCCGGGGAGCTGGGACACGCCGGAATCGCAGGCGCTGCGCTTCGACATCGGCTGGGACTGGGTGCCGTTCCAGCAGCGCCACGGCCGCGAGAAGTTCTACCGCCGCTTCCGCCCGTTCCGCGGCGGCAAGAAGCACCAGCCGCAGGACAGCTACTCGCTGCGCTGCATTCCGCAGGTGCACGGCGCGGTGCGCGACGCGGTGGCGCAGGCCGCGCGCGTGCTCGACATCGAGCTCAACGCGCTGACCGACAACCCGATCGTGTTCCCGGACGCCCAGGCCGAGTACGTCGAGCAGCAGGTGGTCTCCGCCGGCCATTTCCACGGCATGCCGCTGGCGCTGGCGATGAGCTACGTGAAGGCGGCGATTCCGGTGCTGGCCAGCATCTCCGAGCGCCGGCTCAACAAGCTGGTCGATCCGGCGACCAACGACGGCCTGCCGGCGTTCCTGATCGGCAACGAGGATTCGACCGAGTCGGGGCTGATGATCGTGCAGTACACCGCGGCGGCGATCGTCAACGACCTCGCCAGCCGCGCGCATCCGACCAGCGTGTATTCGATCCCGACCAGCGCCAACGCCGAGGACCACGTCTCGATGGGCGCCAACGAGGCGCGTCACGTGCTGGCGATGGCCGACGACCTCGGCAAGGTGCTGGCGCTGGAGCTGATGGTGGCCGCGCAGGCGCTCGACCTGCGCCGCGACATGATCAACGCCGCGCGCGATCTCGCCCGCCGTGCCGACGCGCGCACGCTGGCGGCCAAGGTGCAGGGCGGGCCGCTGCCGGAGCACGCCGGGCATGCCGGCTTCCTCGACGAGGTCGAAGGCCTGCGCGCCGAACTCGCGCAGGCGCCGGAGTTCCGTCCGGGACACGCGGTCGCGGCGGCGCACGCGATCATCCGCCAGGAAATCGGCTTCCTCGGCCGCGACCGCGCGCTCGACCACGACGTCGCCCGTGCCGTGGAACTCGTGCGCAGCGGCCGCATCCTGCAGGCGCTGGCCGCCCGCTGACGCCCGCGCTCAGGCCGGCGCCGTCTGCGGGCGGCGCCACAGCCGCACGCAGTCGCGGCCTTCGTTCTTCGCCTGGTACAGCGCTTCGTCGGCGGCGTGCAGCGCGGCGTCGATCGCCTCGGCCTGCGGATCGACCTGGTGCACGCCGATGCTCGCGGTCACCTCGATCAGCATTTCGCCGTGCGGACACGGACCCTCGCGCAGGCGGTGGCATAGCAGCTCGGCGATCGCCGCCGCCTGATCCAGCGTGCGCTGCGGCAGCGCCACCACGAACTCCTCGCCGCCGAAACGGGCGGGCACCGCGTTGTACGGCCGCAGCGTCTGGCCGAGGATGCGCGCCGCCCAGCGCAGGCAGTGATCGCCGACCAGGTGGCCGTGGCGGTCGTTGATGGTCTTGAAGTGGTCCAGGTCGACCATCATCAGCGACAGCGGCTTGTTCTCTCCGCGCGCCTCGGCGAGCAACTGCTCGAACACGTCGCGGAAATGGCTGCGGTTGAACAGCCCGGTGAGCGCGTCGCGCCGGCTGGTGTCGCGCAGACGGCTGTGGGCGTCCTCGAGCTGTTGCAGCGCGCTGCGCAGTTCCGCCGTGCGCAGATAGACCTGCTGCTCCAGTTGATGCTTGGCGTCGCGGACGATGCGCTCGTTCTCGTTGCGCAGCGCCGCGTAGCGGTAGCCCAGCGCCACCGACAGCAGCAGCATCTCCAGCGCCGAACCGATCTGCACCCCGTACTCGGTGACGAAGTTCTTCGGCAGCAGGCCGAAGGCGATCGCCGCGAACATGGCGGTGCCGAGCAGGAACATCGCCCAGGCCAGCAGGAACAGCCGTGCCGGCCGGTAGCCGCCGCGCAGGGTGGCAAGGCTCGCGGTGAAGATCAGGCCGATGGTGATGAACACCGATGCCGAGGCCAGCGGCGTCACCTGGTGATACGGCAGACGGGTGGCGGCCAGCCCGAGCAGGGCGAAGTAGGCCATCAGCGCCAGCGCCGCGCGGTCGCCGGTACGCCAGCGCTGGCCCAGCCCGAGGAAGGTGCGGGTGAACTGCAGCATGGTGATCTGCGAGACGCAGATCGACAGCGGCACCGCGTGGTCGGGGAACCAGGCCGAATCGGGCCACAGGTACTCGAACGCCAGACCGTTGAGCGTGAACAGCACCAGCCCGAACGCGCCGATGTGCAGCAGGTACCAGAAGTAGCTGGCGTCGCGCAGGGTCAGCCACAGCACCAGGTTGTAGAAGAACAGCGCCAGCAGGATGCCGTAGTACAGGCCCATGCCCAGTTGCGCGTCGCGCGCCAACTCGGTGAACGCGGTGGGGGTGTACAGCACCAGCGGCACCTGCATCGAGCTCTGGCTGCGCACGCGCACGAACACGTCCACCGGCGTCGCCGGCGGCAGGTCCAGCCAGAAGTTCGGATGGCGGTAGCGGATGCTTCGCGCGGAGAAGGGGCGGTGATCGCCGCCCGCCAGGTGCGCGATGCGGCCGTCGGGCTGGCGCGTGTAGACGTCGACGAGATCGCTGAGGGCGTACTCCTGCACCAGCAGCCAGCGCGGCTCCTGCGCGTTGCGGTTGAGCAGGCGGACATGGAACCAGTACGCGCCTTCCGGCTGGAAGCCCAGCGCCGAACTGCCGCCGGGCAGCGGGCGGAAGCGGCCTTCGGCGAGCGCGTCGACCGCCGCGGCAAGCCCGTCGCGGCCATCGACGTCGTGGTAGTAGCGGGTGTGCGGCGCCAGCTCCGCCATCCGGGTGTGCGGGTCGAGCGTCAGAAGCGGCTGCGCGTGGGCGGCGAATGCGAGGAACACGCCCAGCACAGCGCAGGCCATGGCGAACATGACCGGCCATCCGCGCGCGCGTACGCCCCTGCGTCCCACCGGTCCCGCCTCTCCCATCACCGGGTCGGCCCAGTGTAGCCGGCCGCGCGGGCATGGGGGCGCGAATGCCCAGGGCAGCCGGCGCACGCCGGGCGGTCCGGGAGCTGAACCGACGGCGGGTTGATTCCGCCCGTCGTCTGCTCTAACGTATTAACGCGTTATTACATTGGAGCGACCGTGAAGCAACGCCCGCACGAAGTCGATGTCGACGATGCCCTCGACGAGCTGATCGATGCCATGCGCAGCCTGCGCGACGCCGGCGAGCTGCGCGCCTTCCTCGAAGACCTGTGCACGCCCGCCGAGCTGGAGGCGATGAGCGATCGCTGGAAGGTCGTGCCGTTGCTCGCCGAGGGCGTGCCGTACCGCGAGATCCACGAGCGCACCCTGGTCAGCGTCACCACCATCGGGCGCGTCGCGCGCACGCTCGAACGCGGCGCCGGCGGCTACGTCGCCGCGCTGCGCCGGCGCGGCCGCACGCGCTGAGTTTTTCCCGATCCCTCTGGAACAAGAATGACCGCCAGCCTTTCCCCGCCACGCGACCGTCTGCGGATCGCGATCCAGAAATCCGGCCGACTGGCGGAACCGGCGCGTGCGCTGCTGGCCTCGTGCGGGCTGTCGTGGCGCGAGAGCCGCGACCGCCTGTTCTGCTACGGCGAGACGCTTGCCGTCGATCTGCTGCTGGTGCGCGACGACGACATCCCCGGCCTGATCGCCGAGGGCGTGTGCGATCTCGGCATCGTCGGCCGCAACGTGTTGCTGGAGCAGGCGCACGATCGCGAGCGCGGCGGCCGCCCGCCCGCGTTCCGCGAGTGGCGCGCGCTCGGCTTCGGCGGCTGCCGGCTGGCGCTGGCGGTACCGGAGGACTGGGCGTGGGAGGGCCCCGCGCAACTACGCGGCAAGCGCATCGCCACCAGCTATCCGGCATTGCTCGCCGCCTGGCTGCGCGAGCGCGCGGTGGAGGCGGAAGTGGTGGTGCTGTCCGGCTCGGTCGAGATCGCCCCGCGGCTCGGCCAGGCCGACGCGGTGTGCGATCTGGTGTCCACCGGCTCCACCCTCGCGGCCAATCAGCTCAAGCCGGTCGCCACCTTGCTGGAGAGCGAGGCGGTGCTCGCCGGGCCGGTGCAGCCGCTCGAGGACGCGCGCGGCGAGCTGGCCGATCTGCTCCTGCGGCGGCTGGAAGGCGCGCTGCGCATCCGCCGCAGCAAGCTGCTGATCTGCCAGGCCTCGCGCGAGGTGTTGCCGCGTCTGCTGCCGCTGCTGCCGGATGCCGAACCGCCGACCGTGCTGCGGGTGGACGGCGGCAGCGACGACATCGCATTGCAGGCGCTTTGCCACGGCGCGGTGACCTGGCAGCGGCTGGAGGAGCTCAAGCGCGCCGGTGCGCGCGGACTGATGGTGCTGCCGGTCGAGGGGATGCTGTCGTGAGGCGCTGCGACTGGAACGCACTGGACGAGCAGGCGCGGGCGGCATTGCTGCGCCGCCCCGCACAGCGGGCGGGCGAGGAGGTATCGCGCGCGGTGGCGGCGATCGTCGAGCGCGTGCGCGCCGAAGGCGACGATGCCGTGCGCGCCCTCGGCCTGCGCTTCGACGGCATCGCGCCCGCGGCGCTGGAGGTCCCGGAAGCCGAGTTCGAGGCCGCGGAAGCCGCTCTGCCCGCATCCCTGCGCGCCGCCATCGACGAGGCGCGCGAGCGGATCGCCGCCTTCCATCGCGCCGGCATGAGCGCGCCGTACGCGCTGGACACCGCCGAGGGCGTGCGTTGCGAGCGCATCCTCCGGCCGATCGCGCGCGTCGGCCTGTACGTGCCGGCGGGATCGGCGCCGTTGCCATCGACCGCGCTGATGCTGGGCGTGCCGGCGCAGCTTGCGGGATGCCCGCAGGTGGTGCTGTGCACGCCGCCGCGGCGCGACGGCAGTGCCGATCCGGCGGTGCTGTACGCGGCGCGCCGCTGCGGCATCGCGCGCGTGTTCAGGATCGGCGGAGCGCAGGCGATCGCGGCGATGGCGTTCGGGACCGCGAGCGTGCCGAAGTGCGACAAGCTGTTCGGTCCCGGCAACGCCTACGTCACCGAGGCCAAGCGCCAGGTGGCGCTGCTGGAAGACGGCGCCGCGATCGACATGCCGGCCGGTCCGTCCGAAGTGCTGGTGATCGCCGATGCCGGCGCCAGTCCCGCGTTCGTCGCCGCCGATCTGCTCTCGCAGGCCGAGCACGGGCCGGACTCGCAGGCGTTGCTGGTGAGCGACAGCCGTGCGCTGATCGAAGCGGTCGCGGAGCGGATCGAAGAGCAGCTCGCGCGGCTGCCGCGGGCGGAGATCGCCCGGCAGGCGCTGCGCTCGTCGCGTCTGATCGAGGTGGACTCGATCGGCCAGGCGCTGGAGGTGAGCAACCGCTACGCCCCCGAGCACCTGATCCTGGCGCTGCGCGATGCGCGCGCGTGGCTGCCGCGGGTGCAGGCCGCAGGTTCGGTGTTCCTCGGCGACTGGGCGGCGGAGGCGCTCGGCGACTACTGCAGCGGCACCAACCACGTGCTGCCGACCGCCGGCGCCGCGCGCGCCGTCGGCGGCCTCAACGTCGCCAGTTTCCAGATCGCCATCACGGTGCAGGAGGTGCAGCCGAACGGGCTGCGTGAGATCGGTCCGTGCGCGGTCGAGCTCGCTTCGGCGGAGGGCCTGCACGCGCACCGCGAGGCGGTCGCGCTGCGGCTGCGCGAGGTGGGCGCATGAGCGCATCCCCGCTCGACCTGCTGCGGCCCGACCTGCGCGACTTCGCCGGCTACGCCTCCGCGCGCAGCGAGCGCCGGACGGGCGAGGTCTGGCTCAACGCCAACGAATCGCCGTGGCCGAATCCGGCCGATGCCGACGGCGTGCTGCGTCGCTATCCCGATCCGCAGCCGCCGGCGCTGCGCGCGCGCCTGGCCGCGCTGTACGGCTGCGCGCCCGAGCAGCTTCTGGTCGGACGCGGCAGCGACGAGGCGATCGACCTGCTGGTCCGCGCCTTGTGCCGCCCGGGCGGCGACGCGGTGGTGGTGACGCCGCCGACGTTCGGCATGTACGCGGTGTGTGCGCGCCTGCACGGCACGCCGGTGATCGAAGTGCCCCTGCGCGAGGCGGACGACGGCTTCCACTGCGATTTTGCGGCGGTGCGCGAAGCGGTGCTGCGCTCCGGCGCGCGGATCGTGTTCCTATGCTCGCCCGGCAACCCGACCGGCACCGCGCTGCCGCGCGGCGAGGTGCTGGCGCTGGCGCGCGCGCTCGACGGACGCGCGCTGGTCGTGGTCGACGAGGCCTACGTGGAGTACGCGCAGTCGCCGTCGCTGGTCTGCCGCCTGGGCGAATGCCGGAACCTTGCGATCCTGCGCACGCTGTCGAAGGCGTATGCGCTGGCCGGCGCGCGCATCGGCTGCGCGGTCGCCGATGCGGAACTCGTCGCCGCGCTGCGCCGATGCCAGGCGCCGTACCCGTTGCCCGCGCCGTGCGCGGCGACCGCGGAGCGGGCGCTCGCGCCGGCGAATTGCGCGTTCGTCGCCGAGCGCGCCGCCGCCGTCCGCGACGAACGCGACCGCCTGGCGGCCGCGCTGCGCGCGCTGCCGGCGGTGCGCCGGGTGTATCCCTCGCAGGCGAACTTCCTGCTCGTGCGCCTGCGCGACGCGCAGGCCGCGCTCGACGCGCTGCAGGGCGCGGGCGTGGTGGTGCGCGACATGCGCCACCTGCCCGGACTGCACGACGCGCTGCGCATCACCGTCGGCACCCACGATCAGAACCGCCGGCTGCTCGATGCGCTGGCGCCGCTCGCGGAGGCGCGTCCGGCATGAGCACGCCGATCCTGTTCCTGGACCGCGACGGCACCCTGATCGAGGAGCCGGCGGATTTCCAGATCGACGCCTACGAGAAGCTGCGCTTCGTGCCGGAGGTGATTCCGGCGCTGCTGCGCCTGCGCGATGCGGGGTACGCATTCGTCATCGTCACCAACCAGGACGGGCTGGGTACTCCGGCGTTTCCGCGCGAGCGCTTCGAGGGCCCGCACGCGCTGATGATGCAGGTGTTCGAAAGCCAGGGGATCCGCTTCCGCGACGTGCTGATCGACTCCAGCCTGCCCGCCGACGGCGCGATCACCCGCAAGCCCGGCATCGGCCTGGTGCTCGACTATCTGAAGGACCGCGACATCGATTGGTCGCGCTCGGCGATGGTGGGCGACCGCGAGACCGACATGCGGTTCGCGGCCAACCTCGGCATCCGCGGGTTCCAGTTGCGCACGCCGCAGTTCGGCGGCGAGTGGGACTGGCCGGGCATCGCCCACGCGCTCGCCGCACAGCCGCGCGCGGTGACGGTGGAGCGGCGCACGCGCGAGACGCGCATCGTCGTCTGGATCGATCTCGACCGCGAGGACGATCCGGTCGCGCGCACCGGGCTCGGCTTCTTCGACCACATGCTGGAACAGCTCGGCAAGCACGGCGGATTCGCGCTGCGGCTCGAGTGCGAGGGCGACCTGCACATCGACGAGCACCACACGGTGGAGGACTGCGCGCTCGCGCTCGGCCAGGCGTTGCGCGAGGCGCTCGGCGACAAGCGCGGCATCGGCCGCTACGGTTTCACCCTGCCGATGGACGAGAGCCTGGCGAGCGCGGCGCTCGATTTCTCGGGCCGGCCGTACTTCGTGTTCGAAGGCGGGTTCGCGCGCGAAAAGGTGGGCGACCTGCCGACCGAGCTGGTCCCCCACTTCTTCCGTTCGCTGTGCGAGACCGCCGGCCTCAACCTGCACCTGAGCGTGCGCGGCGAGAACGACCATCACCGCGTCGAAGCCTGCTTCAAGGCGGTCGCGCGTGCGTTGCGGCAGGCGATCCGGCGCGAAGGCCGCGAACTGCCGAGCACGAAGGGGGTCCTGTGACACGGGTGGCCGTGATCGACTCCGGCGTGGCCAACGTCGGTTCGGTGGTGTACGCGCTGGAACGACTGGGCGTGACGCCGGAGGTGACGGCGGATGCCGGGGCGATCCGCGCGGCCGACCGCGTGATCCTGCCCGGCGTCGGCGCCGCGGCGCCGGCGATGGCGCGCCTGCGCCAGGTGGGGCTCGATGCGGTGCTGCGCACGCTGACGCAGCCGCTGCTCGGCATCTGCCTCGGCATGCAGTTGCTGTTCGAGCGCTCCGACGAGGGCGATGTCGAATGCCTGGGCCTGCTGCCCGGCCGGGTGCAGCGGCTGGTCCCGGGCGCCGACGCGCGCATTCCGCACATGGGCTGGAACGCGCTGCACGACGTGCGCGACGTCCCCCTGCTCGACGGCATCGCCGACGGCGCGCAGGCGTACTTCGTGCACGGCTATGCGGTTCCGCCCGGCGAATGCGCGCTCGCCGCGTGCACCCACGGCGTCGCGTTCGCCGCGGTGGTCGGACAGGGGCGGCGCTTCGGCGCGCAGTTCCATCCCGAGCGCTCGGCCGCGGTCGGCGCGCGCCTGCTGCGCAACTTCATCGAGAACGCATCGTGACCTTCGAGCTCTATCCGGCCCTCGACATCCGCGGCGGCCGCGTCGTGCGCCTGCGGCAGGGCGACTACGCGCAGGAGACGCGGTATGCCGACGAACCGCTGGCGGCCGCGCGCGCGCACGCCGAAGCTGGCGCCAGGTGGCTGCATCTGGTGGATCTGGACGCCGCGCGCGTCGGCGGCTACACGCTGGCGCCGCTGCTGCACGAGATCCGCGCGCAGACCGGATTGCGCGTGCAGACCGGCGGCGGCGTGCGCAGCGAGGCCGATGTCGAGGCGATCCTGGACGCGGGCGCGGCGCGGGTGGTGGTCGGTTCGCTCGCGGTGCGCGAGCCGGCGCGGGTCGCGCGCTGGCTGGGGCGGTTCGGTGCCGAGCGCCTGACCGTCGCGCTCGATGCGCGCGAGGTCGACGGCGAATGGCGGCTGCCGGTCGCCGGATGGACCGCCGACAGCGGCGCGCGGCTCGACGAGCTGCTGGCGCGCTATGCCGACGCCGGCCTGCGTCATCTGCTGTGCACCGACATCGCCTGCGACGGCATGCTCGCCGGCCCCAACCTCGGCCTCTACCGCCGCGTCCTGGCGCGCGTGCCGGCCGTTGCCGTGCAAGGCTCCGGCGGCGTGCGCGACGCCGCCGACGTGCGCGCGCTGCGCGATGCCGGCTGCGCTGGCGCGGTGCTGGGACGCGCGCTGCTGGAAGGGCGCCTGCGGCTCGACGACGCGCTGCGGGAAGCCGCATGAGCCTCGCGCGCCGCATCGTTCCGTGCCTGGACGTGCGCGATGGCCGCGTGGTCAAGGGCGTGCGCTTCCGCGACCACGTCGACATGGGCGACATCGTCGGACTGGCGCTGCGCTACCGCGACGAAGGCGCCGACGAACTGGTGTTCTACGACATCACCGCAAGTCCGGAAGGGCGGCGCCTGGACCGCGCCTGGGTCGAACGCGTGGCGCGCGTGCTCGACATCCCGTTCTGCGTGGCGGGCGGCATCCGCTCGGTCGAGGACGCGCGCGCGATCCTGTTCGCCGGCGCGGACAAGGTCTCGGTCAACACGCCGGCGCTCGAGCGGCCGGCGCTGATCGCCGAACTCGCCGACGCGTTCGGCGTGCAGTGCGTGGTGGTCGGCATCGACAGCCTGCGCGACGCCGACGGCGAATGGCGCGTGCGTCAGTACACCGGCGATCCGTCGCGGATGCGCGCGTTGCCGCGCCGCACGCTCGACTGGGTGGTGGAAGCGCAGCGCCTCGGCGCCGGCGAGATCGTGCTCAACTGCATGGGCCACGACGGCGTGCGCACGGGTTACGACCTCGATCAGTTGCGCGCGGTGCGCGCGGCGTGCGCGGTGCCGCTGATCGCCTCCGGCGGCGCGGGCACCGCGGAGCACTTCGTCGACGTGTTCCGCGAAGCGGACGTCGATGGCGCGCTCGCCGCCAGCGTGTTCCACTTGGGCGCGGTGCGCATTCCGGCGCTCAAGCGCGCGCTGGCCGCGGCCGGCATCGCGGTCCGCCCTTGGGAGGCGGCGTCGTGACGTCCAATTCCGCCGCGTTCGACAGGCTCGATTGGGACAAGCAGGGCGGCCTGCTGCCCGCGATCGTGCAGGACGCCGACAGCCTGCGCGTGCTGATGCTGGGCTGGATGGACCGCGCCGCGTTCGCCGCCACGCGCGACACCGGCAAGGTCACGTTCTTCAGCCGCAGCCGGCAGCGGCTGTGGACCAAGGGCGAGACCTCCGGCCACGTGCTCGAACTGGTGGCGCTCGAATCCGATTGCGACGGCGACACGCTGCTGGTGCTCGCGCGCCCGCGCGGGCCGACCTGCCACCTGCAGCGGCCGAGCTGCTTCCCGTCCGCGCCCGCCGACTTCATCGCCGAACTGGACCGCCTGATCGCCACCCGCGAGTGCGAGCGGCCGGGCGGCAGCTACACCACCGCGCTGTTCGAGGCCGGCACGGCACGGATCGCACAGAAGGTCGGCGAGGAGGGCGTCGAAACCGCCATCGCCGCCGTCACCGAAGACGACGCCGCGTTCGCCGGCGAAGCGGCCGACCTGCTGTTCCACCTGCTGGTCCTGCTGCGCGCGCGCGGTCTCTCGCTCGCGGACGTGGCGCGGGAGCTGGAAGCGCGTCATCGGCGCTGACCTTCCGACGCCGCCGTTAAGGGGATCAGCCCGTAGGTTGGGCTGAGCCGAAGGCGAAGCCCAACGTCGGCTCCGCAACGTGATGTTGGGCTTCGCTGCGCTCAGCCCAACCTACGGCACTCTGTGCGAAGCCCCTCTCCCGCTTGCGAGCCGCAGGCCCGCGCGCCGACGAACGCCCGCCGCGCTGCGGCGGGCCGGACGAGGGGTTGGGGTGAGGGTGCGACGGGCGACGGCAGACCCTCGTCCGCCGGCGCTACCATGCCCCCATGCGCCTGATCCTCTGCCTCGCCGCCGCCCTGCTGGCCGCGGCTTCGACTTCCCACGCCCGCGACCGCGCCGTGACCGGCGTGGTCTACCTCGAGACCGACGGCCGCCCGGGGCGCGGCGCGGGCGATCCCGCGCTGCCCGGCGTGCAGGTCTCGGACGGTCGCCGCATCGTCCGCAGCGGCGCCGACGGCCGCTACCGGTTGGAAGCCGTGCCCGACGGCCGCATCGTGTTCGCGATCAAGCCGGACGGTTACCGCTTCGCCGCGCGCGCCGACGGCCTGCCGGATTTCTGGTTCACCGCCGGCACAGGCCGCGACTTCGCGCTGCTGCGCGATCGCCCCGCACGTCACGACGCCGAAGTGCTGGTGTTCGCCGACACCCAGGTGAAGAACGCGGCCGACATCGGGTACTACCGCCGCGACATCGTCGAACCGCTCGCCGGCCGCCATCGCGCGCGTTTCGGCATCACCCTCGGCGATGTGGTGAACGACGATCCGACGCTGTATCCGGCCTTGAACGCAGCGACCGCGCAACTCGGCGTGCCGTGGTTCCACGTGCCCGGCAACCACGATCTCGACGCCGGTGCCGCGGGCGACGAGGATTCGCTCGCCACCTGGCGCCGGGTGTTCGGGCCCGACACGTTCGCGGTCGAGGAGGGCGGCGCCCGCTTCGTCCTGCTCGACGATGTCATCCACCTCGGCGACATGCGCTACGTCGGCGGCCTGCGCGAGGACCAGTTCGCGTTCCTCGAGGCCTACCTCGCCGGCGTGCCGAAAGAGGCCCGGCTGGTGATCGGCCTGCACATCCCGCTGTTCGACGCCGGCGGTCGCGAGACGTTCCGTCGCGCCGACCGCGAGCGCCTGTTCGCCCTGCTGCGGCCGTTCGCCGATGTGCTGGTGCTGAGCGGCCACTCGCACACGCAGCGGCACCATTTCCACGACGCCGACGACGGCTGGCACGGCGCGAAGCCGCTGCACGAGTACAACGTCGGTGCCGTGTGCGGCGCGTTCTGGTCGGGTGTGAAGGACGCCGAGGGAATGCCGGATGCGACGATGAGCGACGGCACGCCGAACGGCCACGCCACGCTGCGCCTGCCGCGCGAGGGCGGCTACGCGTTGGCCTGGCACCCCGCGCGCCTGCCGCCGGGCGATCCCGCGTTCACCGCCGCTATGGCGCTGCACGCGCCGAAGGTGCTGCGGCGCGGCGCCTATCCGGCGTACGGCGTGTACGCGAACGTGTTCATGGGCATGGACGACACCCGCGTGGAGTACCGCATCGACGACGGCGCGTGGCAGCCGATGCGCCGCGTCGAGCGGCCCGATCCGCGCGTGCTCGCCGAGAACGTCCGCGACGACGAGGCCGACGCGCTGCGCGGATACGACCGCTCGCCGGAGGCCGCGCCGTCCGCCCATCTCTGGCGCGGCGCGCTGCCGACCGACCTGGCGCCCGGCGAGCATCGCATCGAGGTGCGCGCGTTCGACCGCTGGCATGGCGAGCAGCGCGCGAGCGCGGTGTACCGCCTGCAGGAAGCGGCGCCGTAAGCGCAGGCGCAGGTGCAGGAGCTCCGACTCGATCAACTGTTCGGGCTTGGGGCGAGAGCACGGAGTGCGGCGGTCCATGCTCCTGCTCGTGCTCGCGGCACCGCGGCTTAGCGACCTGCCGCACTCCGCTCTCACCTTGGAAATCTAGCGGGATCGAAAGACACAAGCGGCTCCAGCCGCGACCCGCGATCCCGCCATCGATGTCGCGGCAAAGCCGCTTCTGCGGCGGGCGAAGGACGCCGGGGCTTCGCACCTCCGGCGCGACTCAGTCGCGCGCCAGCGCCACATCGGCGAACGACTCCACCCGCGGATGCCCGTGCGTCGCCTCGCCGAGGCGCGGTTGCGGGTAATCCTCGCGACGGTCGACCAGGGTGGTATGCAGGCCCGCGTCGCGCGCGGCGTCGAGCTCCTCGATCACGTCGGACAGGAACAGGATCCGTTCCGACGGCAGGCCGATCGCCTCGGCGATGTGCGCGTAGCTCGAGGCCTCGCGCTTGCCGCCGATCTCGGTGTCGAACCAGCCGGAGAACAGCGGCGTCAGATCGCCGGCGTCGCTGTGGCCGAAGAACAGACGCTGCGCCGGCACGCTGCCGGAGGAATACACGTACAGCGGGAGGCCGGCGTCGCGCCAGCGGCGCAGCGCGGCGGCGGCATCCGGATAGATGTGCGCGGTGAAGTCGGCGTGGCGGTAGCCTTCGGCCCAGATCATGCCCTGCAGCGCCTTCAGCGCGGTGTGCTTGCGGTCCTGGTCGATCCAGCCCTGCAGCACCTCGACGACGGTCGCATCGCTGCACGCGCCGCCGACTTCGGTCGCCACCGCATCGAGCCAGCGCCGTACCGCCGGCTCCTGGCCGCGCGCCTTCACGAACGCCGGCAGCGCACGCCGCGCGTAGGGAAACAGCACGTCCTTGACGAACGAGATGCTGCTGGTGGTGCCTTCGATGTCGGTGACGATGGCGCGGATGGGCATGGACAGGAACGTCGCCTGGGGGAGCGGCTTCAGCCGCGACGGATCGGTTTCGATGGACCCGGAGCGCGGCCGATGCCGCTCCGGCGATTCAGCCGGCCTGGCCGGGCTCGTAGCGCGGAAACTTCTGCGCGATGTCGGTGCCGGTGAAGTGGCCGACCCAGCCGTCCGGTTCGGTGAAGAAGCGGATCGCGACGAAGTTCGGTTCCGGACCCATGTCGAACCAGTGCGTGGTGCCGTCCGGCACGGCGATCAGATCGCCCTGCTCGCACTTGATCTCGTACACCTTGTCGCCGACGTGCAGGGTGAACAGGCCCGAGCCGGCGACGAAGAACCGCACCTCGTCCTCCTTGTGGAAGTGCTCGTCGAGGAACTTCTTCCGCATCTCCTCGCGGTTCGGATTGTCGGGCGCGATGCTGACCACGTCGACGGTGCGGAAGCCGCGCTCGGCCACCAGCCGATCGATGTCGGCGCGATACGCGGCCATGATCTTCTCCGGCGGATCGCCGGGCACCACGGGTTGGGCCGCCTGCCAGCGCTCGAACGTCACGCCGATGCGCGCCAGCTCGCGCGCGATCGCCTCGCCGTCCTCGGTGGCCAGCAGCGGGGCTGCGGGGTCGCTGTCGTTGAAGATGCGCAGTCGGCTCATCGCGCCAGTCTCCTGAGTTCAAGTTCGCAGGCGAGCAGGAAGTCGAACGCCTCCAGATGACGACGCGCCTCGGCCATGTCGCGGCCCCAGGCGTACAGGCCGTGGCCGTCGATCAGATAGCCCCACATCGGCTGGCGGTCGAGCAGTGCATCGACCTGCGCGGCGAGCGTGCGCATGTCCTGGCTGTTCGGCAGCACCGGCAGGTCGATCGCGGTTTCGTGCGTGGTCTGGCCGGCGAACGCCTTCAGCAGTTCGTAGCCTTCCAGCCGCACGTGGCCGACGCCGGCGTACAGGCGCGAAGCGACGGTCTGGTTGAGCGAGTGCGTGTGCAGCACGCAGCCGATCTGCGGAAAGCGGCGGTAGAGCTGGGTGTGCAGCAGCGTCTCCGCGGACGGGCGATGCTCGGTGGCCACCGGCCGGCCGTCGAGGTCGACCACCATGATGTCGCCCTCGGTCAGGCGGCCCTTGTCGCGCCCGGACACGGTGATCGCCGCGTGCGCATCGTCCAGCCGCATCGAGAAGTTGCTGCTCGTGGCCGGCGTCCAGCCGCGCGCCGCGAGTTCGCGCACGCTCACGATGATCTCGCCGGCGCAGTGCGCGAGGCGCTGCGGGTCGAAGGGGAGGGAAGTCATGGCCGCAGTCTATCGGATCGCGGCAGGCCGATCATGCACGCCGCCGAAACGCAGACGGCGCGCCGAAGCGCGCCGTCCGGGGACCACCGGGCCTCGGTCTCAGGCCTGCGGGCCTTCGTGGAAGCGCGGCTCCGGTTCGATCTTCGGCGCCGGCGGCGTCGGCTGGTTGCCGGGCGCCATGTGGCTGCGGCGGTAGCCGTACACCGCGTAGAGCAGCAGGCCGATCACCGTCCAGCCGAGGAACATGCTCAGCGTGTACATCGACAGGTTCAGGAACAGCAGCAGGCAGCCGAGCACGGCGAGCGGGCAGACGATCCAGACCAGCGGCGTGCGGAACGGGCGCGGCCGGTTCGGCTGCTGCACGCGCAGCACCATCACCGCGAAGGCCACCGCGACGAACGCGAACAGCGTGCCCGAGTTGGAGATGTCCGCCAGGATGCCGACCGGGAACAGCGCGGCGAAGGCGGCGACGAACAGGCCGGTGATGATGGTGATGACGTGCGGGGTGTGGAAGCGCGGATGCACCTTCGACAGGAACTCCGGCAGCAGACCGTCGCGCGACATGGTGAAGAAGATGCGGGTCTGCCCGAAGATCATCATCAGGATCACCGACGGCAGCGCGAGCGCCGCAGCCAGGCCGATGATGTTGCCCCACCACTCCCAGCCGATCACGCGCAGCACGTGCGCGAGCGGCTCGCGGCTGCAGACCAGGGCTTCGCTGCCCTTGCACGCGGCCGCCAGCTCCGGGGTGCCCGGATGCAGCGCCATGCCGTCCGGGCCCAGCATCGGCTGCGAGCCCATCGCGCCGACCGCGGCGTAGCTGACCAGCAGGTAGAACAGCGTGCACACGCCGAGCGAGCCGATCAGGCCGATCGGGATGTTGCGGTTCGGGTTCTTGGTTTCCTCGGCGGCGGTGGAGACCGCGTCGAAGCCGACGTAGGCGAAGAAGATCGACGCCGCCGCGCCGAGCACGCCGACGCCGCCGAGCGGGCTGCCCCAGCCGGTCGGGAAGAACGGCTTGAAGTTCTCGTCCTGCACGGCCGGGATGGCCAGCGCGATGAAGGCGGTCAGCGCCGCGACCTTGATCGCCACCAGGATCGCGTTGACCTTGGCCGACTTCGAGGTGCCGATCACCAGCAGCGCGGTGATCACCAGCGCGATGAGGAACGCGAGCAGATTGAACCTGCCGCCGTCCATCGGACCGGCCTTGAGCGCGCCGGGGAGCTCGAGGCCCGCACTGGCGAGCAGACCGTTCATGTAGCCCGACCAGCCCACCGATACCGCGCCCGCGGCGATCGCGTACTCCAGCACCAGCGCCCAGCCCACCACCCAGGCGAGGCCTTCGCCGAGCACGCCGTACGTATAGGTATAGGCGGAGCCGGACACCGGCAGCATCGACGCCAGTTCCGCATAGGCCAGCGCGGCCAGCGCGCACACCACCGCGGCGATGACGAACGACACCATCATCGCCGGACCGGCCTTCTGGCCCGCCTCCGCGGTCAGCACGAAGATGCCGGTGCCGATGATGGCGCCGATGCCGAGCAGCGTAAGCTGCAACGCGCCGAGCTGGCGCTTGAGCGACTTCTTCTCGGCGGTTTCCAGGATCTTTTCGAGCGGCTTGACGCGCCAGAACAGCATTGAGTCTCTCCCCAGGGGAAACGCGGGCGGGCGACGGCCGGGCGGCCGCCAGTGCAACCGCGCGACCTTACCCCGCTGGGCGACGGACGCACAAGCGCCGCGCGATGGGTGGCGGAGGCGATAATGCGCCCCCTTCCTCGCTGGTGCGCCGCACAAATGACCACGCTCGCACACGTCCAACCGCTCGCCGAGGCGCTGCGCGAATACGGACTGCGCTGGCCGGAGGAAAGCCCGCTCGCCTGCGAGTTCGCCGCACTGCTGCGCGATGCGCAGGATCCGTTCGTGCGTGAGCGGCTCGGCGGCCACTTCACCGCCTCGGCGTGGCTGGTGGATGCGGAAGGCGAGCGCCTGCTGATGACGCATCACCGCAAGCTCGACCGCTGGCTGCAGTTGGGCGGCCATGCCGACGGCGACCGCGATCTGGCGCGGGTGGCGCTGCGCGAGGCCGAGGAGGAATCGGGTCTGCAGGGCCTGGTGGTGGAACCGGTGATCTTCGATCTGGACCGCCACTGGATTCCCGAGCACAAGGGCGTGCCCGGGCATTGGCATTACGACGTGCGCTACGTGGTGCGCGCGCTCGGCGGCGATGCGTTCGCCGTCAGCGACGAGTCGCACGCGCTCGCCTGGCGGCCGATCGCCTCGTTGCCGGACGATCCGGCGATCGACGCCTCGATCCGCCGCATGGCGCTGAAGTGGCGGGCGCGCCGCTGAGGACGCGCCGCGCGCTCAGTCGGCGCGTCCGGCGTACTCGCCGGTGGTGGTGTTCACCAGCACGCGCTCGCCGGTGCGGATGTACTCCGGCACCATGATCTCGATACCGGTCGCCAGCCGCGCCGGCTTCGGACGCTTGGTGGCGGTGCCGCCCTTCAGCTCGGGCGGCGTGTCCACGACCTCGATCGCCACGCTCGCGGGAAGCTGCACCGCCACCGGCGCATCGTCGATCAGCGCCACATAGCAGCCGCCCAGGCCGTCGACGATGTAGCCCGCCGCATCGCCCACCGCGTCCGGATCGAGCGCGTACGGCGTGTAGTCCTCGTCGTCGAGGAACACGAACGCGTCGCCGTCCTTGTACGAGAACGTCGCCTGCCGGCGGGTGAGATCGACCTCGCGCAGCTCGTCATCGGCATCGAAGCTGGCATCGAGCTTGTTGCCGCCCGGCACGCTGTACATGGTGAAGCGGAAGCGCACGTTGCCGCCGCGCCCCTGCGGCGCGCTGCGTTCGATGTCGCGGATCTGGTAGACGGCGCCGTTGTGCTCGACGACGTTGCCTTTCTTGATTTCGGAGGCGCGCATGGGGGTGGGAATCGGGAATGGGGGGCGGGAATCGGGAATCGGGAATCGGGAATCGGGAATCGGGAGTCGGGAGTCGGGAGTCGGGAATCGGGAATCGGGAATCGGGAATCGGGAATCGGGAGTCGGGAGTCGGGAGTCGGGAGTCGGGAATCGGGAATCGGGAATCGGGAATCGGGAATCGGGAATCGGGAATCGGGAATCGGGAGTCGGGAGTCGGGAGTCGGGAGTCGGGAGTCGGGAGTCGGGAGTCGGGAGTCGGGAGTCGGGAGTCGGGAGTCGGGAG
>NZ_VOHJ01000019.1 GCF_007923255.1 Vulcaniibacterium thermophilum | reverse complement strand
GAGCGCTGGCCCGGGCCGGCAGCCGCAAGCCATGACGCCCGCGCGCCCCCGTCGCGGCGCCGCGCAGGCGCCGGCCGCACCGTCGCGTCCGCGCGGGCGGGGCCGCCGTCCGGCGCGGATGCCGGCCGCCGACGTCGAGCGGATGTTCGCGCGGCTGCGCGAGCTGAACCCGCATCCGACCACCGAGCTGGAGTACCGCACACCGTTCGAGCTGCTGGTCGCGGTGGTGCTCTCGGCACAGGCAACCGACGTGGGCGTCAACAAAGCCACGCGCCGCCTGTTTCCGGTCGCCAACACGCCGCAGGCGATCGCCGCGCTCGGCGTCGACGGCCTGAAGCCGTACATCGCCACCATCGGCCTATACAACACCAAGGCGGTCAACGTGATCGCCCTGTGCGAGCAGTTGATCGCCAGGCACGGCGGCGAGGTGCCGCGCACGCGCGAGGAACTCGAGGCGCTGCCGGGCGTGGGACGCAAGACGGCGAACGTGGTGCTCAACACCGCCTTCGGCGAGCCGACGATGGCGGTGGACACGCATATCTTCCGCGTCGCCAACCGCACGGGCCTGGCGCCCGGCCGCAACGTGCGCGAGGTCGAGGACGAACTGCTGCGAGTGGTGCCGCGCGAATACCTGCAGGACGCGCACCACTGGTTGATCCTGCACGGCCGCTACACCTGCAAGGCGCGCGTGCCGGATTGCCCGCATTGCCCGATCCGCGATCTGTGCCGGTATCCGGACAAAACGCCGGGCGAGCCGGCGCCGCCGCCGCTGCGGGATGCCTGAGCCGCCGCGTTGCGCGCGCATGACCGCAATGCGACCGCCTGTCACATTAACGCCATTTTCACCCCCTACCCTGCGCCCGTCTTTCCATGCCTTCAGGGCCCTCCATGAAACCGATGCGTAACCCCCTCTCGCTCGCCCTGCTCGCCCTGCTCGCCGCGCCGGTCGCGCACGCCGAGGTCGCCATCGACGTGATCGCCGGCTCGGAGATTTCGTTCGAGGGCCTGGTGCAGGCCGACTACAACGACTTCGACAGCGACTTCACCAACCTCAACGCCGACGGCCACGACGGCGACGAGGCCGACAACGAGCTGCGCCGCGCCGAGCTGGTGCTGAAGGGCAAGGGCCCGGGCAACGTCGAATGGGTGCTCGGCTACGACGCCAAGGCCGACAAGTGGCTCGACGTCAACGCCAAGTACAAGATCGGCGGCGACAGCAACCATTTCGTGCAGATCGGCCAGTTCAAGCAGCCGAACAGCCTCGAGGAACTGTCCTCGACCAAGAACAACGACTTCATCTCCAAGGCCGCGGTGACCAACACCTTCGGCGTGGCCCGCCGGCTCGGCGTCGCGTACGGCTACGGCAGCGGCGACTGGGGCGTGACCGCCAGCTACTTCGGCCGCGAGCTGACGCGCAACCTCGCGCACGGTTCGGGCTACGGCGTGCGCGGCTACTGGGCGCCGATCAACGAGAGCGGCAGCCTGCTGCACCTGGGCCTGTCCTACGTGGATATGGATACCGACAGCGATACCGCGCGCATCCGCACCCGCCCGCAGGCCGACCTCGCCGGCGCGCGCATCGTCGACAGCGGCAACCTCACCAACGTCGACCGGCAGAAGACGATCGGCGCCGAGGCGATGTGGGTGATGAACGCCTTCAAGGTCCAAGCGGAGTACATGCGCGCGTCGTTCGATCGCTACGACAACGGCAACGTGCGCCAGTCGCGCGATTTCGACGGCGATAGCTGGTACGTCAGCGGCGTGTGGAACGTCACCGGCGAGACCTGGGGCTACAAGGGCGGCGTGCCGACCACGCCGCTGCCCGCCGAGCCGGCCACCGGCATGTGGCAGGTGGGCCTGCGCTACGACAGCATCGACCTCGACGACGGCAGCCTGCTGCCGCCGGCCACGCCGACCGGCGCACCGGTGGTGGACGGCGTGCTCGGCGGCAAGTTCGACGCCTGGACGGTCGGCGTGAACTGGTACTGGCGCTCCAACTTCAAGTTCATGCTGAACTACGTGCGCGTGGACGGCGAGCGCTACCAGAGCAGCGTGCGCCGCGTGCAGTCGGACGATCCGGACATCCTGGAAGCGCGCGTGCAGTTCTACTGGTGAGCATCCCTCTCTGCGGATGACGAACGGGGCGCGGCGCAGGCCGCGCCCTTCTTCGTGGGGTGATTGCCGACGTCCTCGGCCGCGACGGCGCGTAGCGCCGCGACGGTCGTTTGCCCGCGCGTCATCCCGGTGAACTTTCCGCCCGCCATCCCGGCGAATGCCGGGATCCGTTTCGACGGATGCCGGCGTCCATGCCGATCGTGATCGCGGCCGAAGCCGCTTCCACGGGGCGTCGGGCTCGCGTGTCACACGGCTGACACGGCAGCGACGCGCCGCTGTCATCGCACCGTTATGGAATGGCGACGGTCGGGCGTTGTCCCGCCTTCTCTCCAGGAGTCCCTCGTGTTCAAGACGCTCTCCACCCGTCTCGCCGCCGTCGTCGTCGCCGGCGCGTTCGCGTTCACCGCGCACGCGGCGGACGTGACCGGCGCCGGCGCATCGTTCATCTATCCCGTGATGTCGAAGTGGTCCGCCGACTACGCCAAGGCGACCGGCAGGAAGGTCAACTACCAGTCGATCGGCTCCGGCGGCGGCATCGCCCAGATCAAGGCGGGCACGGTCGATTTCGGTTCCTCCGACGCCCCGCTCAAGCCCGAGGAGCTGGCGAAGTTCGGACTCGCCCAGTTCCCGTCCGTGATCGGCGGCGTGGTGCCGGTCATCAACGTTCCCGGCGTGGCGTCCGGCGCGCTGAAGCTGGACGGTCCGCTGCTGGCCGACATCTTCATGGGCAAGGTGACGATGTGGAACGACGCCCGCATCGCCGAACTCAACCGCGGCGTCAGCCTGCCGGCGCTGAAGATCACCGTCGTGCATCGTTCGGATGGCTCGGGCACCACTTTCAACTTCGTCAACTACCTCTCCAAGGTCAGCCCCGAGTGGAAGCAGGGCGTCGGCGAAGGCACCGCGGTGAAGTGGCCGACCGGCATCGGCGGCAAGGGCAACGAAGGCGTCGCCGCCTACGTGAAGCAGATCAAGGGCGGCATCGGCTACGTCGAGCTGTCGTATGCGCTGCAGAACAGGATGGCGTACGCGCGCCTGAAGAACGCCGCCGGCAATTTCGTGCTGCCCTCCGACGAGACGTTCCAGGCCGCGGCCGCCAGCGCCGACTGGGCCAATGCGCGCGACTTCCACCTGGTGATGACCAACGCGCCGGGCGAGAACGCGTGGCCGATCACCGCCACCAACTTCATCCTGATGTACAAGCAGCCGAAGAACGCGCAGCGGGCGAAGGCCGCGAAGGAATTCTTCCGCTGGGTCTACGCCAGCGGCGACGCGCAGGCGAAGGCGCTCGACTACGTGCCGCTGCCGGACTCGCTGGTGAAGCAGATCGAGGCCTACTGGCAGGCGAACATGGCCTACTGAGCCATCGCCCGACGGCTGCGAAGATCGACGGCACGAGGCGGGCCCACGGCCCGCCTCGTGCGTTCGCGCCCTCACCCTGCCCGCTGCCGAACGCGGGCGTCGTTCGTCCGGCCGTGGCGCATCCGGCGCCGGTACTTGCGCATTCCGCGCGCGCCGTAATCCGGCTGTAACAAAACCATCATTTCATAGAGGCATCCGGCCACGCCGGCACTTTCTCGTGGAGCCCCCATGAACATCCGCCTCAGGACCGCCGTCCTCGCCCTCGCCCTTGCCGCCGTCGCCTCCGGCTGCGCCCGGGAGGGCAGCGCGCCATCGACCGCCGGCCAGCCGGCTGCGGGCGATGCCGCCGGCGACCGGGTCGCCGCGACCGTGACCGGCGCGGGCGCGAGCTTCATCTACCCGCTGATCTCGAAGTGGTCGGCCGACTACCACAAGGCCACCGGCCACAAGATCAACTACCAGTCGATCGGCTCCGGTGGCGGCATCGCGCAGATCAAGGCCGGCACCGTGGATTTCGGATCGAGCGACAAGCCGCTGTCGAGCGAGGAGCTCGCGCAGGCGGGTCTGGTGCAGTTCCCCTCGGCGATCGGCGGCGTGGTGCCGGTGGTCAACCTCGACGGGATCGGCGCGGGCCAGTTGCGGCTCACCGGCCCGGTGCTCGCCGACATCTTCCTCGGTCGCATCGCGAGCTGGAACGATCCGGCGATCGCCAAGCTCAATCCGGGCGTGGCGCTGCCCGCCGCCAAGATCACCGTGGTGCGCCGCTCGGACGGCTCCGGCACGACCTTCAACTTCGCGAACTACCTCTCGAAGGTGAGCCCGGAGTGGAAGCAGAAGGTCGGCGAAGGCACCACGATCGACTGGCCCACCGGCGTCGGCGGCAAGGGCAACGAGGGCGTGGCGTCCTACGTGAAGCAGATCAAGGGCGCGATCGGCTACGTCGAACTGGCCTACGCGTTGCAGAACAAGATGTCGTTCACCCGATTGCAGAACGCCGCAGGGGAGTTCGTCACGCCGAGCGCGGAGAGCTTCCAGGCCGCCGCCGCGAGCGCGGACTGGTCGTCGGTGAAGAACTTCGAGCTGGTGATCACCGACGCGCCCGGCGCCAACGCCTGGCCGATCACCGCCACCAATTTCATCCTGATGCATCGCGAGCCGAAGAACCCGGCAGGCCACAAGGCGGCGCTGGACTTCTTCCAGTGGGCGCTGGAGCAGGGGCAGCCGCAGGCGCAGTCGCTCGACTACGTGCCGTTGCCGGCCGGGCTGGTGACGCAGGTGAAGGCCTACTGGGCCGCCGAGCTCGGCCGGAAGTAAGCGCCCGTCCCGCCGATCACGCCTGCCGATCACGACCCGATGAGCGCCGTCGCCCTTCCGGCCAGCCGCCGCGACACCCTCGACGCGCGGCACGATCGCGTCTTCCGCCTGCTGATCGCGGCCACCGCGATCTTCGTGATGTTCGCGCTCGCCGGCGCCGCGCTGTCGATGCTGTGGGGCGGGCGCAGCGTGCTGGCGGCCGAGGGCGTCGGCTTCTTCGTCTCCACCGACTGGAACCCGGTCGAGAACCGTTACGGCGCGCTGGTGCCGATCTACGGCACGATCGTCACCGCGCTGATCGCCATGCTGATCGCGGTGCCGGTGAGTTTCGGCATCGCCTTCTTCCTGACCGAAGTCGCGCCGCGCTGGCTGCGCGGGCCGGTGAGCACCGCGATCGAGCTGCTGGCCGGCATTCCTTCGATCATCTACGGCATGTGGGGCTTCTTCGTGCTCATGCCGGTGATGCGCGAATCGGTCATCCCGTGGCTCAACGAACACGCCGCCGGCTGGCCGCTGGTCGGGCCGCTGTTCCAGGGCCCGCCGATCGGCGCCGGCATGCTCACCTCCGGCATCGTGCTGTCGATCATGGTGATCCCGTTCATCTCGTCGGTGATGCGCGAGGTGTTCCTGACCGTGCCGTCGCGGCTGAAGGAGTCGGCCTACGCGCTCGGCTCGACGCGGTGGGAAGTCACCTGGGACATCGTGCTGCCGTACACCCGCTCGGCGGTGATCGGCGGCATCTTCCTCGGCCTGGGGCGCGCGCTCGGCGAGACCATGGCGGTGGCGTTCGTGATCGGCAACAGCGTGCAGTTCACCCGCTCGCTGCTTGAGCCGAGCACCACCATCGCCGCGCTGATCGCCAACGACTTCGGCGAGGCGACCGAGGAGTACCGCGCGGCGCTGCTCCTGCTGGGCTTCGTGCTGTTCATCGTCACCTTCGTGGTGCTGGCCGCCGCGCGCCTGATGCTGATGAAGCTTTCGAAGAAGGAGGGGCTGTGACGGCCGCCACCGACGCCGCCCACTGGCGCACCGCCGACGCGCTGCATCGCCGGCGCCGGCTGAAGAACGCCGTCGCGGTCGGGCTGGCGTGCCTGGCCGCGCTGTTCGGCCTGGCCTTTCTCGGCTGGATCCTGTGGACGCTGGTGTCCAAGGGCATCGCCGGCATCGACGCCGATCTGTTCGTGCGCGACCAGCCGCCGCCGCTCGAGGAAGGCGGCCTGCGCAACGCCTTCTTCGGCAGCATCGTGATGTGCGCGCTCGGCGTGCTGATCGGCACGCCGCTGGGCATCGCCGCGGGCACCTGGCTCGCCGAGTTCGGCAGTGCGCGCAGGCTCGGCACGGCGATCCGGTTCGTCAACGACATCCTGCTGTCCGCGCCTTCGATCGTGCTCGGGCTGTTCGTGTATGCGATGGTGTCGGCGGTGATCGCCTCGCCGCAGAAGCAGTTCTCGGCGCTGGCCGGCGCGGTGGCGCTTGCCTTCATCGTGCTGCCGGTGGTCGTGCGCACGACCGACGAGATGCTGCGGCTGGTGCCCACGCAGATGCGCGAGGCGGCGCTCTCGCTGGGCGTGCCGCAATGGAAGGTGGTGATGCAGGTGCTGTACCGCTCGGCGCTGCCGGGCATCGTCACCGGCGTGCTGCTCGCGCTGGCGCGCATCTCCGGCGAGACCGCGCCGCTGCTGTTCACCGCGTTCGGCAACGAGTTCTGGACCACCGACGTCACCGGCGCGATGTCGGCGGTGCCGCTGGTCATGTACAAATTCGCCGGCAGCGCGTACGAGAACTGGGAGCGGATCGCCTGGGCCGGGGCGCTCGTGCTGACCCTGTTCGTGCTCGCGGTCAGCCTGCTGGCCCGCGCGATCCTGCTGCGCAACAAGATCACCCATGACTGACCTCGCCCACCCCGCTGCCGTCCGGAATCCGGCCATGAACGACGCCCGCCTCCCTCTCGCCACGCCCGAGCGCGCGCCCGCCGCCGGCGCGGCGCCGGTCAAGATCGCGGCGCGCGGTCTGGACTTCTACTACGACCGGTTCCACGCCCTGAAGTCGATCGACCTCGACATCCCCGAGAAGCGCGTCACCGCGCTGATCGGCCCGTCCGGGTGCGGCAAGTCGACGCTGTTGCGCGTGTTCAACCGCATCTACGCGCTCTATCCGAAGCTGGAAGCGCGCGGTCGGGTGCTGCTGGACGGCGAGAACATCCTCGATCCGAAGTACCCGATGAACCGCCTGCGCAGCAAGGTCGGCATGGTGTTCCAGAAGCCGGTGCCGTTCCCGATGACGATCTACGAGAACATCGCCTACGGCATCCGTCACCACGAGCGCCTGCCGAAGGCGCGCATGGACGAGCGGGTGGAACAGGCGCTGCGCCAGGCCGCGCTGTGGGACGAGGTGAAGGACAAGCTCAGGCAGAGCGCGCTCGGCCTGTCCGGCGGCCAGCAGCAGCGGCTGTGCATCGCCCGCGCGGTGGCGCTGCGGCCCGACGTGCTGCTGCTCGACGAGCCGACCTCGGCGCTCGATCCGATCTCCACCAGCCGCATCGAGCAACTGATCGAGGAGCTGAAGCTCGACTACACGATCGTGATCGTCACCCACAACATGCAGCAGGCCGCGCGCGTGTCCGACTACACCGCGTTCATGTATCTCGGTGATCTGATCGAGCACGGCCCGACCGAGATGATCTTCTCCAGGCCGACCAGGCAGCAGACCGAGGACTACATCACCGGGCGGTTCGGGTGATGAAAGCCGGGAATCGGGAATGGAGAATCGGGAATCGGCACGACGAGCTACAGCGACGTGCCGATCCCGCTCTCACCCCCGCTTCCTACTCGCTGTGAACGACTCCCCATTCCCCATTCCCGATTCCCGCTGCCATGCACGACCACATCGTCAAAAGCTTCGACGAAGAGCAGCGCCGCCTGCTCAACGAAACCCTTCGCATGGGCGAGATGGCGATCGCGCAGCTCGAGGCCGCGCTCGACGTGCTGCAGCGGCGCGACGACAAGGCCGCCGAGCGCATCATCGCCAACGACGAGGCGATCGACGCGCTCGAGCACGAGGTCAGCCACGACGTCATGAAGCTCGCGCTGCGCGGCCCGCTCGCGCGCGACCTGCGCGAGATCCTCGCCGCGATCCGCATCGCATCGGACATCGAGCGCGTCGGCGACTACGCGGCGAACGTCGCCAAGCGCTCGATCGCGCTCAACCTGGCGCCTCCGCTGCCGCAGATCGCCGGGCTGCATGCGCTGGGCATGCTGGCGGCGCAGCAGATGCGCGACGTCATGGCGGCCTACCGCGACAGCGACGTCGAACTGGCGAAACGGGTGCGCGCGCGCGATGCGGAGGTCGATGCGGCCTACACCGGACTGTTCCGCGAGCTGCTGACGTACATGATGGAAGATCCGCGCTCGATCACCGGCTGCACGCACGTCATGTTCATGGCCAAGAACATCGAGCGCATCGGCGACCATGCCACCAACATCGCCGAGAACGTCTGGTTCCTGGTGAAGGGCGACGAGGCGCTGCCGCCGCGCGAGAAGCGCGACGCCACCAGCAGCACCGTCGCGCCCTGAGGCCGCCGGCCGGGTCCGGGCGTCGTTCCGCGACGCACACCGGCAATGTCCGCCGTCCCCGCCCGAAACAGGGACGAACGGCCCATGCGCGCGTGGCCCGCGGGGCGGAAGCTGGACGGGAACCGTCCGGCCGCCGCGGCGTCGAGCGGCCGGCACGCCCACCGGCGCTACACTCGCCGCGTTCACCGTGCCGGGTGCCCCGGCGTCCACCAGGAGAGATCGCATGTCCAAGCAGCATCCCACCCTCGCCCTCGCCGTCGGCGCCGTGCTGGCCGGCGGTCTGAGCCTGTCCGGTTCCGCGTTCGCCATCCACGACCTGGCGCAGGGCTACATGGTCGGCGCCCATGCCGTGGCCGAAGGCAAGTGCGGCGAAGGCAAGTGCGGCGGCAAGGGCGGCCACCACACGCTGGCGCAGGTCGACACCGACAAGGATGGGCGCATCTCGCCGGCCGAGTTCGCGGCGGCGCACGGCGGCGACGGCAGCCGCTTCGCGAAGTACGACACCGACAAGGACGGCTTCATCAGCGCCGCCGAGATGAAGGCCGCGCACGAAGGCAAATGCGGCGAGGGCAAGTGCGGCGAGGGCAAGTGCGGCGAGGGCAAATGCGGCGCCGCCAAGGCCGGCCAGGAGGGCAAGTGCGGTGAAGGCAAGTGCGGCGAAGGCAAATGCGGCGCCGGCAAGGCCGACGGCCAGGCGAAGGACAAGGCCGCGCACGAGGGCAAGTGCGGCGAAGGCAAGTGCGGTGGCGCCGTCTGACAGCGGCACCGTCGAGCCGCGTCCGCTGCGTGCGGACGCGGTCGGGCTCGGGCTGCGGCGCGCCCTGCTGGGCGCGCTGCGGTCGGCGCCGCCGGGCGACTTCGACTTCCTCGAATGCGCGCCCGAGAACTGGATCGGCGTGGGCGGCCGCTACGGCGAGGCGCTCGCCGAACTGAGCGCACGCCATCCGCTGGTCTGCCACGGCCTGTCGCTTTCGCTCGGCGGCACCGCGCCGCTCGACGAGACCTTCCTGATCCGCGTGCGCCGCTTCCTCGATGCGCACCGCGCGCTGCTCTACAGCGAACACCTGAGCTACTGCAGCGACGACGGCCAGCTCTACGACCTGCTGCCGATCCCGTTCACCGAAGAGGCGGTCCATCACGTCGCCGCCCGCATCCGCCGCACGCAGGACATCCTCGGCCGTCGCATCGCGGTGGAGAACGCCTCGTACTACGCCGCGCCGCACCAGCAGATGACCGAGATCGAGTTCATCAACGCGGTCCTTGCGGAAGCCGACTGCGACCTGCTGCTGGACGTCAACAACGTGTACGTCAACGCGATCAACCATCGCTACGACGCGCGCGGGTTCCTTGCCGCCCTGCCCGCCGAGCGCATCGCCTACCTGCACGTCGCCGGCCATTACGACGAGGCCGACGACCTCAAGATCGACACCCACGGCGCGCCGGTGAAGGACGCGGTGTGGGACCTGCTCGGCGAGGTCTACCGCCGCTTCGGCCCGCGCCCGACCCTGCTGGAGCGCGACTTCAACATCCCGCCCTACGCCGCGCTGGCGGACGAGCTGTCCACCGTGCGCCGGGTGATGGGCGCGGCGGTGCCGGAGCTGCGCCGTGCCCATGGCTGACGCGCCCGCGCGCCTGCGGGCGCAGCAGTTCGAGCTGACCCGCCATCTGCGCGATCCCGACGGCGTGCCCGCGCCAGCCGCGCTCGAAGAGCGCCGCGTCGCGGTCTATCGCGATCTGGTGTTCCGCAACGTCGAGGGCCTGCTCGCCGGCAACTTCCCGGTGATCCGTGCGCTGCACGACGACGCGGCCTGGCACGCGCTGGTGCGCGCCTTCCTGCGCGATCACCGCGCGCAGACGCCGTTGTTCACCGAGATCGCGCGCGAGTTCCAGCGGTTCCTCGCACAGCGCGACGACGTCGCCCCGTTCCTCGTCGAGCTTGCGCATTACGAGTGGGTGGAATTGGCGCTGCAGATCGCCGAGGTGGACGAGGCCGACCTGCGCTGCGCGATGCACGACGAGGCGGCGCTGCTGGAGCACGCGCCGGTGCTGTCGCCGCTGGCCTGGCCGCTGGCCTACCGTTGGCCGGTTCACCGCATCGGTCCCGGCTGGCAGCCTGCGACGCCGCCCGCGCAACCGACGCTGCTGATGGCGCGGCGCGAGGCCGACGGCGAGGTGCGCTTCTCCGAACTCACGCCGCTCACCTTCCGGCTGCTGCAGCGCCTTGCGGAAGCGCCCGCACTCGGCGGCCGCGAACACCTGCTGGCGCTGGCCGCGGAAGCCGGCGCGGCGGACGCGGACGCCTTCCTGGCCGAAGGCGCCGCGCTGCTGGGCCAGCTCCTGCGCGCGGGCGTGCTGCTCGGCGCCAATCCGGTCGCCCGCTGAGGACGTGCGCCGCCTCCCGCATCGGGAACAACGGCGCGTGCGTGCGGCGCCGGGCCGGACACCCGCTCTGCTAGGCTTGCGGCGATGGAAATGCCCGCACCGAGCACGCACGCCGCCGCTTCCGTTCCCGCTCCCTCGCCGCTGGCCACGCGCTTCCGCGGCTACCTGCCGGTGGTGGTGGACGTGGAAACCGGCGGCTTCGACTGGAACCGGCATGCGCTGCTGGAGATCGCGGCGGTGCCGATCGACGTCGACGCCGACGGCCGGCTGGTGCCCGGCCCGACCACCAGCACCCATGTGGTGCCCGCGCCGGGCACCGAGATCGATCCGAAGTCGCTGGAAGTCACCGGCATCATCCTCGACCATCCGTTCCGCGACGCCGTGCCCGAGCGCGCCGCGCTGGACCGTGTGTTCGGGCCGGTGCGCGAGGCGATGAAGCGGCATGGATGCCAGCGCGCGATCCTGGTCGGACACAACGCGCACTTCGACCTCAACTTCCTCAACGCCGCGGTCGCGCGCTGCGGCCACAAGCGCAATCCGTTCCATCCGTTCAGCGTGTTCGACACGGTGACGCTGGCGGGCGTGGCCTACGGGCAGACGGTGCTGGGCCGCGCGATGCACGCCGCCGGCCTCGAATGGCGCGGCGAAGAGGCGCATTCGGCGGTCTACGACGCCGAGAAGACGGCGGCGCTGTTCTGCAAGATCGTCAATGCGTGGCCGCGACCGCATGCGGCGGACGGCGGTTCGACGTGAGCCCTCATCCCGCGGAAACGCCTTCGTCATACCGGCGAAGCCGGTATCCATGTCCGGCGACCGAGAAGCAGAATGGGCCCCCGCTTTCGCCGGGGCGACGAGTCACGAGCGCGGCGTGCGGCGCTCGCGGCGCGCCTTGACGATGCCGTAGAGGCTGATCAGCACCCAGGCGCTCTCGATCACGAACGCCGACAGGTTGAACTCGAACATCAGCGACAGCAGCACCAGCGCCGCGCCGATCAGGTTGGCGAGCTGGTAGCCGAGGCCGTGGGCCTGCGCGCGACCGGCCTGCAGGGCGAAGTAGGCCGCAAGGATCAGGCCGACACCGAACAGCCCCAGTGCGTCGTACCAGGTGACGTTCATGCGCCGCGCTGTCGCACCGCTTCGAACAGGGTCACGCCCGCGGCCACCGAGACGTTGAGGCTCTCCACCCCATGCGCGGCGTCCGCGCCGGGCATCGGGATGCGCACCAGCGCGTCGCAGGTCTCCCGCGTGAGCCGGCGCAGCCCTTCGGCCTCGCCGCCCAGCACCAGGGCGACGTTGCCGCGCAGGTCGAGGCCGTAGAACGATTCGGCGGCTTCGCCCGCCAGCCCGTACAGCCAGACGCCGAGCTGCTTGAGGTCGCGCAGCGCGCGCGCGAGGTTGGTGACGGCGATCACCGGCACGCGGTCGGCGGCGCCGGCCGAGGTCTTGCGCACCGTGGCGTTGATCTGCACCGCCTTGTCCTTGGGAATGACGACCGCGGTCGCCCCCGCCGCCGCGGCGCTGCGCAGGCAGGCGCCGAGGTTGTGCGGGTCCTGCACGCCGTCGAGCACCAGGATCAGCGCGCGGCCCTCGGCCGCTTCCACCAGCGCGGGCAGTTCGTGCTCGCCCCAGGTGCGCGCGGCCGCGTAACGCGCGGCAGCGCCCTGGTGACGCAGACCGCCGGCCACGCCGTCGAGCGCCTGCTGCGGCACGCGGCGCACTTCGATGCCGGCACGCCGCGCGGCGCTTTCGATTTCGGCCAGCCGCGGATTCTTCGCGCCCGCCTCGAGCAGCACCTCGCGCACGTGCTCGGCGTCGTTGGCGATCGCGGCGGCGACGGCGTTGATGCCGGCGATCCATTGTTTCTGGGTCATGGGAGAGAGCGTATCGAGGGGGAAGCGATTATCGCCGGGTTGTGGGGTGGAGCTGGGGACGGGGCGGCGGGAACGGGGAACGCCGTACCGAGCGTTGTGGAGTGTGCTGCGCGAGATCCCTGCGCAGCTTCAGCGTCGCCACTTCGCCGGCCCTCACCCCAACCCCTCTCCCGGAGGGAGAGGGGCTTTCAGCTCCTGCCCCTGGTCGCCTGCGCGAGCAAGCGGGCGTGACGGGGTGCGACGCGGAGCGCCGCGGGCGCCAAGGCGCCGCTGCCCCACGCTCGTCGTCCCGGCGAAAGCCGGGACCCAGGTTGAAGGGCGAGAAGCGGACCATGGGCCCCGGCTTTCGCCGGGGCGACGGAGGAGCGCCCTCTCCGCTGGAGGAGGGCTGCCGCGCTCAGCGATACGGCTGCTTGGTCTTGCGCTTGGGCTGCCCGCGCGCGGGCGGTGGCGGCGCGGCGCGCTCTTCGACCAGCCGGAAATCGATCCGGCGGTCCTCCACGCTGGCCTTCAGCACCAGCACGCGCACGCGGTCGCCGAGGCGGAACTCGCGGCCGCGGCGTTCGCCGGTCAGCGTCTTGCGGATCGGATCGAAGTGATAGTAGTCGTTCGGCAACTGGGTGACGTGCACCAGGCCGTTGACCTTCGACTCGGCGAGCTCGACGAACAGCCCGAAGCTGGTGACGCCCGAGATCACGCCTTCGAACTCGCCGCCGACGTGCTGTTCCATCCACGCGGCGCGGTAGCGCTCGTCGACCTCGCGCTCGGCCTCGTCGGCGCGGCGTTCGCGGTCGGAGCACTGCAGCGCGAGCGCGGCCATGTCGTGCGGCGAATAGCGGAAGCGCTCGGGCCGCTCACCGCCAAGCGCATGCTTGATGGCGCGATGCACCAGCAGGTCGGGATAGCGGCGGATCGGCGAAGTGAAGTGCGCGTAGGCTTCCAGCGCCAGGCCGAAGTGGCCGACGTTCTCGGTCGAATACACCGCCAGCGACTGGCTGCGCAGCAGCACCGATTCCAGCAGGGCCGAGTCGGCGCGCTCGCGCACCTTCTGCAGCAACTGGGTGAAATCGCGCGGCTCGACCTGCGGCCACGGCGGCATGCGCAGTTTGAACTCCTTGAGGAACTCGAGCAGATCGGCGTACTTGTCCTCCGGCGGACGTTCGTGGATGCGGTAAGGCGCCGGCACTTCGTGCGCGAGCAGGAACTTCGCCGCCTCCACGTTGGCGGCGATCATGCATTCCTCGATCAGCTTGTGCGCGTCGTTGCGCACCAGCATGCCGGCCTGCACCACCTCGCCCTTCGGGCCGAGCACGAAGCGCACCTCGCTGGTCTCGAACTCGATCGCGCCGCGGCGCTGGCGCGCCTTCGCCAGCACCTCGTAGAGCCGGTGCAGGTTGCGGATCTGCGGCAGCAGCGGGCCGATCGCCGCGCGCGCCTGCGCCCGCGCCTCGTCGGTGACGTCCTCGCCGATCGCGTTCCAGACCTGGGTGTAGGTCAGACGCGCGTGCGAGTGCATCACCGCCTCGTAGAACTTCGAGCCGCGCACGTTGCCGCTGCGGTCGATCTGCATGTCGCAGACGAAGCACAGGCGGTCGACCTTGGGCTTGAGCGAGCAGATGCCGTTGGAGAGCGTCTCCGGCAGCATCGGCACGACGAAGCCGGGGAAGTACACCGAGGTCGCGCGCCGCTGCGCCTCGTCGTCGAGCGCGCTGCCCGGCCGCACGTAATGCGAGACGTCGGCGATCGCCACCACCAGAC
Source organism: Vulcaniibacterium thermophilum (assembly GCF_007923255.1). GTDB lineage: Bacteria > Pseudomonadota > Gammaproteobacteria > Xanthomonadales > Xanthomonadaceae > Lysobacter_F > Lysobacter_F thermophilum. The sequence continues at coordinate 40,448 of NZ_VOHJ01000019.1, read as the reverse complement.
GGAACCCGTTGCGGTTCGGCTCGCAATAGACGGCGTCGTCGAAATCCTTGGCGTCCTCGCCGTCGATCGTGACCAGCGGCAGCTCGCGCAGGTCCACGCGGCTGGCGGCGACGTCGGGCTCGACCTCGACCGGGATCGCCGCCGCCTCGCGCAGCACCGCGTCGGGGAATTCGTGCGGCAGCTCGTGGCCGTGGATCGCCGCCTGCACCACCAGCGAGGGCGTGAGGCGGTCGCCCAGCACCGTCAGCACGCGCCCGATCGGCGGACGGCGGGTGTCCGGCGCCTGGGTGATCTCGCACACCACGAGCTGGCCGTGCTCGGCCTCGCCGCGCGCGTTCGGCGGAATCAGCACGTTGCGCTGGATGCGGCGGTCGTCGGGGCAAACGTAGCCGATGCCGGCCTCGATGACGTAGCGGCCGATCAGCCGGTTGAGGCGGCGCTCCAGCACCTCGACGATCGCGCCCTCGCGGCGGCCGCGCCGGTCCAGGCCGGTGACGCTGGCCAGCACGCGGTCGCCGTGCATCGCCTTGCGCATCTCGTACGGCGGCAGGAACAGGTCCTCGCCGCCCCCGTCCGGCTTGAGAAAACCGAACCCTTCCGGATTGGCGACCACGACGCCCGGAATCAGATCCAGCCGCCGCGCCGGCGCGAACGCGCCCTTGCGGTTCTGCAGCAACTGGCCGTCGCGCAGCATCGCCGCCAGCCGCTTGCCGAGCGCCTCGAAGCGGTCGGGCGCGCCGAGATCGAGCGCGCTGGCGATCGCCTCGGCCGGCATCGGGCCGTCGGCGTCCTCGAGCAGTTGCAGGATCGCTTCGCGGCTGGGGATCGGGTTCTCGTACCGCAGCGCCTCGCGCTCGGCGAACGGATCCTGGACGCCGGCACGTGCGCGCGCGCCGGACGCGCTGCGGCGCGGTTCGCGCGCCGGCGGCTCGGGCATCCACGGGGGACGACGGGCGGCGCCGGAAGCGCGGCCGCGCCGGGCGCCGCTTTCGGCGCCGGTGTTCTTCGGGGTGCGGGGGGAGCGGCCGTCGCCGCGCTTGTCTGTGGTCTTCTTCCTCATGGCCGCCATCCTCGCACAGCGGCATCGACCCGGCGTCGTGGCCGGCTTGATGGCCTCTTCACGGGGCTACCATGAAAGCTTCAACGTCTCGCCACCGCGCCGCGCGCAAGCGGGCAGGGCGACGGAAGGTTTCCGTATCGGCAAGGGGGCATCGCGGTGGGCGACTACGAGGCGCAGCGGGCGGCGGGCGGCGGGGCCGACCTCCACGTCCTGCTGGACAGCGTCTCCGACGGCTTCTACGCGCTCGACGCCGACTGGCGCTTCACCGTCTTCAACGCCAGCGCCGAGCGCTTCTTCGGTCGCCGCCGCGAGGACGTGATCGGCCAGCGATTGCTGGACGCGTTCCCGGAAGCGCGCGGCAGCATGTTCGAATGCGCCTACCGCCGCGTCCTCCGCGACCGCGTGCCGATCTCCTTCGAGACCCGCTCGATGGCGCGGCCCGAACGCTTCGTGGAGATGCGCGCCGCGCCGCTGCCCGACGGCGGCATCGCGGTCGCGTTCTCCGACATCACCGAGCGCCGCAGCGCGGCGGAGCGGCTGCGCGCCAGCGAGGAGCAGCTTCGCCTGATGGCGGACAACACGCTCGCGCTGATGTGGATCTCCGATGCCGAGGGCCGGGTGGAATTCGCCAACTGGCGCTATCAGCGGCTGTTCGGCGGCGTCGGCACGCTGTTCGAGGCGCGCTGGCGCGAGGTGGGGCGCCCGGAGGATCTGCAGTGCCTCACCCAGTGCAGCGAGCGCGCGCGGCGCGACCGGCAGCCGTTGCGGATCGAGTTCCGCGTACGCACCGACGGGGGCGAGCGCTGGCTCCGCTGCGAGGCGCTTCCCCGCCACGACGCGCAGGGGATGTTCGCCGGCTTCGTCGGCATCGGGCTGGACCTCACCGAATCGAAGCGGCACGAACAGGCGCTCGCGGACGCCACGCGCCGGCTGGACGCCATCCTCAACAACACGACGATGGCGATCTTCCAGATGGACGAACGCCAGCAGTGCGTCTACATGAACCAGGCCGCGGAGACGCTCACCGGCTACAGCCTGGAGGAGACGCGCGGACGCCCGCTGCACGACGTCGTGCACCACACCCGCCCCGACGGCCGCCCCTACCCGCTGGCGGAATGCCCGATCGACCGCGCCTTCCCCGAGCGCGCGCAGATGCAGGGCGAGGAAGTGTTCGTGCATCGCGACGGCAGCTTCTACCCGGTCGCGTTCACCGCATCGCCGATCCTGGTGGATGGCCAGCCGCAAGGCACCATCATCGAGGTCCGCAACATCGCCGGAGAGAAGGCGCGCGAGCGCCAACTGCACGAAACCCTCGAGCGCCTGAGCCTGGTGCTGCGCGCCACCCAGGACACGGTGTGGGACTGGGACCTCGTGCACGACCACATCCTCTGGAACGAATCGCTGCTGACCGCGTTCGGGCACGATCCGGCGCACGTGCCGCCGGGCGTGGAATGGTGGTCCGAGCAGTTGCATCCGGAGGACCGCGACGCCGTGAACCAGTCGCTGTTCGCGGTGATCGAGGGCGGCGGTTCGCACTGGTCGGCCGAGTACCGCTTCCGCCGCGGCGACGGCACCTGGGCGGACGTGCTCGACCGCGGCTACGTGCTGCGCGACGAGAGCGGCCGCGGCGTGCGCATGATCGGCGCCATGCTCGACCTGAGCCAGCGCAAGGCCGCCGAGCAGGCGCTGGCCGAAAGCCGCGCCTGGCTGCGCAAGCTGATCGACGCCGCCGACGAAGGCTTCTACGCGATCGACGAGGACGGTCGCACCACGCTGTGCAACGCCGCCTTCCTGCGCATGCTCGGTTTCGACGACGAACAGCAGGTGATCGGCCGCCACCTGCATTACCTCATCCACCACACGCACGCCGACGGCACGCCATACCACCATCGCGACTGTCCGATCTCGCGCTGCGCGGTGGATGGCACGCCGGCGCACGTGATCGGGGAACTCTTCCACACCCGCGACGGCCGCGCCTTTCCGGTCGAATATCGCGCCAGCCCGATCGTGATCGACGGCCATGTGCGCGGCGCCATCTGCACCTTCGTCGACATCACCGACCGCCTGCGCGCCGAAAGCGCGCTGCGCGAGAGCGAGGCGCGCTTCCGCAACATGGCCGACCACGCGCCGGTGATGATGTGGCTCACCGATGCGGACGGACGCTGCACCTACCTCAACCGGCAGTGGTACCGCTTCACCGGCCAGTCCGGCGGCGAGGGCCACGGGCTCGGCTGGCTGGATGCGGTGCATCCGGACGACCGCGGCGAGGCCGAACGCCACTTCCTCGACGCCAACCGGCAGCAGCGCGGCTTCCGCGTCGAGTACCGCCTGCGCCGCGCCGACGGCCGCTACCGCTGGGTGATCGACAGCGCCGCGCCGCGCTTCGGCGACGACGGCCGCTTCCTCGGCTTCATCGGCTCGGTGATCGACATCGACGAGCGGCGCGAGATCGAAATGCGGCTGCGCGATTCGGAAGCGCGGCTGCGCCTGGCCACCGAAGCGGCCGCGATCGGCACCTGGGACTACAACCCGCTGACCGGCGAACTGGTCTGGGACGCCCGCGCCAAGACGCTGTACGGCCTGCCGCCCGAGGCCGCGGTCGATTACGACCTGTTCCTGCGCAGCCTGCATCCGGACGACCGCGAGCGCGTCGACGCATTGGTGAAGCGCACGCTCGGCGCGGGCGACGACGAGGGTTTCGACGTCGAGTATCGCGTCGTCGGTTTGCAGGACGGCCGGCAGCGGTGGGTCGCGGCCAAGGGCCGGGCGATCGCCGAGGGCGATGGCGAGCGGCGGCGCGCGGTGCGCTTCGTCGGCGTGGTCGCCGACATCACCGAGCGCAAACGCTACGAGCAGGAGCTGCGCGAGCTCAACGAGACGCTGGAGCAGCGGGTGCAGCAGGAAGTGGCGGTGCGCGCGCGGACCGAGGAGGCGCTGCGCCAGAGCCAGAAACTGGAGGCGATCGGCCAGCTCACCGGCGGCGTCGCGCACGACTTCAACAACCTGCTGACCGTGATCCGCTCATCGCTGTACCTGCTGCGCCAGCACGATCTGGCGCCGGAGCGGCGCGCGCGCTACCTCGACGCGATCCGCGAGACCGTCGACCGCGCGGCCAAGCTCACCAGCCAACTGCTCGCCTTCGCCCGCCGCCAGCCGCTGCAGCCGGAGGTGTTCGACGCCGGCGAGCGGGTACGCAGCTCGCTCGATCTGCTCCAGGCGACGGTCGGCTCGCGCGTGGTGCTCGACGTCCAGGTGGCCGAGGACACCTGCTGCGTCGAAGCCGATCCCAACCAGTTCGACACCGCGCTGCTGAACCTTGCGGTCAACGCGCGCGATGCGATGGACGGCAAGGGCACCCTGCGCATCCAGGTGGAGCCGGTCGACCTGCTGCCGGGTGCGGATGGGCCGCGCCGCGGGCCGTTCGTCGCCGTGCGCGTCGCCGACACCGGCTGCGGCATCCCCGAGGCCGTGCTGCCGCGCATCTTCGAACCGTTCTACACCACCAAGGAGGTCGGCCGCGGCACCGGGCTGGGCCTCAGCCAGGTCTACGGCTTCGTCAAACAGTCCGGCGGCGAGGTCGTGGTGGAAAGCCGCCTCGGCGATGGGAGCGCGTTCACCCTGTACCTGCCGAAGTCGGAACGCGACGCGCGCGAGCCGACGCCCGAGGCCGGCACCGCGCGCATCGCCGGAAGCGCGCAGCCGGGCCGCGTCCTGCTGGTGGAGGACAACCGCCAGGTCGGCGAGTCGATCAGCCACGTGCTGGAAGACCTCGGCTGCGAGGTCGAATGGCTCGAGTGCCCGCTGGCCGCGCTCGAGCGCCTGGCCGCCGACGCGGCGTTCGACGTGGTGCTGTCCGACATCGTCATGCCCGGCCGCATGGACGGACTGGAGTTCGCGCGCGAGGTCGAGCGGCGCCACCCCGAGCTGGCGGTGGTGCTGGCCACGGGCTACAGCCACACCCTCGCCGCCGGCGGCGAGCTGCGCTGGCCGCTGCTGCGCAAGCCGTTCACCGTCGAGGAGCTGTCGCAGGTGCTGGGCCGCGTGATGCGGCAGCGGCGCGCCGGGCATGCGCCCTGAGGCCCGATCCCGCCCGATCAGACGGTAGCCCGGGCCGCCAGGACGGCGCCCGCCTTTACCGACCTGAAGAACCCTGCCGCGGGTTGAAAGGACGCAGGGGGCTCCGGAAACAAGAAACCCGCGCCATGCGCGGGTTTCCGGGAGCGCTCCGTCACGGAGCGCGTCTGAATCGTGGTGCCCAGGAGAGGACTCGAACCTCCACGGTTTTACCCGCTAGTACCTGAAACTAGTGCGTCTACCAATTCCGCCACCTGGGCCTGGTTGCGGCCGCACCGCGAGCGGTGCGAGGGCGCGCATGATGCGGTGCGGCGGCGGCGTTGTCAACGCCGTCGCGGCGGTGCCGGTCAGGTTCCCGTGCGGGCGGCCCGGCCGTGCGCAGGGCCGCCGATCCGGCACGGCACCTGGCGCGAAGCGGCCGATAGAATCGCCGGCTCCGCCGTCTTCCGGGCCTTTGGCATGACCGAATCCGTTCGCCCCGCCTTCCACGGCTTCGAGCAGATCCCGCTGCGCGAGTACGCCGAGCGCGCGTATCTGGACTACTCGATGTACGTGGTGCTCGACCGCGCGCTGCCGTTCCTCGGCGACGGCCTCAAGCCGGTGCAGCGGCGGATCATCTACTCGATGAGCGAGCTGGGGCTGAATGCGGCGGCCAAGCCGAAGAAGGCCGCGCGCACGGTCGGCGACGTGATCGGCAAATACCACCCGCACGGCGACTCGGCCTGCTACGAGGCGCTGGTGCTGATGGCGCAGCCGTTCTCCTACCGCTATCCGCTGATCGAGGGCCAGGGCAATTTCGGCTCGCCGGACGATCCGAAGTCGTTCGCGGCGATGCGCTACACCGAGGCCAAGCTGACGCCGATCGCCGAGGTGCTGCTCGGCGAGCTCGGCCAGGGCACGGTCGACTGGACGCCCAACTTCGACGGCACACTCGAGGAGCCGAGCTGGCTGCCCGCGCGCCTGCCGCACCTGCTGCTCAACGGCACCACCGGCATCGCGGTCGGCATGGCGACCGACATCCCGCCGCACAACCTCAACGAGGTCGTGAGCGCCTGCGTGCGCCTGCTCGACGACCCCGACGCCACCGTGCGCGACCTGTGCGAGCACATCCGCGGCCCGGACTTCCCGACCACCGCCGAGATCATCACCCCCGCGCACGAGCTGGTGGAGATGTACGAGACCGGCACCGGCAGCGTGCGCTGCCGCGCCACCTGGACGAAGGAGCACGGCAACCTGGTGGTGACCGCGCTGCCCTACCAGGTCTCGCCGAGCAAGGTGATCGAGCAGATCGCGCAGCAGATGCGCGCCAAGAAGCTGCCGTGGCTGGAGGACATCCGCGACGAATCCGACCACGCCAATCCGATCCGCATCGTGCTGGTGCCGCGCAGCAGCCGCGTCGATGCCGAGCAACTGATGGGCCACCTGTTCGCCACCACCGATCTGGAACGCAGCTACCGCATCAACTTCAACGTGATCGGCCTGGACGGCCGGCCGCAGGTGAAGCCGCTCAAGGCGCTGCTGTCGGAGTGGCTGACGTTCCGGCTGGACACCGTCACGCGCCGGCTCAAGCACCGGCAGGAAAAGGTCGAGCGCCGTCTGCATCTGCTGGAAGGCCTGCTGATCGCGTATCTGAACCTCGATGAGGTGATTCGCATCATCCGCGCCGAGGACGAGCCCAGGCCGGTGCTGATGGCGCGCTTCGCCCTCAGCGAGGACCAGGCCGACTACATCCTCGAGACCAAGCTGCGCCAGCTCGCGCGCCTGGAGGAGATGAAGATCCGCGGCGAGGAGGCCGAGCTCAAGGCCGAGCACGAGAAGATCACCGCCATCCTCGCCAGCCGCGCCAAGCTGAAGAAGCTGGTGAAGGACGAACTGCTGGCGGATGCGAAGAAGTTCGGCGATGCGCGCCGCTCGCCGCTGGTGGCGCGCGAGGCGGCGCAGGCGCTGTCGGAGACCGAACTGGTCGCCAGCGAACCGATGACCGTCGTGCTGAGCGAGAAGGGCTGGGTACGCGCGGCCAAGGGCCACGACGTCGATGCCGCCGCGCTCAACTATCGCGAGGGCGATGCGCTGCTGGCGGCGGTGCGCACGCGCAGCACGCACCAGGTGGCCTTCCTCGATTCCACCGGGCGCGCGTACTCGACGTTCGTGCACACCCTGCCGTCCGCGCGCGGCAACGGCGAACCGCTCACCGGCCGCTTCACCCCGGCCGCGGGCGCGTCGTTCCAGGCCCTGGCCAGCGGCGAGGGCGAGCAGCGTTTCGTGCTGGCGAGCTCGCACGGCTACGGCTTCGTCACCCGCTTCGAGAACCTGCTCGGCCGCCAGAAGGCCGGCAAGGCGATGCTCTCGCTCACGCCCGGCGCGCGCGTGCTGCAGCCGGCGCCGGTGGGCGACCTCGAACAGGACCGCCTCGCGGTGGTGACGAACGTCGGCCACCTGCTGGTGTTCCCGGTGAGCGAACTGCCGGAGCTCGACAAGGGCAAGGGCAACAAGCTGATCGAGATCCCGAAGGCCAAGCTCGGCACCGAGCGCGTGGTCGCGGTCGCCGCGGTCGCGCCCGGCGGCGCGCTGGTGGTGAAGTCCGGCAGCCGCACGATGACGCTGGCGTGGAAGGACCTGGACGCCTACCTCGGCACCCGCGCCACCCGCGGCGGGCTGCTGCCGCGCGGGTGGCAGAAGGTCGAGGGGCTCGGCACCGAATGATGGCGGCCGCACCGGCAGCGCGAAGCGAGGGCCGGTCGTAGCCCGGATAAGGCCACAGGCCGCGTCCGGGGTGCGCAGTCCCCCGGGTGCGCTTCGCTTACCCGGGCTACGTGTTGGGTGTCGGACCTCGTCGCCATCGTCCCTCCGTCCACCGCCTCATCCGCCACGAGGAAAGCGCCGCATGCAACCCGACTACTGGCTGCAACGCTGGCAGCAGAAGCAGATCGGCTTCCACCAGGACAGGCCGACGCCGCTGATGCTCAAGCACTGGCCCGCGCTCGGCCTCGCCCCGGGCGCGCGCGTGTTCGTGCCGCTGGCGGGCAAGTCGCTGGACATGCTGTGGCTGGCGAGCCAGGGCTACCGGGTGCTCGGCGTGGAGCTGTCGCGGGCCGCGGTCGAGGAGTTCTTCGACGAGAACGGGCTGCGCTGCAGCGTCGCCGCCTCGCGCTATGGCCACCACTACCGGAGCGATCGCGTCGAGCTGATCTGCGGCGACGCGTTCGCGCTCGACGAGGCCGCCCTGCACGATTGCGCCGCCGTGTTCGACCGCGCCGCGCTGATCGCGCTGCCGCCGGACATGCGCCGGCGCTACGTGCACGAGCTGTACGCGCGCCTGCCCGCCGGCTGCGCCGGCCTGCTGATCACGCTCGAATACCCGCCGCACGAGAAGCAGGGTCCGCCGTTCACCGTGCCGGAAGCGGAAGTGCGCGCCCTGTACGGCCGCGACTGGGCGGTCGAGGTGCTCGAGCGTCGCGCGATCCTCGACCAGCAGCCGAAGTTCGTCGAGGAAGGGGTGACCGCGCTCGACACCGTGGTGTATCGCCTGCGCCGCTGACCGCGCGCGGCGCGGCGGCCCGCACCCGCAGCGCTGCCCCCGCCGTCACGCGCCAGCCGGCACGATGGCGTGCCGACGTGCGGACCCCGAACGATCGTGCGCATCCTCGTGCTGACCGCGCTGCTGTTGCCCGCTGCCGTCTGGGCGCAAGACGCGCCGATTCCGGGCGGCGAGCTGTCCCTCGCCGGCGTCGCCGTCGGCGACCCGCCCGGGCGGGTGCGCGCGCTGCTGGGCGAGCCTCATCGCGTCATCGACGATCCCGCCCGCCTCGCGCTGCGTTACGAGTACCCGGAGCTCACGGTGAGCTTCAGCGAAAACGAGGTCTCCGCCCTGCACGCGACCGGCCCGCGCGCCTGCACGCCGCGACGGCTCTGCCCCGGCGACCCGCTCGACCGCATGCGAACGCTCTACGGCGAGCCGCGGATCGCCGATCGCGCCGGCGGCCGCGTTTATGAGTACTACGGTTCCGAGGTGTACTGCTGGCTGCGGATCGCGGCAGCCGGCGACACCGTCGCCTCGATCGCGGTGGACTGCCAGCCGTAGCGCGGCGCGTGCGTGCCTGCATACGCACGGCGACCGCTCACGCCGCGGCGTGGTGCACATCCTTCACCGCGCGTCCGGACGGATCCGCCTGCTGCGCGAACGCGGCATCCCACGCGATCGCGGCCGGCGACGAGCAGGCGATCGATTTGCCGCCCGGCACCGTGCGCGCGCAGGCGTCGCCGGGATAGAAGCGCTCGAAGATCGCGCGATACAGATACGCCTCCTTGGTCTGCGGCGGGTTGATCGGGAAGCGCTCGGCGGCCTGCGCGAACTCCGCATCGCTGACGACGCGCTCGGCGTGCGCCTTCAGGCCGTCGATCCAGCCGTAGCCGACGCCATCGCTGAACTGCTCCTTCTGGCGCCACAGGATGGCGTCGGGCAGCGCGCCGGCGAACGCCTCGCGCAGCACCGCCTTCTCGATGCGGCCCGGGCGCACCATCTTGTGGGCCGCGTCCATGCGCATGGCGACATCGAGGAATTCGAGATCGAGGAACGGCACGCGCGCTTCCACGCCCCAGGCCATCATCGCCTTGTTGGCGCGCAGGCAGTCGTACTGATGCAGGGCGTCGAGCTTGCGCACGGTCTCGGCGTGGAACTCTTCCGCGCTCGGTGCCTTGTGGAAGTAGAGGTAGCCGCCGAAGATCTCGTCGCTGCCCTCGCCCGACAGCACCATCTTCACGCCCATCGCGCGGATTCGCCGCGCCAGCAGGAACATCGGCGTGGATGCGCGCACGGTGGTGACGTCGTAGCTCTCGATGTGGCGGATGACCTCCGGCAGCGCGTCGATGCCCTCCTCCAGCGTGAAGCGGAAGCCGTGGTGCACGGTGCCGAGCGCGTCGGCGACGGTCTGCGCGGCGGCGAGGTCAGGCGAGCCTTCCAGACCGATGGCGAAGGAATGCAAGCGCGGCCACCAGGCCTCGCTGCGGTCGTCGTCCTCGATCCGCTGGCGGGCGAAGCGCGCGGCGCAGGCGGCGACCAGCGAGGAATCGAGCCCGCCGGAGAGCAGCACGCCGTACGGAACGTCGCTCATGAGCTGCCGATGCACCGCGGCCTCGAACGCCGCGCGCAGCTCGTCCGCGGGAACCTCCACGCCGCGCGTGGCCGCATAGTCGCGCCACGCCCGGTGGTAGTAGCGCACCGGCTCGCCGCGTTCGCTGTCGTACACATGGCCGGGCGGGAACGGCGCCACGTCGTCGCAGACGCGCGCGATCGCCTTCATCTCCGAAGCCACCCACAGCCGGCCGTCGGCGTCGTGACCCCAGTACAGCGGGCACACGCCGAGCGGATCGCGCGCGATCAGCACGTGCCCGCGCCCGGCATCCCACAGCGCGAACGCGAAGATGCCGTTGAGGCGGGGCAGCCAATCGACCGGATCGCCACCGCCGCGGTACGCGGCGTTGATCACTTCGCAATCGGACCCGGACTGGAAGGCGTAGTCGTGCCATTCCGTGCGCAGTGCGCGGTGGTTGTAGATCTCGCCGTTGACCGCCAGCACCAGGGCGCCGTCGGCCGACTTCAGCGGTTGCGCGCCGCCTTCCGGATCGACGATGGCCAGCCGCTCGTGCACCAGCAGCGCGCGCGGTTCGGCATGCACGCCGGACCAGTCGGGACCGCGATGGCGCTGACGCGCGGACAGCGCCAGCGCGAGCGGGCGCAAACCGCGCAGGTCGGCGCCGGAACGAAGGTCGAACACTCCGAGGATCGAACACATGGGCTTTTCTCCGGGCGGAAACGAAGAAGCCCGCGCTTGCGGCGCGGGCTTCGGGGTCGATGAGCGTGTGCGGTGGAACTACGCGCGCTGATCGCCGGCCCGCGGGAGGCTGGCGTTCGCGTTTCGATTGTTCAGCGCAACGGCGCGCGCGCCGCGGGAGGCGGGGTGGTTCGAGCGGGCGCGGGCCGGAAGGAGACGCATGCGCCGAGACTGCACGACCCGGCGCCGGCGCGCAAGCCGCAGGCACGCTCGGCTAAGCTCGCTGCGGGCGACGGGGAGACGGACGCGATGAGGACATGGCTTCGGCGCGGCGCGCTGGCGCTGCTGGCCGCGGTGGCGCTGGCCACGCTCGCGGCGTGGTGGGCGATGCGCGGCAGCCTTCCGCGTCTGGACGGCGAGGCGGCGCTCGCCGGTCTGTCCGCGCCGGTGCGGATCGAACGCGATGCGCTCGGCGTGGTGACGATCGACGCCGCCAACGCGGCCGATGCCCTGCGCGCGCTCGGTTACGTGCACGCGCAGGAACGCTTCTTCGAGATGGACCTGCTGCGGCGCGCGCCGGCCGGCGAGCTGGCCGCGCTGTTCGGCGCGCGCGCGCTCGACCACGACCGCGCCCAGCGCGTTCACCGCATGCGCGCACGCGTGCAGCGCCATCTGCGCGCGATCGGCGCGGAGAACGCCGCGCTGCTGCGCGCCTACGGCGAAGGCGTCAACGCGGGCCTCGCCGGCCTCGACCGCACGCCGTGGCCGTACCTGGTGCTGCGGCAGACGCCGGCACGTTGGCAGGACGCCGACAGCGCCCTGGTCGCCTACGCCATGTACTTCGACCTGCAGGACGCGCGCAACCGGCGCGAGCATGCGCTGTGGCGGATCGAGCCGCATCTTCCGCCGCCGCTGTTCGCGCTGCTGACGCACGGCGCATCGAGCTGGGACGCGCCGCTGCAGGGCGCGCCGCACGGCGATGCGGTGCTGCCGCCGCCGCAGCGCCTCGACCTGCGCACCCTGCCCGCCCCGGAGCAGGCGCGGCCGGCGCGCCTGAAGGAGCCTCGCGCGCCGGGCAGCAACAGCTTCGCGGTATCCGGCGCGCTCACCGGCGACGGCCGCGCGATCCTCGCCGACGACATGCACCTGGGGCTGCGCGCCCCCAACCTGTGGTTCCGCGCGCGCCTGCGCTACGCCGATCCGGCCGCGCCCGGCGGCCGCGTCGATGTCGCCGGCTTCACCTTACCGGGCGTGATCGTCGGCAGCAACGGCCACGTCGCCTGGGGCTTCACCAACAGCTATGTCGACACCGCGGATTTCGCGCTGCTGCGTCCGTGCGGCCATCGTGTCGAAGCCGGTTGCGCGCCGGTCGCCGTCCATCGCGAACGCATCGAGGTGGCCGGCGCGGCGCCGGTCGCGTTCGACGTGCGCGAGACCGCATGGGGCCCCGTGCTGCACGATGCGCCCGACGGCCGCGTGCTGGCGCTGCGCTGGACCGCGCATCTGCCGGATTCGCTGAACTTCGGCCTGCTCGGGATGGCGCGCGCGGCCGACGTCGACGACGCCCTCGCCGTGGCCGCGCGCACGCGCATTCCCACCCAGAACCTGCTGGTGGCCGACCGCTACGGCCGCACCGCCTGGCGCTGGATCGGCGGCGTGCCGCAGCGCGATGCCGCGTGCATGCGTCTGTCCACCCACACGGCGGCCGCATGCGCGCCATGGGGCTATGCGCCGGAGGCGACGTTGCCGGTGATCGCCGCGGACCGGCTGTGGACCGCGAACCACCGCCTGGTGGACGGCGAGGCGCTCGCCCGCGCCGGCGACGGCGGTTACGCGCTCGGCGCGCGCGCGCGGCAGATCCGCGATGCGCTGCAGGCGCGGGCGCGCTTCGACGAGCGCGCGCTGCTCGCGATCCAGCTCGACGACCGCGCGGTCTTCCTCGAGCGCTGGTGGCGCCTGCTGCACGACAGCGCCGCGCGCCCCGACGCGCCCGCGCTGCGCGCGCTGGCCGCGGCCGCGGCGCGCTGGGACGGCCGCGCCGCGCCGTCGTCGGTGAGCTACCGCATCGTGCGCGCGTGGCGCCTGGCGGTGCACGAGCGCATCGCCGACGGCCTCACCGCGCCGGCGCAGGCCGCGCTGGGCGAGGCGTTCGAGATGCCGGAGCTGCCGCAGTTCGAGGGCGTGGTGTGGCCGCTGCTGACGCAGCGTCCCGGGCACCTGCTGCCACGCCGGTTCGCCTGTACCTCGCCCGCGCGCCCCTGCGGCTGGGATGCGCTGCTGGAGGACGCCGCGCGGCAGGTGCGCGACGAGCTGGCCGCGCAGGGCCCGCTGGGCGAGCGCGACTGGGGAGAACGCAACACCGCGCGCATCTGCCATCCGCTGGCGGGCGCGATCCCGCTGCTCGGCGAGCGCCTGCTGTGCATGCCGCGCGAACCGCTGCCGGGCGATTCGGCGATGCCGCGCGTGCAGGGACCGGCGTTCGGCGCGTCCGAGCGGATGGTGGTCGCGCCGGGCCGCGAGGCCGAAGGCATCGTGCACATGCCCGGCGGCCAGAGCGGCCATCCGCTTTCGCCGTTCTGGGGCGCCGGCCACGACGACTGGGTGCGCGGACGGCCAACCCCGTTCCTGCCGGGGCCCGCACGCCATCGCCTGCTGCTGCGGCCCGCGCGCTGAGGCGCCGGCGCACGTTGCGGGTTAACCTGCGCGCCCCCAGTTTCGGGCCTCGGCCCGACCGCGAGACGACCATGCCACGCACCGTCTTCTGCCAGTACGAACAGCGCGAAACCGAGGGTCTGGACTTCGTGCCCTGGCCGGGCGAGCTCGGCCGGCGCGTGTTCGCCCACATCGGCAAGGGCGCGTGGCAGGCGTGGCTCGCGCACCAGACGATGCTGATCAACGAGAACCGGCTCTCGCCGATGAACCCCCAGCACCGGGCGTTCCTCGAAGGCGAGATGGCGAAGTTCCTGTTCGGCGGCGGCGCCGAGAAACCGGCCGGTTACGTTCCGCCCGAGGCCTGAGCGCGTTCGGCCGCCTCGGCCTTGCGCCGCTCGCGCTCGGCCGCGCGCAGCGCCTTCACGTCCAGCGGGCGGATCTCGCGGATGAAGCACGGGATGCGCATCGTCGGCGAAGGCGCGACGACGTGGATCCGGTCGAAGCGCGCGTGGATGCGGCTGAGCTGCTGGCTGACGGTGATGCCGTAGGCGTACGGCAGATCCGGGCAGCCGCCCTGCAGCTCCACCAGCCAGGCCTCGTTCGGCCGGGTCCACAGCGCCAGCGCGTCGTCGCCGAGCGGCGTCCAGCCGTCCAGGCGGCCGAAGTAGCGGATGCTGTCCACCGGCGCGCCGGCATGCGCGCGGTACAGCGCCAGGCGTTCGGCGTCGCGCTGCGCGGCGCCGGTCGCGGCGAGCGCGAGCAGCAGGAGCGGGAGCAGGCGCTTCATGGGGGCGTCTCCAGGCATTCGGTCCGTGTCGATGTTGCACCGCGCAGGCCGGGGCCGACTGAACCGCGGCGAACGGCGCTCGGACTTTTCCGAGGCGACGCCGCGGCATCGGCCGATGGCGGCCCCGCCGCCGCGTTTGCAAGCTGTGCGGGCCCCGGACGCACGGCCCTGCACGGCACGGACGCCGCCGCAAGGGACATGGCCGCCGCAGGACGCGGATGCGGGTCCGGGGCATTCCCCCTGCACCGGAGCGTCGCGTGTACACCGTCCAGCTCCTCGAACGCGATTTCGTCGGCCGCCCGATCGACTCGGCCATCAGCGCCGAAGTCTTCCCCTCGCTCGCCCAGGCGTCGGCGGCAGCCAGGAGCGAGGCGTTCTACCTGTCCCACCGGCTGGGCATTCCGGTGGCGGTCGCCATCGCCGATGCCGAGCGCACCCTGATCCGGCACATCGTGCCCGCGCTGCACGACGAGCACGCCCGCCCGCTGTACGGCGGCGCGGTACGCGCGGGCTGACGCGTCGCAGCGGGCATCCGGCCGGCGGGCGCGGCTCGCGGCGCCCCGCCACGGGCCCGAGCATGCGGGCATCTGCCCGCGATCGGCGCGATACCGGCGTCCATCCGCACGCCTCGGTACGGCCCCCGGCTGTGGGCTAGACTGTCGCCCTTTCCGCCCGACGAACCTGCGGATGAATCCGAATTACCTCGACTTCGAGCAGCCCATCGCCGACCTGGAGGCCAAGATCCAGGAGCTGCGGCATGCCAGCAGCGGCCCGGCGGTCGACATCGACGCCGAGATCCACGCCCTGCAGGACAAGCTGCGCCAGCGCACGGCGCAGATCTTCCGCGACCTCAGCCCGTGGCAGGTCTCGCAACTGGCCCGCCACCCGGCGCGGCCGTACACGCTGGACTACCTGCGGGTGATGTGCGACGAGTTCCAGGAACTGGCCGGCGACCGCATGTTCGCCGACGACCCGGCGATCGTCGGCGGCCTCGCCCGCATCGACGGCCGCAGCGTGATGGTGATCGGCCACCAGAAGGGCCGCGACACCCGCGAGAAGGTCCGCCGCAACTTCGGCATGCCGCGCCCGGAGGGCTACCGCAAGGCGCTGCGGCTGATGAAACTGGCCGAGCGCTTCGGCCTGCCGGTGCTGACCTTCATCGACACCCCCGGCGCCTACCCCGGCATCGACAGCGAGGAGCGCAACCAGAGCGAGGCGATCGCCCGCAACCTGCTGGAGATGGCCGAGCTGCGCACGCCGGTGGTGTGCACCGTGATCGGCGAAGGCGGCTCCGGCGGCGCGCTGGCGATCGGCGTCGGCGACCGCACGCTGATGCTCGAATACAGCACCTATTCGGTGATCTCGCCGGAAGGCTGCGCCTCGATCCTGTGGAAGACCGCCGACCGCAAGCAGGACGCCGCCGAGGCGATGGCGATCACCGCCAAGCGCCTGCACGAGCTGGGGCTGATCGACAAGATCGTGCGCGAGCCGATCGGCGGCGCCCACCGCAACCCGCGGCAGATGGCGATCCGGCTGAAGGCGGTGCTGCTGAAGGAACTCGACGCGCTGCAGCAGGCGCCGCTGGACGAGCTGGTGGACCGCCGCTACCGGCGCTTCCGCGGCTACGGCGCCTACGAGGCCGCGTAAGCCGCGCCGGGCGCGATGCCCCCGACCCTGCCGCTGCCGCCCCCGCCGCAGCCCGTGGAGCGGGTGGTGGTCGGCTTCAGCGGCGGGCTGGATTCCACCGTCCTGCTGCACGCGCTGAAGGCGGCCGGCCACGCCGTGCGCGCGCTGCACGTGCACCACGGCCTGCACCCGGACGCCGCGCGCTGGGAGGCGCACTGCGAGGCGCTGTGCGCGGAATGGCAGGTGCCGTTCGCCAGCGTGCGCGTGCAGGTGCGGCGCGACGGCGGCGAAGGCCCCGAGGCCGCCGCCCGGCGCGCGCGTTACGCGGCGTTCGCCGAGCACCTGGGCGAAGGCGAGGTGCTGGCGCTCGCCCACCACCGCGACGACCAGGCCGAAACCTTCCTGCTGCGCGCGTTGCGCGGCTCCGGCGTGGACGGGCTGGCGGCGATGCGGCCGTGGCGCCCGCTGGCGCGCGGCGCGGTGTGGCGGCCGCTGCTGGAGCTCTCGCGCGCCGAGCTGCTGACCTACGCGCAGGCGCACGGGCTGCGCTGGATCGACGACCCGTCCAACGCCGACGTCACCCTCGACCGCAACTTCCTGCGCCAGCGCGTGCTGCCGCTGTTGCGCGAACGCTGGCCGCAGGCGGACGTCCCGCTGGCGCGCGCCGCCGCGCTGGCGGCCGAGGCCGCCGACCTGCTCGACGAGGAAGACGCGCGCGCGCTGGCCGCGGTGCGCACCGCCGATCCGCAGGCGCTCTCGCGCGACGCCCTGCGCCGGCTGCCGGCGCCGCGCCGCGCGCGCGTGCTGCGGCGCTGGCTCGCGGCGTTGCACCTGCCGCCGCTGCCGGCCGAGGGGCTGGCGCGGATCGAGGCCGAGCTGCTGCCGGCGCGCCAGGATGCCGAAGCCGCGTTCGCCTGGTCCGGCGCGGTGGTGCGCGCCTGGCGCGACCTGCTGCACGCCGAAGCGGAGCACGCGCCGTTGCCCGCACGCTGGGAAGCGCCGTGGGACGGCCGCCTGCCGCTGGTGCTGCCCGACGGCGGCGCGCTGACGCTCGAAGGCGCGCCTGCGCTTCCGGTACCGCTCACGGCCCGCGCCCGCCGCGGCGGCGAACGCATCGCGCTGCCGGGGCGCACGCATTCGCACGCGCTCAAGCACGTGTTGCAGTCCCTCGGCGTGCCGCCGTGGGAGCGCGCGCGCCTGCCGCTGCTGTGCGACGGCGAGGACCGCGTGCTGGCGGTGGCGGACCTGCTCTACGCCGCGCCGTTCGACGCCTGGCTGCGCGACCACGGCGCGCGCCTGCGCTGGACGCCGCCGTAGGCGCCGCCGGAGGCGGGCTCGCCGCTGTTCCGGTCCCGGCTCAAGCGCTCTTACAGTCGCCAAGCCGCAGGAGCGGTTTCAGCCGCGACGGGCTCGGCTGCAGAGGCAACGCCCGCTGCCACGCGCGAGGCGATTGACCCCCGGCCCCGCGCACCCGCACACTTCGCGCCATGCCCGCCGAAACCTCCTCCACCTCCGCCGTCGCCGATTTCGAGCGCTCGCTGGACGAGCTGGAACGGCTGGTGGAGAAGATGGAGCACGGCGACCTCACGCTCGAGGAGTCGCTGGCGGCCTACGAGCGCGGCGTCGGGCTCTACCGCAAGTGCCAGACCGCGCTGGAGCAGGCCGAACTGCGCGTGCGCCTGCTGACCGATCCGCAGGACCCCGGCAGCGCCGAGCCCTTCGCCGCCGATGCGTGACCCCCGCTTCGCGGCCTGGCGCGCGCGCGCCGATGCCGCGCTCGCGCGTGCCCTGCCCGACCCCGCCGACTCCCCGCACGGCCTGCACGGCGCGATGCGGCACGCCGTGCTGCTGGGCGGCAAGCGCATGCGCCCGTTGCTGGTCTACGCCGCCGGCGCCGCGTTCGGCGCCGAGGAGCCGTTGCTCGACGCGCCCGCCGCGGCGGTCGAACTGGTCCACGCCTACTCGCTGGTGCACGACGACCTGCCGGCGATGGACGACGACGCGCTGCGCCGCGGCCAGCCGACCGTGCATGTGGCCTTCGACGAGGCCACCGCGATCCTCGCCGGCGACGCGCTGCAGGCGCTGGCGTTCGCGACGCTGGCGCGCGCGCCCGGCGATGCCGCGCTGCGCGTGGCGCTGATCGACACGCTGGCCGGCGCCGCGGGCGTGGCCGGGATGTGCGGCGGGCAGGCGCTCGATCTCGACGCCACCGGCGCGGCCGCGTCGGTCACGCTCGCCGAGCTCGAGCGGCTGCACGCGATGAAGACCGGCGCGCTGATCCGCGCCGCGGTGCGGATGGGCGCGCTGTGCGGCGGTGCCGATGCGGACGCGCTGGCCCGGCTCGACCGTTTCGCCGCGGCGCTCGGCCTCGCGTTCCAGGTGCGCGACGACATCCTCGACGTCGAAGGCGACAGCGCCACGCTCGGCAAGACCGCCGGCAAGGACGAGGCGCAGGCGAAGGCGACCTTCCCCGCGCTGCTCGGCATGCAGGCCTCGCGCGCGCGGCTGGACGAGCTGCGCGCCGCGATGGACGCCGAACTGGGCGCGCTCGGCGCGCGCGCCGACGCCCTGCGCGCGCTGGCGGAATTCACCCTCACGCGCAGCCATTGAGCGCCCAGAACAACGAAGGCCCGGACGACCGGGCCTTCGGGTGTCGCATCGCGCGCGCTTACTTGATCAGGCGGAACGCGAACGGATAGCGGTAGCGCTCGCCGTTGTTCGCCTTGATGCCGGCGATGATGTAGAAGACCACCGACACGATCCACAGCAGGAACATCAGCGGCACCGTGAGCAGGCCGAGCAGGCCGAGCGTGATGGCGGTCAGCACCTGCAGCACGATGTAGATCGCGAGCAGCGTCAGGTTGAAGTTGAGCGCTTCCTTCGCCTGATCGTTGAGGAACGCCTTCTCCGCCTTGTCCTTGTTGATCAGCCAGACGATCAACGGGACCACGAAGTTGAAGAGGATGCCCGACAGATGGGTCAGCAGCGCGACGGTGCGGTCGTCGGAGCTGGCGTCGGTCGAGGCGCCAGGGTTGATGTCGTTCATGGGTGTCCCCGTAGTGGCTGATCGGTGCGGCCGGCCCCCTGCCGGCCTGACGGCCACTCTCGACCCGGTGCCCCGAAGTGTCAAGCATCACGCTTCGCCGGCCACGGTCATCCTGCCGACGAGGATTGACCCGGTGCGCACGTGCGAGCGCGTGTCCACATCCGAACCGACCGCTTCGATGCTCTCGAACATGCGCCTGAGATTGCCGGCGATGGTGATGCCGTCGACCGCATGGCGGATCTCGCCGCCCTCGACCCAGAACCCCGCCGCGCCGCGCGAGTAGTCGCCGGTCACCGCATTGACGCCCTGCCCCATCAGCTCGGTGACCAGCAGGCCGCGGCCCATGCCCTGCAGCAGCGCGCGCAGGTCGCCGGCATTGGGCGCGACGTCGAGGTTGTGCACGCCGCCCGCGTTGCCGGTGGTGCGCAGGCCGAGCTTGCGGGCCGAGTAGCTGCTGAGCACGTAGCGCTGCAGCACGCCCGCCTCGACGATCGCCGATTCGCGCGTGGCCACGCCCTCGGCATCGAACGCGCTCGAACGCAGCCCGCGACGCAGGTGCGGGCGCTCGTGGATCGCGAACCAGTCGGGGAACAGGCGCTGCCCCTGGCTGTCGAGCAGGAAGCTGGCGCGGCGGTACAGCGCGCTGCCGGAGATCGCGCCGAGCAAATGGCCGATCAGCGAGCGCGCGACTTCGGCGGCGAACAGCACCGGGTATTCGCCGGTGGGAATGCGACGCGGATCCAGCCGCGCGACCGTGCGCTCGGCGGCGCGCCGGCCGATCGCCTCCGGCCGCTCCAGATCGTCCGCGGCCAGCCCGAGGCTGTACCAGCCGTCGCGCTGCATCGCATCGCCTTCGCCGGCGATCAGTGCGCAGCCGAGGCTGTGCTGCGTGCTGCGCTCGCGGCCGACGAAGCCGTGCGTGTTGGCGTACACGCCGAGGCTGCTGCCGGTGCCGAGCGAGGCGCCGTCGGAATTGGCGATGCGCCGGTCGAGCTCGCGCCCGGCGGCCTCGCAGGCGAGCGCGAGGTCGATCGCGCGGTCGGCATCCAGGGTCCACGGATGCCAGGTGTCGAACTCCGGCGTCTCGCGCGCCATCAGTTCGGGCTCGGCGAGACCGGCGGCGGGGTCGTCCTCGGTGTGGCGCGCGATCGCGCATGCCTGCTCGACCGTCGCCCGCAGGCTCTCCTCGCGCAGGTCCGCGGTGCTCGCGCTGCCCTTGCGCCGACCGAAGTACACGGTGACGGCGACGCCGCGATCGCGCGTGGATTCGACCGTCTCGACCTCGCCCATGCGCACGCTGACGTTGAGGCCGGTGTCCTCGGTGCAGGTCACCTCGGCCTGATCGGCGCCGCGGCCGCGGCATTCGGACAGCACGCGGTCGGCCAGCACGGCCAGCGCGTCGAGCCGCTCGCGGCTGTGATCGGCGAAAGCAAGGTCGGTCGCGTTCAATGGCTTATCCTTTGGCGTTCCGGCAACGCACGCGCGGATGCGGATTGTTGCAGAAACCTCCGCCGCGCTCCGTGCAGGCCTTATCCAGTCCACACACCATGCGCGGCAAAGACCCCGACACCGGCGAGTATTTCGGCCCCAGCCGCAGCCAGCAGCGGCGCGAGGCGCTGGAGGTGCTGGAGCTGGGCGAGCGCCTGGCTTCGCTCAGCGATGCCCAGCTCGCACGGCTGCCGATCCCGGACACCCTGCTGCCGCATATCGTCGAGACCCGCCGCATCACCTCGCACATCGCGCGCAAACGCCAGCTCGCGTACCTCGCCAAGCAGATGCGGCGCGAGGACGAGGAGACCCTGCACGCCATCCGCGATGCGCTCGACGCGCAGGGCGAGACCGCCAGGCGCGAGGTGGCGGCGATCCATCGCGTCGAGCAATGGCGCGAGCGCCTGCTCGACGGCGGCGACGAGGCGCTGGCGCAACTGCTCGACCAGCACCCGCGCGCCGACCGCCAGCATCTGCGCCAGCTCGTGCGCAACGCGCTGCAGGAACGCCGGCTCAACAAGCCGCCGCACGCCTACCGCGAGCTGTTCCGCGAGCTGAGGGCGCTGCTGGTGGTCGGGACGGAGAGCGCGACGGACGCGGACACGGACACGGACACGGACGACGATAGCGGTGGCTGACCGCGGGAGCGGCTTCGGCCGCGATGGATGCTCCAGGCGTCCCGGTCGCAGCTAAGGCCACTCCTGCGACTTGGCGCAGGCGCGCCTGCGCCGTGCTGCCGGCGAACTACGCCTGCGTCCCGCCCACGGTCAGCCCGTCGATCAGCAGCGAGGGCTGGCCGACGCCCACCGGCACGCTCTGGCCGTCCTTGCCGCACACGCCCACGCCCTCGTCGAGCGTCAGGTCGTGCCCGATCATGCGCACCCGCTGCATCGTCTCCGGGCCGTTGCCGATCAGCGTCGCGCCCTTGACCGGCGCGGTGATCCGGCCGTCCTCGATCAGGTAGGCCTCGGTCGCCGAGAACACGTATTTGCCGCTGGTGATGTCGACCTGGCCGCCGCCGAAGTTGACCGCGTACAGGCCGCGCTTGACCGAGCGGATCATCTCCTGCGGATCGTGGGTGCCGGCCAGCATGTAGGTGTTGGTCATGCGCGGCATGGTCAGGTGCGCGAACGATTCGCGCCGGCCGTTGCCGGTGGGCGCCATCCCCATCAGCCGCGCGTTGAGCGTGTCCTGCATGTAGCCGACCAGCACGCCGTCCTCGATCAGCGTGGTGCATTGCGTCGGCGTGCCCTCGTCGTCGACGTTGAGCGAACCGCGGCGGCCGGCGAGCGTGCCGTCGTCGACGATGGTCACGCCCGGCGCGGCGACGCGCTGGCCGATGCGGCCGGCGTAGGTGCTGGTGCCCTTGCGGTTGAAGTCGCCCTCCAGGCCGTGGCCCACCGCCTCGTGCAGCAGCACGCCCGGCCAGCCGCTGCCGAGCACCACCGGCATCACGCCGGCCGGCGCGTCGACCGCCTCCAGATTCACCAGCGCCTGCCGCAGCGCCTCGCGCGCCCATTGTTCGGGCTTGTCGCCGCGCAGCAGCACGTCGTAGCCGTAACGTCCGCCGCCGCCGGTGTAGCCGCTCTCGCGACGGCCGTTCTGCTCGACGATCACCTGCACGTTGAGCCGCACCAGCGGGCGCACGTCGGTGGCGAGCACGCCGTCGCTGCGCGCGATCAGCACGGTGTCCACGCCGCCGGCCAGGCTCACCACCACCTGCTTCACGCGCGGATCGGCGGCGCGCAGCAGGCGGTCGATGCGACGGAGGGTCTCGACCTTTTCCTCGTTGGGGATGCGGTCGACCGGATCGAGCGCCGGATACAGCGTGCGCTCGCCCACGCGCACGAGCTGCCGCGGCGATTCGCTGCGGCCGTCGCGGGCGATCGCGCGCGCGGTGCGCGCGGCGGTCAGCAGCGCCTCGCCGTTGATCTCGTCGGAGTAGGCGAAGCCGGTCTTCTCGCCGCTGATGGCGCGCACGCCCACACCCTGCTCGATCGAGTGCGCGCCTTCCTTGACGATGCCGTCCTCCATCGTCCAGCTCTCGCGGCGCGAATGCTGGAAGTAGAGGTCGCCGAAGTCGACGCCGGGGCCGAGCAGCGTGCCGAACGCACGCTCGAGCCCTCCGCTGTCCAGTCCGGCGGGGGCGAGCAGGCGGCGTTCGACGAGATCGGGCGTCATGGGCGATGGCGAATGGCGGGAGAGGGGGGATTGTCGCCCCGGAGGGGGGCGGGCGCGAGCGCGATCGAGATGGCGACGTGAAGACGGACTCTCAACCGGCCGTGTCGCGCTCGCGCGCGGCGGCGCGGCCCTGCTCGCGGCCGAGCACCTCGACCTTGGGCTCCTTCCAGGGTCCGGTCACCCGGTAGGTCTTGGCGCCGATGCCGCCGAGCGGCTTCTGCAGCACCGCGTTGGCGGCGGCGCCGATGGCCGCGCCCATCGGGCCGCCGGCCAGCGCGCCGGCGACGGTGAGCAGGTTGCCGGTCTTCGGACGCACTTCGATGGTCTGGTCGAAGGTCTGCGAGCGCAGGTCGGCCGCGCCGCGGATGCCGATCGCCGCGGCCGGCCCGTCGATCGCCAGATCCTCGCTGCGCGCCAGTCCGTCGCCGAAGCGCACGGTGCCGCCCATGCGGTTGAAGGCGAAGCCCTTGGAGAAGAAGTCGCGGAAGTCGAGCATCAGCCGGCGCGGCAGTTGCGCCAGGCTCAGCAGCCCCAGCACGCGGCCGGCGCCGGGCTCCACTTCCAGCAGGCGGCCGTCGCGCACCTCGAGCGTCAGCCGGCCTTCCAGCCCCGCCAGCGCGAACGCCGCCGGGCTGCCCGGCCACTGCGCGTCGAATTCGAGCCGGCCGCGGCCGCCGTCGATCCGTCCGCCGTAGCCGAACGCCGCCAGCAGCCGGCCGAAATCGTCGCTTTCGACCTCCGCATCGAGACGGGTGCGCGCGCCGGCGCCGCGCCCGGTCCATTCGCCGGTCAGCAGCAGGCTCTGCCGACCGCGGCCGGCATGCAGGCGTTCGAGCCGCAACCCCGCGGGCATCGGCCGCGTGCGCAACTGGGCGACGCCGAGCGGCTGCTCGTTCAGGCGCAGCTCGTCGATGTCGAACGCCAGCGGCGGGATGCGCGCCGGATCGACCGCGCCGGCGTCGCCCGCCGCGCTGCGCGTGCCGGACGCGACGGCGCCGCCGGCGGCCTTCCAGTGCACGCGCTCGAAGCGGCCCGAGATCGCGCCGTCGCCAGCGGGCACCAGCACGTTGCCGGCGAGCGCCGGGCCGCTGGCGCGCACCGCCGTCGCGCCGCCCGCCGCCGGCGTGGCCAGCAGGCGGGTGTCGGGGAACACGCCGCCGAGCAGATGCAGCCGGTCGGCCACCACGTCGATCCGCTGCAGCGCGAGCCCTTCGCCTGTGCCCTCGCCGCCGCGCGTGAGCGTCAGCCATTCGACCGCGTCCAATCGCGGCGTGCGCCCGGCGACCGCCAGCCCCGCCGCCGGCGGGGCTTCGTCGACGCGCGCGGCGCCGAGCTGCACGCGCACGCCGGTGCGTCCTGCCGCATTGCGCGCGCGCAGCGCGAGCAGGTTGCCGAAGGCGACGCGCACTTCGCCGTTGCCGAGCGGCCACGGCGTCTCCACCGTGGTCGGCAGCGCGGCGGCGGCCGGCTTGCGCAGCGGCGCCGGCAGATCGAGCGCGGTACCCACCAGGTTCGAACGCAGGTGCAGCAGCGTGGGCGCGGCGCGGCCGGACGCGGTGCGCGGCACGGCGATGCCGACCGTCCACGGCGAGCGCCCGTCCACGTGCGGTTTCAGCCACGCCAGCTCGGGCGCGCGGTCGAGCAGGTCGCGCGCCGACAGCGTGGCGTCGAGCTCGACTTCCACGGCGTTGCGCGGCTCGCGCACGTAATCGCCGATCCGCAGCGCCAGCCGCCCGGGCTGGCCCTCGCGCCGCACCTGCAGGGCGTCCGCGAGCACGCCGTCGGCGCGGTAGACGATGCGGCCGCGCACCTGGTCGAAGGCGAGCTTCCAGCGCGTGTCCGCCAGCCGAGCGCCGTCGAGCCGGACCTCGCCGCCGATGCGGGCGCGCGCCTGTGGCCGCATCGGCAGCCGCAGGTCGAAGGTGGCGCGCGCCGGGCCGCTCGCGGCCAGCGAGCGCAAGGTCTCGCCGTAGGTCTTCTGCAGCGGACTGCGGCGCAGCAGCGCCAGCAGCCGGGCGGCGTCGTCGCCGCCTTCGGCGCTGACGGCGAGCGTGCCGCCGCCGTAGCGGTCGATGCCGGCATGGACGGTGGGAATGGCGATGCCGGCGAGCCGGGCGCTGCCGTGGAAGTCGAAACCGCGCCCGAAGAAGCGCACGCGCCCGTCAAGCGAGTCGGTCGCCGGCCAGTCGGCCTGGAAGCGCACGCGGCCGCCGTCGATCCGCCCGGTCGCCTCGAACAGCCCGTCGCGGTCGGCGAACGGCCAGTCGTCGAGGTCGCCTGAGATCACCGCGCGACCGTCGCGCACGTGGCCGCCGAGGAAGGCGGCGTCCAGCCAGTGCAGCGCGCCCGGCGACATCCGGTGGCGCACCCAGAACCCCTTGGCGACCGGCAACGCGGCATCGTCGACGCGCACGGCCAGGTCGATCCGCGGGCGGCTGCCGTCGCCCTGCCAGCGCAGGCCGCCGCGCGCGTGCGCGCCGAACCCGCGGCCACGCACGCGCAGGCCGTGGGTCGCGACCTGCCAGCCGGCGCTCTCGCGCCAGGCGGCCAGCGCGCCGTCGAGCGTCACCTCGTGCGCCACGCCGAAACCGCTCGGCCAGTCGAACCGCACCCGCGCGCGCGGATCGGGCTCGAACACCAGGCCCTCGCGGTCGCCCTGCACGCGCCCGGCGATGCCGTCGAGGCCCGGCGCATCGTTCACGGCGCGGAAGCCGAGCCGCTCCACCGTCGCCTGCGCGCGCAGCGGCCCGCCGCGCCGTCCGACGACGGCGACGTCCGCCAGCGTGGCCTGCGGCCGGGTGCTGCGGATCCACTCGCGGACAGCGGGCGGCAGGCGGTCGCTGAGCGCGGCGACGGCGAGCAGCGGGCCGGCGTCGATGCGCCGGGCGCGGATGCCGAAGCGCTCCCCGCCCGCCAGCAGCAGCCCGTCCAGGCGCTGGGCCTGGTCCTCGCGGCCGACGCGCAGTCGCGGCGCGTCGAGCCGCCAGCCGTCGCGCACCGCGCGCCAGCGCACCCGCGCCTCGACCGTGCCGAACGGCGTCGGCGCCGCCGGGCCCTGCACTCCGCGCAGCGCCACGTCCTCCAGCCGCGCGTCGACCGTCACCTCGACCACCCGGTGCGCGGCCAGCGTCGCCCAGGCTTCGGCGCGGCCCCGCCCCTGCGTGGCGGCGACGCCGCCCAGCCGCAGCAGCGACGACCAGGCCGCCAGATCGGCCTGGCGCGCGCCGGCGTAGAGACGGCCGTCGCCGGCGCGGCGGTCGAAATCGAGCACCGCATCCAGCGGCCGCGCCCCGGCCGCCTGCGGCCAGGCGCGCAGCCCGGCGCGCACGCGGTCGCCGTTGACCCGCAGCCGCAGATGGATGCGCGGCACCCGCGCCTCGATGCCGAGCGCGGGCGCCAGCACCGCCAGCTTGCCGTCGATCACCTGCAGCTCGCCCAGCGGCTCCAGCGCCGCGAGCGGGTCGCCCGCGGCGGCGTCCTCGGTCTGCCCCGGCAGACCGCGCACGCGCCAGCGGCCGTCGGCGGCGCGTTCGAGCGTCAGGTCGAGTTCGCGCAGGCGCAGCTCGGAAAACGGACGCCCGGGCAGCACGCCGGCGTACAGCGAGACCAGCATCTCGGTATCGCCGATCACGAACGCCGAACGTCCCTCCCCCACGCGCAGGTTGTCCAGCCGCAGCAGCGGGCCGCGCCGCGTCCACTCGGTGCGCACGCGGTCGAACGCCACCGGCCGGCCGGCGCGGTCGCTCAGCCACGCGGCGATGCGGTCGGGGTGGCGCTCGGCCAGCGGCAACGCCTGGCTCGCCACCCCCAGCGCCATCGCCACCAGCACCAAGAGGCCGGCCACGGCGTAGCCGGCGCCGCGGCGCAGCAGGCGCAGACGGCGACGCAGGGGGGTGGTCATGCGCGCGCTCCGCGCTGCGCCGGGAATCGCGAATCGGGAATGGGGAATCGGAAACGCAGCGCCGCGCGGCGCGGGCCCGCCCTCCCCGGGGCGGCCGCCGCCGTGTCGGGTGTCGAGGCCAGGAAGTACGACGCGGCCCGGCGATTCCCGGTTCCCGATTCCCGATTCCCCACCCTACAGGAGCACCACATCGAACTGCTCCTGCGCGTACTGGTCGTCGGCCTGGAACCGGATGGTCTTGCCGAGGAATTCCTCCAGCTCCGCGACCGCGGCGGATTCCTCGTCGGTGATGCGCGCGACCACCTTCGGCGAGGCGATCACCAGCAGCCGCTGCGCATCGAACTGGCGCACCTGCCGCACGATGTCGCGGAAGATCTCGTAGGTGACCGTTTCGGGCGTCTTCACCGAACCGCGGCCGCCGCACTGGCTGCACGGCTCGCACAACTGGCGCTCCAGGCTCTCGGTGGTGCGCTTGCGCGTCATCTCCACCAGGCCCAGCGGCGAGAACTCGTACACGGTGGTCTTGGCGTGATCGCGCGCGAGCGACTTCTCGAGCTGGCGCAGCACCTGGCGGCGGTGCTCGGGATCGACCATGTCGATGAAGTCGATGATGATGATCCCGCCGAGATTGCGCAGCCGCAGTTGGCGCGCCACCGCCTGCGCGGCTTCGAGATTGGTGCGGAACACCGTCTCCTCGAGGTTGCGCTGGCCGAGGAACGAGCCGGTGTTGACGTCGATGGTGGTCATCGCCTCGGTCTGGTCGATGACCAGGTAGCCGCCGGACTTCAGCGGCACCTCCTTGTCGAGCGCGCGCTGGATCTCGTCCTCGACGCCGTACAGATCGAAGATCGGCCGCGCGCCGGGGTAATGCTCGATCTTCTCCGCCAGGCCGGGCATGTACTGCGCGGCGAACGTGCGCAGCTTCTCGGAGGTCTCGCGCGAATCCACGCGCACCTTCTCGACGCCGCGGCGCATCAGGTCGCGCACCGCACGCATCGGCAGGCTGAGGTCCTCGTACACGCGCTCGCCGACCCGCGCCTGCTGCGCGCGCGATTCGATCAGCGCCCAGGCGCGGCTGAGGTAGGCGATGTCCTCGGCGAGCGCCTCGGCCGGCTGGCCTTCGGCATTGGTGCGCACGATGTAGCCGTGCTCGCCGCCGGGCGTGAGTTCGTGGACGATGGCCTTCAGCCGCGTGCGCTCGGCTTCGTCCTCGATCCGCGCCGACACGCCGATCACCCGCGTGCGCGGCAGCAGCACCAGGTAGCGCGAGGGCACGCTGAGCTGGGTGGTCAGGCGCGCGCCCTTGCTGCCGATCGGATCCTTCACCACCTGCACGACGATCTCCTGGCCCTCGCGCAGCAGCTCGGTGATCGGCCGCGTCGGCGCCGGCGGCAGGCTCTCGCCGTCGCCGGGCTCGGCCATCGCCATCGGCTTGACGATGTCGCTGGCGTGCAGGAACGCCGCGCGCTCCAGGCCGATCTCGACGAACGCGGCCTGCATGCCGGGCATCACCCGCTGCACCTTGCCCTTGTAGATGTTGCCGACCACGCCGCGCCGCCAGCCGCGCTCGATGTGCAGCTCCTGCAGCATGCCGTTCTCGACCACGGCCACGCGCGTCTCGCGCGGGGTGACGTTGATCAGGATCTCCTCGGTCACGCGTCCACCCCGGCTGCGGCCTCAGCCGCCATCGCGCGCCGCCGCCAGCGGCCCCAGTCCGAATTCGGCCAGCAACGCCGCGGTCTCGTGCAGCGGCAGCCCCATCACGCCGGAAAAGCTGCCGTCCAGGCGGGTGACGAACACCTCCGCGCGGCCCTGGATGCCGTAGGCGCCGGCCTTGCCGTCGGCCTCGCCGGTGGCGACGTAGGCGGCGATCTGCGCCTCGCTCAGCGCGGCGAAGCTCACCTCCGACACGCTCACCGCCTGCACTTCGCGCTGGTTGGACATCAGCGTGACCGCCGACACCACGCGATGCGTGCGGCCGGACAGCCGGCGCAGCATGCGCGCCGCGTCCTCCGCGTCGGCCGGCTTGCCGAACACCTCGTCGTCGAGGATCACCTCCGTGTCCGCGCCCAGCACCAGCGCGCCCGGCGTCGCCACCACCTTCAGCAGGCCGGCGCCGGCCTTCTCGCGGGCGACGCGGCGCACGTAGTCCTCGGCGGGCTCGCCGGGCGCGCGCTGCTCGGGAATGTCCAGATCGAGCACCCCGAACGGCAGGCCCAGACGGCCCAGCAGCTCGCGGCGGCGGGGGGATTTCGAGGCGAGATAGAGCATCGCCGGAAGCATAACCCGCAGCGAGCGGCGCCCGCGTCCGGCGCGGCGCGGCGACCCCATTCCGGCTCACCGCTCGTTCACCGGAGCGGCAACACCCTTGCCGCATTCACACAGGAGTGAGAAATGACCCCGACTCTGCGCTCGCTGGCCCTCGCCGCCGCGCTCGTCCTTGGAGTGCCCGCCATGTCCGCCCAGGCCCAGACCGTCCCCGCCGTCGCCTTCGACGGCACCCTGCTCTCGGTGTCGGCCCAGGGCGAGGTGCGCCGCGTGCCCGACATCGCCATCGTTTCCGCCGGCGTGACCACCGAAGCCGCCGACGCCAACGCGGCGATGCGCGCCAACGCCGAGCGGATGGACAAGGTCGTCGCCTCGATCCGCGCCGCCGGCATCGCCGAGCGCGACATCCAGACCAGCGGCATCAACCTGTCCCCGCAGTACCAGTACGGCGAGAACGTGCCGCCGCGCATCAGCGGCTACCAGGCCACCAACACGGTCTCGATCAAGGTCCGCGACATCGCCAGGACCGGGCGGATCCTCGATGCGCTGGTCGCGGTGGGGGCCAACCAGATCAGCGGCCCCAGCTTCGACATCGACAAGAAGGACGAAGCGCTGGACGAGGCCCGCAAGGACGCGATCGCCAAGGCGCGCGCGCGCGCGGAGCTGTACGCCGGCACGCTCGGCATGCGCGTGCGGCGCATCGTCAGCATCAGCGAAGGCGGCGGCATGCTGCCGCCCCCGCGTCCGGTGCCGATGATGGCGATGGCGCGCGCGGAGAAGATGGCCGCGGACACGGTGGTCGCTCCCGGCGAGAACGAGCTTGCGCTCACGCTCGAAGTCGTCTTCGAACTGGGGAAATGACATGAGCACGCACGATCCGCACGAGCGCGACCGCCAGGCCGGCGGTCCGCTGCCCTCGCCCGACCCGCGTCCCGGCCGCAATCCCGGCTACGACGAAAGCCAGCCGCGCCATCCGGGCGAACGCGACATCCCCGGACGCGGCGAGTACGCCGGCAAGCAGCCCAACCCCGAGGCCGGCGGCCTCGAACGCCCGCCCGGCGCCGACCCGGACCTCACCGGCAGCGCCTGAACCGCCCCCGGCCCGCGACGCGGGCCGGAGGGTTCGCATCCTGCCGCTGCCGGCGCTTGCGCGGCGTCCGCACATCCGCGTTGCCCGCGATCGACGCGCCTGGCGCCTGTGCGCGCAGCGCCATCCGGATCGCCCGCCTGCACTCGGCGTTCCCGCGCTCTGCCGACAGACTCGGTCGAGCGACGCGATGTCGTTGCCGCTTGCAGCGGGCGAAGGCGCTGCCGCGTCGCCCGTGCGCGCAGGCGCGAACCCGCGGACGCCGGTCCCGCCTGCATCACGTCGCGCGCGATTCGTCGCCCGCCCGTCGATCGCGCACAACCCCACCCCGCGTTCTCGCCCGTTCGCCACCTGCGAGCGCATCGCGCGCGCAACCGGAGGTGGCCATGTCGCACGCTGCATTCCCCCCGCATACCGAACTCGACCGCGGCCGGATCGCCGCGATCAGCGGCGCGGTGCTGGTCAACGCACTGCTGTTCCTGCTGCTGCTCGCGCCGATGACGCCGCCGGCGCCGTCGCCGCACGCGGACGACACGCTCGTCATTCCCATCGTCGAGCGGGCGCGCCCCGTGCCACCGCCGCCGCGTCCGGTGCCGGTCGAACGCCCGCAACCCGTCCGGCCGATGCCCGAGCGCGTGCATCGCCCGCAGCCGGTCCCGCCGCCGGCCGCCGAGCCCGCGACCGATCCGCAGCCCGGCGATCTGCCGGCCCAGCCGACGGACGCCGCGAGCGGAGCCGTCGCGACCACGCTGGAACCCGAGCCGCCCGGCTCCGGCACCCATCTGGCCTACCGCCACGCGCCGCCGCCGCCGTATCCGCCGCAGGCCGTACGCCAGGGACTCACTGGATCGGTGCTGCTGCGGGTGACGGTCGACATCGACGGCACGCCGATCGAAGCGGCGATCGAACGCAGCAGCGGCCATCGCCTGCTCGATCAGGCCGCGCGCCGCCATGTGCTCGCGCGCTGGCGCTTCGAACCGGCGATGCGCGACGGCATGCCGATCCGCGCGGTGGGCCTGGTGCCGGTCGACTTCGTGCTCGAACGCTGAGCGAAGACGGCACGCACCGCGAAGGATGGATCGAGGCGAGCCGCGAAGCGCGCTTCGCGGCTTCACCTCGTCACGACGCGCGACTAGAATGCCGCCCGCGCCCACGGAAGGGCTGCGTCAGGCGATGCGCGACACGCACGGAACCGCGTGTCCCGCTCGCGTTCCGCGTTCCTTCCTGGACGCCCGCGCCGCACCGGCGCGCGATCGACCTGCGGCCACGCCGCAGCACATGGATCCCAGGAAGGAACGAAAAGGAATGCAACGCTCGATTCTGCGCCACCCTCTGGCGCTCGCCATCGCGGGCGCACTGGTCTCACTTGCCTCCCCTCCCGCCCCCGCGCAGTCGCTGATCGTCGAGGACGGCAGCACGCAGACGGCTTCCGGCCGCTACGACACCCGCAGCGCTCCGGCGCTGCGCGCCGCCAACCCCGGCAGCACCATCGTCGGCGACGGCGTCACCGTCGACAGTTTCGGCGCGGTGCTGCCCGCTCCGCACGGCGCGGTGCAGGCCGAGAAGGAAGGTCGCATCGCGCTGACCCGCGCGACCATCAGCACCCGCGGCCACAAGGTGCGCGCCGCGTCGGCGACCGACCGCGGCCGCGTCGAACTTGCGGACGCCACCATCAACGTCGACGCCCGCGACGGCTACGGCGTGTACGCCGGCAGCGGCGGCACCGCGCGCGTGGAGCGCGGCACGATGACGGTGACCGAAGCGGCCTACGCGTTCGGCGCGACCGGCGCCGGCAGTCGCGTGGAGGTGTCCGGTACGCAGGTGAACATGCTCAACGGGACGGCCTCGTTCGGCGCGCGCGCGCTCGACGGCGGCACGGTCACGCTCGACGACGTGCAGTACGACATCGCCGTCGGCGTGGCCCTGCAGGCGCTGGGCGCGGGCAGCCGCATCGAGACGCGCAACGTCCGCGTACGCATGGACTCCACCGGAACGCACTTGCAGGAGTTCGACTTCCCCTACCACGCCGTGGGCGCGCGCGGCGGTGCGACCATCCGGCTCGGCGAAGGCACCGACATCGAACTGGCGGGGGAGGGAGCGTCCGGCGGCAGCGCCCTGGTGATTTCGGACGGCGCGGGCACCAAAGTCGAGCTCGAAGGCGCGCGCGTCGCGGTGGCCGGCAAGATCGACTGGCAGACCCAACGGATATCCGGCCTGTACGCCCGCGATGGCGGCACGATCGCCGTCCACCGCAGCCGGGTCGAGCTGCCATCGGACCACATCGCCTCGCACTCGGTGCTGCACGCGGAAGGCCGGGGCAGCACCATCTCCGTCACCGACTCGGTGCTGACGGGCCACACCGCCGCGACCGCCGCCAACGGCGGCCACCTGGAGCTGGGCAACGGCACGCGCATCGAAACCACCTACGACGGCATCAACCTGCTCAACGGCGGCCGGCTGACCGCCACCGGCGTCACGCTCGACGTGCGGGCCGGAATCGCGGCGGGCGGCATCGTCCTCACCCATGGCTCGGAGGCCGTGCTCACGGACACGACCATTCGCACCACCGGCACCGGCCTGTCCGCAGGGAACAACGATCCGGACGGCGTCACGACCGCCAGCAACCGGGTCAGCGCGCGCAATTCGCGCATCGAGGCCGGCGCCCAGGGGCTGTGGCTGCGGGGGCCCAGCGAGGTCGAACTGACCAACACGGTCGTCAGCGGGCGCGAGGTCGGCGCCTTGATCGAGGCACGCGGATTCGGCCCGTTCACCAACTCGCTCACCATGACCGGCGGGCGCCTCGAATCGGTCGAAGGTCCGGCGATCTGGGCCGTCGGCGGCGAAACCCGCCTCGTGCTGCGCGACGGCGCCCAGTTGGCAGGCAAGGATGGCGTGCTGGTCCGGGCCAACGGCGCCACCGACCTCACGCTCGACAACGTCGCCCTGCAGGGCCACCTGCGCGGCAACGGCGAAGGCCTGCGCGTGCTGTTCCGCAACGGCGCCTCGCTGACCGGCGAGATCGGCGAGGGCATGCCGGAATGGAAGGGCTGGGCGACGACGCTGGAGGCCGGTACGCAATGGACGATCACCGGCACCTCGATGGTGGGGCCGCTGACTTCGGCCGGCACGCTCGCGTTCGCCGCGCCCGCGGGCGACAGCTTCCGCACGCTGACGGTGAACGGCGACTACACCGGCAACGGCGGCACGCTGGCGTTCAATACCCGCCTCGGCGGCGACGACTCGCCGACCGACCGCATGATCGTGATGGGCAACACCGCCGGTCACACCCGGCTGCGCGTGGTCAACGCCGGCG
The DNA here is from genome assembly GCF_007923255.1 of Vulcaniibacterium thermophilum. Taxonomy (GTDB): domain Bacteria; phylum Pseudomonadota; class Gammaproteobacteria; order Xanthomonadales; family Xanthomonadaceae; genus Lysobacter_F; species Lysobacter_F thermophilum. The sequence continues at coordinate 7,194 of NZ_VOHJ01000019.1, read as the reverse complement.
GCGCGGGGGCGGCCACGAGCGCCGACGGCATCCTGCTGGTGCGCGTGGACGGGCGCTCGGACGGCACCTTCGCGCTCGACGGCCGTGCGGTGGCGGGCGCCTACGAATACTTCCTGCACAAGGGCGGCCTGCGCGATCCGGGCGACGGCGACTGGTACCTGCGCTCGCAGGCCGCCGATCCGGGGAACCCCGGCAATCCGGGCAACCCCGGCAACCCCGGCAACCCCGGCAACCCCGGCAACCCCGGCAACCCCGGCAACCCCGGCAACCCCGGCAACCCCGGCAACCCCGGCAATCCCGGCAATCCCGGCAATCCCGGCAATCCCGGCAATCCCGGCAATCCCGGCAATCCGGGCAACAGCGGCAACCCCGGTGGCGGCACGGTCGGTGCCGGCGGGCCGGTGCTGCGGCCGGAAACCGGCGTCTACCTCGCCAACCAGGCGATGGCCGCCGGCCTGTTCCATCACAGCCGGCAGGACCGTGCGGCCGCCGGCATGACGCAGGAGGAAGCGGCGGGGCGCGGCGGTTGGCTGCGGGTCACCCGCCACCAGCAGGACGGCGTGGTGCAGCCGGGCCAGCTTGCGTGGGACAGCGATGCCTCGCGGATAGAACTGGGCGTGCAGGTGGGCGAGTGGGGCGAGGGCGACCGCCGCGTCCAGGTCGGCGCGATGGCGTCGGCCGGGCGCGCCAGCACCCACGCGCATTCGCTGGTCAGCGGCTATCGCGCCAAGGGCACGATCGAGGGTGCCGCGGCCGGCGCCTACGCGACCTGGATCTTCGGCGCGGACGGTGCCTACCTGGACGGCTGGGTGCAGTACGGCCGCTACCGTCTGGGCGTGACCGGCGACTACCTTCCGAGCGAGCGCTACGACGCGCACGCGTGGTCCGCCTCGATCGAAGCGGGCTATCCGTTCGCGCTGGCGGATGGGCGGCTGGTCCTCGAACCGCAGGTCCAACTGATCCACACCGCGTATCGCACCGACGAGCACGTCGAAGCCAACGGCACCCGGGTGCGCGACGTGGAGACCGACGGCATCACCGGTCGTGTCGGCGTGCGCCTGTACGGCGTGGGCGACGCGCCCGTGCGGCCGTACGCCGCGCTCGACTGGTGGCGCAACGGCCGCCATACCGAGGTCGCATTCGACGGCGAAGGCTTCCGCCTCGACCTACCGCGCGACCGTTACGCGCTGCAGGTGGGCGCTTCCGTCGATCTGGCCGAGGGCTGGAGCGGCTGGGGCCAGATCGGCATGCAACGCAGCGCCGACGAGTTCCGCGACGTGACCGGCGAACTCGGCATCAGCTACCGCTGGTGAGCGCACGCGCAGGCCGCCTTCACGGCGGCCTGCGTTTTCCCCGACGGGATGCGGCGCGAACGGCGCCGTCGCCCGATGGACTCCTCCGTGAGCGGATGTGCCGCGCGGCGCCCGTCCTGCGCGTTGCTCGTGCGCCGGGTTATCGGACAGGGCAGTCGCGGCCGCATGCCGCGCGCTTGCCGTTGTGCGGCTTCAGTCCTCGTCGGGCCACCGGATCGCGGGCGCCGGCGCCTTCGGCGCGCCGGTCGGCAGTGCGGCGACCGCGTCCCACACCTTCAGCGCATCCACCGTGGCGGCCACGTCGTGCACGCGCAGCAGCCGCGCGCCGCGCTGGGCGGCGATCAGCGCGGCGGCGACCGAACCGTGCACGCGCTCGGCGGGCGTCGTGCGTCCGGTCAGCTCGCCGATCGTGCGCTTGCGCGACAGCCCGGCCAGCACCGGCACGCCCAGTTCGCCGAAACGCGCCAATTGCGCGAGCAGCGCCAGGTTGTGTTCGCGCGTCTTGCCGAAGCCGAAGCCGGGATCGATCACGATCCGCTTTTTCGGAATACCGGCCATCTCCGCGGCGAAGATGCGCTCGGCGAGAAAGCGGTGCACCTCGGCGACCACGTCCTCGTACTGCGGCGCCTCCTGCATGGTGCGCGGCTCGCCCTGCATGTGCATCAGCACCACCGGCACGCCGCACGCGGCCGCAATGTCGAGCGCGCCTTCGCGGCGCAGCGCGTAAACGTCGTTGATCATGCCGGCGCCGGCGTCGACCGCCGCGCGCATCACCTCCGGCTTGGAGGTATCGACGCTGATCGGCAGCGCGGTCTCGCGCGCCAGCCGCTCGATCACCGGAACCACCCGCCGCAGTTCCTCCTCGAGCGGGACGTCCTCCGCACCGGGCCGGGTCGACTCGCCGCCGACGTCCAGCACGTCCGCGCCCTCCTCCGCCAGCCGCAGCGCATGCGCGACGGCGGCATCCACCGTCGCATGCCGCCCGCCATCGGAGAACGAATCGGGCGTGACGTTGACGATGCCCATCACCCGCGGGCGGTCGAGGCGCAGTTCGCGGCCGTTGCAGTCGAGCGTGGGAGTCGTGTCGAACATTGCCGGGACGGGATTCGGGATCGGGGACTCAGGATGGAATTCGCGGACTGCGGCGCGCCTCGCGCGTGCGGTTCGTGAGTGTGTTTGCTCGCCGGGAGGAGCGCAATGCCGTCGCGATCACGAGCCTCGGCCTTGGCTGCAGGTGCCAACGGCACGCGTGCGGCGCGAGGCACGGAGACGACGCCCCCGTTCCGTCACCCGGCGCAGGCCGGGGTCCATGTCGCCGTCATGCAGGAATGACGAGCGCCCGGCCGCCCAGCCGCACTCGTCCCGGCGTCCCACCGTGAGCCGCAGAGGCCGCGCAGCTCCCGCCGTCGCCCCGGCGCAGGCCGGGGCCCATGTGGCTTTGGTCGACACGGACAGCAATCCGCCGGCCCGACGAGCCCTCCGTTTCCGCCATGCAATGCATGCAGGCCCCCAACGCGAAACGGCGCCCGAGGGCGCCGTCCGCTGTTGCTCTTACCGATCGAATTCCGATTCCGCATCCCGACCGTCAGGTCTGCGGCGCGGGACCCACCACCGCGCCCGTGCGGCCGGGCTCGTCGTCCTTCGGCGTGCGGCCGGACTTGGACCAGTCGGCCGGCGGGCCCGGACGGCGGCCGGCCATGATGTCGTCGATCTGGGTGGCGTCGATCGTCTCGTACTGCAGCAGCGCCTCGGCCATCACGTGCAGCTTGTCGAGGTTCTCCTGCAGGATCGCCTTGGTGCGCTGGTACGCCTTGTCGAGGATGCGGCGCACGACCTCGTCGATCCTGCGCGCGGTCTCGTCGGAGACGTTCTTGTGCTGCGTCACCGAGCGGCCGAGGAACACCTCGTCCTCCTCCTCGCCGTAGGCGATCGGCCCCATCTCGTCGGAGAGGCCCCACTTGGTGACCATGTTGCGCGCGAGCTTGGTGGCGCGCTCGATGTCGTTGGATGCGCCGGTGGTGACCTTATCGGGCCCGAAGATCAGCTCCTCGGCGACGCGGCCGCCGTACAGCGAGCACAGCTGCGATTCGATCGCGGTCTTGTTGTAGCTGTACTTGTCGCCTTCCGGCAGGTACATGGTGACACCCAGCGCGCGGCCGCGCGGGATGATCGTGACCTTGTAGACCGGGTCGTGCTCGGGCACCAGCCGGCCGACGATGGCATGGCCGGCTTCGTGATACGCGGTGAGCTTCTTCTCGTCCTCGCTCATCGCCATCGAGCGGCGCTCGGCGCCCATCAGGATCTTGTCGCGGGCGCGGTCGAAGTGCTCCATACGCACTTCCTTGGCGTTCTCGCGCGCGGCGAACAGCGCCGCCTCGTTGCAGAGGTTGGCCAGGTCGGCGCCGGAGAAGCCCGGCGTACCGCGGGCGATGGTCATCGGTTCGACGTCGTCGGCCAGCGGCAGCTTGCGCATGTGCACGCGCAGGATCTGCTCGCGACCCTTGACGTCGGGCAGCCCGACGACCACCTGACGGTCGAAGCGGCCCGGGCGCAGCAGCGCCGGGTCGAGCACGTCCGGTCGGTTGGTGGCGGCGATGACGATGATGCCCTCGGTGCCCTCGAAGCCGTCCATCTCCACCAGCAACTGGTTGAGGGTCTGCTCGCGCTCGTCGTGGCCGCCGCCGAGGCCGGCGCCGCGATGGCGGCCGACCGCGTCGATCTCGTCGATGAAGATGATGCACGGCGCGTGGCGCTTGGCCTGCTCGAACATGTCGCGCACGCGGCTGGCGCCGACGCCGACGAACATCTCGACGAAATCGGAACCGGAAATCGAGAAGAACGGCACCTTCGCTTCGCCCGCGATCGCGCGGGCGAGCAGCGTCTTGCCGGTGCCCGGCGGGCCGACCATCAGCACGCCGCGCGGGATCTTGCCGCCGAGGCGCTGGAACTTGGACGGATCGCGCAGGAACTCGACCAGCTCGCCGACCTCCTCCTTGGCCTCGTCGCAGCCGGCGACGTCGGCGAGCGTGACCTTCACCTGGTCCTCGCTCTGCAGCTTGGCGCGCGACTTGCCGAAACTCATCGCACCCTTGCCGCCGCCCTGCTGCATCTGCCGCATGAAGTAGATCCACACGCCGATCAGCAGCAGCACCGGCAGGAAGTTGATCAGCAGGCCGAACAGCATCGACTGCCGCTGCGGCGGCTCCTGCTCGATGGCGACGTCGTGACGCAGCAGGTCGGTGACCAGATCCTTGTCCTCCGGCGCGTAGGTCAGGAACTGCGTGCCGTCCTTGCGCACGCCGCTGATGCTGGTGCCATCGGCGGCGATGGTCACCTCCTTCACCCGGTCGGCCTGCACCTGGGTGATGAACTGGTCGTAGCTGAGCTTCTCCGGCGCGCCGCCCATGCGCGGGCTGAAGGCCTGGAAGACCACCATCAGCACGACGGCGACCACCACCCACAGCACCAGATTCTTGGCCAGATCGTTCATCACCCTTCACCGCGCCGGAGGGCGCACCAGGCCGCTCGCGCGGCTCGACAGTTGATTCGGAAAGTCCTACGGTCCAAGCATGCACCTTACTTCATGACCGCCCGCTTGCCCTGTGCCAGGGCATACACCTCCGGCGAGCGCTTGCGCGAGGCCTCGGGTTTCCGGATCGCCACCCTTTCATAGCGGCGGCGCAGCGCCCGGATGTAGTCGTCGAAGCCGACGCCCTGGAACAGCTTGATGAGGAAGGTGCCGCCCGGGCGCAGGTGGCGGTCGGCGAAGTCCATCGCCAGCTCGGCCAGGTGCAGCGCGCGCGGAAGGTCCACCGCATCGACTCCGCTCATATTGGGGGCCATGTCGGAGAGCACAAGATCGACGGCTTGACCGTTCAGCGTGGCCTCCAGCCGCGCCAGCACGTCGTCGTCGCGGAAATCGCCGTGGATGAACTCCACGCCGGCCAGCGAGGGCATCTCAAGGATGTCCAGCGCGATCACGCGGCCGCCGTCGCCCAAGGCCTGCCGCACCCACTGCGACCAGCCGCCCGGCGCGGCACCCAGGTCCACCACCACCATGCCGGGCTTGAGCAGGCGGTCGCGCTCGACCAGCTCCTCGAGCTTGTACGCGGCCCGCGAACGCATGCCCTCCGCCTTCGCCTTCTTCACGAAGGGGTCGGAAAAATGTTCCTTCAGCCAGCGGTGGCTGCTCTTGCTGCGACTCGGCATGCGGGCGGACTCGATGGGCGGGCATGATACCCTGACCGCCTCGCGCCCACGGCGGCGCGGCCTCGTTCCCTCCTCCCCGGTGTCCATGTCCCTGAACCTCACTTCGGCCCAGACCCGTTTCCTGCGCGGCCAGGCGCACGACCTCAAGGCGATGCTGCAGGTGGGCGGCAAGGGGGTGACCGACGCGCTGGTGGCCGAGGTCGACAACGCCCTGGAGCACCACGAGCTCATCAAGGTGAAGGTCGCCGCCGAGGACCGCGAAGCGCGCGACAGCATGATCCGGACCCTCGCCGAGCGCACCGGCGCGGCGCTGGTGCAGCGCATCGGTCACACCGCGGTGCTGTATCGCCCCAGCCGCGAGCGCCCACGCCAGATCGTGCTGCCGCGGCCCTGAGGTGCGGCCATGCCGTTGAACTGGGAACGGCCGGATTACGAATTCCAACTGCGCGGCGCCGACGGCGCCTGCGCGCGCGTGAACGACCGGCGCCTGGAGACGAGCTTCGCGATCGCGCCCGACCGCCTGATCGAGCACTGGCCGGTCGCCGACGTGCGCGCCATGTCCACGGCGGATCTGGAACCGCTGCTGGCGTTGCAGCCGGAGGTGGTGCTGCTCGGCAGCGGGGCGCGCCAGGCGTTTCCCCCGGCCGAGGTGATGGCCGCCTGCCTGCGCCGCGGCGTGGGCCTGGAGGCGATGGACAACGCCGCCGCCGCGCGCACGTTCAACGTGCTGGCCGGCGAAGGACGGCGCGTTGTGGCGGGGTTCGTGCTCGGCCCGGCGGTCTGACCCGGATCCCCGCGAACATCACCCCGCCCCGCCTGCAGCGAGCGGTGGCTGTCGAAGCGCGCGCGCCCGCCACTCTCCACTCACGCGCGCCCCGGGCCTGTCGAGAGGCGCAATGCCAGCTGGCCGGGCCGTCCGTGGTTCGGCTGATCCACCCCGAGCAGGATCGGAGCTCGGGCGTTCACGACCCACGCCCGCCCGCCGCGCTGCGGCGGGCGGGGGATCCACCGCACATCCACCGGCGCTGCCGCCTAGGGCTTCGCAGGCAGGTACTGCAGCGGATCCACCGGCTTGCCGTTGTGGCGGGCGAGCCGGCGCTGCTTGCGGCCCACCGGGCCGCGCGCCGGCGAGCGCCCGCCGCGCTGCGGCGGGCGGGGGATCCGCCGCACATCCACCGGCGCTGCCGCCTAGGGCTTCGCAGGCAGGTACTGCAGCGGATCCACCGGCTTGCCGTTGTGGCGGATCTCGAAGTGCAGCATGTCGCGCGCCGCGCCGCTGCGGCCCATCTCGGCGATCTGCTGGCCGGCCTTCACCAGTTGGCCCTCGTTCACCAGGCGCCGGCGGTTGTGGCCGTAGGCGGAGAGCCAGTTGTCGTCGTGCTTGACGATGATCAGCTCGCCGTAGCCGACCAGCCCCGCGCCCGAATACACCACGGTGCCGTCCGCCGCGGCCCGGACCGGGTCGCCGCCACGGCCGGCGATGTCGATGCCCTGGCGTGTCGGGTCGCCGGCGGCGAAGCGGCCGATCAGGGTTCCGTCCGCAGGCCAGCGCCAGGCGATGCCGCTCTGCGCGGGCGGCGCGGCCGGACGCGCCGGCGCCGCGGGGGTGCCGGCGGACGGCGTGGCCGGTGGAGCGGCCGGGCGCGTGGAAGGCGCGGCGGGCCGCGACGCG
>NZ_VOHJ01000018.1:40077-57194 GCF_007923255.1 Vulcaniibacterium thermophilum | reverse complement strand
CGCGGCGAGCCGCGCCGCCGCGCGCACCGCCGCCGGGCTGGTGAACACCACGCGCGGCGCCGCCAGCGCCGCCTCGAGCGCGGCGCGGGCGTGCGCATCCTCGAGCGGCACCAGCTTCCACGGCGACAGCGCCACCGTCCGCGCCCCCACGCGCGCCGCCGCGCGCCGCAGCGCGCCGTGTTCGCCCTGCGGCCGCAACGAGATCACGTACCATCGCCGCATCGCGCGCTCGACCATGCGTGCCAGCTTGGCACAGCGCCCACCGCCCCGGAATCCGCATGACCGTCTCCCCACCCGCGCCGCTGCTGCGGCTTGCGCACCACTTCCAGTCGATGCCCCCGGTGGCCGCGCTCGGCCTGCACGTGGACGGCTGCGACGGCCGCACGCTGCGCTTGAGCGCGCCGCTGGCGCTGCACGTCAACGACAAGGGCTGCGCGTTCGGCGGCAGCCTCGCCTCGCTGATGACGCTGGCCGGCTGGGGCCTGCTGACGCTGCGGCTGGAGGACGCCGGCTTCGATGCCGAGGTCTACGTCGCCGAGTCGCAGATCCGCTACCGCGCGCCGCTGTACGACGACCTGCGGGTCGAGGCCGCGCTCGTCGACGAGGCGGCCTGGCCCGGCTTCGTCGACACCCTGCGCGCCCGCGGCCGGGCGCGGATCGAGATCGCCGCCCGCGCGCTGTGCGCCGATGGCACCCTCGCCACCGAGTCGATCGCCCGTTTCGCCGCCCTGCGCCGCACTCCGGCGGCGGAATGAATGGCATCCTGCGCGGCATCCGACCGCCTCGCCGGAGACGACCATGCCCATCCGCGTCCTGCTCGCGACCGTCCTGCTGCTCGCCGCCGCGCTCGCGGCCGGCTGCGCGCACGCCGGCCGCCGCAGCGACCGCCTGCAGGCGGCGCAGTACGCCTGGTCGGCGGCGATCCGCTGGGGCGATTTCGAGGGCGCATGGAACCTGGTCGACCCGAAGCACCGCCAGGCGCATCCGCTCACCCCGCTCGAGCTGGAGCGCTACCGGCAGGTGCAGATCTCCGCCTACCGCGAGCTGGGCGCGCACGCGCCGGACAAGTTCACCGCCGTGCGCGAGATCGAGATCGGCGTGATCAACCGGCACACGCTGGCCGAGCGCACCCTGCGCTACCGCGAGCGCTGGCGCTGGGATCCGGAGGCCGGCAGCTGGTGGATCGAGGGCGGCCTGCCGGACCTGTGGGCGGGCGAATAGCCGCGAAGGCTACAATCGCGCCCCCATCCGCGCTGCCCGATCCGACGTGACCGTCCAAGAGCTGCTCGCGTTCGCCGAACGCCACCCCTACCTGTCGCTGGCGTTCGTCGGCCTCACCCTGGCCATCGTCTACACCGAGATCGCGCGCCTGTTCCGCGGCTACAAGGCGCTGCGCCCGGCCGAGCTGACCGTGCTGATCAACCGCGAGGACGCGCTGGTGGTGGACCTGTCGGCCACCGCCGATTTCGAGAAGGGCCACATCGCCGGCGCCCGGTCGGTGACGCCGAGCCAGCTCGACCCCGACAAGAAGCCGCTCGCGGGGGCGAAGCAGCGCCCGGTGGTGGTGGTCTGCCGCACCGGTCAGGCCTCCGCCGCCGCGGCGAAGAAGCTGAAGAAGGCCGGCTTCGAGCAGGTCTACTGGCTCGACGGCGGCGTGCTCGCCTGGCAGCAGGCCGACCTGCCGCTGGTGAAGGGGCGCGGCTGAGGCCACCGCGGGGCACGCCGAAGGCGCGGCGCGGTGCGCTGCGGGCGTCGCGGTCGCAGCCGCTCCTGCAGGCGCGGCCCCCGGCCGGCCCCCATGCCATAATCCGGCCTTTCCGCGAATCACCTTTTGGAGTTGCGAGATGTCCGACGAAACCCTCAATGGCGCCGCCCCCGCCGACAACGCGCAGAATGCCGGCCCGGCGTTCACCGTCGAGAAGCTGTACGTCAAGGACGTCTCCTTCGAGGTTCCGGGCGCGCCGGCGGTGTTCGGCGAGGCCGGCCAGCCGCAGTTGCAGATGAACCTGCAGCAGAGCGTGCAGCGGCTCAACGACCAGGCCTACGAGGTCGTGCTCGGCATCACCCTGACCTGCGCGATCGGCGAGAAGACCATCTACCTGGCCGAGGTGAAGCAGGCCGGCGTGTTCGGCCTGGTCGGCTTCGACGCCCAGACCACCGACGTGCTGCTCGGCACCCAGTGCCCGAACGTGCTCTACCCCTACGCGCGCCAACTGGTCAGCGATCTGGTCCAGGCCGGCGGCTTCCCGCCGTTCCTGCTGCAGCCGATCAACTTCGAGGCGCTCTACGCCGAGAGCCTGCGGCAGCGCCAGGCGCAGGCGCAGGCCGGCGGCCTGTCCGGCACCGAGGTCGCCGGCAACGCCTGATCCGCGATGCACGCCGCCACCCACGGCGCCCGCGCGCCCGTCGCCGTGCTCGGCGCGGGCTCGTGGGGCACCGCGCTGGCCGCGCTGATCGCCCGGCACGGCCATGAGGCCGTGCTCTGGGGCCGCGACCCCGACACGGTCGCCGCCATCGATGCGCGCCACGAGAATCCGCGCTATCTGCCCGGCATCCCGCTGCCGGACACCCTGCGCGCCACCACCGATCTGCGCGCCGCGCTGGCCGGCGCCGGCCTCGTGCTGGTGGTGGTGCCCTCGCACGCCTTCGCCGAGACCCTGCGGCTGCTGGCGCCGCTGCGCCCTCCTGAGGCCGGCGTGGCGTGGGCGACCAAGGGCTTCGAACCCGGCAGCGGCCGCTTCCTGCACGAGGTCGCGCGCGAACTGCTGGGCGAGGACACGCCGCTTGCGGTCGTGACCGGGCCGTCGTTCGCCCGCGAGGTCGCGCAGGGCCTGCCGACCGCCCTCACCGTGCATTCCGACGCGCCCGCCTTCGCCACCGGCGTGGCCAACCTCCTGCACGGCCCGAGCTTCCGCGCCTACACCGGCGAGGACATGCTCGGCGCCGAGCTCGGCGGGGCGATGAAGAACGTGCTGGCGGTCGCCACCGGCGTGGCCGACGGCATGCAGCTCGGGCTGAACGCGCGCGCCGGCCTGATCACCCGCGGCCTGAACGAGATGCTGCGCCTCAACCACGCCATCGGCGGCCAGCCGGAAACCCTGATGGGGCTGGCCGGCCTCGGCGATCTGGTGCTCACCTGCACCGGCGACCTGTCGCGCAACCGCCGGCTCGGCCTGGCGCTGGGTCGCGGGCAGTCGATCGCCGAGGCGGTGCGCGAGATCGGCCAGGTGGTCGAATCGGTGCAGACCGCCGACGAGGTCATGCGCCACGCCGAGCGCCACGGCGTCGAGCTGCCGATCGCCAGCGCCGTGCGCGCCGTGCTGCACGGCGAGATCACTCCCGCCGACGGCCTGCGCCAGTTGCTCGCGCGCAACCAGAAGCCCGAGTACCCGGCCGGCCTGTTCGACGGCTGAGGCCGCCGCAACGGAAGGGGATTTCGACCCTTTCCGGACCGGGATGGCGCGCGGCTCCGGGATAGACGTTCGCCCGCCCGGCGAACGCCGGGATGGACGAATACCGGCAGCCCTGCAATGCCCCGGCATGCGCCGGGGCGACGGGGGCGTGCCGCAAGGCGCGACAGTCGCGCCGCGCATGCCCGCCGGGCGTGCGCGCCGCTCCCTCGCGGGCATCGCCTGGTCGCCGCAGGGTCGCGGTCGCGGTCCGGTTCGCTCAGGCGCGACCAACGAAAAAGCCCGGCCGAAGCCGGGCTTTTCCGCGTACGCGGCGGGTCGGGCTCAGAAGCTCGCGCGCACGCCGACCAGGTACTTGGTCGATTCGACCTCGGCGACTTCGCCGTGCTCGATCTCGGCCATCAGGCCCCAGGTCGGGTGGAACTTGTAGTGCGCGCCGACCACGCCGGTGACGGTCTCGTCCTCGAAATCGCCGCCGTCGTAGTAGTTGGCCTTCACCCAGCCTTCGAACTGGTCGTTGAACTGGCCGCGGATGCCCACGCCCAGACGGCCGCCGGTGGCCTGCTCGTCGAACTCGCCGTAGCCCTGGACGTCGGTGTCCAGGTCGTAGCGCAGGTACGCCAGGTCGGCGGTGAACGACACGCGCTCGCCCATCGCCAGGTGGTAGCCGACGCCCAGCTCGTACTGGGTGACGTCGACGTCGATGCGCTCGCCGAGGAAGCGGTAGTCCTCGCCCACGCGCGAAATGCCGCCGATCAGATGGAAGCTGTCGCCCAGCGCGACCGAGCCGCGCACGAAGCCGCCGTCGGCCTCCGGGCTGTCGAGGTCGTCTTCGTCGATGTGCAGCTTGGCGTAGCCGCCTTCGACGTAGGTGTAGCTCGGCTCGCCGGCGGACGCGGCGAACGGGGCGGCGGCGAGCGCCAGGGCGAGAGCAAGGGACTTCTTCATGGGGTCCTCGTTGTTGTTCGGATGTCCAAAAAAAGCGTCCCGCCTGGCGGGACGCGGGCGCATCTTAACAAAAACTTCACCTGAACCGGCGCTGTCGCGCGCTCAAGGCGGATCGGGCAAGGCCGATACCCCGGACATCGACGCGGTTTCTCCGCCGCCATGAGCGCCCAGCATCTTCCTGCCGCCCCCGAGGAGTTGGAACTGACCGCCACGCTCGCCGTGCTGGAAGCGGCGGTGGGCGATGCCCGCCTGGCGTTGCGCCGCCTGCACCGCGAACTGGGCGAGCAGCGCGCGGTGAAGGCGGAGCTGGACCTGCGCACCTGCGCGCTCGATGCGCTCACCACCTGCATCGCGATCGTCGACATCCGCCTGCCGCAGCGCCCGTTCGTGTTCCTCAACCAGGCGTTCGCGGCGATGCTCGGCGGCGCGCCGGACACGCTGCTGGGCGCGTCCTACGACCGCCTGCCGCTCGCCGCCGGATCGGAGGACGCCAGCGCAGCGATGCGCGAGGCGATGGCGAACGGGCGCGAATGGCGCGGCGAGATGCGCATGTGCAGGTCCGACGGCAGCGAGTACTGGGTGGGCATGACGCTGACGCCGGTGCACGGCGCCGACGACGCGCTCTCGCACTACGTCGCCATCGGCGCCGACATCACCGCGCGACTGGAAGCCGACCGCCGCAAGCAGGAGCTGCAGGAACGCCTGCTCGCCGAGATGAAGGAGCGCGAGCGGATGGCGATCGAGCTGCGCCTGGCGCAGAAGCTCGAATCGGTGGGACGGCTCGCGGCCGGCGTGGCGCACGAGATCAACACGCCGATCCAGTACGTCGGCGACAGCATCCACTTCCTGCGCGCCGCCGCCGCCGATTGCGAGACCTTGATCCGGCAGTACCGCAGCGCGATCGACGCGCTCGCCGGCGGCGCCGCCGCCGCGCCGGTGCTGGAGGCGGTGCGCGCCGCCGAGGCGCAGGCCGACCTGGCGTTCCTCGCCGAGGAAGTGCCCAAGGCGTTCGAGCGCACGCTCGACGGCGTGGACCGGGTGGCCGGCATCGTCCGGGCGATGAAGGAGTTCGCCCATCCCGATCCCACCGAGCAGAGCCCGGCGGACATCAATCACGCGATCGAAACCACGCTCACGGTGGCGCGCAACGAGTACAAGTACGTGGCGAGCGTGCATACCGACCTCGGCAGCCTGCCGGCGGTGACCTGCAACATCGGCGAGATCAACCAGGTCCTGCTCAACCTGCTGGTCAACGCCGCGCACGCGATCGAGGCGGCGCGGCGGCCGGTCGGCGAAGGCCGGATCGAGATCGCCACCCGCAGCGACGGCGCGCACGCGGTCGTCGCGGTGCGCGACAACGGCTGCGGCATCGCGCCGGAACACCTCGACCACATCTTCGACCCGTTCTTCACCACCAAGGAGGTGGGCAAGGGCACCGGGCAGGGACTGGCGATCGCGCGTTCGATCGTGGTGGACAAACACGGCGGCGACATCCAGGTGCGCAGCGTCCCCGGCGAAGGCACCGAGTTCACGCTGCGGCTGCCGGTCGGCGGATGCGCGCGCCGGGAGGCCGCGTGAAGAAGCGCATCCTGTTCGTCGACGACGAGCCCGCGCTGCTGGATGCGCTGCGTGGCCGGCTGCATCACCAGCGCGCCGCCTGGGACATGACGTTCGTGGCCAGCGGCGAGGCGGCGCTGGCCGCGCTGGAGCAGGCGCCGTTCGACGTGATCGTCTGCGACATGCGCATGCCCGGCATGGACGGCGCGGCGCTGCTGGCGACGGCGAGCGAACGCTGGCCGCAGACCGTGCGCATCGTGCTGTCCGGCTACGCCTCGGAGGAACTGACGCTGCGGCTGGTGCCGGTTGCGCACCAGTACCTGAGCAAGCCGTGCGATGCCGCGCAACTGGAGAACGTGATCGAACGCTGCCTGCAGGTGCGGCAACTGATCGCCGATCCGGCCGTGCGCGAGGTCGCCGGCCGCATCCGCACGCTGCCGGCGCTTCCGCGCACCTATGCGCGCCTGCGGCAGGTCATGAACCGCGACGACATCGACGTCAAGGAAGTCGCCGCCATCGTCGGCGCCGACAGCGTGGTGGCCGCCAAGGTGCTGCAGGTGGTCAACTCGGCCTTCTTCCGTCTCGCGCGTCCGATCACCCGCATCGAGCAGGCGATCGTCTACCTCGGCTTCGGCGCGATCCGCAATCTGGCGCTTTCGGCCGAGGTGTTCTCGCGCTGGCGCGCCAGCCGGCTGCCGCGCGGATTCGATCCCGCGAAGCTGCAGGCGCACGCGCACGCGGTCGCCGCGGCGGCGGTGGCGCTGGCCTGGCGCACCCCGCTGCAGGACGACGCGATGCTGGCCGGCCTGCTGCACGAGATCGGCCTGCTGGTGCTGGCGCAGGAATGACCCGGGCTGGTGGACCGCGCCGCCGAACTTGCGCATCAGCGGGCTGCCCGCTGGCGGACGCCGAACGCGAGGTGATCGGCGCCACCCACGCCGAGCTGGGCGCCTACCTGCTCGGCATCTGGGGCCTGCCGTTCCCGGTGGTCGAGGCGGTGGCGTACCACCAGACGCCGGCGCGGGTGACGCAGGCGCGTTTCGACCTGCTCGCGGTGCTGGCGGTGGCGCACGCGCTGGCCTGCGAGCACGCGCCGCAGCCGCTGGAGTGCACCGCCGCCGCGCCGCCGGCATTGGACGAAGACTATCTGCGCCGTCTGCAGGCCGGGTTGACCTGGGACGAGGCGCGAGCGCGGGTGGAGAGCGCCCGCAAGGAGTACGCCTGAAATGAACCCGACCGATCTGCCCTCCGTTCTCTGCGTCGACGACGAAGCCCGTGTGCTCGACGGGCTGAGCCTGCATCTGCGCCGGCACTACCAGGTGCACACCGCGCAGAGCGGCGCCCAGGCGCTGGCCAAGCTCAAGGAGCTGCGCGGCGTCGCGGTGGTGGTCTCGGACATGCGCATGCCCGGCATGGACGGCGCCACGCTGCTGCGGCAGGTGATGACGCTGTACCCCGATACCGCGCGCATCCTGCTGACCGGCGAACCCGGCCGCGATGTCGCCATCTCGGCGATCAACGAGGGGCAGATCTTCCGCTTCCTCACCAAACCCTGTCCGCCGGAGAAGCTGAAGGAAGCGATCGACGCCGGCGTGCAGCAGCACCGGCTGGCCTCGGCCGAGCGCGTGCTGCTGCAGGAAACGCTGCTGGGCTGCATCCGCGCGCTGGTGGACGTCCTGGCGATCACCAATCCGGTCGCGTTCGGCCGCGCCGGGCGCATCAAGCGGCTGGCGATGGAGTTCGCAGGCGACCTCGGCTACCGCGCGTTCTGGCAGCTCGAGGCGGCGGCAATGCTGTCGCAGCTCGGCTATGTGTCGCTGCCGGTCGAGTTGGTCGAGAAGATGTACTACGCCGAGAAGCTCACCGACGAGGAGAAGACGCTGGCCTCGGCGGTGCCGCAGGTCGCGCGCAAGCTGCTCGGCCACATTCCGCGCATGGACGCGGTGCTGGAGATCATCGAGCGCGCCGCGCACGGCGAGCGGATCGAGGCGGTCGGCGCCGAAAGCGTGCTTTCGGTCGGCTCGGCGATCCTCGCGCTGGTGCTGGAGTACGACGCGCTGATCACCCAGGGCGCCAGCGTCGACGCCGCGATCGGCACCCTGCGCGCGCAGCGCCGGCACGACGAGGAGCTGCTGGCGAAGTTCGCGCACCGCGTCGGCGCGTCCGGCACCGGCGGCGAGGAAGTGCGCGAGCTGCCGCTGCGGCTGGTGCAGCCGGGCATGATCTTCATGGAGGATCTGCGCACCGATCTGGGCACGCTGCTGGTCGCGCGCGGTTTCGAGGTGACCGAAAGCTTCGTCGAGCGCGTGCGCAACTTCGGTCCGGGTCTGCTGGGCGAGAAGGTGCGCGTGCTGGTGCGTCACGGCGCGCGGGCGACGCCGGCGGTGCCCGCCTGAGCGGCCGTCCGGACGGCGAAAACGACGAAGGCCCGGCGAACCGGGCCTTCGCGCGCTGCGTCAGCGCTTACCAGCTGATGCGCGGGCCGACGAACCACTGGGTGTCGTCGTCGGCGATCTTCACTTCGCCGCTGATGCCCCAGGTCGGGTTGAACTTCACCTGCGCGCCGAGCTTGCCGTAGAAATCGCCGTCGAAGCCTTCGTAGTCCTCGTAACCGGCGAGCGCGTAGCCCTCGAAGTTCGGCGTGAACGCGCCGCGCACGCCGGCCTCCACGCTCCAGCCGTCGTAATCGAAGCCGCTGCCGGCGTCGAACTTTTCGTACGCCACGCGCGTCAGCAGGTCGGCCTTGGGCGCGATCTCGCGGTTGTAGCCGACGCCGGCGCGCCACTGGTCGAAGTCGATGTTGGTGTCGTCGATCTCCTGCTTGGCGAAGCTGCCGAACAGGTGGAAGTTCGGCGCGATCGCGGCCGAGCCGCCGATGGCCCAGCCGTCGGCGTCGATCTCGGAGTCGTCGATCTCGGTGGCCGAGTAGCCGCCCTCGACGTAGGTGTAGGACACGCCTTCCGCGGCCTGGGCGGCGAACGGCAGGGCGGCGACAAGGGCGAAAGCGAGCAGTGCGGTCTTCTTCATGGGGGACCTTTCGTATCGTTGTGGGGCCGCGCGGCGCGGAGGCGTCGGGCGCGGTGCGGGCGAGTATTCGCGCGGGCCCGCAACCGCTCCTGAACTGTGAAGTTTTCGTTGCGCGGCGGTTGCCCGCGCGTTCAGCGAGAAGGCATGCGCGCGCACTCTTGAGCTTCGCGCGGGCATCCCCATCTGCCGGCGCCGCGCGGGCGCGCCTTCCGACACCGCGTACACGGCAGCGCGCCTAGCGTCGGTGAAAGACGAACGCTTTGCGAGGATTCCGGTCATGCGCATTGCGCAGATTTCGCCCCTGTACGAGGCCGTTCCGCCGCGGCTGTACGGCGGAACCGAGCGTGTGGTCGCGCATCTGTCCGACGCGCTGGTGGACGCCGGCCACGACGTCACCCTGTTCGCCAGCGGCGACGCCACCACGCGCGCGCGGCTGGTGCCGATGCGTCCGCAGGCGCTGCGGCTCGACCCCACCCCGACCGTGCTCAAGAGCGATCTCGCCGCGCATCTGGCGATGCTCGACGAGGTGCGGCGGCGCGCGCACGAGTTCGACGTGCTGCACTTCCATACCGACCTGCTGCACTTCCCGCTGTTCGCCGACATCGCCGGGCGCACGCTGACCACGCTGCACGGCCGGCTCGACATCGTCGATCTGCCGGCGGCGTACCGCCGCTGGCCGCAGTTCCCGCTGGTGTCGATCTCGCACCGCCAGCGCCAGCCGCTGCGCCACGCCAACTGGATCGGCACGGTCCACCACGGCCTGCGGCGCGACCTGTTCCTGCCGCCGTCCTCGCCGCGCGGCGACTACCTGGCCTTCCTCGGCCGGATCTCGCCCGAGAAGGGCCCCGAGCGCGCGATCGAGATCGCCAAGCGCGCGGGCGTGCCGCTGAAGATCGCCGCCAAGGTCGACCTCGCCGACCGCGCCTATTTCGTCGAACGCATCCAGCCGCTGCTGGATCATCCGCTGATCGAGTTCGTCGGCGAGATCGGCGATGCGGAGAAGAGCGCGTTCCTCGGCGACGCGCTGGCGCTGCTGTTCCCGATCGATTGGCCGGAGCCGTTCGGGCTGGTGATGATCGAGGCGATGGCGTGCGGCACGCCAGTGATCGCCTGGCCGTGCGGCTCGGTGCCCGAAGTGCTGGACGAGGGCGTCACCGGCCGCATCGTCGACAGCCTCGACGCCGCGGTCGCGGCGGTGCGCGAAGTGGCCGGCTACGACCGCGCGCGCATCCGGGCGACGTTCGAGCGGCGCTTCTCGGCCGAAGCGATGGCGCGCGGCTACCTCGAGCTCTACTGGCGGCTGCTCGCGCAGCACGAGGGCCCCGTGCGCGCGACCGCCGCCTGAGGGCCGCGTCCGCATGGATCCGGCAGCCAATGCGGCCCTGTTCTCCAGCCACGTGCTGAAGGACGGCGACAGCTTCCTGATCGCCAACGGCTACGGCGACATCGAGGGCGGCAGCGACGGCCAGTTCCACAACGACACGCGCCTGCTGTCGCGCTTCCGCCTGCGCCTGGCCGGGGCGGAGCTGAGCCTGCTCAGCTCCGGGGTCACCCGCGACAACGTGTTCTTCGTCGCCCACATGACCAACCGCGCGCTGCCGCCGCTGGGCGGGGCGGGCACGCCGCACGGGCTGGTGCACGTCACCCGCACGCGCTTCCTCTACGACGAGCGCATGTACGAGCGCATCGTCTGCGTGAACTACGGCCGCCAGCCGGTGCATGCGCCGCTGGAGCTCGACATCGACGCCGACTTCCGCGACATGTTCGAGGTCCGCGGCAGCGTGCGCGCGAACCGCGGCGAGTACCTGCCGGTGCGGTGCGACGCGCAGGGCATGCACTTCGGCTACCGCGGGCTGGACGGCGTGGAGCGCCATTCGATCGTGCAGTTCTCGCAGCCGCCGTCGCAGGTCGACGGCCGCCGCATCGCGTTCGACATCGCGCTGCCGCCGTGCGGCCGCCACGAGCTGTATCTGGAAGCCGGCGCGGCGGCGGCGGCGACGCCCTCGCGCGAGCGCTTCCGCGCCGCCGCGGTGCGGTCGCGCCTGCGCATGCGCGCGCGCCAGCGGCGCGGCGCGGCGGTGGTCAGTCACGGCCCGCTGTTCAACGAGTGGATGGAACGCTCGCGCGCGGATCTGGCGCTGCTCACCAGCGAGCTGCCGAGCGGGCCGTATCCCTATGCCGGCATTCCGTGGTTCTCGACCCCGTTCGGGCGCGACGCGGTGATCACCGCGCTGCAGACGCTGTGGCTGGATCCGGCGCTGGCGCGCGGCGTGCTCTGCTTCCTCGCCGACCACCAGGCGCAGGAGGATTCGGCGTTCCTCGACGCGGCGCCGGGCAAGATCCTGCACGAGCGCCGCAAGGGCGAGATGGCCGCCACCCGCGAGCTGCCGTTCGGCCGTTACTACGGCGGCGTCGACACCACGCCGCTGTTCGTGATGCTGGCCGGACGCTACGCGCAGCGCACCGGCGAGATGGCCTTCATCGAGCGGCTGTGGCCGGCGCTGATCGCGGCCACCGCGTGGATCGAGCGCGTCTGCGACGCCAACCCGCAGGGGCTGCTCGACTACGCCCGCGCCGAGGCCACGGGACTTGCCAACCAGGGCTGGAAGGACAGCCACGATTCGATCTTCCACGCCGACGGCCGCATGCCGGTCGGACCGATCGCGCTGGTGGAAGTGCAGGGCTACGCGTTCGCCGCCTTCAACGCGATGGCCGAGCTGGCCCTGCGCCGCGAGCAGCCGGAGCTGGCCGCGCACTGGCGCGAGCGCGCCGCGCGCCTGCGCGAGGCGGTCGAGCGTCTGTTCTGGATGCCCGAGCGGCAGTTCTACGGAATCGCCGTCGACGGCGAGCGACGCCTGTGCGCGGTGCGCGCGAGCAACGCCGGCCACCTGCTGTACGTCGGCCTGCCCGCGCGCGAGCGCGCCGAGGCGGTCGCCGCGCGCCTGCTGGAGCCGGAGTTCTTCAACGGCTGGGGCATCCGCACGCTCGCCACCTGCGAGACCAACTACAACCCGATGTCCTACCACAACGGCTCGGTGTGGCCGCACGACACCGCGCTGTGCGCCGCCGGCCTTGCGGCCTACGGCGCGCGCGCGGCGGCGGTGCGCATCCTGCGCGCGATGTTCGAGACCGCGATCCATTTCCAGATGCGCCTGCCCGAACTGTTCTGCGGCTTCCCGCGCGTGCAGGGCGCCGCGCCGGTGGCCTATCCGGTCGCCTGCCTGCCGCAGGCGTGGGCCGCCGGCGCGGGCTTCATGCTGCTGCAGGCCTGTCTGGGCGTGGAAGTCGACGGCGTGCACGGCGAGGTGCGCGTGCTGCGTCCGCACCTGCCGCCGGGCATCGACGAGGTCGGCGTGCGTGGCCTGGTGCTCGGCGAGGCGCGCGTGGACCTCACCTTCAAGCGCTACGGCGAGCGGATCGGCGTGTTCGTGGAAGGCCGCGACGCGGCGCGGATCCCGGTGCGCCTGCTCGGCTGAGCCGCGGCGCTAGCGGGACACCTGCGCGATCCAGTCCTGCAGGTTGTAGTAGTTGCTCACGCGCGCGATCCGGTCGTCGCGGACCGCGAAGAACGCACCGCCCGGCAGCACGTACCGCTGCCCGCGCGCGGGCGGCAGGCCCTCCTCGCCGACGCGGTATTCGCCGTGCACCACGTATTCGGCCGCCGCGCGCGTGCCGTCGTCGCTCGCCATCACCACGATCTCGCGCAGCCGTTCGGCGTAGCTGCGCGCCATGCGGTCGAGAAACGCGCGGAATGCGGCGCGGCCGCTCTCGCGCGCCCCCTGGTTGAGGTCATGCACGACGTCCTCATGCAGCAGCGCGACCATGCCGTCCCAGTCGCCGGCGTTGAAGGCCGCGTAGTAGCGTTCGATCAGCGCGGTCGCGCGCTGGCGGGGCGTTTCGCTCATGGGATGTGCGACTCGTGCGGGCGGGCCAGCGTAGCGCAGCGCGATACGCGGCGGTGGCGTCAGGCCGGGCGGCGCGGACGCTGGCGGCTGCGCGCCACGCTCCACAGCAGCGCGATCAGCAGCGCCAGCGCGGTCAGCGCGAAGATCACCATGCCCAGCCGCGGCGGCGTCAGGCCCATCGGCACGACGGCGTCCACCGGCGTCGGCACGAAGCTGGCCGCGGCCATGCCGGTGTAGTGCAGGCCGGAGACCGCCACGCCCATCACCAGCGCGCCGAACGCCATGCGCGCGCCGCCGTCGTGATGGAAGGTCAGCCACAGCGCGATCCACGAGGCCACGATCGCGATCGCCACCGACAGGATCACCAGGCCCGCGTCGTAGTGCAGGGTGGCGGGCATCCGCATCGCCGCCATGCCGGTGTAATGCATGCCGGCCACGCCCACCCCCGCCAGCAGTCCGGCCGGCAGCAGCCGCAGCCGGCTCAGCCGGCGGCTGCCGGCGATCGCCAGGCCCGCCCAGCACGACAGCCAGGCGATCACCGCCGACAGCGCGGTGATGCCGATGTCGTAGCTGACCGGCAGCGGCATGCGGCAGCCGAGCATGGCGATGAAGTGCATCGCCCAGATGCCGCCGACGCCGAGCGCGCCGCCGGCCCAGAACAGCGCCCGCATGCGTGCCCAGCCGGCAGGCGGCAGCGCGAGCGCCATCTGCAGGGCGGTCAGCGAGCCCAGCACCGCGATCGCGTACGACAACAGCATCAGCAGCGGATCGTGCTCGCAGTGGATGGCGTGCGCGTACGGCATGGCAGCCCCCGTGATGCTCTTGTTTCCTCACGATAGGCCTGCGGGCGTGCGCCGTCGAGGGCGGTCGCGCGGCCGTTGGCGGCCAGTCACGCGTTTTGCGACGGCGGTCCGGCGAGCGCGAACAGTCCCGGCAGCGCGTCCAGGTCGAGGTTGCCGCCGCTGAGCACGATCCCCACGCGCCGGCCCGCGAAGCGTTCGCGCTCGCGCAGCACCACCGCCAGCGGCACCGCGGCCGACGGCTCGACGACCAGCTTCAGGCGCTCCCAGATCAGCCGCATCGCGCGCACGATCTCGGCCTCCCCGGCCAGCGCGATGCCGGCGCAGTGCGCGCGCAGGATCGGGAACGTCAGCGTGCCGAGCTGCGCGCGCAGCCCGTCGCAGATCGTGTCCGGCACCATGTCGGTCACGCGTTCGCCGCGCGCCAGCGAGGCATGGGCGTCCGCGGCCTGCGCCGGCTCCGCGCCCCAGACCTCGATGCGCGGATCCAGCCCGTGCGCCGCGATCGCGATCCCCGACAGCAGGCCGCCGCCGGACACCGGCGCGATCACCGCATCCAGCCCGTCCGCCTGCCGAAGCAGCTCCAGCGCGACCGTCCCCTGGCCTGCGATCACACGCGCGTCGTTGTACGGATGCACGGCTTCCGCGCCGGTGTCCGCCTGCACCTGCGCCATCGCCGCGTCGCGCGCGGCCAGCGTCGGCGCGCACGGCACCAGTCGCGCGCCGAACCCGCGGATCGCCGCCAGCTTCGCCTGCGGCGCGTCGTGCGGCACCACCACGTGCGCCGGAATGCCGCGCAGCCGGCAGGCGAGCGCGATCGCGGCGCCGTGGTTGCCCGAGCTCTGCGTCACCACGCCGCGCGCGGCGGCGGCCGCGTCCAGGCCGAACACGGCATTGCACGCCCCGCGGAACTTGAACGCGCCGATCCGCTGCAGGTTCTCGGCCTTGAAGTGGAGCTCGCACCCCGCCAGCCGGTCGAGCGAGCGCGAGCGCAGCACCGGCGTGACATGGGCATGCGGCGCGATGCGCGCGGCGGCGGTTTCGACGTCGGTGAGGCTGGGTAGGGCGGCGGACATGGTCATTCCTGCGCGGGGGCGTTCGAGGGGCGGCCGAGCAGGCTCACCGCGGCGGAACCCGCGACCGCGAGCATCGCGCCGACCAGCCCGGTGAGCCCGATGCGCTCCGGCGCGAGCGCCGCCGGCCACACCGCATGCACTGCGGTGGCGGCGACGATGCACAGCAGCGGCGTGGTGGCGAGGATCGCCGACACCCGCGAGGCCTCCCAATGCGCCAGCGCCTCGGCGAACGCGCCGTAGGCCGCCAGCGTGTTCAGCGCCGCGTACAGCAGCAGCGCCCAGTGCACGCCGTCCAGCCGCAGCAGCGTCGCCGGCTGCGCGAACGGCGCCAGCAGCAGCGTCGCCAGCACGTAGATCGCCAGCAGGATCTGCGGCGAGCCCAGCCGGACCAGCAGTTGTTTCTGCAGCAGCGCGTAGCCGGCCCACACCACCGCGGCGGCAACGACCCAC
The DNA here is from genome assembly GCF_007923255.1 of Vulcaniibacterium thermophilum. Taxonomy (GTDB): domain Bacteria; phylum Pseudomonadota; class Gammaproteobacteria; order Xanthomonadales; family Xanthomonadaceae; genus Lysobacter_F; species Lysobacter_F thermophilum. Next base: position 42,021 of record NZ_VOHJ01000018.1, on the reverse strand, counting down.
AGCGAACCCTGCACGTAGCCCGGCGCATGCGCCGCACCGTGCAACTGGTCGCGGAAGAACAGCAGGATGCCGACCACCAGCAGCGCCAGCCCCAGCCACTGGGCGGCGCGGAAGCGCTCGCCGAACACCCAGATCCCGCCCAGCGCCATCCCCAAAGGCGCGAGCTGGATCAGCAACTGCGCATTGGCCGGCGTGGTGTCCTGCACACCGAGCAGATAGAAGACGTAGTTGCCGACCAGCAGAAGCCCGGCGAGCGCGAGCATCGCCGCATGGCGGCGTCCCAGCCCGGCGAACCCGGCGAGCCCCCCGCGCAGCGCCAGCCAGCCGCCCACCCCGAACGCGGCCACCGCGAAGCGGAACCAGGTCAGCGTGATCGGGTCGAGCTGCTCGAGCGTGATCTTCAACGCGATCGGCAACGTCGCCCAGCACAGGGCGGTCAGCAGGGTGAGCGACAGGCCCAGCCGCCAGCGGCCGGACGCGCGGTGCAGGGTGGACATCGGCAGGACAGGGGCGGAAGGCCGTGCATGCTCGCAAGCGCGGCGGCCGCCCGCAATGCGTTCAGCTCGCCGGAAAGGGTTAAGCCCGAATTCAAAGCGGCGCGCCGAAGCTGCGGGCGATACCGGGGGATCCGCCATGCGCACGCTCGTCGCCACCGTACTCGCCGCCGCCCTGCTGACGGGCTGCGCGACCGACCTCTATTCCTACCGCGCCGGCCCCGGCGACTACTACTACGGCCGCCCGCAGACCGACGTGCGCGTGTGGGGCGCGTACTCGCACGGGTATCCGTGGCATTACGGGCTCTACTTCCACCCCTACTACGGCTACTACGGCCCCTACGGCTACCGCGGCCCGTACCGGCCGTACTACTACTGGCCGTACGACCCGTACTGGTACGGCTACGGCCCGCCGCGCTACCGGCCGCGCCCGCACCCGCACCCGGGGCCGCGTCCGGACGACCGCGGGCACGACCGCGACGGCAGCCCCTGGCGCGACCTCGACGATCTGCGCCGCCGCCGCGAGAACCGCGAGATCGGCGTCCGCCCGGCCATGCCGGCGGCACCGCCGCGGCCGGCGCCGACCGTAGCGCCCCCGCCGCCCCGCGAACCGCGCGGCGGCCGCCTCGAGGAGTCCATTCGTCGGCTCGAACGTGATCGCCGCCCCACCCTGGAGCGCTGAGCACTTGCAATGCGGCGAAAGGTGAACGCAAGCTACCGGCACTGACCCGCTGCGTCGCTTTTCGACCCGAGCCGGGTCATCGCCGATGTCGGTGCCTGACGGAGTGTCCCGGATCCCCCCTGTTCCGACTCCGTCAGGCGCCGGCGCCCTTTTCGGCCTTCCGGCGCAAAAAGGCGCAAAAAAAGAGGACCGGACGTCCCCCGACATCCGATCCTCGGCTTCCCCCGCGGGCGCGTGATCGGCCCCCGTTCCAGATCCGATCGCGCACTTGGAGCGCTGCCCCGCTGGGTGCGGGGAATATGACGCACGAAGCGTGCCAACCTCCGGGCCGCGACGTTGCTGCGGCAGTCGCCGTCCAGCGGCTTGCCACGAGTTGTCCCGTCGGTCCACGGCGTGGATGCCCGGATGGTGCGCATGGCGACTGGCTGCGCGTAGCGTCGGCCGGTCGTTCCCCGCGTCGGTGGGAACCCACGCACGTTGGCCGCAGCGTGGTCGACGTCCTTGGATCCCCGCTTTCGCGGGATGACGGGCGAGGGGCTCGATGGGCCCGGACAGCAGTGGACCCTTCGCGCGGAAGACGGGGGGGCGGCGGTCGGCGGGCGAACCGCGCGACAATGCGCATCGTGTTCGGGCGCCGCGACGAGCGCCCGAGGCAGGAGCCGAGGGCGGGGTGACTTGGCGAGCGCAGGACGCGCGAGCCTAGTCACCGACGGTGCCGGCATTCCCGACGAGGTTGACCGTGAGCGACTCCTTCTACCGCTATGACGT
>NZ_VOHJ01000018.1:0-40067 GCF_007923255.1 Vulcaniibacterium thermophilum | reverse complement strand
GCGCCGCGACGAGCGCCCGAGGCAGGAGCCGAGGGCGGGGTGACTTGGCGAGCGCAGGACGCGCGAGCCTAGTCACCGACGGTGCCGGCATTCCCGACGAGGTTGACCGTGAGCGACTCCTTCTACCGCTATGACGTGATCGTGGTCGGCGGCGGCCACGCCGGGCGAGGCGCGGCGCTTGCGCGCCACCGGCGCGCGCCGCGACGAGCGCCCGAGGCAGGAGCCGAGGGCGGGGTGACTTGGCGAGCGCAGGACGCGCGAGCCTAGTCACCGACGGTGCCGGCATTCCCGACGAGGTTGACCGTGAGCGACTCCTTCTACCGCTATGACGTGATCGTGGTCGGCGGCGGCCACGCCGGCACCGAAGCCGCGCTGGCCGCGGCGCGCGCCGGGGCGCGCACGCTGCTGCTGACCCATTCGGTCGAGACGGTCGGCGCGATGAGCTGCAACCCGGCGATCGGCGGCATCGGCAAGGGCCACCTGGTCAAGGAGATCGACGCGCTCGGCGGGATCATGGCGCGCGCGGCGGACGCCGCCGGCATCCAGTGGCGCCGGCTCAATGCGAGCAAGGGTCCGGCGGTGCGCGCCACCCGCTGCCAGGCCGACCGTGCGCTGTACCGCGCCTTCATCCGCCGCGCGGTGGAGAACCAGCCGGGCCTCACCCTGTTCCAGGCCGCGGTCGACGACATCCTGTTCGAGCGCGGCCGGGTCGAAGGCGTGCTCACCAACACCGGCCTGCGCTTCCACGCCCCCGCGGTGGTGCTCACCGCCGGCACCTTCCTCGCCGGCAAGGTGCACATCGGCCAGACCACCTACGCCGCCGGCCGCGCCGGCGATCCGCCGGCGGTGACGCTGGCGCACAGGCTGCGCGAAGGGCCGTTCGTGGTGGACCGGCTCAAGACCGGCACGCCGCCGCGCATCGACGGCCGCACGCTCGACTATGCGGTGATGGAGGAACAGCCCGGCGACGATCCGCGCCCGGTGTTCTCGTTCATGGGCTCGACCGCCGACCATCCGCGCCAGGTGTCGTGCTGGATCACCCACACCACCGAGCGCACGCACGCCATCATCCGCAACGCGCTCGACCGCTCGCCGCTCTACACCGGCCAGATCGAAGGCATCGGCCCGCGCTACTGCCCGTCGATCGAGGACAAGGTGGTGCGCTTCGCCGAGAAGCCCTCGCACCAGATCTTCGTCGAACCGGAAGGGCTCGACGTCGCCGAGATCTATCCGAACGGCATCTCCACCTCGCTGCCGTTCGACGTGCAGCTCGAACTGGTGCGCTCGATCCGCGGCTTCGAGCGGGCGCACATCACCCGCCCCGGCTATGCGATCGAGTACGACTTCTTCGATCCGCGGGGACTGAAGACCACGCTCGAGACCAAGGCGATCGCCGGGCTGTTCTTCGCCGGGCAGATCAACGGCACCACCGGCTACGAGGAAGCCGCCGCGCAGGGCCTGCTCGCCGGCGTCAACGCCGCGCGCTTCGTGCGTGGCCTGGAGGGCTGGAGCCCGCGCCGCGACGAGGCCTACCTCGGCGTGCTGGTCGACGACCTCACCACCCACGGCACCAACGAGCCGTACCGCATGTTCACCTCGCGCGCCGAGTACCGCCTGCAACTGCGCGAGGACAACGCCGATCTGCGGCTGACGCCGATCGGCCGCGAGCTGGGGCTGGTCGACGACGCGCGCTGGGAACGCTTCGACCGCAAGCGCGCGGCGATCGAGCGCGAGAGCGCGCGCCTCCGCGCGCTGTGGGCGGCGCCGAACAACGCGCTCGGCCGCGAGATCGCCGGTACGCTCGGTGTCGAGATCGCGCGCGAGACGCCGGCGCTCGATCTGCTCAAGCGCCCCGAACTCGACTACGCCGCGCTGATGCGGGTGCCGTCGCTCGCCCCCGCGGTGGACGATCCTGCGGTCGCCGAGCAGGTCGAGATCGATGCGAAGTATTCCGGCTACCTGGAGCGCCAGCGCGAGGAGATCGCGCGCCAGCAGCGCCACGAGGCCACGCGCATTCCCGAGGATTTCGACTATGCGCAGGTGCGCGGGCTGTCCGCCGAGGTGCTGCAGAAGCTGCAGCGCGTGCGGCCGCAAACCATCGGCCAGGCGCAACGCATTCCGGGCGTGACCCCGGCGGCGATCTCGCTGCTGCTGGTGCACCTCACCCGTGCGCGCCGCAGCCGGGTGGCGTGACCTGACCGCGTAGGTTGGGCTGAGCGCAGCGAAGCCCAACCCCGGGGCTTCGTGCCTGTTGGGCTTCGCCTCCGGCTCAGCCCAACCTACGAAGCGGGTGCCCTGACCCGCGGTTCGTGTGGCCACGGATTGCCACGGATGGACGCGAATCGACCGCTCCTCCCACGCATCGGGCGCCCGGCCGCATGCGCTAGGCTGATGGCTTCCAGCGGAGCCCGCCATGCGACCACCCGTCCATTCCCTGCTCGTCGCCTCCACGTTGGCGTTGGCGCTCGCCGCCTGCGGCGGCGAACGCGCCGCGAGCGGCACGCCGCAGGCGCAACCGCAACCGGCGTCGCTGTTGCGGGTGAGCCCGTGGCCGCTGCCGACCGCCGACACGCGCGCCGCGCAGCCGGATCTGGTCGTCGCGCCGGACGGCGCGCTGCTGCTGTCGTGGATCGAAAGTCGCGACAAGACGCACCACGCGCTGCGCTTCGCCCGTTTCGACGGCGCGCGCTGGAGCGCGCCGCGTACCATCGCCGAAGGCGGCGACTGGTTCGTCAACTGGGCCGACACCCCGCACATCGCCGCCACCGCGGACGGCGCGCTGTGGGCGCATTGGCTGCGCAAATCCGCCGCCGCGACCTACGCCTACGACGTCGTGCTCGCGCGCTCCGCCGACGGCGGCGCGAGCTGGAGCGCGCCGCTGCGGGTGAACGACGACGGCACGCCGACCGAGCACGGCTTCGTGACGATGTGGGCGGCGGCGCCCGACCGCGTCGGCCTGGCGTGGCTGGACGGCCGCCACACCGGCGGCGACGGCCATGCCGGCGCGATGACGCTGCGCACCGCGCAGTTCGACGGCGCGCTCGCGCGCCATGACGAGCGCGAGCTGGACGCCTCCACCTGCGACTGCTGCCAGACCGACACCGCGCCCACCGCGCGCGGCACGCTGCTGGTGTACCGCGACCGCGCCGAAGGCGAGATCCGCGACATCTTCGCCATGCGCCACGGCGCGCAGGGCTGGAACGCACCGCGGCCGGTGCATGCCGATCGCTGGATGATGCCGGCCTGCCCGGTCAATGGCCCGGCCGTGGCCGCGCACGCCGCGCACGCGGTGGTCGCCTGGTACACCGCCGCCGGCGGCGTGCCGACGGTGAAGCTCGCGCACAGCCCCGATGCCGGCGAGCGCTTCGCGGCGCCGCGCGTGCTCGACCACGGCCCGGAAGTGCAGGGCCGGGTCGATGTCGCGTTCGACGGCCGCGATGTGTGGGCGCTGTGGCTGCGCGAGGCGGCGGACGGGCAGTCGCTGTGGCTGGCGCGGCTGACCCCGGACCTGTCGCGCGAGTTGCAGCGGGTCGAAGTCGCCCGCCCGCAGGGCCGCGGCCGCGGCACCGGGTTCGCGCAACTGGCGCTGCGCGAGGGCACCCCGCACGTGGTGTGGACCGAGGTGGTCGATGGCACGCCGCGGCTGCGCGCGGCGACGGTGCACGCGGCGCGCTGAAGCGCGCCGCCTGCACCGCGGCATTTGATTGGCGACAGGTCCCGCGCGGAGGTGCGGGGTACACTGCGCGCCATGCGCTACCCCCACACCCGACTGCGGCGCATGCGCCGCGACGAGTTCTCGCGCCGGCTGATGCGCGAGCACGTGCTCACCGCCGACGACCTGATCTACCCGGTGTTCGTGCACGAACCGGACGGCCGCGCGCCGGTCGGTTCGATGCCCGGCATCGAGCGGCTGTCGATCGACGAGCTGCTGCGCGTCGCCGAACAGGCCTGCGCGCTGCGCATTCCCGCGCTCGCGCTGTTCCCGGTCACCGCGCCGGAGGCGAAGTCGCTCGACGCCGCCGCCGCGTGGGCCGACGACGGCCTGGTGCAGCGCGCGGTGCGCGCGCTCAAGCAGCGCTTCCCGCAGCTCGGCGTGATCACCGACGTCGCGCTCGATCCGTACACCGCGCACGGCCAGGACGGCCTGCTCGACGCCAGCGGCTACGTGGTCAACGACGAGACGGTCGAGGCGCTGGTGAAGCAGGCGCTGTCGCACGCGCGCGCCGGCGCCGACGTGGTCGCGCCCTCGGACATGATGGACGGGCGCATCGGCGCGATCCGCCAGGCGCTGGAGGCCGAAGGCCACATCCACACCCGCATCCTCGCCTACAGCGCGAAGTACGCCTCCAGCTTCTATGGGCCGTTCCGCGACGCGGTCGGTTCCGCCGGCGCGCTCGGCAAGGGCAACAAGACCACCTACCAGATGGACCCGGCCAATGCCGACGAGGCGCTGCGCGAGGTCGCGCTCGACCTCGACGAAGGCGCCGACATGGTGATGGTCAAGCCGGGGCTGCCGTATCTCGACATCGTGCGCCGGGTGAAGGAACGCTTCGGCGCGCCGACGTTCGTCTACCAGGTCAGCGGCGAGTACGCGATGCTCAAGGCCGCCGCGCAGAACGGCTGGCTGGACGAGCGCGCCTGCGCGCTGGAGGCGCTGGTGTCGATCAAGCGCGCCGGCGCCGATGGCGTGCTGACCTACTTCGCCCTCGACGCCGCGCGCTGGCTGCGCGAGGGCTGAGCGCCTGCGCCTCCCCGCGCGGGCCGCGTCGGCCGTGACGCGCCCGCGCACGGGCGGCCGCGTACACTCGGGCCGCAGGACGTCCTCCCGCCCGGAGCGGTCATGAGCAAGCACTACGCGGTCTTCGGCCATCCCATCGCGCATTCGCTGTCGCCGCGCATCCACGCCGCGTTCGCGCGGCAGACCGGCATCGATCTCGATTACCGCGCGATCGACGCCCCGCACGAGCGCTTCCAGACGTTGCTGGCCGAGTTCGCCGCGGCCGGCGGTGCGGGGGCGAACGTCACCCTGCCGCTGAAGGAACAGGCCGCCGCCCTGTGCGTCCGCCTGAGCGAACGCGCGCGCCGCGCCGGCGCGGTCAACACGCTGGTGCGCGTGGCCGAGGGTTGGGAGGGCGACAACACCGACGGCTCGGGCCTGGTGCGCGATCTCACCGGCCGCCAGGGGCTGGACCTGCGCGCGCGCCGCACGCTGCTGCTCGGCGCCGGCGGCGCGGCGCGCGGCGTGGCGCCGGCGCTGCTGGATGCCGGCATCGGCGATCTCTTCATCGTCAACCGCACGCCCGAGCGCGCCGACGCGCTGGCCGACGCGCTCGGCCAGCCGGGCCGCGTGCACCCGCGCTACTGGGACGACATCGGCGAACTCGGCACCTTCGATCTGATCGTCAACGCCACCAGCGCCGGCCGCGGAAACGCGTTCCCGGCGCTGCCGGTCAAGCTGCTGGGCGTACGCGCCGCCGCGGTCGACCTGAGCTACGGCGAGGCGGCGATTCCGTTCCTGGCGTGGGCGCGCGCGGCCGGTGCGCACGACTGCATCGACGGCCTCGGCATGCTGGTCGAACAGGCCGCCGACAGCTTCGAGCGCTGGCACGGCGTACGCCCGGAGACCGACCCGGTGTACGAGGCCCTGCGCGCCCGCGACGACGCCCTGGTCACCGCCGACTGATGGACTGCCGTCCCGGCTGCGCCGCCTGCTGCATCGCGCCCTCGATCAGCTCGGCCATCCCCGGAATGCCGCACGGCAAGCCGGCCGGCGTGCCCTGTGTGCAGCTCGACGATGCCGGCCGCTGCCGGCTGTTCGGCCGCCCCGAGCGCCCGGTCGTATGCGCGGCGCTGCGTCCGGAGCCGGCGATGTGCGGCGGCGGCCGCGAGGAGGCGCTGGCCGCGCTGGCCGCGCTGGAGGCGGCGACGCGGCCCGGCTGAACGGTTGCCGGCGCCCGCCCGCCGGCGCCCGCACCCACCCCCGGATGCGGCCAACCGGACTATGCTCGGGCGAGCCGCCCGGGTGCCGGGCCGGCACGGTCACGGGGGCGCGGAGCGGGACATGGACCGACACATCCTGCTGGTCGAGGACAACCGGGACGACATCGAGCTGGTGCGCATCGCCTTCGAGCGCGCCGGGGTCGCCAACCGGCTGGAGGTCGCCCGCGACGGCGAGGAGGCGCTGCAGCGCCTGCTCGGCGGCACGTTGCCGCTGCCGGTCCTGCTGCTGCTGGACCTGCGGCTGCCGAAGGTGGGAGGCCTGGAGGTGCTGCGCCGCCTGCGCGAGGACCCGCGCACGCGGCTGCTGCCGGTGGTGGTGCTGACCACCTCGCAGACCGACGGCGACATGGTCGAGAGCTACCGCCTCGGCGCCAACAGTTACATCCGCAAACCGGTCGACATGGACCAGTTCATCGCCGCGATGCAGCGGCTGGGCATGTACTGGATGGTGCTCAACGTGCCGCCGGAGCCTGCGCGCTGAAGACGTCTCACAACGGCTGCGCACCCTCGCTGAGGATGTCCAGATACTGCCGGTAGGCGAACACACGGTGCCGTTGCTGGCCCGTGAGCTCCACGACCAGTCCCATATCCTGCAGGGCAGCGATCGCGGCGCGGATGGTAGGCCCACTGAGCGCGACTCGCGGCTGCAATTGCGGCACGTTCAGCACGACGCGGCGTGCGAACTGCTCGAACACCAGACCGATGTTTCCGGCGCGGCGCCCCAATGCACCGATCCTGGCACGGTCGCGGTGCAGCAGGGCGAGCAGGCGTTGCGCCGTGTCCACGGCCTGCTGGGCCGTTTCCGCCACGCCATCCAGGAAGAAGCCGAGCCAGCCTTCCCAGTCGCCGTTGGAGCGGACGGCATTGAGGCGTTCGTAGTACTCCGCGCGACGTTGCTTGAAGTAGAGGCTCAGATAGAGGCTGGGCTCGCGCAGAACGCCCTCGTTGCAGAGGATAAGCGCGATCAGCAGCCGGCCGAGCCTGCCATTGCCGTCGGCGAAAGGGTGAATCGTCTCGAATTGCACGTGCGCCAGTGCTGCTTTGACCAGCGGGGACGCATCCGAAGCGGGAGCGTGGAGGAAGCGTTCGAAATCGGCAAGCAGGCTCGGCAGCACTTCGGGAGGCGGGGGCACGAAATGCGCATTCGCAGGCGAGCTGCCTCCGATCCACACCTGGCCCGAGCGGAATTCGCCGGGCTGCCTGCCTGCGCCGCGCCCCCCTCGCAACAGCACGCCATGCATCTCCCGGATCAGGCGCAGCGAAAGCGGGAAGTCCTCGTTCCGCAACCGTCTAAGCCCATGGCTGAGCGCGGCGAGATAGTTGGAGACCTCTTCCACGTCGTCCACAGGCACACCGGGTGCCTCATCCAGCTCGAACAGCAGCAGGTCCGAAAGCGAGGACTGCGTGCCCTCGATCTGCGAAGACAGCAGCGCTTCCTTGCGGACGTACTGGTAGAGGAAGAGCTCCGGGTCCGGCAGCATCAAGGTGATGCCGTCCAGCCGGCCGAGCGCCTGGTCGGCGCGCTCTTTGCGCGCGACGAGGTCCTGTTCCGACAGGTCAAGCGGCGGATCGGGCGGAAGAGGATCCGGGATGAACGCCCGGTAAGGACGGCCTGCCAAGGAACCGGCAACGTGGCGGCCGGTGGCGCGGGAGGGCATTGTGACGTTTCCTTGGAAATCAGCGCCGGCTCGCCAAGGAAAATCTGATACCACTTTCTTTCCTAAAACGCCACCGCCCCCGGTCCAACGAAAATTTCCTGCACGCTCACCAGACCACCTCGGCCATCGAGCAGTTGAGGCCCGAGCCGATGCCGAGCAGGGCGATCCGGTTGCCCTTCTTCAGGCGCCCCATCTCGCGCAGCTTGGACAGCACGATCGGCACCGAGGCCGGGCCGATGTTGCCGTGCTCGCCGAAGATCGTCATGACCTTCTTCGGGTCGATGCGGAACGCGCGCAGGAACGCCTGGGTGTGGGCCTTGCTGACCTGGTGGATCACGAACTGGTCGAGTTCCTCGACCGCCCAGCCCAGCACCGCCTTGGCCGCGGTGAAGGTCTTCTGGCCGAGCTTGAGGCCCTCGATCATCAGCATGCGGCCGTCGGCGATCATGCGGTCGTGGTGCAGGTCGCCGCGGCAGAGCTGGTTCCACTCGGTCGCCGAACGGGTCACGCCGCCCTTGTAGCGCGGCGCGCCGGGGGCGAGTTCGGCGCGCGCCAGCACCATCGCCGCCGCGCCCGAGCCCAGCGTGAGCGTGGCCATCTCGTCGCGGAAGTCCTGCTCGGTGATCTCCGCGCGCGAGAGGCGCTCGAGCGTCTTCTCGTAGGCGAGGTCGGCGGTCTCGCCGTCCACCACCAGCGCGTAGTCGATCTCGCCGCGCTCGATCATCCGGCCGGCGATGTCCATGCCGTTGAGGAAGGCGAGGCAGGCGTTGGCGACGTCGAAGTTCTGGCAGGTGTCGGGCAGGCGCAGGTTGCCGGCCACGATCGAGGCGGTGGACGGCTCGAGGTAGTCGCGGCTGACCGAGGTGTTGACCAGCAGGCCGATGCGGTCGGCGTCGATGCCGGCATCGGCCAGCGCCTTCACGCCGGCCAGGGTGGCGGCGTCGGAGGCGCGCACCGGGCCGTCCCACAGCCGCCGCTCGCGCACGCCGGCCACTTCCTCCAGCACGTTGTACTTGATGCCGAGGCGGTCCAGGGTCGGCTTCAGCCGCGAGTGGATCTCCTCGGAGGTGAGCCGCCGCGGGGCGTCGATGTGGGCCAGGCCGGCGATGGCGACGTGTTGGAACAGCATGCGTGGAACCCGGTACGCGGAAGCCGGACAGGGTAGCCGGTTCCGGCCGTGCCCGCACTCTAGTTAACGCAGCGTCAAGGCCGGGCCGGCCGGCGCGGGCCGGGCGGGATCGGGCGCAAAGCCCGCTCCGGCGGGCCTGGGGGCGCATCGGCCGCCCCGCAGCCGCCTGAACGCGTTCAGCGTCCGCAGCGGTAGGCGGCGAAGCGCTGTTCGCCGTTCAGCGGCGGTCCCAGCGGCTGGATGGTGTCGGCCTGCAGGCCCGGGGCCTCGTTGCGGGCGAGCGTCTCCAGCTCGTCGCGCACGCGCAGGTCGTTGCGCTCGTAGAAGCCGATGCTGTCCTTCACCGACACCGCGATCTCGCCGCGCTGCTCGCAGCCGGCCGGCGCGGCGCCCTGGGCCAGCACGCGCACCGCCTTGGCGCCGGGCGCGAGCTTGACCCAGACGCAGCCGGAGGCGAGCAGGACGAACGCGGCAGGCAGCAGCCATCGACGCATGGTCGGATTCTCCACAGCGGAACGCGGGCCTGCGATTGTGAAGGGCGCCGGCGCCGTTGGCGAGGCGGCTCAGCCGCCGCCGGCGTAGCCGAGCTGCCGCCAGGCCTCGAACACCGTCACCGCCACCGCGTTCGACAGGTTCAGGCTGCGACTGTGCGGCCGCATCGGCAGGCGCAGGCGGTGCGAGTCCGGGACCGCGTCCAGCACGGCCTCGGGCAGGCCGCGCGTCTCCGGACCGAACAGGAAGGCGTCGCCTTCGCGATAGGCGGGCGTGTCGAAGCGCACCCGCGCGCGCGTGCTGAACGCGAACAGCCGCGGCGCCTGCCCGCCGTTGGCCGCGCGCAGATGCGCGAGCGCGGCGTCGAGGTCGTCGTGCACCCGCACGGTGGCGTACTCGTGGTAGTCCAGCCCGGCGCGGCGCAGTTGCTTGTCGTCCAGGTCGAACCCGAGCGGCCGGATCAGATGCAACCGCGCGCCGGTGTTGGCGCACAGCCGGATCGCGTTGCCGGTGTTGGGCGGGATCTCGGGCTGGTAGAGCAGGACGTCGAACATTGGGCGGGAATCGGGGGGTAGGGAACCGGGAACCGGGAACCGGGAATCGGGAATCGGGAATCGGGAATCGGGAATCGGGAATCGGGAATCGGGAATCGGGGAATCGGGAATCGGGAATCGGGAATCGGGAATCGGGAATCGGGAATCGGGAATCGGGAATCGGGGAGCGGGGAGCGGGAATCGGGGAGCGGGGAGCGGGGAGCGGGGAGCGGGGAGCGGGGAGCGGGGAGCGGGGGCGAGGCTGGGGATTGGGGGCGGGCTGCGGTTGACCGTCGCCCCGGCGCAGGCCGGGGCCCATTGCGAAGGGTGCCGGCATTCGTTCCGAGGGATCCCGGCATTCGCCGGATGACGGCTGGGGAGTTCGCCGGATGACCGGCCGGAAGTCCACCGGGATGCTCGCCCGTCGCCCCGCATCCTTCGTCGGCCTCAGGATGAGCGAGCCGGGCCCGTTTTCCCATGGTGGCTCGCGGCCCTATCGAGCGTGGCTCACCACCCCAGCCGCTCGCCGTCGTACTGGAAAAACCCGCCGCTGTCGGACAGCGCGAGGCGGTCGAGCGTGCGCAGCATCGCCGCCACCGAGTCTTGCGGCAGCAGGGGCGCGCGTTCGCCGCCCATCGCGGTGCGCACCCAGCCCGGGTTGAGCGCGTACACCGCGATGCCGCGCTCGCGCAGCGCGTGCGCCAGTTGCACGACCGCCATGTTGAGCGCGGCCTTGGAGATCGCGTAGCTCGGCGTGCCGAAGCGGGCGGTGGCCGACATCGCCCCCAGGCTGGAGCCGATGGCCGCCACCTTCGCGCCCGGCGCCAGCCGCGCGGCCAGCGCCTGGGTCAGCAGGAACGGGCCGGCGGCGTTGGTGCGGAACGCGCTGTCCAGATCGCGCGCGGCGACCGTCCCGAAGCGCTCGCCGGACGCCATCACGCCGGCGTTGTGGACCAGCAGGTCCAGTCCGTGCTCGTCGGCGAGCGGCAGCTCGCGCGCCAGTTCCGCATGCGAGCGCGGATCGGCGACGTCGAGCGGCAGCACGTGCAGGCGGCCCGGGTGCTCGCCGCTCAGCCGGTTCAGGTCGTGGGCCTGCGCCGGTCGGCGCGCGGTGGCGACCACGCGGTCGCCGCGGGCCAGGAGCTGGCGCACGAACTCGAGGCCGAGACCGCGATTGGCGCCGGTGACGAGGCAATGTCGGGTCATGACGTGACGGAAGGGCGGGATGCCGAGTCTACGCGCGCCCCGCGGACCGGCGCCTGCACGCCACCCCACCCAACCAACGACCTAGTGCCGCGCCCGCGTGAGGCCCTACCATCGGCGGTCGCCTTTCCGGTACCGCCAAGGAGTCCGCATGAATCGCATGGAGTTCCGCCCCGTCCGTCTCCGCGCCGCCACGCTCGCGCTCGCGCTGTCGGCCACGCTCGCCGGCGTCGCCTTCGCGCCGATGCCGGTCCACGCCGAAGCCGCGCAGGCGGCCAGCGTGTCGATCCCGTACGAGGAGTTCACCCTGCCGAACGGCTTGCGCGTGATCGTGCACACCGACCGCAAGGCGCCGGTGGTGGCGGTCAACCTCTGGTACCACGTCGGCAGCAAGAACGAGACGCCCGGCCGCACCGGCTTCGCGCACCTGTTCGAGCACCTGATGTTCCAGGGCAGCGAGAACTACCGCGGCGAGTTCTTCGAGCCGTTCGAGCTGGTCGGCGCCACCGACCAGAACGGCACCACCAACCAGGACCGCACCAACTACTTCCAGAACGTGCCGACCAGCGCGCTCGACCTGGCGCTGTGGATGGAGTCGGACCGCATGGGCCACCTGCTCGGCGCGATCGACCAGAAGACGCTCGACGAGCAGCGCGGTGTGGTGCAGAACGAGAAGCGCCAGGGCGACAACCAGCCGTACGGCCGCCGCATCCTCGGCCGGCTGTTCGAGGCGCTGTATCCGCCCGGCCATCCGTACAGCTGGCAGACGATCGGTTCGATGGCCGACCTCAACGCGGCGACGCTCGAGGACGTCAAGACCTGGTTCAAGAGCTGGTACGGCCCGAACAACGCCGTGCTGGTGCTGGCCGGCGACATCGATGTCGCAACGGCGAAAGAGAAGGTCACCAAATACTTCGGCGACATCCCGGCCAGCGCCACGCTGCCGGACATGAAGACCAACATTCCCAAGCGCGCGCAGGACACCCGCGAGGAGATCGGCGACCGCGTGCCGCAGGAGCGCATCTACCGCGCCTGGGCGGTGGCCGAGAACGGCACCGACGACGCCACCCTGCTCGGCATCCTCGCCCAGATCCTCGGCGGCAGCGCGTCCTCGCGGCTGGACGCGCGCCTGGTGCACCAGGACAAGCTGGCCGACAACGTCGGCGCCTCGCTGTGGGACAGCGAGATCAGCGGCACGTTCTTCGTCACCGCCGACGTCAAGCAGGGCGTGGACGCGAAGAAGGTCGAGGCGATCATCGACGAGGAGCTCAAGCGCCTGATCGAACAGGGCCCGACCGCGGAGGAGCTGGAGCAGGCGCGCACCGCGCTGCGCGCCGCGTTCGTGCGCGGCATCGAGCGCATCGGCGGCTTCGGCGGCAAGTCCGACGTACTGGCCGCGTGCGCGGTGTTCGAAGGCAAGCCGGACTGCTACAAGCGCGAGCTCGACGTGCTGATGCGCGCCACCCCGGCGCAGATCCAGGCGGTCGGCCGCAAGTGGCTCGGCACCGGCTCGCACACCCTGCTGGTGAAGCCGAGCGAGACGCCGGCCGCCGCGCTGCCGGAGCGCCAGCTCGCCGCGCCGGCCACGCAGCCGGCCGCGCTGCCGAAGCCCGATCCGCGCTTCAGGACGGTCAAGACCGACGTCGACCGCAGCAAGGGGCCGCCGATGCCGGAGCGCTTCCCCGACCTCAAGTTCCCGGCGCTGCAGCGCGCCACGCTGTCCAACGGCATGCAGGTGGTGCTGGCCGAGCGCCACGAGACGCCGATCGTGCAACTGACGATCGAGTTCCCGGGCGGCTACACGGCGGACCTCGGCAAGAAGCTCGGCACCGCCAGCTTCACCATGGCGATGCTCGACGAAGGCGCCGGCGAGCTCGGCGCGCTGGACCTGGCCGCGCGGCGCGAGGCGCTCGGTGCCGAGATCGGCGCCGGCGCCGGTCTGGACAGCGCGTCGGTGACGCTGTCGGCGCTGACCGACAAGCTGGAGCCGTCGCTCGATCTGTTCGCCGACGTCGTGCGCCGCCCGCGCTTCGACGCCGCCGAGATGGAGCGCGTGCGCGCGCAGTGGATCGCCGGCATCAAGCAGGAGAAGGCGCGTCCGCAGACCGCCGCGCTGCGCGTGCTGCCGCCGCTGCTCTACGGCGAAGGGCACCCGTATGCGATTCCGTTCACCGGCTCGGG
Source organism: Vulcaniibacterium thermophilum (assembly GCF_007923255.1). Classification (GTDB taxonomy): domain Bacteria; phylum Pseudomonadota; class Gammaproteobacteria; order Xanthomonadales; family Xanthomonadaceae; genus Lysobacter_F; species Lysobacter_F thermophilum. Next base: position 26,871 of record NZ_VOHJ01000018.1, on the reverse strand, counting down.
CACCGAGGAATCGATCGCCTCGCTGACCCGCGCCGACCTGGTCGACTTCCACCGCAACTGGCTGCAGCCGGACAAGGCGCGCATCATCGTGGTCGGCGACACCACGCTGGAGCGGATCGTGCCGCTGCTGGAGAAGCGCTTCGGCGACTGGAAAACCGCCCCCGACGCGCCGAAGCTGCCGCAGGTGACCGAGGCCGCGCGCCCGAACGGCAACCGCGTGTTCCTGGTCGACCAGCCCGGCGCGATCCAGACCAACATCTACGTCGCCCAGTTGATCCCGCCGACCGGACACGAGAAGACGATCGACTTCGACTTCGCCAACGGCGTGCTCGGCGGCGAGTTCAGCTCGCGCCTCAACATGAACCTGCGCGAGCAGAAGCACTGGGCGTACGGCTCCTACAGCAGCGCGCCGAACGCGCTCGGCCAGCGGCCGTGGATCGCCTCGGCGGCGGTGCAGGCGGACAAGACGGTGGAATCCATCGGCGAGCTGAAGAAGGAGATCGCCGCGTTCGCCAGCGGCGAGAAGCCCGCCACGCCGCAGGAGGTCGACAAGATCCGCGCCAGCAACACGCGCAGCCTGCCCGGCAGCTTCGAGACCGGCTCGGCGGTGCTCGGCATGATCGCCGCCAACCTGCGCTACGGGCGTCCGGACGACTACATCCTGCGCTACAAGGCGCGCAACGAGGCGATGACGCCGCAGGACGCGCAGGCGGCGGCGAAGACGCTCGATCCGAATGCGCTCACCTGGGTGGTGGTCGGCGATCTGAAGACGATCGAGCAGCCGGTGCGCGCCTTGAACCTCGGCGAGGTCAAGGTGATCGACGCCGACGGCCGGCCGGTGGCGAAGTAAGCCGCCGGCATCCGGTGGACCCGAGGCCCCTCCCCGCGAGGGGCCTCGTCGTTTCTGCGGACGGCCCCCCTTGCCCGCGCGGCGGGCAGGGGGCGGTCGGGAGGGGTGGGGCGGTGGCCGATGAAGGCTGGCGCCCGCTCGACCCCACCCAACCCTCCCCTGCATGCAGGGGAGGGCTTAGGGCGTGCGGCGTCGCGAACTTCTCCTCCCCTTGCCCGCGCAGGGCACAGGGGGGGCGGGAGGGGGGGGCGGTGGCCGATCAAGGCTGGCGCCCGCTCGACCCCACCCAACCCTCCCCTGCATGCAGGGGAGGGCTTAGGGCGTGCGGCGTCGCTAACTTCTCCTCCCCGTGCCCGCGCAGCGGGCAGGGGGTGGTCGGGAGGGGGTGGGGCGGTGGCCGATCAAGGTTGGCGCCCGCTCGACCCCACCCAACCCTCCCCTGCACACAGGGGAGGGCTTAGGGCGTGCGGCGTCGCTAACTTCTCCTCCCCTTGCCGGTGAACCAACGGCGCCGCCGGTGGTCCGATCCCGCGCCGCCCACGGCCGCTGCGCGACGCTCCCCGCATGCCCCTTCTGTTCCGTTCCCCCGCCTGGCGCATCGCCCTGCTCGCGCTGGTGCTGGCCCTGGGCTTCCTCGGCACGCGCGGGATCTGGGATCCTGACGAGGGCCGCTACACCAACGTCGCGCTCAACATGCTCGACAGCGGCGACTGGCTGAATCCGAAGCGCAGCCACGAGGTCGGGCACTGGACCAAGCCGCCGCTGACCTACTGGGCGATCGCCGCCAGCGTCGGCGTATTCGGCGCCAACCCGTGGGCGGCGCGGCTGCCGTCGGCGCTGGCCTATCTGCTGTGCGTCTGGCTGGCGTGGCGGGTGGCGCGGCGGCTGGCGCCCGGTGCGCAGGCGCAGGCCGCGCTCGCCTACGCGACGATGCTGTTGCCGTTCGGCGCGGCGCAGATGATCACCACCGACTTCCTGCTGGCCGCCGCCACCGGCACGGCGCTGTGGGCGTTCGTCGAGGCCCGCTTCGCGCCGCGAGCGCACCCGCTGCGCTGGCTGACGCTGATGTGGGCGGCGTTCGCGCTCGGTTTCCTGACCAAGGGGCCGCCGGCGCTGCTCGGGCTGCTTGTGGTGCTGGCGTTCGACTACGCGGTGCCCGATCGCCGACGCCATCGCGTGTTCCACTTCGCCGGCCTGGCGCTGTTCGTGGCGCTGGCGCTGCCGTGGTACGTCGCGGTGACGCTCGATCATCCCGGACTGCTGGCGTACTTCCTCGGCGACGAGGTGGTCGGCCGGGTGGCATCCAACGAGTTCGACCGCAACGGCGAGTGGTACGGCTGGCTGAAGGTGTACGGCCCCACGCTGCTGCTCGGCACGCTGCCGTGGACGCCGGCGCTGTGGCGCTGGCTGCGCGCGCTGCCGACGCAGGTGCGCGGCTGGCGCGATCCCGCCGTCCGCCACGCCGATGCCGCCGGGGTGATGCTGGCGCTGTGGGTGCTGCTGCCGCTGCTGGTGTTCTGCATCGCGCGCTCGCGGCTGCCGCTCTACGTGCTGCCGCTGTTCCTGCCGCTGGCGGTGATCGTGGCGCGGCAGCGGCAGGCCGAAGGCCGCGGGCTGCCGCGGCCGGCGCTCCTGACGCTGTGGGCCGCGCTGCTGCTGGCGCTGAAAGCCGCGGCCGCGTACTGGCCGACGCACAAGAACGCCGCCGCGTGGGCCGAGGCGATCCGCGCGCGCGCCGGCGGCGCGATCGGCGAGGTGGTGTTCGTCGAGGACATGGCGCGCTACGGCCTGCACCTTCATCTCGGCACCGGCACCCAGATCGAGAAGGTTTCGCTCGACCCGGAACCGGACTCGCGCTTCAACCCCGAGTACGACGAGACCCTCGCGCAGGAACTGGCCGAGCACGAGCCGGGGGTGGTCTGGGTCGCCAAGCAGGAACGCTGGCCGGAGCTGCGCCGGCGGATCGAGGCGCTCGGCTGGCGCGTGCATCCGCTCGGCACGCCGTACGAAGGGCGCGTGATGTTCCGGCTCGAGCCTACGGCGTCGGCGCCATCGGCCCCTGCCGCGCCGCCGCCCAACTGATCGCGACGATGCCGGCGACCACCAGCACGGCGCCGAGCGCCGCCTGTCCGCTCGGCCACGCCTCGCCCAGCCAGAGCGCGCCGAACGCGGTGGCGAACAGGATCTCCGCCGCCTGCATCGCCTCCGCCGCGGCGAGCGCGGTCGGTTCGCGACGCACCATGCCGGTGGCCTGGAAGAACAGCACGGTGGCGATCACGCCGGCGCCGAGCGCGACCCCGGCGGCCAGCGCCACCTGCCCGCCCGAAGGCGCACCGCTGCGCGCGAACGCGAACGCGGCCACCGCCCACCACAGCGGCTGGCTCGCCAGCGTCATGCCGAACACGCGCTGGGTGGCGTTGAGGTGCACGCCGGCGTGTTCCAGATGCAGCAGCAGGCCGCGGTTGCCGAGCGGATAGGCGAACGCCGACACCGCCACGCACACCAGCGCGATCCAGCCGGCGCGGTCGAGCGCGCCGCCGGCATGGCCCCACTGCATCAGCAGCACGCCGGCGACGATCACCAGCCCCGCCGCGAGCGCGGCACGCGGCACGCGCGCACGGTGGTCGCGGTACAGCAGCGGCGCGCACAGCATGCCGGCGATCACCGTGAGCTGGAACGTGCCGGCGACCAGCCACGACGGCCCGCTGTCGGCGGCATAGGCGAGCGTCAGGTAGAACAGCACGAAGCCGATCCCGCTCCACAGCAGCCACGGCCCGGGATGCGCGCGGAGCGCCCGCCACACCGGCGCGATCCCGCCCTGCCAGCGCATCAGCGGCAACAGCAGCGGCAGGGTGATGAGGTAACGCAGCGCGGCGGTCCACGCCCAGTGCCCGCCGTCCACCGCCGCCGCGCGGTTGAGCACGTAGGTGCTGGTGAAGAACAGCGCCGACAGCAGGGCGATCGCCACCGCGGCCAGCGCGGTGCGGCGGTGCGCGGCGCTCATCGGCGGCGCACCCGCAGGCTGGACACCGGCACCCGCACCTCGTCCACGCCGCCCACGCGGATCGGCGCGCCGGGCGGCGGGCCCCAGGCGTGGGCGTAGATCACTTCCCACGTCACCGGAAGTTCGCCTTCCGGCGTGCGCAGCGTTTCGTAGGCGGCCTCGGCGCGGGCGAAGCGCGCGCGCCCGGTGAGGCTGCGTCGGCGCGTGGTCAACGCGTTGGTGGCGCCGAGCGCGCGCAGCTCGCGCATCAGGCTGGCGAGATTCGGGTGGCCGAGCGCGAACACGTCGCGGTCGAGCACGGGGTCGCGGAAGCCGGCGCTCATCAGCGCATCGCCGAACTGCGCGATCGTGGCGAACGGGCTGACGTGCGGCGCCTCGTCGGCCTGCGCGAACGCCGCGCGCAGCTCCACCAGCGTGTCGGCGCCGAACGTCGACAGCAGCAGCAGCCCGTCCGGCCTGAGCACGCGGCGGAAGCCGGCGAACAGCGCCGGCAGGTCCTCGATCCACTGGATGCACAGGTTGGACACCAGCACATCGACGCTGGCATCCGGCAGCGGCAGCGCGCGCGCATCGGCGCACACCAGCGCCGGCGTGCGCTTCCACGGCAGCCGCTCGCGCAGCGGACGCGCGGCGAGGTGCTCGCGCGCGTGCGCCAGCATCGGCAGCGCAAGGTCGAGCGCGATCACCTGCGCGTCCGGCCAGCGGCGCTGCATCGCCAGCGCGGCGGTGCCGGGCCCACTGCCGACGTCGAGCACCCGGGAAGGCCGGCGCTCGCCGAGGTAGTCGAGCGATTCGAGCAGGCGCGCTTCGACCTCGCGCTGCAGGGCGGCCGCGCTTTCGTAGCTTTCCGCCGCGCGCGAGAACGCGCGCCGCACCTGGCGGTGGTCGAACACGTCGCTCATCGCCCATCGCCTTCTGCGGGAGCGGCTTCAGCCGCGACTTCCACACCCGGCGAACGCGCGGTCGCGGCTGAAGCCGCTCCTGCAGCCGCTCCGGCGGCCGCCGCGAACGCGCGCTGGGCGAAGCGGTCGATCGCCTGCGCGACCTCGTCGGCCGCGCCCAGAAACGGCGCGTGGCCGGCGTTGGCGATCGCCACGCTTTCGGATTCCGGCGCCAGCACCGCCGCAGCGGGCATCGCCCCGGCCGGCACCAGCCGGTCGCGGCGGCCGCTGATCCACAGGCTCGGCACCGGCAACGCCGGCAACTCGCCGCGCACGTCGGCGCGATCGAGCAGCGCCAGGCCCTCCAGCAGCGCGCGCGGCGCCGGCTCGCCGCGCAGGAACGCCTGCGCGCGCAGGCGGCGCAGTTCCTCCTGCGCGCTGGCCGAACCGAGCGCCTCCAGCGCCAGGAAACCGTCCAGCGTGCCGCGGAAATCGCGCTCCAGCGCCTCGGCGAATTCGCGGAACAGCGATGGCCGCACGCCGTGCGCCCAGTCCTCGCCGGCCACGAAGCGCGGCGAGGACGCCACCATCACCAGCCCGCGCGCGCGCGCCGGCGCGTGCTGCACGGTGCGCAGCGCGAACAGCCCGCCCAGCGACCAGCCCAGCCAGACCGCGTCGGGCACGGCGTCGGCCAGTTGCGGCGCAAGCGCATCAGGATCGAGCGGCAGCGCGCTGGCGCGCGCGTGGCCATGTCCGGGCAGGTCGATCAGGTGCAGCGTGTAGCGCGCGGCCAGGCGTTCGACCAGCGGCGCGAACAGGCCGCCGTGCATGGCCCAGCCGTGGATCAGCGCGATGGCCGGGCCGGTGCCGTGGGTTTCGATGTGGAGCATGGGTGGGGGGCAGGGAACGGGGAACGGGGAACGGGGAACGGGGAAGTGGGAAAGGGGAACAGGGAATCGGGAACAGGGAATGGGGAATGGGGAAGAAGCAGCCGTGAGCAGGGCACGACGAACGAAGCCCCTCTCCCGCCGCGCTGCGGCGGGAGAGGGGGTGGGGTGAGGGCGCCGCGCCGCAGGCGCGGCGGTCACGGCGTCGCCGGCGCCGCGCCGACCGCCTCCACCGCCCGCGCCAGCGCGTCCACCAGCCCGTCGATCTGCGCATCGCTGTGCGCGGCCGACAGCGTGACGCGGATGCGCGCCTGGCCTTCGGGCACGGTCGGCGGCCGGATCGCGCTGACCCAGTAGCCGGCGTCGAACACCGCGCGCGCCACCGCCAGCGTGCGCGCGTTGTCGCCGAACAGCAGCGGCTGGATCGGCGTGGGCGAATCCATCAGCGGCAGCCCATGCCGCTGCGCGCGGGCGCGGAAGCGCGCGGTCGCCTCGTGCAGGCGCTTGCGCAGCGCCGGCTGACGCTGCACCGCGCGCACCGCGCCGAGGCTGGCGGCCGCCAGCGCCGGCGGCAGCGCGGTGGTGTAGACGTACGGCCGCGCGGTTTCCTGGAAGTGCTGGATCAGCGCCTCCTCGCCGAGCAGCACCGCACCGAAGCCGCCCAGCGCCTTGCCGAGCGTGACCAGCAACAGCGGCACCTGCTCGGAGGTCCAGCCCGCATGGGCGACGCTGCCTCGCCCGTCCGGACCGATCACGCCGACACCGTGGGCGTCGTCGACGTACAGGATCGCGCGCTGGATGCGCGCGGCCAGCGCGAGCTGCTTCAGCGGCGCGATGTCGCCGTCCATGCTGAACACGCCGTCGGTGACCAGCATCGCCGCGCCGTCGGGATTGGCGCGCAACTGCCGCAGCGCGCCTTCGGCATCGCCGTGCGGATAGCGCGCCAGCCTGCAGCCGGCCAGGCGCGCGGCGTCGATCAGGCTGGCGTGGTTGAGGCGGTCCTGCACGCAGACGTCGCCATCGCCCAGCAGCGCCTGCACCGCGGCGAGGTTGGCCATGTAGCCGCAGCCGAACGCCAGCCCGCGCTCGTAGCCGAGCCACTGCGCCAGCTCGCGCTCGAGGTGCTCGTGCACCAGCGTGTGGCCGCTGACCAGGTGCGAGGCGGTGCCGCCGATGCCGTAGCGGTCCATCGCCTCCTGCGCCGAATGCAGGGTGAGCGGATGCTGGGCCAGGCCGAGGTAGTCGTTGCCGTTGAAGGCGACCACCCAACGCCCGTCCACCTGCGCGCGCACGCCCTGCCGGCGTTCGACCGTGCGGCGCACGCGCACCGCGTGCCGGGCCTCGCGCCCGGCGCGCGCCTCGGCGATCCGTTGCCGCAGATCCGGACGCGGCGCGCTCATGGCTACGCCGCGCAGGCCGGCGCCGGGCCGGCTTCGACGATGTCGGCGTGCACGGTGCCGCCGGTTTCCACCACCGGCATCGGCTTCAGGCCCAGCCGCGCGAACAGCGCCTGGTCGCGCTCGACGTCCGGATTGCCGGTGGTCAGCAGCTTCTCGCCGTAGAAGATCGAATTGGCGCCGGCGAGGAAGCACAGCGCCTGCAGCTCGTCGCTCATCGACTCGCGCCCGGCCGACAGCCGCACCATCGAACGCGGCATCAGCAGGCGCGCGACGGCGATCGTGCGCACGAACTCGAACGGATCCAGTTCCTTCGAAGTGCCCTTCTCGGCCAGCGGCGTGCCTTGCACTTCGACCAGCCGGTTGATCGGCACCGAATCCGGATGCGCCGGCAGGTTGGCGAGCGTGCGCAGGAACGCCGCGCGCTGGGCGCGCGTCTCGCCCATGCCGACGATGCCGCCGCAGCAGGTCTTCAGGCCGGCGTCGCGCACGTGTTCGAGCGTGTCGAGCCGGTCCTGGAATTCGCGGGTGTGGATGATCTCGCCGTAGAACTCCGGCGCGGTGTCGAGGTTGTGGTTGTAGTAGTCCAGCCCCGCGCCCTTCAGCGCCTGCGCCTGCTCGGCGCTGAGCATGCCGAGCGTGGCGCAGGTCTCCAGGCCGAGCGCCTTCACCTCGCGGATCATCGCCGCGACCTTGGGAATGTCGCGGTCCTTCGGCGAGCGCCACGCCGCGCCCATGCAGAAGCGGGTGGCGCCGGCGGCCTTGGCCTGCTTCGCCTTCTCCACCACCTGCTCGAGCTCCATCAGCTTGGTCGCCTGCACGCCGGTGTGGTAGCGCGCGGCCTGCGGGCAGTACGCGCAGTCCTCCGGGCAGCCGCCGGTCTTCACCGACAGCAGGGTGCTGACCTGCACCTCGGCCGGGTCGAAGTGGGCGCGATGCACGCTCGCGGCGCGGTGCAGCAGTTCGGGGAAGGGCAGGTCGAACAGCGCCTCGACCTCCGCCTGCGACCAGTCGTGGCGCACGGCGGGCAGTTCACTGAGCACGGGCATGGGCGAAATCCGAGGGACGCGGCGGGAAAGGCCGGGCAGTCTGGAAAGCATGCCGGACACTGTCAACCAAACGCCGGCGTCCGGAGTTGACGGCGGTCGAGGAATGGCGGCCGCCGGTCGGATCGCCGCCCTGCTGTTCCCGCCGCGCTGCCTGGTCTGCCGCGAACGCGGCGACGGGCGCGACCTCTGCGCCGCCTGCAGCGCGGCGCTGCCGTGGAACCGCCACGCCTGCCCGACCTGCGCCATCCCGCTGCCGCCCGCGCAGGCCGGGCAGGTCTGCGGCGCCTGCCTGCGCCGCGCGCCGCCGCAGCACGCCGCACGCGCCGCGTTCGTGTACCGGGACGCGCTGCGGCGGCTGCTGCCGCGCGCCAAGTTCCACGGCGATCTGGCGGCCGCGCGCCTGCTGGCGGGGCTGATGGCGGCGCTCTGGCGCGACGCCCCGCGTCCGCAGGCGATCGTCCCGGTCCCGTTGCACCGCGGCCGGCTGCGCGCACGCGGCTACGACCAGGCGCTGGAGCTGGCAGAACCGCTCGCCCGCGCGCTCGGCGTGCCGCTGCTGGCCGACGCCCTGTTGCGCCGCCGCGCCACCGCCGCACAGAGCGCGCTGACGGCCGCGCAGCGCCGCCGCAACCTGCGCGATGCCTTCGCGGTGCGCGCAGGTGCCGCGCTGCCCGCGCACGTGGCGGTGTTCGACGACGTCATGACCACCGGCGCCACCGCGCACGCCGCGGTGCGCGCGCTCAGGCGCGCCGGGGTCGAGCGCGTCGAGGTGTGGACCTGCGCGCGGGTCCCGTAGGCGGCAGTCTTCAGTCCGGCTTGCGCGCCTTCGGCGGCGCGATGGCCGCGCGCGGCCGCTTGCCGGAGCCGATCACCGCCACCGCCCGCAGTTCCACCACCGCGCCCGGCGCAAGCAGCGCGCTGGTGCCGACCGCGCTCCAGGCGGGGTAGTGGTCCGGGAAGTACTCGTGGTGGATCGGCGCCAGCTTCGTGAACTGGTCGCGGAACTGCGCCCCGTCCCTGGCGACGTGGAAGCTGGTGAGTTCGACCACGTCGGCCAGCGTCGCGCCGGCGCTGGCGAGATGCCGCTTCAGGTCCTCGAACATCCCGCGCACCTTCGCCTCGTAGCTGTCGCCGCGCACGGCCGGAATGCCGGACACGATCACCGTGTCGCCCACTTTCAGCACCGGCGTGTAGTGCCAGTCGTGATACGCCGCTTCCAGCCCGCGCGGTGCGAAGTGCTCGCGGGTCGGCGCGTTCTGCGCGAGCGCCGGCACCGCGGCGACGAACGCCAGGGTGGCCAGCAGCCAGGGGTTCGGTCTCATCGCATTTCTCCTGGGACGTCGGCACAGCGTGAGGAAGGCGCGTCCGCGTCGCGCGAGGCTCGGGCCAGCGCGGAACGCAAACGTGTCGGAAGCGGATACCGGAGCAGACGGCCAGCCTCGCGCGAGCGACCGCGTCCGCCCTGTGCCTGAAGTCATCGCCGTGCGGGGAGGCGTGCTCAGGGCGCGACCGGCGGCACGTAGTCGAGCGTCAGCCCGAACAGCCACAGCATCAGCAGCACCAGCGGCACGTGCACGACGAACTGCACGAAGGTGAAGCCGACGATGTCGCGCGCCTTCAGCCCGAGCACGCCCAGCAGCGGCAGCATCCAGAACGGATTGATGAGATTCGGCAGCGCCTCGGCGGCGTTGTAGATCTGCACGGTCCAGCCCAGGTGCACCCGCAGCGCGTTGGCCGCCTCCATCACGTACGGCGCCTCGATGATCCACTTGCCGCCCCCGGACGGCACGAAGAAGCCGAGCACCGCCGAGTAGGCGCCGATCACCGGCGCGAAGCTGTCCTGCGTGGCCACCCGCACGAACAGCTCCGACAGCCGGTGCGCCAACGTCTGCCCGTCCGCGCCCGGCACCTGCGTCAGCACGGTCGCGATCACGCCGTACAGCGGGAACTGCACCAGCACGCCGGCCGTGCCCGGCACCGCGCGGTTGACCGCATCGAGGAAGCCGCGCGGCCGGCCGTGCAGCAGCAGGCCGAGCGAGAGGAACAGCAGGTTGTAGGTGTTGAGGTCGGCGATCACCTGCGCCCACGGCGCGGAAGCGAAGCGGTAGCCGAGCCAGCCGAACGCCAGCAGCGACAGCAGCACGGTCAGCAGCGGACTGAACTCCAGCCATTCGCCCGGCCGCGTGCGCGACGCGGGCGGCGCCTGCGCCTCGAGCCGCGCGTCGGCGAAGTCCGCCGCGGTGCGCGCCTGCGCCGCACCCGGCGCGGTCCACCACGCGAGCGCCGCCGACACCGCGATCAGCACCGCCGTCAGCGCCAGCGACTGCCACAGGAAGATCGTCTGCGTGAACGGCAGCACGCCGGTGATCTCCAGCAGCCCCGGCGGCATGCTCGCCGGATTGGCCTGCAACTGCGCGGCCGAGGAGCTGAGTCCCATCGCCCACACCGAGCCGAGCCCCAGGTACGCCGCCGCGCCCGCGGCGCGGTAATCCATCGCCAGCCCGGTGCGCTTCGCCAGCGCGCGCACCAGCAGCCCGCTGAACACCAGCGAGAAGCCCCACGACAGCAATGAGGTCAGCATGCTCGCCAGCGCCACGAACGTCACCGCGCCGCGACCGCTGCGCGGCCACCGCGCCAGCCGCTCGATCATGCGTGCGACCGGCGGCGCGCTCGCCAGCACGTAACCGCCGATCACCACGAACGCCATCTGCATGGTGAACGGAATCAGGCTCCAGAAGCCGCTGCCGAACGCCTCCACCGTGGCCTTGGGCGAAGCGCCGGTCGCCAGCGCCGCCGCCGCGACCAGCACCACCCCAAGCGCGGCGAACACCCACGCATCGGGAAACCAGCGCTCGGCCCAGGCCGCACAGCGCAGCGCGGCGCGTACCGTCCAGGGATCGGAAGTCGCGATGTCTGCGCTCACCTCGTGCCCTCGCTCGTTTTCTTTTCCCTCTCCCCCACGCGTGGGGGAGAGGGTTGGGGTGAGGGGGCCCGCGCCGCAGGCGCGGGGCTCACCTTCCCGCCCCGCCCTCCCACAACGCCGCCGCGATCCCGGCGAACACCACCAACCCCACCCACTGGTTGTGCAGGAACGCGCGGAAGCAGCCCTCGCGATCGCGCCCGCGCGCCTGCCGGAACTCCCACGCCACCAACAGCACCGCCACGCCGAGCGCCGCCCAGTACGGCCCCCCGAGCTGCGCCTGCCGCCCCACCAGCGCCAGCGCGGCGAGGAACAGCGCGTACAGCACGCCCTGCGCGACCAGATCCAGATCGCCGAACAGGATCGCGGTCGACTTCGCGCCCATGCGCACATCGTCGTCGCGGTCGACCATCGCGTACCAAGTGTCGTACGCCGTGGTCCAGAAGATGTTGGCGACGTACAGAAGCCACGCCAGCGGCGGCACCGTGCCCTGCACCGCGGCGAACGCCATCGGGATGCCCCAGCCGAACGCGAGCCCGAGGTACACCTGCGGAAAGTAGGTGTAGCGCTTGAGATACGGGTACGTCGCCGCCAGCGCCACGCCGCCGAAGCTCAGCAGCGCCGTCAGCCGGTTCAACGTCAGCACCAGCGCGAACGCCGCCAGCATCAGCACCGCGAACAGCGCCAGCGCCTCGCGCCCGCGCACCGCGCCGGTCGCCAGCGGCCGCCCCTTCGTGCGCTCGACGTGCGGATCGAGCCAGCGGTCGGCGTAGTCGTTGATCACGCAGCCGGCCGAGCGCGTCAGCCACACGCCGGCGCTGAACACCGCCAGCGTCCACAGCGGCGGAACACCGCCCGCCGCCAGCCACAGCCCCCACCAGGTCGGCCACAGCAGCAGCAGCCAGCCGATCGGCCGGTCGCCGCGCACCAGCGCCCAGTACAACCGCGCGCGCTGTCGCCACGCCGGCTCGGGGCGCGCCTCGTATCGCTCGTAACCCATGCGCGAAGCTTAATCCGCCCGCCCCCGCGCCGCGCCCCTCGCCCGGCCGCCGCCGATTGCGGCTAGAATGCGCCTCCCGCGGCGCAACGCCGCGGCCGCAGCACCACGCGCCCGTAGCTCAGCCGGATAGAGTAGCGGCTTCCGAAGCCGTTGGTCGGGGGTTCGAATCCCTCCGGGCGCGCCATCTCACACACCGCGGAATGCTCATTCCCGACGCGCGTCGCGGCCCGCCGGCAACGTTCACCGGCGCAAGGGTCATGGCGGTGCGGTGTCGAGGTCGAACAGGGTCAGCGCGCGGCGGAACTCGGCGTCCAGCGGCGCTTCGACCGCGATGCGGCGGTCTTCGTGCGGATGCGGAAACGCCAGCCGCTCGGCGTGCAGCAGCATGCGGTGGATGCCCAGCGTGCGGAAATAGCGGTTGTGGCGGCCGTCGCCGTGGCTGGTGTCGCCGATCAGATGATGCGAGGCGTGCTTGAGATGACGGCGGATCTGGCGGAAACGCCCGGTCAGCGGCCAGGCGCGCAGCAGCGCGTAGCGCGAGGCGGGGAAGCCGTTGGCGGCGAACGGCAGTTCCGCCGTCGCCAGCCGCCGGAAGCGGGTGACCGCTTCGCGGCGGGTGGGTTTGCCGGGGCCGCCGTCGAGCGGGTGGTCGACCGTGAACTCCGCTTCCGGCCAGCCGCGGCATACCGCCAGATACGCCTTCTCGACCTCCCGTCCCATCATCGCCTGCCCCAGCCGCGAAGCGGTGTCGCGATCGAACGCCACCAGCAGGCAGCCGCTGGTGGCGCGGTCGAGGCGGTGCACCAGATGGATCGGCCGCGCGAACTGCGCACGCAGGCGGTCGGCGAGGAAATCGTCCTCGCCGCGCGCGAGCCTGCTGTCGTGGACCATCAGCCCGGCCGGCTTGCACACCACGGCGAATGCGCTCTCCTCGTGCAGGACGGGCAGCGGCGTCGCGGGGGCGGGGTCGGTCGGCATCGGGGTGGGGTTCGGGACGGGGGTGGGGGATTGGGGCGGGGCAACCGGACACGCCGCCGGAGCGTGTTCGAAGCGCGTCGCGCTGGCGGTCGCGATGCCTGTCCGGCGGATGCGATCCGGGCCGCGGCAACGGCCGCTCACGCGTCGTGGTTGCGCCCCTTGGAAACGCCGCGGAACCACGCGCGGATGCGCTCGATGTCGGCCTGCATGTCCTCCGTCAGCGGCAGCAGCGGGCCGATGCCGATCACCTTCCGTCCGTAGTGGAAGTAGGCCGGAAGCACCGGCACACCGGCGCCCTTGGCGATCTTCCAGAAGCCGGTTTTCCAGCGCTCGACCGGTTTGCGCGTGCCCTCCGGGGCGATCCCGAACCACAGGCGCTCGGCGCCGCGCAGCATCGCCACCGCCTGCTCGACGATGCCCTGCGGACGACTGCGGTCGACCGGGATCACGCCCAGCCGCCGCAGCACCAGCCCCAGCAGCGGCACGCGGAACAACGAATCCTTGCCGAGGATCTTGATGTCCAGGCCGAGCGCCAGTTTGGCGGCGAAGCCCCAGATGCCGTCCCAGTTGGACGAGTGCGGCGCGCCGATCAGCACCAGCCGCGGGACATCGGGGAAGTCGCCGATCATGCGCCATCCGCCCAGCCGCAGCACCGTGCGACCGAGCCAGCGGGTGAAGCGGTTGGGCCGCACGCGCGGCGCATTCGGCGGCAACGGCAGGACGACGTCGGACGTCATGCGGGGCGGTTCACTCCCAGTCGCGCGGATTGCGACCGCGCTTGATCGTAGCGCGCTGGCGCTTGTGCTCCAGCCGGCGCTGCTTGGCGGCGCGGGTGGGGCGGGTGGCGATGCGCGGCTTCGGCGCCTGCAGGCCCGCTTCCACGAAGGCCGCCAGCCGCGCCCGCGCGTCCTCGCGATTGCGCTCCTGGGTGCGGAATCGCTGCGCCTGGATCACCAGCACGCCCTCGACGGTGACGCGCCGGTCGCGCCGGGCGAGCAGGCGCGCGCGCACGTCCTCCGGCAGCGAGGGCGAGCCGGCGATGTCGAAACGCAGCTCCACCGCGGTCGAGAGCTTGTTGACGTTCTGCCCGCCCGGCCCCGCCGAACGCACGAAGCGTTCGGCCAGTTCGGCGTCGGGAATCGTGATCGGACCGATGCGCAGCATCCGCGCAGATTAGCCCACGCGCGTTCGGCCGCCGCGTTGACGGATGCCGCGCTGCGCCGCCAACATGCGGCCTCTTTCTGTCGATCAAGGAGGACCGAACATGCGCAAGCGCTGCACCCTCGTCCTGGCCCTGCTGCTCGCCGCGCCGCTGGCCCACGCCGTGCCGCCGACCGACGCCCAGCTCGACGCCCTGCACGAAGCCGCACGCACCGAGCGGCTGCTCGAGGAGATGTGGCCCCGCATCGAGGCCATGCAGCGCCAGATGCTGCAACAGGCGCTGCAGGGCCGCGAACACGACCCGGAAGCGCAGGCGCGCGCGCAGCGCAGCCTGGAGCGCGGCAACGCGGCGATGCGCAAGGCGCTGAGCTGGGAGCGCCTGCGGCCGCTGCTGCGCGACGTCTATCGCCGGCACCTGGAGGCCGAGGACGTCGAGGCCATCACCGCCTTCTACCGCACGCCCGCCGGGCAGAAGCTGCTCGACAAGGGCCCCGCGCTGATGCAGGCCTCGATGGAAGCGGTGCAGCCGCTGCTGATGGAGGTGCTCGGCGAGATGGAGAAGGAACTGCGCGCCGAGGCCGGATCGCCCTGATCCATCCGCGCTCAAGGAGGAGACCATGCGAACGACCGCCCTGCTGCTGGCCGCCGCGCTCGCCGCGGCCGCCGGGCACGCCGCTGCCTTCGATCCCGCCCGCGTCGACGCCGCATCGGCGGCGAGGCCCGACCCCGCGCGCATCGACCGCGCCCGCGAGTTGCGCCACGCCCAGGCCCTGCTGCGTCGCGCCGAGCGCCTGGGCCGCGCGCTGGAGGCCGGCGAACGCGCAGGCCGGGCGCCGTCGCGGGACGAGTACCGGCGCAGCCTGGAACTGCTCGACCGGACCGACCGCGTCCTGCACCCGCACTGGGACCGTCTCGACCCGCAGACGCGCGAGCGCTACCGCGCCGCATGGACGCAGGCCGAGCGGCTGCATCGCGAAGGCCAGCGTATGGCCGCGCAGCCCGAGGTGAAAGCGGCGATCGGCAGCGCGCGCGAACTGCTGCTGGCGCTCATCCGCGACCTGCGCAACGGCCTGCACGCCGGCATCGAACGCGCGGCCGAGCGCTCGCGTTAGCCGCGGGGCGGGCGACCGTCAGGGGTGGGATTCGATCCCCGCCAGCGCGGGCATCGCCGCCCACGGCGAGCGGCGCTCGCGGTAGACCTCCACCCATGGCGCCGGGAAGCCGGGATCGGCGAACGCGCCGACCGCGACCGCGACGATCCCCGGCTCACGCTGCAGGGTCCACCAGACGGTCGTGCCGCACTGCGGGCAGAAGCGCTGGCTGACGCGCCGGCCGCTGTCGGCGGTGCGCACGAACACCGCGGCATCGCCCGCGGGCCGCACCTGTTCCTCGCGGAACCGCGCCTGCACCCCGAACGCGCTGCCGGTCCGGCGTCGGCAGTCCAGACAGTGGCAGATCGACACGCGGACCGGCTCGCCCTCGCATTCGACGGTGAGCTGGCCGCAGGCGCAGGCGGCATGGCGGACGGTCATGGGCAGGCTCCGGCGGTTCAGGCAGGGCGGGGCGTCAGCTTGCCGCAACGGGGGGCTGCCGGCATAATGCGCGGCTCGCTGCGTCCAGGCCCCGCCCGGACCGGGCCGGAAACGCGATTCCCGCCCTGTCCGCGCAGCAGATTCCCTCCCGCATCGCGTGGCGCCCCCGGCGCCGGGGCCGCCGTCTCCCTGGCCAAGGGAGGCCCCAAGTCACCACAGAGGTGCGTATGTCCCGCGTCTGCCAAGTCACCGGCAAGCGCGTGCAGACCGGCAACAACGTCTCGCACGCCAACAACAAGACCCGCCGCCGTTTCCTTCCCAACCTGCACGAGCGCCGCTTCTGGGTGGCTTCGGAGAACCGTTGGGTGAAGCTGCGCGTTTCCACCCAGGCCCTGCGCACCATCGACAAGAACGGCATCGACGCCGTGCTCGCCGAGCTGCGCGCCCGCGGCGAGAAGATCTGAGGAGGACCTGAGCCATGGCATCCAAGCGCGACAAGATCCGCCTGATCTCCTCGGCCGGCACCGGTCACTTCTACACGACCGACAAGAACAAGAAGAACACGCCGAACAAGATCGAGATCAAGAAGTACGATCCGGTGGTTCGCAAGCACGTGATCTACAAGGAAGGCAAGATCAAGTGACGCAGTGACGCCTTCGCGCGCAGCGCGAAGGCCTTTGTCACTGCGTCATCCCCGCGCAAGCGGGGATCCAAGGAAGCCCGCCGCCAGGCGGGCTTCCGCTTTTCGGGCTCCGGCGCAGTCCTCCGCGCACCGGGCGAAGGCCCCCCGCGAACGCTTGAGCCAACCCGCGTCGCGCTCAATGGCGGCGCGGGCCCTTGCGGCGTTCGATGGGTTCGGCGCGGCCCGGGTCCGCGGCCAGGGGCGCGACGGCCAGGCGAAGCCCCGCAGCGCGCAACGCCTCGCGCACGTCGCGGAACGTCGCCCACTCGGGCACGTCGCGCAGCGCGCTTTCCACCAGCCGCAGGTCGCCGGTTTCGTGGCAGGTGCGGAAATACTCGGCGAGAGCGTCCGTCGAGCGCAGGTGATCGGCGATGCGTCGGTTCTCGGCCATGACGCGGATACCGGGCGAAGACCGCACACTAGCGCGCGGCCGTGGCGCCGGCGTCAAGGCGCGTGCGGCGTGCGGAGGCTCAACCGCAGGCGTCGTCGGCCGCGGCCGAGCGCGCGTGGCGCCGTCCGCCGTCGTCCTCGTCGCAACCGGGCAGGGGCGCGTAGGCGGTCACCCGGTTGCGACCGCCGACCTTGGCGCGGTACATGGCGGCGTCGGCATGGGCCATGAGCGTTTCGTAGTCGTATCCCGACACCTGCGTGGACGCGACGCCGACGCTGGCCGACACCGGCTGTCCGCAGGCCACCGCGCGCGCGTCGATCGCCGCGATCGACTGCCGGCACCCCTCGGCGACGCGCAGCGCGGCTTCCAGGTCGCAGTCGATCAGCGTCATCGCGAATTCCTCGCCGCCGATGCGTCCGTACACGTCGGCCTGCCGGCAATGCAGGCGGCCGACGCGCGCGACCTCGCGCAGTACCCAGTCGCCGCTGGCGTGGCCGCACTGGTCGTTGATCTGTTTGAAATGGTCGAGGTCGAACAGCAGCACGCTCACCGGACGGCCGCGCTGCCGGCCCTGCGCGAGCGCCGCCTCGCTGCAGGCGCGGAAATGGCGCCGGTTGCTCAGGCCGGTCAGGCCGTCCGTCTCGGCCAGCTTGCGCAGCGACCGCTGCGTGCGCCGGCCGCGATAGCCCCACAGCACCGCGCTCAACGTCAGCAGGACCAGCAATGCGATCGCAAGGCGGGTATTCCATTGCGACTTGCGCGCGACTTCCTGCTGCAGGCGCAGGAGCTGATTCTGCTGCTGCAGCAGGGCGATGGACTGGTTCTTCTCGCGGATCTCCTGTTGGCCGAGCTGGAACGCGTATTCGCGCGCCTTGACGTCATCGAGCCGGGCCCTGTCGGCGTCCGCATAGCGCCTGTAATAAGCCAATGCAGCGGACAGGTCGCGTCGGCTCAGCGCGATCTCGTAGAGCACGCGGTTCGCAACCACGCTTGCCTGGGAGGTGCCGTCTTGACCTTTGGCTCTCAGGATGGCGCGGGCGTGCGCTTCGGCGTGGGCAAGGTCGCCGATATCGAGGTAGTACTGCGCCAGCAGGCGACGCATTTCGCCGGTCAAGCGTGTATACCCCGTCGCCTCCGCTTCCGGCAGGTGCGACTCGAGCAGCGCGATGGCTTCCCGTCGGCGTCCCTTGGCTGCTTCATGTTCAGCCCATGTGCACCGGATAGCGTTCACGAGGATGATTTCGCCTTGCGACGCGCAGTCGGCGATTGCGTCGTCGACATCGCGCGATTTGTCGAGCGCGCGACCGAGCCCGTGAAGAGCGCGCACACGAACCTGGCGGGCGATGCAGCGATTGCGCCCGTCTGGATCGTCAGCAAGCACGCGCTCCGCACGCGCCAGTGCCATCGGGTAATGGCCGAACTCGTTGTATAGCGTGCCGGCGACGTTGTCGCCGGTATGTTTCAGCGAGCGATCCTGGAGTCGATCCGCGAGGAGCGACGCACGGTTGAGGTAACGCAGCCCCACCAGGTATTCGCGGTTCAGCGCGCTGACGGTGGTCACCAGCAAAGCCGCGCGATAGCCGATCTTCGGATCGATCGCATCATCGGCCAGGCGGCCCGCATCTGCGATCGCCTCCTGATACTCCCCGCGCAGTGCCCGTCGATAGTTGCGGAGCAGGCGCAGGTACTGGATCTCCGCCTTGGTCGCTTCATGCTTTCGCCGCTCCAACCGGGAGAGCAGCTCGGCCGCGCGGGCGGGCTCACGTGTCCGGAGCGCATCCGCCTGTGCAAGCAGATCGGAGAAGGAGGACGCGCGCGCCTCGATGGCAGGCAGCACGAGAGCCGCCGCCAGTGCAAGGCTCAACAGCCCAGGGTGTGGCATGGCCGGTCCCTACGCCTCCACGTGCGTGGCGACCGCTTTGCGCCGGTCGCCGGCAGCCGAGGATAGCGTCAATCCGCGCCGTCGTCCGGGGTGCGGCCGGGCTCCGGCACCGGCTGATCGCCGGGTTCACGCGCGGGCTCCGGCTCGTCCTGGTCGGGGGCCGCGATGGCGCACATCACGTGCGGGCGACCACGAAGCGCCGCCGTCAGCGCGCGGATGTCGGCCGCGCGGAAGGCCTCCTGGCATTCCGGCTCGAGGGCGCCGAGCATGGCCTCCAAGCCGGCCTCGTCCACCCCATAGGGGGACGTCGCGAGCGTTTCGAGCATGCGGAGGGCATCGGTCACGTGAGGGTCTCCTGGGTGTCCGCGCCGCAAGGCGCCGTGGATGGGGCAGTCGCGCGGGCGAGTGCGTCCCGCATGGCCGGGTCGGCGGCCAGCGGCATGGCCGGTGGCACGACCAAGGTCGAGTGCATGCTCAACTCGGTGTCAAGCAATGCATGCAGGCGCAGTCGGAGCGCGCGGTGCTCGGCCAACGGCGTGGTGGCAGCTTCGTACACGATGACCTCGTGCTCGAGCGGATAGTGGTCGGCAAGCCGCTCCACCAGCAACTGCAGGTGCGCCGGCAGGCCCCGAGAGCGGCGGCATTCCACATCACCCACGAGGCCGATCTGCCACAGGACCAGATAGGCGGACGGGTCGATCACCCGGCGGTAGATCAGGAACTGTGTGGCCTCATGGTGCTGGCAGCCGTATCGCCCCGGGTCGATGCCGAGATCGGCGTAGAGGCACGCTTCGGCCGATATCCCCGGCTCCATGACGGCCTGGAAACCTTCGGCGCGGGCCCGCGTGACGACGTCGTGCGGCACCTGTGCGAACACCCCGGGGTGGCCGTAGAAGGCGGCGCATACGCGTCGGCCGGCCCTGACCTCGGCGAGGATCGCCTCGGCCATCTCGCGGTAGGTCTGCCGGCGCGCCTTTCCTTCGGCGTAGTAGGGCTGCAGGCTGCGTACGTCGGGGCGCATGGCCTGGACCCAAAGCTCGACCAGTGCGTCCGAGGCGGCGACGAACACGACGTCGGCCTGTTCGATGAAGGCCTGCGAACGAGGGCTGAGGTGTCCGCCCAGCATCATCCCCAGGCCGACGCAGGCCAGGTGGCCGCGGCCGTCTCGCACGTTCATTTTTTGGGTTCCCCCCTGGAACGGAACCCACCCTACCGGGCCGGATCGCTCCTGCCAATCGCCAGCGGACGGCCGACCGACCAGCGCGCGCGGTCCAGGCCCCACTGCACGGTACCCGGTCGCCCGGGGGGCTCCTCGGCGAAACCGTAAGGCTGTAGCAGGCGGCGGGACATGCGCTCGTTGGCGCCCCGAAGGCACACGCCAATGAGTCGCTCGACGCCGGCCACATCGAATGCATGCAGCACCAGCCGGTCCATCACCTCGTGCGAGCGGCGGCCGTCCCACGCGGCCGGCAGCAGCATGATGCCGGCTTCCGCGACCCCGCCTTCGCGATGCAGCGCGGCGATGCCGAGCGCCCGGCCCGTGGCGGTATCGACGACCGCCCACGTGCGGTGGCCCGGCACGTCGCTGCGGTTGTGCGCCATGACCTTGCGGAAGGCGCGGGTGGCGCGGCCGGCATCCAGCGGCGGGCCGATGCGGGCCATGACGCGCGGACAGGTGTAGAGCGCGAGATAGAGCGGCTGATCGTCGTCCCGTAGCGGGCGCAGGTCGGTCGTGTAGGACGCCGTGGTCATGCCGCCGATGCCATGAGGCGCGCGCTATTGCCGCGGCGATGCGCCCGTCGAGCCGGGCGCCCGATCGCGCAGCAGCGACTCCACCACCCCCGGATCCGCCAGCGTCGAGGTGTCGCCGAGCTGGTCCGGCTGGCCTTCGGCGATCTTGCGCAGGATGCGGCGCATGATCTTGCCGGAGCGGGTCTTGGGCAGGGCGGGGGCCCACTGCAGGTGGTCGAGGGTGGCGATCGGGCCGATCTCGCGGCGCACCCAGGCGATCAGCTCGGCGCGCAGGGCCTCGTCGGGCTGTTCGCCGGCCTTGAGCGTGACGTAGGCGTAGATGCCCTGGCCCTTCAGATCGTGCGGGAAGCCGACCACGGCGGCTTCGGCCACCTTGGGATGCGCGACCAGCGCGCTCTCGATCTCGGCGGTGCCGATGCGGTGGCCGCTGACGTTGATGACGTCGTCGACGCGGCCGGTGATCCAGTAGTAGCCGTCGGCGTCGCGGCGGCAGCCGTCGCCGGTGAAGTACATGCCGGGATAGGTGCGGAAGTAGGTGTCGATGAAGCGCGCATGGTCGCCGTACACCGTGCGCATCTGGCCGGGCCAGGAATCCAGCAGCACGAGGTTGCCTTCGGTCGCGCCCTCGAGCACGTTGCCGTTGGCATCCACCACCGCCGGGCGCACGCCGAACAGCGGCAGCGTCGCCGAGCCGGGCTTGAGGTCGGTGGCGCCCGGCAGCGGGGCGATCAGGATGCCGCCGGTCTCGGTCTGCCACCAGGTGTCGACCACCGGGCAGCGGCCATCGCCCACCACGCGGTGATACCAGCGCCACGCCTCGGGATTGATCGGCTCGCCGACGGTGCCGAGCAGCCGCAGCGAGGCGCGCGAGGTGCGCTGCACCGGCTCCTCGCCCTCGCGCATCAGCGCGCGGATCGCGGTCGGCGCGGTATAGAAGAGCGTCACCCGGTGGCGGTCGATCACCTGCCAGAAGCGCGCGGCGTCCGGGTAATTCGGCACGCCCTCGAACACCACGCAGGTGGCGCCGTTGGCGAGCGGGCCGTAGACGATGTAGCTGTGGCCGGTGATCCAACCGACGTCGGCGGTGCACCAGTAGACGTCGTCCTCGCGCAGGTCGAACACGCACTCGTGGGTGTAGCTGACGTACACCAGGTAGCCGCCGGTGGTGTGCAGCACGCCCTTCGGCTTTCCGGTCGAGCCGGAGGTGTAGAGGATGAACAGCGGGTCCTCG
This sequence comes from Vulcaniibacterium thermophilum, assembly GCF_007923255.1. Taxonomy (GTDB): domain Bacteria; phylum Pseudomonadota; class Gammaproteobacteria; order Xanthomonadales; family Xanthomonadaceae; genus Lysobacter_F; species Lysobacter_F thermophilum. Next base: position 5,274 of record NZ_VOHJ01000018.1, on the reverse strand, counting down.
GCGTTCATGCGCTCCGGCTCGCACTGCTGCGGCTGGCCGTCGACCACGGCGTCGTACCAGCGGTCGCGCGGCATCTGCATGTCCACCGCGGCGCCGGTGTGGCGCACCACCAGCACGGTTTCGACCGAGGTGGTGCCGGGCATCTTCAGCGCGGCATCGACGTTGGCCTTCAACGGCACGCGCCTGCCACCGCGCACGCCTTCGTCGGCGGTGATGACCAGCTTGCTGCCGCAGTCGGCGATGCGGTCGGCGATCGAATGCGGCGCGAAGCCGCCGAACACCACCGAATGGATCGCGCCGATCCGCGCGCAGGCCAGCATCGCCACCACCGCCTCGGGGATCATCGGCAGGTAGATCGTCACCCGGTCGCCCTTGCGCACGCCGAGGTGGCGCAGCGCGTTGGCGAGCTGGCAGACGCGCGCGTGCAGCTCGCGGTAGGTGATGTGCTGCGCCGGCTGCGCGGGATCGTCGCGCTCGAAGATCAGCGCGGTCTTGTCGCCGCGCGCGGCGAGGTGGCGGTCGAGGCAATTGACGCTGGCGTTGAGCTCGCCGTCCTCGTACCAGCGGATGCGGAAGTCGGCCGGGTCGAAGCGGGTGTCCTTGATCCGCGTCGGCGCGCGGTACCAGTCGAGCCGCTGCGCGACGCGCCGCCAGAAGCCTTCGGGGTCGCGCAGCGACTCCTCGTACAGCCGCGAATAGTCCTCACGGGTGATGCGGGCATGCGCGGCGAAGGCGGGGTCGACGGGAATCGCGGCGGGCGTGCTCATCGGCGGTCTCCTGACGTTCGCGCGCCAGTGTGCCGCAACGCCGGTGGCGCCGGCATGCGGCATCGGGCCGAACGGGGCGGACGCGCGCGCCGCTCAGCGCGGCGGCGCGGCCAGTTCGCGGGCGTCGAGAAAGCCGTCGCGGTCGGCGTCCTGGCGCCGGAACGTCGCGGCGAGCGCCTCGCGATGCGCGGCCAGCGTGACCGGCCGGCCGCGTCCGCCGGGCAACTCGTCGGCGGTGAGCGTGTCGTCGCGGTTGCGGTCCATCGCCTCGAACGCGTAGCCCATCCACGCCTGGTATTCGGCCAGCGAGACGCGGCCGTCGCCGTCGCCGTCCATGCGCGCGAGGTAATCGTACGCGCTGCGGACCTGCGCCGGTGCGGCGGCGGCCACCGCGACGGTGCCGGCGCACGCCAGCCGGATGAAGAAAAGCGCCGGCGGGCGGCGCTTTTCGTTCGGCTCCCGGTAGCTCACGGGACTCACGCGCGCGCGGGCACCAGCGCGTAGCCTTTCAGCCGCGCGGAGAACGCCTGCAGCGCGGCGATACCGCTGGCCTCGGCCTCGGCGCACCAGGCGTGCAGCTTCTGCAGCGTGGCCTGGGCGTCGTGCGAGCGATCGTCCAGCACCTGCGCCAGGCGCTGGCGGAACTCGGCCAGCGTGGCCATCTTCGGGCGTTCCGCCAGCCACGCCTGCAGACGCGCGCGCGCGTCGCCGTCGAGCCAGCGGCCGCCGTCGGCGAGCGCCTTGCGCCACTGGCGCGGCAGCCGGCGCATGCCTTCGCCGGCGCGCGCGGCTTCCTCGCGCAGCGCGGGCAGCATCACGCTGCGGTAGTAGTCGGTCATCGCCTGGAAGCGGATCGTCAGCAGGGCCTTGAGCGTCTCCGCGTCGGGCACGTGGATGTTCGGACGCACGTCCAGCGCCGGCGCCACGCGCAGCACCTTGGCGAGGCCGACCGTCTGGAACGCGCGGATCGCCGCCCAGCCGATGTCGAACTCCCACTTGCGCAGCGCGAACTTGGCCGAGGACGGGAACGCGTGGTGGTTGTTGTGCAGCTCCTCGCCGCCGATCCACACGCCCCACGGCGAAAGGTTGGTCGCGGTGTCGGTGGTCTCGAAGTTGCGGTAGCCCCACCAGTGGCCGAGGCCGTTGACGATGCCTGCGGCCCAGAACGGGATCCACAGCATCTGGATCGCCCACAGCGCCACGCCCGCGAAGCCGAACAGGGCGAAGTTGATCAGCAGCATCAGCGTCGGGCCCCAGCTCGAGCGCGGGGTGTAGAGGTGACGCTCGATCCAGTCGTCCGGGCAGCCCTTGCCGTACTTCTCGATGTCCTCGTGCCGCCTGGAGGCGTCGCGGTAGAGCTCCACGCCGCGCCACATCACGGTGTCGATGCCCTTGAACTGCGGGCTGTGCGGGTCTTCCTCGGTCTCGCACTTGGCGTGGTGCTTGCGGTGGATGGCGGTCCACTCCTTCGTCACCATGCCGGTGGTGAGCCACGACCAGAAACGGAAGAAGTGCGCCAGGACCGGGTGGAAGTCGACCGCGCGATGCGCCATCGAGCGATGCAGGTACAGCGTCACCGAGAAGATGGTGAGCTGGGTGACGACGAGCAGGTAGATCGCCAGCGTGCCGAGCCCGGCCTGGGTGAGGCCCCGGGCCAGAAGATCGAGCAGGGAAACGGACATGCGGGAAGACTCCGGAAGAGAAATGCCGGCGATCCGGCGAAGGCATCATGCCATCCCAGGCGTGGCATCCGCGTGGGTACGGCCGGCGCCGATCACACTCTGTTGGGGCAGGTGTAGGCGAAACAACGGCGGCCATCGCGGCCCGGGATGAACCGGCTGAACCTGCAAGCGGCGGGCCACGCCGCAGTCCACGGCCAACGCCTATCCTGTCGGCATGCCCGAGTTGCCCGAAGTCGAGACCACCCGGCGCGGTCTGGCGCCGCACGTCGAGGGCCGGCGCGTGACCGCGGTCACCCTGCGCCGCCCCGACCTGCGCTGGCCGATTCCCGGCGAAGTGCGCGAGCGTCTGCCCGGCCGCCGCATCGACCGCGTGCGCCGTCGCGCCAAGTACCTGCTGCTCGACAGCGAAGCGGGCAGTGCGCTGCTGCACCTGGGCATGAGCGGCAGCCTGCGCGTGCTGCCCGCCGACACGCCGGTGCGCGCGCACGATCACGTCGACCTGTCGCTCGATTCCGGCCAGGTGCTGCGGTTCAACGATCCGCGCCGGTTCGGATGCCTGCTGTGGCAGGCGCCGGGCGAGACCCATCCGCTGCTGCAGGGGCTCGGGCCCGAGCCGCTGTCGGACGCGTTCGACGGCGCCTATCTGTTCGCGCGCAGCCGCGGCCGCCGCGCGCCGGTGAAGGCGTTCCTGATGGACCAGGCAGTGGTGGTGGGCGTGGGCAACATCTACGCCGCCGAGGCGCTGTTCCGCGCCGGCATCTCGCCCTGGCGCGAGGCCGGGCGCATCTCGCGCGCCCGCTACGAGGCGTTGGCGCAGGCGATCCGCGACATCCTCGGCTACGCGATCGAACGCGGCGGCACCACGCTGCGCGACTTCCTCAGCCCCGACGGCGCGCCCGGCTACTTCGAGCAGGAGCTGTCGGTCTACGGCCGCGCCGGCGCGCCCTGCCCGCAATGCGGCCGCACGCTGAAACACGACGTGCTCGGCCAGCGCGCGACCGTGTGGTGTCCGCGCTGCCAGCGCTAGTCCGCGATGCGCGCAGGAGCGCCTTCAGCCGCGACCGGGGACATGCGCCCGTGCTCGCGCGCCGATCCGCTCAGATCGGCAGCGACGGCTGCAGCGGTTCCACCGTGCCCTCGCCGCGCATGATCTTCTTGTACTCCGCGCGCGAGACCGACACGTAGCGCTCGTTGCCGCCGATTTCCACCTGCGGCCCGGCGGTGACCGCGCGGCCCTGCTCGTCCACGCGCACGGTCATGGTCGCCTTCTTGCCGGTGTGGCAGATGGTCTTGATCTCGTTGAGCTCGTCGGCCCACGCCAGCAGGTACTGGCTGCCTTCGAACAGCTCGCCGCGGAAGTCGGTGCGCAGGCCGTAGCACAGCACCGGAATGCGCAGCGCATCCACCACTTCCGACAACTGCCACACCTGCGCGCGGGTGAGGAACTGCGCCTCGTCGACCAGCACGCAGTGCAGCGGCCCGTGGGCGGCGATGTCGGCGCGCACGCGCGCCTCCAGATCGTCCTCGCGCGCGAACGGCACGCCCTCGGCCTGCAGGCCGATGCGCGAGGCGATGCGGCCGTGGCCGGCGCGATGATCCAGCGCCGGCGTCAGCAGCAGCGCGCGCATCCCGCGCTCGCGGTAGTTGTGCGCGGACTGCAGCAGCGTGGTGGTCTTACCGGCGTTCATCGCCGAGTAGTAGAAGTACAGCTTGGCCATCCCGGCAGTTTAGCGGTCGCGCGCCGTCACCCGGGCGGCGGCGTGAGCGCCGATGCCGGCACCGCGGGCGCCTCGGGAGCGTCGGGCTCCGGCGCGTCGATCTGCGGCCTCACCGCCGGGATACGGCTGTCGCTTTGGGGCGGCGCGGCGGGAAGCGTTTCGATCTCGCCGACCTCGACCCGTCCGATTCGGGGCTTCGCCCAGATCTGGTCGTGCCAGGCCCAGTATTTCTCCGCATCCCAGTACCGCTCGTCGTAGTACTTGCTGCCTTCGATCGACTGGCCGCCTGCCGGGCCGGGAATGTGGATCTGCACGCCGCGGTTGAAGCCGGTGCGGCTGCCGGTCATCTTGCGCCGCCCGTCCCGGAGCTGGAACTCGTAGCGCGGCTTGGCGGCGGCATCGCCGAAGCGGGCGTAGATCGCCTGCCCCTCGCGAAGCGCGCGCTCGCGCTCTTCCGCGCTGAGCGCGTTCCAGTAGCGCTCGCGCAGGCCCAGGAAGCCCGCATAGCCGCGCTCGGCGGCGAGGTCCATCCACGCGTAGGCCAGGGCGCGGTCCTGCGCCACGCCTTCGCCGTTCCAGTACATCTCGGCGACCATGCCCTGCGACGGCTTGTCGGCGTAGAAGCTGGCGCGGCGGAAGTAGCGGAACGCATCCTCGTAGCGTTGCTCGCGGTAGGCCTCCATGCCGAGCAGCCGGTACTTCATGTCCGGATGGTGGGTCAGGAAGCCGGCGGTGATCAGCAGCGGATCCTGCGTGGGATCCGGCGGCGCCGCGCGCTCCGCGGCGGCGGCGGGAAGGGCGAGCGCGAGCAGGATCGGCAGAAGTGTGCGCTTGAGCATCCGTTGCCTCGTCGAGTCAGGTTCCGGACGCATAGCGTACCCGGCGTGCGTCGCCGTGGCCGCTAAACTGACGGCCTATCCGGAAGTGTCTCCATGCACGGCCTCAATCCTCCCCAGCAGGCCGCCGTCCTGCATTGCGACGGCCCGTTGCTCGTGCTCGCCGGCGCGGGCAGCGGCAAGACGCGCGTGATCGTCGAGAAGATCGCGCACCTGATCGGCCGCGGCATCATGCCGGCGCGGCGGATCGCGGCGATCACCTTCACCAACA
>NZ_VOHJ01000017.1 GCF_007923255.1 Vulcaniibacterium thermophilum | reverse complement strand
ATCGGGCGACAGCGCTTCCGGCGTCGGGCGCGGCGGTGTCGCCGGCGGCAGCGCGCGCGGGTCGACGCCCGGTGCGCTCGCCGCGAGCAACTGCGCGAACAGGCCGGCCGCACCGTCGGCCGCGGACGCCTCGCCGCCGGCGGGCGGCGCGGCGGGCGTGGACGGCGGGGCGACGCCGATCGGGTTCATGCGCCTTCTCCCTTCGTGCGTTCGAGGAAGCTGCGCGCGGCGAGGTCGTCGAGTTCCTTCTGTTCCTTGCGTCCCTGCGCGCGCTGTTCGGCGGCGCGGTGGCTGGCCGCCAGCTTTTCCAGCACCTGGGCGTCGCGGCTGGCCAGCAGCAGGCGGGTGCGCTGCAGCTCGCATTGCGAGCGGCTGCGTTCGACCGCCTTCTTCTGCAGCTCCACCGCCTGTTCGACCTTCTCGCGGAAGGCCATGCGATTGGCCAGCAGCGCCGGGTTGATCGCCGCACCGGCCGGCGCGGGCGCGTATTCCTCGGCGTAGCGCCGCAGCTCGGCCAGACGCTGCTCGTTGGCTTCCAGCAGGCGCGCCTTTTCGGCCAGCTCGCGGGCGGCGTCCTCTTCGCGCGCTTCGGCGCGCTTGATCAGCGGGTCGAGTCGCTTCGACTTCATGCGTTCACCGGCGTCTGCAGCACCGCGTCCAGCGCGGCGCGACTGGAGGCCAGGTCCGCGGCTTCCGCCACGTCCTGGCCGAGGAACTGGAGGATCGCGGGCCAGCGCGCCAGCGCCTCGTCCACGCGCGCGTCGCTGCCGCGCTGGTAGGCGCCGATCGCGATCAGGTCGCGGTGGCTGTTGTAGGCGGACACGAGCTGCTTGAGCTTGCGGATGCGCTCGCGCCAGGGCAGGTCGGTGATCTCGGTCACCACGCGGCTGACCGAGGCTTCGACGTCGATCGCCGGATACAGGCCGCTCTCGGCGACCGCGCGCGAGAGCACGATGTGGCCGTCGAGGATGGCGCGCGCGGCGTCGGCGATCGGTTCCTGCTGGTCGTCGCCTTCCGTCAGCACGGTGTAGAACGCGGTGATCGAACCCTGACCGGCGCCGCCGTTGCCCGCCCGCTCCACCAGCGCCGGCAGCTTGGCGAACACCGACGGCGGATAGCCGCGGGTGGTCGGCGGCTCGCCGACCGACAGCCCGATCTCGCGTTGCGCCTGGGCGAAGCGGGTCAGGGAGTCCATCAGCAGCAGGACATGCAAGCCCTGGTCCCGGTACCACTCGGCGATCGCGGTGGCGCGCAGCGCACCGTGGATGCGCGCCAGCGGCGGGCGGTCGGCCGGGGTGGCCACCACCACCGCGCGACGCAGACCTTCCTCGCCGAGGGTGACGTCGACGAAGTCGCGTACTTCGCGGCCGCGCTCGCCGATCAGGCCGACCACGATCACGTCGGCGCGGGTGTAGCGGGTCATCATGCCCAGCAGCGTCGATTTGCCGACGCCGGAACCGGCGAACAGGCCGACGCGCTGGCCGCGGCCGATCGGCACCAGGGCGTTGATCGCGCGCACGCCGACGTCGAGCGGGGTGATGATCGGCTCGCGCGAGAGCGGGTTGATGCTGGCGCCGACCAGGCCCACGCTGTCCTCGGCGCGGATCGCACCGCGGCCGTCCAGCGGCACGCCTTCGCCGTCGATCACACGGCCGAGCAGGCTTTCGCCCACGTCCACCGCGCCGCGTCCGAAGCGCGGGATCACGCGCGCGTTCGGCAGCAGGCCGTGCAGTTCGGCGCTGGGCATCAGGAAGGTGCGTTCGCCGGAGAAGCCGACCACCTCGGCGTCCACCCAGCCGCCGTCGGCGGTCTCGACCCGCGCCGGCGCGCCCAGCGGCAGCTCGCAGCCGGTGGCCTCGAGCGTGAGCCCGACCACGCGCTTGAGCACGCCCTCGCGCACCATGCCGCGCTGGCCGGCGTCCACGCGCAGCCCCTGGAGCCTGCGCGCGAGCTGCACGTTGCGTTCGCGCAGCGCATCGCTCATGCGCCGCGCTCCCGCGACATGCGTTCCATCACCGCCTGCAGGCGGGTGTCGAGGGTGGCGTCGACGCGCAGCGCCTCGGTCAGCACGCGCACGTCGCCGCGCGCGAGGCCGGGGTCGGCGGTGAGCCGGGTGAGCGGCATCTCGGCGAGCGCGAGCATGGGTTCGATCGCGTCCAGGTCGTCCGGATGCATGCGCACCTCGGCGGCGCGCACGCCCTGGCCCGCGAGCGCCACCGCGTCGGCGACCAGATCGGCCAGCAGGCCCGGATCGGCCTTGTAGGCTTCGCCCACCAGCGCCCGCGCGATGCGCAGCGCCAGCGTGCCGAGCGCGTGCTCGACCTCGTGGTCCAGATGCGCCAGCGGACGCGCGAAGCTGTCGATCAGGCCGGCGAGCTGCGCCACGTGCCGGCGCACCTCGGCCTGGCCCTGGGCGAGGCCGTCGGCGTATCCGCGGGTGAAGCCTTCCTCGCGCGCGGCCTGCTCGATCCGCTCGAGCTCGGCCACGGACGGCCCGGGCTTGGCCGAAGGCGGCGGCTCGGGGGGCGCCAGATCCGGCGGCTGCCACAGCGCGATGCGCACCGCCTCGCTCATACGAACGCCTCACTGGCGGACGGGCCGAGCACGATCGTGCCCTCGTCGGCGAGCTTGCGGGCGATGCCGAGGATCTCCTTCTGCGCGGCCTCCACGTCGGACAGCCGCACCGGCCCGCGCGCCTCCATGTCCTCCACCAGGATCTGCGCCGCGCGCTGGGACATGTTCGCCAGCACCTTGTCCTTGACCCGCGGATCGGCGCCGCGCAGCGCAAGGCCGAGGCGGTCCTGCGGCACCTCGCGCAGCAGCGCCTGCATCGCGCGGTCGTCCAGCTCGCCGAGGTCGTCGAACACGAACATCAGGTCCTGGATCTTGCTGCCCAGGTCCTGGTCGATGTCGCGGATCAGCGCCATCACCGCCTGTTCGGTGCTGGTGTCGAGCTGGTTGATGATGTTGGCCGCCAGCTTCACGCCGCCGACGCTCGAGGACTTCAGATTGTTCTGGCCGGAGAACTGGCGCTCCATGATCTCGTTGAGCTCGTGCAGCGCGTTCGGCGGGATGCCGTCGAGCGTGGCGATGCGCAGCAGCACGTCGGCGCGCGTGCGCTCGGGCAGCGACTTCAGCACCTCCGCGGACTGGTCGGGGTCCAGGTGGGCCAGCACGATCGAGATGATCTGCGGGTGCTCGTTGCGGATCAGCTCGGCGACCGCGCGCGGCTCCATCCACTTCAACGTGTCCAGGCCCTTGGTGTTGCGCCCGAACAGGATGCGGTCGATCAGGCTGGCGGCCTTGTCCTCGCCGAGCGCCTGCACCAGCACCTTGCGCACGTAGTCGTCGGCGCCGACGCCGAGCGAGGTCTGGTCCTCGAGCGAGGCGACGAACTCGTCGACCACCTCCTCGACCTGCTGGCGGGTGACGTTGCCGATCGTCGCCATCGCCATGCCGAGCTTCTGCACTTCCTTGGCGCCGAGATGCTTGAGCACCTCGGCGGCGTCGCTCTCGCCGAGCGACATCAGCAGGACCGCGGCGCGCTGCACGCCGCTGAGCGTGATTCCGTCAGCCATCGCTGCCCACCCATGCCTTCACCACCTGCGCGACCCGCTTCGGGTCCTGCGCCACCGCGCTGCGCGCCTGCTGCAGGCGCGCCTCGTGCGTCGTCGGGCCGGCGTCGGTCGCGCCCGCCGTGCCCGGGGCCGGACCGCGCATCGCCGCGGCCGGCGCCGCGCCGTCGGGCGAGGCGAGCGCCGCCGCCGGTTCGAGCGTGCCCTCCAGCGCGGCCGCCGGCAGGGCGGCGGCGGCGCGCGGCGCCACGATCTGGCGCAGGGTGGGGCGCAGCACGCCGAACACCAGCGCCAGCACCGCCAGCGCGCCGACGCCCAGGCGCAGAAGCTGCTGCACGGTCGGGTTCTCCCAGAGCGGCGGCTCCTCGCCGCCTTCGGGCGTTTCGTTGCGCACGAACGGCGCGTTGGCGACGGTGACCGCGTCGCCGCGGTTGGCGTCGAAGCCGATCGCCTGCTTCACCAGCGCTTCCACCTGGGCGACCTGCGCCGGCGTCAGCGGCCGCGAGGCGGGTTTCTTGCCGTCGCCCGCGGCGGCCGGCAGGTTGTCCACCAGCACCGCGGCGGTGACGCGGCGGATGCGGCCGGCCGGCCGGCGCGAGTGGCTGATGGTGCGGTCGATCTCGTAGTTGCGCGTGGCGTTGCGGTTGCCGACCGGCGCCGGCTCCTGCGCGGCCGCGGTCGCATTGGCGCTGGGCGCGGGCGGGCCGGGCGGCGTGTTGCTGGTGGCGCCCGGCACGCCGGCGGCCGCGGGCGCCGCGCTGCCGGTGATCTCCTCGGCGACCTGCTCGCTGCGCACCTTGCCCGGATCGGGCCCGTAGACCTCGCGCGCTTCCTCGGTTTCCGAGAAATCCATGTCCACCGTCACCTGCGCGCTGACGCGGCCGGGGCCGAGCATCGGCTCCAGCAACTGCTGCACGCGCTCGACGTAGGCGGTCTCCATCCGGCGCACCTGGTCGAACTGCGCGTCGGCCGCGCTCTGCTCGCCATCGCGGCGGGTGAGCAGGCGGCCGGTCTGGTCGACCACGGTGACGCGCTCCGGCGGCAGGTTGGGGATGCTGGAGCTGACCAGATTGACGATGGCGGCGATCTGGTTCTCGTCCAGCGTGCGTCCCGAGAACAGCTCCAGCACCACCGATGCGCCGGCCTGATCGCGATTGCGCGCGAACGCGGTCGGCTTGGGCAGCGCCAGATGCACGCGCGCCGAGCGCACCGGACGCAGGGTGGCCACGGTGCGCGCCAGTTCGGTTTCCAGCGCGTGCTGGTAGCGCGCGTTCTCGACGAACTGGCTGACGCCGAAGCCGGGATCCTTCGCGATCAGCTCGAAACCGCGATCGGCCTGCTGCGGCAGGCCCTGCGAGGCCAGCTTCAGGCGCGCTTCGTGCAGCTTGTCCTCCGGCACCTTCACCGCGCCGGTGGCGTCGTCCAGCTTGTATTCGATTCCGGCCGCGCCGAGCGCTTCGGTGACTTCGGCCGCATCGCGCGGCGCAAGCTCGGCGAACAGCGGCACGTAGCCGGGCCGCTGGGTCCAGAAGAACAGCCACAGGCCCGCGGCGATCGCGCCCGCCAGGCCGACCAGCAGCACGAACTGGCGCAGGCTCGGAAGATCCTGCAGATGACGCGTGAGAGCACCGCCCATCGCCATCGGTCACCTCACAGCGGCATGTTCATGACGTCCTGGTACGCCTGTACCAGACGGTTGCGGACTTCGACGGTGGCGCGGAACGCCACCGACGCCTGTTGCTGCGCCACCATCACCCGCGCCAGGTCGGCGCGCGGATCGCCCAGCTCGAAGGCGGTCGCCATGTCGCGCGCGTGCAACTGGGTCTGGTTCACCTGGCCGAGGGCCTGCTGCAGCGCCTGGCCGAAGCTGGCCGGCGCGGCGCCCGCCGCGACCTGCGGCGTGGCCACCGCATTGCCCAGCGGCTTGTCGAGCGCCGCGCCCACGCCCTTGGCCTGCGCCTGCAGGGCGCGGATCTGCGAGAGCACGGAGGAGATGGCGTCGGTCATGGGTCCAGGGCCGCATCAACGTGGCGTGATGGAAGAGGCAAGACTTGTGCCACGCCGGGGGGCGGGAATCGGGAATCGGGAATCGGGAATCGGGGAGCGGGGAGCGGGGAGCGGGGAGCGGGGAGCGGGGAGCGGGGAGCGGGGAACGGGGAGCGGGGAGCGGGGAGCGGGGAGCGGGGAGTGCGAGGAAGCACGTTTCAGCCCCCTTTCCCCCACGCCAGTGGGGGAGAGGGTTGGGGTGGGGGGGGGCACGAGGCGCGTCGGGCCGGGGTGAGGGGGCACGAGCCGCGTCGGAACCGCATCGCGCTGCGCGGGAGCGGTGCTTTAGCCCCCCTCTCCCCCACGCCAGTGGGGGAGAGGGTTGGGGTGAGGGGGCACGAGCCGCGTCGGAACCGCGTCGCGCTGCGCAGGAGCGGTGTTTCGGCCCCCTCTCCCCCACGCCAGTGGGGGAGAGGGCCGGGGTGAGGGGGCACGAGCCGCGTCGGAACCGCGTCGCGCTGCGCGGGAGCGGTGCTTTAGCCCCCCTCTCCCCCACGCCAGTGGGGGAGAGGGTTGGGGTGAGGGGGCACGAGGCGCGTCGGGACTCGCCTGACGCCAGCGCGGGGCCGTCACGATGTCGGAAACCCGGCATCCAGGTCTCGCCGGAAATCCGACATGTCGCCTGGCGTTCCAGGCCAGCGGTTGCAGTGGCGCGATGCGCCCAGCGTCCATGGATCCCCGCTTGCGCGGGGATGACGACGTGGGGGATCGCCGGTTGTCGCGGTCGTCGTTCCCGCGTAAGCGGGAACCCATGGACGTCCGCGGCATCGGCAGTGGCGCGGCGTGCGATGGCGGGACAAGTCCCGCCCTACGGGCTTGCGCGGGGATGACGACGTGGGAGATCGCCGGTTGTCGCGGTCGTCGTTCCCGCGCAAGCGGGAACCCATGGACGTTCGCGCGGCATCGGCAGTGGCGCGGCGTGCGATGGCGGGACAAGTCCCGCCCTACGGGCTTGCGCGGGGATGACGACGTGGGAGATCGCCGGTTGTCGCGGTCGTCGTTCCCGCGCAAGCGGGAACCCACGGACGTCCGCGGCATCGGCAGTGGCGCGGCGTGCGATGGCGGGACAAGTCCCGCCCTACGGGCTTGCGTGGGGATGACGAGCTCGGGGCGGCGTGGCGACGGGGAACCGCTCTCCCGACCCTCACGCCGCGTCGGTCGCGAACTCGCGGTCCATCCCGTACTTGCGCAGCTTCTCGGCGAGGGTGGTCCGGCGCAGGCCGAGGTAGTGGGCGGCGTGCGCGACCACGCCATCGGCGCGGACGAGGGCGGCGCGGATCAGGTTCTGCTCGATGCGCGCGAGGTGATCCTTGAGATCGATGCCTTCCGGCGGCAGCGCGTCGGCCGGTTCCGGTTGCGGCGCGCGCGCCGGCGCAACCGCCGCCAGCGCGGCATGGGTGGGCTCCGGCAGCACGGCCGGCGCCGGCGTTTCCACCGGCAGCGTGCGGTCCTGGTAGCGCACCGGCAGATCCTGCACGCGCACCACGCCGTCCGGGTGCAGCACGGACAGCCGCTCGATCAGGTTCGCCAGCTCGCGCACGTTGCCCGGCCACGGATGGCGCTGCAGCACCGCCACCGCCTCGGGGCTGATGCGCACGCGGCCGCGGCCGCTGCGGGCGAGCTGGGCGGTGATCGCTTCCACCAGCTCCGGCAGATCGTCGGCGCGCTCGCGCAGCGCCGGCATCTCGATCGGGAACACGTTGAGGCGATAGAACAGATCCTCGCGGAACAGGCCGTCGGCGATGCGCTGTTCGAGATTGCGATGGGTCGCCGCGATCACCCGCACGTTGCACTGGATGGTCTGGTTGCCGCCGACGCGCTCGAAGCAGCGCTCCTGCAGCACGCGCAGCAGCTTGACCTGCATCGGCAGGGACATGTCGCCGATCTCGTCGAGCAGCAGGGTGCCGCCCTCGGCCATCTCGAAGCGACCCTTGCGGGCCGACAGCGCGCCGGTGAAGGCGCCCTTTTCGTGGCCGAACAGCTCGCTTTCCAGCAGATCCGGCGGGATCGCGCCGCAATTGATCGCCACGAACGGGCCGTTGCGGCGCGGCGAGCGGTCGTGGATCGCGCGCGCGGCCACCTCCTTGCCGGTGCCGGATTCGCCGAGGATCAGCACGGTGGTGTCGAAGCCCGCCACCTGGTCGATCATCTGCCGCAGCCGGCGGGTGGCGGCGCTGTGGCCGGTCGGGCCGCCGGACGGATTGGCGGCTTCGGCGCGCGACTGCAGGTGGGTGAGGCTGGCGCGCTGCAGCAGCTCGGTGAGCTGCGCGTGCTTGACCGGCGTGTCCAGCCGCCAGCATTGCGACTCGTGCAGGCCGAACCCGCGCGCGCCGTCCAGATGGTGCTCGGGCAGCAGCAGCAGCGGCGGGTGCAGCGGATCGGTGCGCAGCCACTGCAGGAATTCGTTCCACGCGGCGGCATCGTCCAGCCGGCCGACCACGATGGCCAGCCAGTCGCCGGGCCGGCGGCGGGCGCGGTCGACCTCGCTCGCGCAGCCGACCATCTGCGGGGTGACGTCGAGAAAATCCAGCAACGCGGCGATGCGGGTGGCGCGAAGTTCGTCGCCGTCGATGACCAGAACGCGGGATTCGCTCATGACCGGCCTCCGGTACGCAGGGCTTCGAGCAACGGCAGCACGTCGTGCACGTAGGTGAGCTTGCTGACGAACGCATCGGCACCGGCGCGCGCGGCGTGCTCGCGGTGCTGGGCGTCGTCGAAATGGCTGGCGATCGCCACGAACGGCGGATCGTCCTGGGCCTTGATCAGTCGGCAGGCCTGCAGGCCGCCCATCTCGGGCATGGCCAGGTCCATCAGCACCGCCTGCGGACGCAACTGCTCGGACTTGGCGATCGCCTCCAGCCCGTTGTAGGCCTCTCCGACGATCTCGATCCACTCGATCCGGCGCAGGTGGCGGATCGCGGCCTTGATGAAGCCTTCGTGGTCGTCCACGAGCAGCACGGTGACCTTGTCCATCGTCGTGTCCTTGTCCTTCAGGCTGAGCGCGCGTAGCCGCGCCCGTTGCCGGTGAGCGCACGCACCTTGGCGGGCGGGATGCGCAGCTGGTCGCGATACTTGGCGACCGTGCGGCGCGCGATGCGGATGCCCTGGCGCGCCAGCAGCGTGGCGATGGCGTCGTCGCCGAGCGGCGCGGCCGGGTTCTCCTGGTCGATCAGCTTGCGCACCATCGCGCGCACCGCGCTGCCGCCGACCTCGGCGCCGTTCAGGCGCACGGCGAAGAAGTGCTTCAGCTCGAAGGTGCCGCGCGGGGTCTGCACGTACTTGCCGGTGGACACGCGGGAGATGGTCGATTCGTGCACGCCGATCGCGTCGGCGATCTCCTTCAGCGTCAGCGGCACCATCGCCTCCTCGCCGCGTTCGAGGAAGCCGTGCTGGCGCTCGACGATGGCGGTGGTGGCGCGCAGCAGGGTGTCGTTGCGGATGGCGACCCCCCGGGCCATCCAGCGCGCCTCCTGCAGCAGTTCGCGCATCACCGCGTGCTCGCCGGGCCCGTTCGCCTCCCCCATGAGGCGCTCGAGGGCCGCGTTCACGCGCAGGCGCGGGGCCGTGCGCGGGTTCAGCGAGACCCGCCACTGGCCGTCCTGCTTGCGCACCACCACATCAGGCACCACGACCGCATCCTCCGCGGCTCCCCAGCCGCTGGCCGGACGCGGGTCGAGCGCCAGCACCCGATCGACCGCCGCCGCCGCGCGATCGCGGTCCACGCCGAGCGCGGCGGCGAGGGCGGGCAGGTCGTGCGCGGCCAGCAGCGCGAGGTGGCTGCGGACGATGGCGTGGGCCAGCGGGTCCACGCCGTCGCGCCCATCGAGCTGCGCGCGCAGGCATTCGGAAAGATCGGCCGCGCCGCAGCCGGCCGGCTCCAGCCGCATCACGCGCTGGCGCACCGTCTCCAGCGCGTCGGCGTCGAGGCCCTGCGCGCGGGCGAGCGCGGCCAGTTCGGCCACCGGCACTTCCAGGTAGCCGTTGTCGTCGGTGTGATCGAGCACCAGCGCGGCGAGCGCGAGTTCGGACGGCGCCCGGCACTCCAGCGCGAACTGCTCGAGCAGGGCGGCGCGGAAATCGCCATGCGGACGGTCGGCCACGCGCGCCATCGCATCCTCGTCCTCGCCGCCGCCGCCGGCGTGCGCGCCGCGCTCCCAGGCGTAGTCCGGTTCGTCCTCGTCGATCACCGCGCGCGGATTGGTGTCCTCGGCGACGACGTCCTCCTCGTCCTCCTCCTGCTCCAGCAGCGGATTGCGCTCGAGCATGCGGCGCACTTCCTGCTCCAGCCGCAGCGAATCCAGCTGAAGCAGACGGATGGACTGCAGCAGTTGCGGCGTCATCGCAATCTGCTGGCTCATCTGCGCTTTCAGCGTCGTCTTCATGGCGGCTTCCCTCTGGGTGAAGCCAGTGTGAATGCCATGCGACGGAGTTGTAATCGGGGCGTTTCCTACCCGCGGTCGGATGCGCCTGACGGGCTGTCGGGGATTCCCTTACAGCGACGGCGTTCCGTCGTCGGGCTGCAGCTCCCGGGCGTGGCGGATCGCCAGCCTCAGCAGTTCGGGCGCGCGCCGGCAGCCGAGCGTCTCCATCATGCGCGTGCGGTGGGTCTCCACCGTCTTGACGCTGATGCCGAGCGCGGCGGCGATCTCCTTGGTCGATTCGCCGCGCCCGATGCGCAGCAGGATCTCGCGCTGGCGTGGGGAGAGCGACTCCAGCTCGTTGCGCGGGCTGCCGCGCATGAACGAGTTGACCATGCGGCCGGACACTTCCGGGCTCAGGAACGTCTGCCCGGCGATGGCCGCGCGCAGCGCCAGTTCCAGCTCGGCGACCGCGCCGTCCTTCACCACGAAGCCGCGCGCGCCGCGGTCCAGCGCCTCGCGCACGTGGGCGAGGTCGGCGTGCATGGACATGATCACCACCGCGATGCCGGGCAACTGCTCGCGCAGGCGCGCGGTGGTCTCCAGGCCGTTGCCCTCGGGCATCGACAGGTCCAGCACGGCGACGTCGGGGCGGTGCAGATGCGCCAGCTCCAGCGTTTCCCGCCCGCTGCGGGCCTCGGCGACCACCTCGATGTCCCCGAACGATTCCAGCAGCCGGCGGATGCCGGCGCGGACGAGGGTGTGATCGTCGGCGAGAAGGACGCGCACTGGGGTTCCGGATCCCGTGATCGGCCTAGCCTAGCGGCTGGGGGGAAGCGAGGAAAGGCGGCACGCCCGCAGACGGCGGGTTCGTGACGCGTGCTGGAAACCGGGCGTGCCGCCGTCCGCGCCCCGGATCACCCGCCACGCGCGGGGAGGCGGGGCCGCCTTGGCATACTCCGCACTCCGGACGCCGTGCCGCATCCGTCATTCCAGGGAGAGGAACCATGTCCCCACCACGATCGAACCGCTCCGGGCGCTTCGCGCCCATTGCCGCCGCCGTTTTTCTCGCTCTGGCCGCCTGCGCGCCACCCCCACCGCCACCGCCGCAGGCCAATCCCGCGCCTCGGCATATCGTGCGGATCCACGGCAAGGCGCCGGCGCATTTGCGGCTGGAGTGGTTCGCCATCTACGAGGCCCGGCACTGGAGCGAAACATGCCGCACGCGTGATACGTGGAGCAATCTCACCTGGCGGGTGCCGATGGAAGTGAGCCGCAATGGCAATCGCTACGAGGCGTTACTCAGCGTGGACAAGTTTCTGCCCGGCGAGTGCGGCTGGAGGTTTGCGGAAGCAAGACTGCTCGTCGCGCATCCTCGCTGGCCTGACGATGCCGTGTCCCCAAACGTGCACTCCGTGGATGGCGGTGCGCTTGCCGGGGAGAGCCCCGCGTCGAGATGCGGGAGCGATCCCGTGTGCGTGGAGCGTGCCCAAGTCCTCTACGACTCGAAACCCACACCGGTGGAGATCAATTGTCGGGTCAAGCGTGCTGAACGGGCGCCACGAGAGGAGTACTTCACCTGTCAGGAGCTTCTTCGCGAAGTGAGGAAACTCGGCCAGTCGTTGCGTCCGGAGACTCGCGTGGTGGAAGTGAACATCAACGACCGCACCGACATGGGTCGAGGAGGATGAGCCATGAGGGAGATTTCATACGAGGAAGGTCTTCGCCAGCTCGCGGGTGGGCCACACGACTTTCGCGATGAACTGCGTCTTGCGATTCTGAGCCGCGCTTCGTACGAAAGCCCGCAGGCCATCGATCGTGACCGACGACGGTTGCTGCCTGCCGATTGGTCACTTCTGGACGACCCCGACGATAGAGCAATTGACCGGAACGCCACGAGCGGTTTCGTCGCGATGACATTCGTCGACGAAAGGAAACGCCACCTCGTCATCGCCTTCCGCGGCAGCGACACGCTGAACGACTGGTCGGGACCGAATCTGGCGCTGTCGGCGGACGGGTCGATTCTCGAGGAGCTGGGGGTTGCGGCTCAGACCGAGCGCGTGGAGCGACAATTGGGGGAGTTGCAGCAGGCGTTCCTGCCGGACTGGCACGTGCAGTTCGAGCAGGCGCTCGATTACACCCGGCGCGTCGTTCAGAAGTACCAGCCGCTGGGCTACCGCATCGAGGTGACCGGCCACGGCAGCGGCGGGTCGATGGCGCAACTCGCGTCGGCGACGTTCGCCCTGCCGGGGGCTGCGTTCGATCCGCTGGGCGCGAAGAACGTCGCGCGGTCGGGCGGCTATCGCACTTGGGCGATGCGGCACGGTTTCGACCCGGAGGCAGTATTCGATGCGGGCTGGCAGACCTACGGGAATACGTTCGTCAGCTTTCTGGTGAACAACAGCGAGGTGTCGCACGAGACAGGCCCGCATCTGGGCCGGACGCGCGGTATCACCGGTTTGGGCGGTCGTCAGGGGTTCGCCGATCATGCGAAGTACGTGGCGGGGATCGTTGGAGGTGGCATTGGGGAGACGCTGGATGGGATTCCATTGCTCGGGCGTGCGGCGAAGTCGCTGCCCGAAGTTGCGGCGCGCTCGGTGGAATGGGGGCAGAGGCTGGAGAAGGCGGCGCGTGGTGCGGACCTCGGCGAGAAGCACGAGATGGATCGCCTGATCCGCGTGCTGGAGGAGGCCGTACGCGAAGGCGAGCTGCAGCGCTGGGGGCTGCACGATCCGCTGCTGCGGCAGTCGTTGGAGGCGACGCGACGCCTGGAAGCCGCGCTGGGGCGACCGTTCGATGAGTCGAGCCGCAAGCTGGCCTACGGCGCCTGGCTTGCGGCACGGCACGAAGGACTTTCGCGCGTGGACCATGTGGTGCTGAATGCGGCGACGCCCGATCTTCGCGCGGGCGTGTTCGCCTTCGCTGTGCAGGGTGATCCGCGCGATCCCGCGCACCATCGCGCCCGCTTCGGAACCGATGAGGCGCTGGCCCGACCGCTTGATGAGACAGTCCGGCAGGTCGCGCTGCTCGATACGGTATGGAAGGCACAGGACATGCGCGGGCCGGACATGCGGCAGGAGGCGTCTGCGTTCGGCGCGCCGGTGCGCCGGCCGGCTTGAAGGTAGGCGGGCGGAGCGGCTTGTCGGCGGGACTGGCGCGCGGCGGATGCGGCTGGTCCACGGAAAAGCGTGGTTACCCGCGCGCCTTCTGCTGGTTGCGGCGGGCGATGGCGCGCCGGTGCACGCGGAACAGGTGGCGCTCGAGGGCGGCTTCGAGCGGGTCGGGCAGGGGCTCCACGCGCAGCCACAGGCGGCGTTCGGCGCCGGGCTCGACCGCGATCACGCGCGCCGGCAATTCGAGCAGTTGCGGCAGCCAGGCGGCCGGCTGCAGACGCAGCAGGCCGTGTTCGCCAAGCGATCCGCCCTCCGCCTGGGCGAGCACGATGCCTTTGCGCGACCAGCGCACCTCGCGCACCGGCGGCATCGCCAGGTCGCGCGCGATCAGGCCGCCGACCAGCTCCAGCAGCACGTTGACCTTCGCCTCCAGGCGCTGGATCACCGGGTCGTGCGCACGGTCGTCGTCCTCGCCGGTGCCGTCCTCGATCTGGGCGATGGTGCGCAGCAGCGCCTCGGCGCGCTCGCACGACTGCACGATGCGGCGCTCGTCGAGCGCGGCGAAGACGAATGCCGCCGGCAGCGCGTCGCGGCAGCTCATCGCCTCGTCGAACAGTTCGACTTCCGCGCGGGCGGCGTCCGGCGTCATTCCGTGTCCTGGCGGTAGGCGCCGATCGCGCGGTCGTTGCGACGCAGGCGGGCGAGGGCGCGCGCGGCCTCGTCGCGGCCGGCGTACAGGCAGGCGGCGAGGCGCTGCTGGGCTTCCAGCATCGCGCGCAGGGTGTCGTCGTCGACCGCGCCGCGCGCGGCCAGATCCTGCGCCCGCGCGCAGTAGGCGCCGAGCAGCGCCTGGGCGCGCGGCCAGTCCTGGTCGGCGCAGGCGTGCGCCACTTCGTCCAGTTCGGCGCTGCCGGTGCTCCAGTCAGCCATGGGAACCTCCCGCCGTCTGCAACTGTTGGGGAATGGCGAGCCAGGCGGATTCGATCTCGGCCAGCAGGCTCTCGACTTCCTGCAGCCTGGCGGTGTCGTCGTTCAGGTTGGCCTCGACCAGGCGCAGGCTGGCGTACTCGTAGAGCGAGTCGAGGCCGCGCGCGATCTCGCCGCCGGCCTGGTGGTCCAGCGACAGCCGCAGGCCGTCGAGGATGTCGAGCGCGCGCCGGATGGCCGCGAGCTTGCCGGGCACATCGCCCTGCGCGATGCATGCGCCGGCGCCGCGCACCTGCTCGATCACGCCGGCGAGCAGCAGCGCGATCAGGCGGTGCGGATCGTCGTCGGCCGCGGCCGAGTGGGTCTGGCGGTACTGCGCGAGGATGCCGCGTTTGCCGTACATGGGTGGGATCCGTTACTGCGAGAGGCGCTGCACCAGGAACTGGCTGGTGGCGTTGAGCTGGGCGATGAAGGTGTCCATCGCGGTGTACTGCGCGCGCAGGCGCGCTTCGAGCGAACCCATGCGGCGGTCGAGCGCCTCGCGGTCCTTGCCGAGACGTTCGAGCCGTTCGTTGAGGTTCTCCGTGCGGTCCTCGAACAGACCGTCGGTGCCGATGTAGGTCTTGAGCTGGCCGAGGATCGCCGCGCCCAATCCGTCCGCATCGGCGAGCAGGCGCGAGACCGCGGAAGGGTCGGCCTGCACGGCGGCATCGAACGCGCTGCCGTCCACGGTGAGCGTGCCGTCGGTCGCGGTCTTGAGCCCCAGCGCGCTGGCCGCGGCGTAGTGGGTGCCCACCGCCGTGCGCAGCGCCTGCATGATGCCGCGCGCCGCGCTGTCGCCACGCAGCGCGCCGGCGCTGCTGCTCTCGGTGCCGGGCGCGGTCTGCGTGCGCAACTGGGTGATGGCGGCGTTGTAGGCCTTGACGAACTCGTCCACCACGCCGCGCAGACTGGCCGGGTCGCTGGCGACGTCCAGCCGGAACGTCTCGCCCGGCTTGGCTTGCGAAAGTTGCAGCGTCACGCCGTCGATGAGGTCGGCGACGGTGTTGCCTGCGACGGTGCGCGTGATGCCGTCGACGCGGACGATGCCGTCCTGCGCGGGCGTCTTCTCGGTCATCGTGCCGGTGGCGGTGTCGAACATCGCCAGCCCGCCGTCGCCGCCGCTCGCACTGACGGCGATCGCGCTGTCGGCGCCGACGCGGTTGGAGCTCAGCACCAGCACCTCGCCGCTGTCGCCGCGCACCAGCGTGGCGCTCACGCCGAGATCGCCGGCCTGGTCGTTGATCGCGTCGCGGATGTCCGCCAGCGTGCCGGCGCCGCTGTCGATCGTCACCGCCACCGGATCGGCATCGCCGAGCGTGATGGTGAGGGTGCCGTAGCCGACCTGCGGCCGGCTGCCGTCGCCGTTGAGTGCGACCGCCGCCGACTGCCACTTCTGCGTGCTGGCGAGGCGTTCGACCTCGATCTGGTAGCTGCCGAGCGCCGCGCTGCCGCTGGCGGTGGCGCCGAACCCGGCGCCCTCGGCGACGCTGGCCTTGCGGCCCAGCGCCATGCCGGTGCCGTCCAGCCTCTTCAGCGCCGACTCGAGGCCGCCGAGCGCCGAGCGCAGCGAACCGATCGCCGAGATCTGCGCGCGGGTTTCGTTCTCGATGCGCTTCAGGCGCTGGTCGGCCGGCATCCGCTCGGCGGCGACGAGCTGCTGCACCAGGCCGTTGATGTCGATGCCGGAACCGGCACCGGACAGGGTGAGAGCCATGTGTCCTCCGGAGAGTCGCCGATCCTGCCTGCGGCGGACGGGTTGCCCGGGTTATCGGCCGGCAGCGGTGCCGACTTGAGCCGGCGGGGCCGGTGCGGCTGACGTCAGGCCTCGTCGTCGAGCAGCCCGCGGCCGGTGGCCGCGAGCGAACGCGCGATGCGGAGCGCGGTTTCGCTGGGGATCTGCAGGATCGGCTGGCCGTGGGCATCGAGCACGGTGACGACCACGCGGTCGGTGTCGCGATCGATGCGGAATCGCAGACTGGTGCGGCTGTCCTGCAGGAAGCGGTCCAGCTCGGCCTGCAGTTGCGCGGGGGCGTGCGACGGGGGCTCCGCCCGGGCGGCGGGCGCGGCCGGCGTCTGTCGGGGCGCGGCCGGCGAAGCCGCGGGCGACGGTGCGGATGGAGCGTGGACGGAAGGGACGAGAGGCGGCAGGACGGTCATGGCGCGGGGCCCTCATGGGCCAGGGAGGGCCGCGCGAGCGGCCCTCCCGGGGTTGCGCCAGCTTGTCGCCGAGACGGTCGGGCGCTGCTTAGCGCAGCAGGCCGAGCACGCTCTGCGGCACCTGGTTGGCCTGCGCCAGCATCGCGGTACCGGCCTGGGCCAGGATCTGCGTGCGGGTCAGCTCGGCGGTCTCCTTCGCGAAGTCGGCGTCCATGATGCGGCTGCGGGCGGCGGTGACGTTCTCGGCCGAGATCTGCAGGTTGCTGATGATCGACTGGAAGCGGTTCTGCGCCGCACCGTAGTTCGCGCGCTCGCTGTTGATCTTGTCGAGGGCGATATCGATGTCCTCGATCGCGTTCTGCGCGGCGGTGGCACTGGCGGCGATGTCGGAGTTCGAGGTCACCGTCGCGATCACGACGTCGGTGGCGCTGGAGGCGGTCAGGCTTCCGCTGGCCGCCGCCGTGCCGCCGGAGAGCTGGTTGCGCGTGACGCTGACGGTATCGTTGCTGGTGGTGCCGGCGCCGACCTGGAACGAGAAAGCGCTCGACCCGGTGAACAGCGCGGTGCCGTTGAACGTGGTGCCGTCCACCAGACGGGTGATTTCGCTCTGCAACTGGGCGAACTCGGCGTCCAGGCTGGTGCGGTCGCTCGAGCTGTTGGTGGCGTTGGCCGACTGCACCGCCAGCTCGCGCATGCGCTGCAGGGCGTCGCCGATCTTGCCCAGCGCGCCTTCGGCGGTCTGCGCCAGCGAGATGGCGTCGTTGGCGTTGCGGATCGCGACGTTCATGCCGCGGACCTGGGCGTTCATGCGCTCGGCGATGGCCAGACCGGCGGCGTCGTCCTTGGCGCTGTTCACGCGCAGGCCCGAGGACAGGCGCTGGATCGAGGTGGCCAGGTTGACGTTGTTGGACGCCAGGTTGCGCTGGGCGTTCAGCGACATCACGTTGGTGTTGATGACTTGCATTGTCGGGTACTCCCCTTGCGAGTTCGGTCAGGTAGCCGTAGGTGGCCTGGTTCCGCAGCGCCGGCACCAGGCCGTGCCGCTGCTGACCCCGTTATCGGAACGGCTGGCCCGACCTTTAGGGTTGTGATAGGAGGCGGGCGGCCGCCGGCCGCCCGCAGGCTCCATCGCGAGGGAGTGCCCGCCCCGTTCAGGCGGTGTCGAAGGCGCACACGAGGAACTGGCTGTCCTCCCGCACGGCATGCAGACGCATCCGGTGTTCGGGAAGCAGGCCGGCGATGTCTCCGTGCTCGATCGCGTACACGTCCTGGCCGTACGCGGCGCGCATCCGCGGCCAGCCGGCGGCCGACATCAGCGCCTGCAGTTGCGTCATGCGGAAATGCCGCACGTGATGCTCGAAGCGCGCGCCGAACGTAGCGAACGGCAATGCGCGTTCGTTCGGCACCGACACCACGATCGGTCCGCTGGCGGCGCCGCGCAGCTGCTCCAGCAGGCCGAGCGGATCGTCGACGTGTTCGATCGATTCGAAGCACACGGCGAAGTCGAACATGCCGGCGCGAAGCGCGAACGGATACACCGCATGCACGAATACCACGCGATGGTCGCCGAAGCAGCGCTCCGCATGCTCGACCGCGCCTGCGGAACCGTCGATCCCGACCATGCGCGCGCCGCACAGATCGGCCAGCATGCGGCTGCCGTACCCGTTGCCGGCGAAGGCGTCGATGCCGGTGCGCACCCGCAGCTCGCCGAGATGCGCGCGCAGCCAGCGCGCGGCGAAGGCGTAGCGCTCGCGGTGATCGGCGCGGATCGCCTCCACCTCGGCCGCGGTCTGGCGCTCGCCGCTGTCGAACTCGAAGTTCTTCGCCACCGTGCCCGGATCGGTCCGCACCGGAACCAGCAGTTCGCCGAACTCCTGCCGGCAGAATGCATGGCCGGGCTCGGCGGCGAGCCCGCGCCAGAGATGCTCGAGGGCGGCGCGGCCGTCGCCGGAGTACGCGGCGAGGGTGGCATGCACCACATGCAGCCGCGTGTCCAGCGGATCGTCGTCCAACGCCGCGCGCACGATCGCGGCGGCGCGCTCGGTGTCGCCCTGGCTCATCGCCGCGAGCGCGCATTCGACCGGGTCCGGCCCCGGCGTTCGGGTGTGCAGGTTCATGCGCAGATCCTCTCGATGAAGCCGTAGCCCCAGTCGGCGTTCATCGCCCGGCGCAGGGTGTGGTCGGGCAGGGGCGCGGGCGAGGCCTGCGCGTCGTCCTGCAGCAGGCCGCGCCAGAACGCCGCGGTCGCCCACGCCGAGGACAGCGGCACCGGCGTGCCGGTGCGCCCGTCGGCGGCGGGCGCGCAGGCATCGAAGTCGTACAGCCACGGCATCAGGTTGATCGACTCGCGGCCGAAGTGGCGCGCTTCGATCAGTCCGCTGGAGTTCAGCGCGACCACCGTCGTCAGCTCCGGCTGCGCCAGCAGATGGTAGAAGTTGGCGTCGGTGCGGCGGATGGCGGGAAGACGCGCGATCGCGCGTTCGCAGGGATCGTCCGGCGCGGCATAAGGGTGGGGGCGGAACAGCACGCGCGGATGCCGGCAGCACAGCTCGTGCAGGAAGGCGCAGTGGCGCTCGAGCGATGCGAAGCCGCCGTCGGCCTGGATCATCGCGCGGTCGCTGGCGACCTGGCCCAGCACCAGCGCGGTGCCTGGCGGCAACGGCATGGGGGCCGCCATCCACGCGGCCTTCGCGCGGATATGTCCGGCGCGTTCCGCGATCGCCGCCTCGTCGAGCCGCCGCGCCCGCAGCCACGCGTCCCACGCGGGCACATTGGTGCGCAGCGCGAAGATCAGATCCGGCATGAACCGCACGGGGTGCAGGATGAGGTCCACGACCGGCCGACCCAGCCGTTCGAGCGCGGCGATCAGCGGCGGCGGCAGCTCGTAGCCGATCACCAGCGCATCCTCGACCTGCGGCGCCAGCATCTCGACCAGCGCCTGCGGGGTGCGGCCGTCGGCGCACAGCGCCGCCCACGAGGCGAGATCGAGATCCAGCCCGAGCGCGTCGTACAGCGACGGCGTATCGAAGAAGGCGGTCGTCTCCGGCGCGCCGCGCTCGTCCCACGCCAGCATCCGCGCGGTCAGCCCGCTCGCGCGCAGCGGAGCTTCCAACATGCCGTGCAGCCAGCGGACGTTCTTCCACGTCGCGCTCTCGACGCGGGCGCCGACGAAGAACGGCCGCAGCAGATCGCCGGTCACCACCACGCGCGAGAAGGACGGAGCGCCCACGCTCAACCCTCGCCGAGATCCAGCGGCCGCACGACCAGATCGAGTGCAAGCCGGGCGCTGCCGCTGACGGTGCCGCCGGGAAGCAGGATCAGCGAGGTCGGCGCGCTTCGGCGCAGGACGCCGTCGCCGAGATGTTCCAGGCCGTCCAGCACGAGGTGGCCGCTGACGTCGACGGCCTCCGCGGACCGCTCGCCGTCGCCGAGGCCAGCCACCTCGACCACGCGCGCGTCGACGATCTGCAGCATCCGCTGCTCGTCGGCGGGCATCAGGCCGACGTCGAAGCGGCCGTCGCCCAGCGGCACGACCAGCCGGTAGCAGCCGTCGTAGGTATAGCGCGCGGCGATGCGCCGCCGCGTGGCGCGCTCGCCGTGCAGCATCAACACGGTGAACGGCTGCTCCCGCAGGCTCCAGTCCCCCCGCACGAAGCCGAGGCCGAAGCGGTAGGTGGAGAACATCGCCAGACCCAGTTCGAGCCCGGCGGCGCGCAGTTCGTGCGGCGTGTTGATCCGCTCGTCGCCGCCGTGCTGCATGGTGTAGAAGATGCCGTGGCGGCGCAGGTCGGCAAGACTGCGGCCGGCATCCTGCAGGCGCAGAGTGCGGTCGGTGCCGAGGTTCAGCTCGAGCGCGAACGTCCCGTAATGCGTCAGCTCGTCCGGGCTCGGGAAATACGCCATGCGACCGAACTCGGCGAGCGCGGCGTCGCGGAGCATGTCGGTGTGCGGCGGGTTGTCCAGTGCGTCGAAGTGGGTGCGCGCGGCTTCCACGAATGCGAGCGCGTGGCGCTGGATCGCCTCCACGCGCGCGTTCTGGGCCGCGTCGATGCGGCTTTCCGCGAACAGCGGCTCGCCGCTTTCGGTGTAGTCCTCGACCGAGCCGCCCGGTGCGGTGCAGAGGTTCTCCAGCAGGGACACGAACGGCAGCAGGGCGTCGATCGCGCCGGCGTCGTAGCGCGTGGCGTCGATCATGCCCAGCCGCCGGCCGTCGCCGCCGGCCTCCGGCGTGCACATGAAGTACCAGCCGTGCAGGTCGACGTTCCACTCCTCGCGCATGACCGGCCCCAGCACGCGTTGGGCGGTGCCCACGTAGCCCAGGTCGACGAACGCCAGCGTGTCGCCCTCGGCCAACCCGAGCTGGCGTTCCAGGTAGCGGCGCAGGCGGGCGCGGTAGGCCGCGGAACGCTCGACGATGCGGCGCACGATCTCCGGGCGATGCAACTGGCGCGCGAATTCCTGCACCGGTTGCGGCGCGGATCGCACCTTGTCGAGGATGCGCTCGCCCAGCTCGCCGTCGAGCTGCAGTTGGCGCAGCATCGCCGGAAACCGCCGCGAGCCGAGGAACAGCGCCAGGTAGCGGTCGATGTCCTCGACGCTGCGGAACGAGGCGGCGAAGGCCGCGAATCGCGACAGGTACACCGGCTTGCCGACGGCGTGGCCGGCCAGCGTTTCGCATGCGCGCCAGGGCAGGAAGCCGTCGCGCAGCAGGAAGGCCAGCTTCACCGGCCGGCCTTCCGCCTCGACGCGCCGCTTGTGCGCGAGCAGCCAGTCGGCGAACGCGTGCAGCATCGGGCCGAGACTGGTATGTCCGAGCGTGCGCGCGATATCGGCGTCGCCTACCGTCGCGGCCTGGACGCCGTGATAGGGCGC
This sequence comes from Vulcaniibacterium thermophilum, assembly GCF_007923255.1. Lineage (GTDB taxonomy): Bacteria > Pseudomonadota > Gammaproteobacteria > Xanthomonadales > Xanthomonadaceae > Lysobacter_F > Lysobacter_F thermophilum. The sequence continues at coordinate 45,754 of NZ_VOHJ01000017.1, read as the reverse complement.
GAACAGCGGACGGCGGTTGCGCACGTCGGGCGCGAGCAGTTGCATCGCGGCGGTCTGGTAGTTGCGTTGGCGCACCACCGCGTCCGGCACGTGCTGCAGATGCAGCGCCGGGATGCCGGCCTCGCGCGGCGCGCGCAGGTCGGCGACCGGGTTGTCGCCCACGTGCAGCATCTGCCGCACCGGGAGGTCGTAGCGCTGGCGCAGGCGCGGGAACAGGCCACCGGCCTTGGACATGCCGTGGGCCGACGACACCACGATGCGGCGGATCGCGGCGAACGCGTCCGCCGGCAGCCGCGCGGCGAGCAGGCGCCGCAATTGGTCCTCGCCGAGGTAGGTGTCGCTGACGATCATCACCGGGATGCCGCGTGCCTGCGCATCGCGCAGCAGCCGCACGGCCTGCGGATGCGCGTAGCAGGCGCGAATCTCCGCCTCCAGCTCGGCCTCCTGCATCGCCGCGCACGCCTCGTCCGCCAGCGAGGGCAGGGCGGCGCGGTAGATCTCCGCCAGCGTGACCTCCGACTGTCCCCGCCGGACCTGCGCGATTTCGCGCGCCAGTTGCTCGGCGCGACGGCGGTTGCGGCCGTCGAGCCCGGAATCGGCGAAGCGGGGATGCGACTGCAGGTCGTAGAACACGTCGATCGGATGCGCGACGTGCCGCCACAGGATGGTGTCGAAGCAGTCCAGCGAGAGCAGCTTCAGCCGCGGGAAGCGTTCCAGCAGTCCGCCCAGCTCGGCGGGGCGGAGGGTCTCGTCCGAAGCGGCGGGCGTCTCGATCGGAGTGGCGAGCATGGCGGTCCGGCAGGCCAGGGGTGCCTGCCAGAGGCAAGACCCGTGCCGCCGGCTTTCCGTCGGCGGCCGCGCTCCGGAATTCCGTCGGCCGCCCAGGCGACCGTCGCAGCATCCTGGGCGTCGTGGGCTGGTGCGTGCCTCGACGCGGAGCCGGCTCCCGAGGACATCGGGCGCGGCCAAGACGGCAAGGGCGCGCAGCCGGTCTTGCAACTTCGGCGCCATTCCAGTGCGATATGCCGCGTCACGCCGGCCGCGACCGCCGGCCCGCTCACGTCACCATCCGCCGAAGGGATTCGCGATGCCGCTCCTGCGCCGTTCCTCTGTCCTCGTCCTGTCTGCGCTTCTGGTCCTCGGCTGCGCCGCTGCCCGGCCGACGGACGCCGCGCCCGTCCCGGACGATCCCCTCGAAGCCCTGCCCGAGATGCCCGCGGTCGCAAGACCGGCGCCGTTCGAGCTGGAGCGGGCGATGGGGGCGGACTGTACCGGTCCGGGCGAGCGGACCAGCATCGGATCGCGGGTGCTGCTACGCGAGCAGTGCAAGGGGCCCATGCCCCGGCACATGGCGCGGGCGTGGCGGGCGATCGCGCCGCTGCTGCCGTGGGCGCCGCCGGTGCCCGGCGATGGTCGGTTCGCAAGGGTGATCTACCGCGTCGTTCCCGGCTTCGGGGCGCGTGCGGACGTGGTCGTCGACCTTGGCGCGACGCAGGAGTATCTGGTTCTGCGCTCGTTCGAGGGCCGGCGGCCCGGGGACACCGTCTACGCGGTGTGGACCCACTTCTGCGAGTACTCGCAGACGGATTGCCCCGAAGCGGCCTACGGGCGCCGTGTGTTCCGGCTCGATGCCGGCGGGCAGGCGCGCGACGTCACCGCCGAGGTCATGCCGCCGGCGCCCAAGCCCGATGCGCTCGATCTGCGGATGCTCGAGGAGCACACCGGCAGCGGGCCTGGTGAGGAGATCTCGAAACTGGGCGATGTGCCCACCACACGCTGGGTTGCCGAGTACGATCCGGAAAACCCGCCGCCCCGGCGCTATCGACGCTTCTCGCCAGACGACGGCCTCGGCCATTTCGGCTTCGTGACGTGGAACGGTGAGCGGTTCGAGCTGCGCGAGCGAGTGCCGCGCGCGCTCTGGCCATGTGCACTCAGCTACCTCGGACGGTGCTACGCATCGGACGACGTACCGCCAAAATCGCCCTGGATCGAAAACGACACCGAAAGCAGAAGGGACGACTGAGGCATGAGCCGCGAAAGGGAATTCGACATCCGGGCCAACGCGGACGAGGTGGCCAGGCTGGCGCGGCAGGGGCAGGCGATCGAGGCGCTGCGGCTGCTGGAGCAGCGCCGGGCGGCGCAGCCGCCGGCGATCCAGGAGGCGCTGGACCGGTACGTGGTGGCGTTCGCAGGCGAGCGCATCGCGGCCGAGGGGCAGGCGGCCCGGCGCGTGGGCCTTGGCCCCGCGCTCGACCGCCTCGACGCCGCGCGCGGGGCGCCGCGTCTGCCGGACCATGCCGCCGAAGTGGCGCACCTGGGCAAGGCGCAGCAGTACGACATCTACGCCAGCATCGTCCGCGTGCGCGGCAACGAGGCTTCGGCGCGCGCGCTCGATCGTGCGGAGGAGCGGGTGATCCTCGGCTTGCGGCAGGAAACCGACACCCGCGCTTCCGCCACCAGAAGGGAACCGGACCGGCGGCAGGCGGACGATCCGCGCACGCCGTTCGACGAATCCTCGCGCGGTACGGGCGTGTACGACGACCGCATCGTGGTGCTGTGGACCGACGTGCAGGGGCGGCGGGATGTGTTCACCGCCGAGTGGGCCAATACCGAGCCGACGGCGCAGTACGACCAGCGGGCGGGCCGCGGGCGGCGTGCAGCGGCGCCGGGCTTCGAGAGCGTCGAGCCGCGTCGCATCCAGGGCGAGGATGCGAACCACGATGGCGTGCTGGACCTCGGTCGCCTGCGCGAGGGCGTCTACGAGATGCAAGCGGCGACCCATCCGGTGCGCGGGAATCCGCACGATCGCGCGTTGCGACCGACCGCGGCAGCCGTGGAAAACGGCGCCGGGCAGGTCGAGCGCGACACCAACGGCGATGGCCGCTTTACCGCCGGCGACGTGGACGGGATTCGGGACCTCAACAACACTTTGAAGATCCACCGTGGATCACGCGACAGCACCGATTCCGCGGGCTGTCAGACGATCCACACGCGTGATTACAAAGACTTTATGGACGCCGTCCGGGGCAACCCCCGCCAGACGACGTGGCAGTACGTCCTCACCTCCACACGCGGCGGCGGAGAACTGCAGCAGCGGCCGGTGCGCGTGCCGCCGCCGTTCGAGGGCGAGCGGCAGGCGCATCCGCTGCTGGAGCAGGCGCGCGAACGGGTACGTGCGCTGGACGAATCGCTCGGTCGCGCCTACGACGCGGTCAGCGAGCGACTCGCCGGCGCGCTGGCGGTCGCGGCGCGCGAGCAGGGCCTGAGCCGGATCGACCAGGTCGTGCTCAGTCGCCCGACCGCGACGGCGGGCGCGGGGGAGTATGCGTTCGCGGTGCAGGGGAATCCAGCGAATCCGGCGGCGCTGCGCGCGGGGGTTCGCACCGAGGTGGCGGTCGCCACGCCGGTGGAGCAGTCCGTGCAGCGACTCCAAGCTTTCGAGCGCGAACCTGTGCGTTTGCCCGAGCATGCGCTGGCGCACACGCATGCAACGCAGGAGGCGCCGCGCCTGGCGCGGATGTGACCTCCGACGCCGGCCGGCGCCCGATCCACAGGGGTTGCCCGGCGGCCGACGCACTGCGGGGCGCCGACGCAACCCCACCCAACCCTCCCCTGTGAACAGGGGAGGGCTCACTCCTCCCCCTGCGGATGCAGGGGGAGGCTGGGAGGGGGTTGCGCCGAATCCGAGGTTCAGCGGCTTCCGACCCCATCGCCACCCAACCCTCCCCTTGAAGGGGAGGGCTTCGACTCCTCCCCTTGCTCGCGCAGTCTCAGCGCAGCATCGAGAACAGCGACAGCGACTGGATACGCATGTAGCTCAGGCGCGCCGCTTCCAGTGCCGCCGATTCGCGGGCCAGGCGGCTGGTGGCTTCGGCATAGTCGAGATCGCGCAGCTCCGAGAGCGTGGCCTTGAGCGAGACGATCTGCGCGTTGCGTTCTTCCTCGCTGGCCTCCAGCGTGGCCAGCCGCGCGCCGACCGAGGAACGCAGGTCGACGACGTGGTCGGACGCGGTGTCCAGATCCTGGATGGCGGCGTAGAAGGCGTTCTGCTGCGCGGCCTGGGTGGACGCCGGGGTATCGGCCATCTGCACCGCGGCGATCAGGGCATCGACGGTTTCGAACAGGCTGCGCGCGGGAGCCGGCCCCACGTCGATGCGGTCGCCGTCCGCGGGCGCGCCTTCCAGCGTGACCTGGTACCCGCGCACGACGATCGCCTGCCCCGAGGCATAGGCGCCGGAGGCGACGAGGGTATTGGCCGCATCGAGCACCTGATAGTTGCCGCCCGCGAATTCGATGCGGTACTGGCCGCCGTCCCACTGCGAGGCATCGACGAAGCCGGTGGAACGCAGCACGGCGGTGCCCGTGTTGGCGGCGGCGGCACGCGCGGCCACCTGGCCATCGCCGGTGCGCACGCGCATGAAGATCTCGCTGCCCGGATCGCTGTCGACCACGGTCACTTCGGGCGCGACCTCCACCTGGCGGCGGGTCTGATCGCCGACGTAGCTCACCGCGCCGCCGGTTTCCACGAACGGCGCGCTGCCGTCGGCGGTGCCGGCGAACAGGAATCGGCCCTGGCCGTCGCTGGCGTTGCCCAGCGCCACCAGCGCGCGGCGGTGTTCGCGCAGTTCGGCCAGCAGCGCGCGGCGCGAGTCGGCGGTGTGCGTGGCGTTGTTGGCCTGGATCGCGATCTCGCGCATCCGCACCAGCCGGTCGCCGAGCGAGACCAGCGCGGTTTCCTCGAGCTGCAGGCGGGTTTCGGCCAAGTCGGCGTTGGTGCCGTAGCGCTCGTGCTCGGCGCGCGCGCGCTCGAGCGCGGTGGCCACGCCGGCCGCGATCGGGTCGTCGCGGCCGACCAGCACGCGGCGCATGGTCGCCAGTTGCTGCTGGGTCTTCGAGAGTTCGACCTGGCGCGCCTGCATCTGCGAGACCGCCAGCAGATGCATGCCCAGGGTGGAGATCCGTCCGCTCATCGCCGCACCGCCGACAACAGGCTCTGGAACACGGTGTCGGCCGCCGCGATGACCTGCGCCGCGGCCTGGTAGGCCTGCTGGAAGCGCAGGAGGTTGGCGGCCTCTTCGTCGAGGTTGACGCCCGACAGCGCCTCGCGATCGGCGCGCACCTGCTGGTCGATGATGCCCTGCGCGTCGCGCGCGTCGCCGGCCTGGCGCGCGGCCGAGGCGGTGGCGACGGTGAGCTGCTGCAGCGCGCCGTTCATCGACAGTTGGCCGCCTTCGAGGCGGCCGAGATCGTCGAGCGCGGCCAGCGCGCGCATGTTGCCGTTGTCGCTCGAACCCGGTCCGCGCGGGGCGAGGTCGAAGCGGTCGCCGGCGCGCGGCGTGCCTTCGAGTTTCAGCGTCCAGCCGCCGCCGACGATGCCGGTGGCCGGGTCGTAGGTCGCCGGCGGGCCGCCGTCGACGCTGTAGGTGGTGTCGTCGAGGAAGACGACGGTGTGGTTGGCGACCACGCCCGGCGCGGTAGCGTCGGCGATCGCGAGCGCGCCCGGGGTGGCGTCGGAATCGTTGCCGAGGTCCGCCGACGCCTTCAGCGGCGAGGCGGCCGCGATGCGGCCGGGATCGGTGATCGCCACCTGCAACTGGCCGGCGGCACCGCTGGCCGGGCGCAGCAGGAAGCGGTCGCCGGCGGCGGCGCTGCCGCTCACCACCAGTGCCATGCCGCCCACGCGCAGCGGGTCGGCGGCGGTGCCGGTGCCGGTCAGCGTCACCGGCTGGCCGTTGTCGCGCCGCACCGCGCTCCAGCTCGCGCCGTCGAACGTGAGCACCGCATCGATGCCGTCGAACGCGGCCGGGTCGGCCAGCGCGCCGCTCAGGCTGGCGCCGCCGGTGTTGAGCGCGTGCGGACTGACGTTGGCGGTGATGGGACGGAAGAAGTCGCCGCCCATCTGCCCGTACAGGTCCATGCCCTGACGGTGCTGCGCGTTGACGGTGTAGGCGACGGTGGCGGCGATGCGGCCGAGCTGCGAAGCCGCCGGATCGAGCACCTGGCTGCGGAACTCCAGCAGGCCGCCGAGCTCGCCGCCGAGCGTGCCGGGCCCGAGCGGCACCGGGCCGCTCGGCGATTGCAGCGCCAGCTCGCGCCGCTCGGGGCGGAACGGGTCGGCTACCGTGGTCAGCGCCTGGGCCTTGGTGCCCACCACCAGCGATTGCCCGCCACCGGTGAACACGTTGATCGCGCCGTCCTCCTGCATCGCGGTGACGACGCCGGCCTTGGCGGAGAGCTCCTGGATCAGGCGCTCGCGCTGGTCGAGCAGATCGTTGGGCTGCTGGCCGCCGGCCAGGCCGCGCTGGCGCACGATCTCCTCGTTCAGGCGCGCGATCTCGCCGCTGAGGCGGTTGACCTCGCGCACGTTGCCTTCGATCTTGGCGTTGACCTCGACGTCGATCGACTTGAACTGCGCGTCGAGCGAACGCACGCGGGTGGCCATGGCGTTGGCGCGATCCAGCAGCGCCTGCCGCGAGGCGCCCGACGCCGGCTGCGAGGCGACGCCCTGCATGGCGTCGAAGAACGCCGACCACGGCGCGGCCAGGCCGGTCGCGTCGTCGGAGATCGCGGTGTCCAAGCGTTCGGCGAGGCCGGCGAGGGTGCCCAGCCGGCCCAGCTCCGCGGCGCTGTCGAGCGCGCGCGAGAAGTGGAAACCGTCGGCCAGACGGGTGACCGCGCTGGTCTCCACGCCCGCGCCGACGAAGCCGTAGCCGTAGGGGTTGCCCGGCCGCGCGGCCAGTTCCACGCGCTGGCGGCTGTAGCCGTCGGTGTTGGCGTTGGCGACGTTGTGGCTGATGGTCGCCAGCGCGCGCTGGAACGCTAGCAGGGCGGAGCTTCCGGTGCCGAGGATGCTCATTCAGGCCCTCCCTCAGAGTCCCGCCAGCGCGCGCTTGAGGGTGGGGCCCTCGGCGATCGCGATCAGCTTGTCGGCGTAGTGGGGATCGGTCGCGTAGCCGGCCTTCTGCAGCGCCTGCGCGAACCGGCGGCCGTCGCCGCCCGCGCGCAGCGCCTCGGCGTAGCGCGGGTTGCCGGACAGCAGGCGCACGTAGTCGGCGAAGCTCTCGGCCATGCTGCCGTAGACGCGGAACTGCGCGCTCTCGCGGCGCGGCTCGCCGCCGACGTACTCGGTGGTGAGATTGCGCGCGCGCTCGCCGCTCCAGCCGGTGGCCTTGATGCCGAACAGGTTGTTGGCGCTGGCGCCGTCGCCTGTGCGGATCTGGCGCCGGCCCCAGCCGGTTTCGAGCGCGGCCTGCGCGACCAGCGTCTTCGGATCGACGCCGAGCTGCTGCGCGGCCTGCTTCGCCAGCGGCCAGATCTCGGCCACGAAGCGTTCGGCGCGGCTGGCGCCCTCGCGCGCGGGACGCGCCGCCTCGGCGACCTGGCGCGGCGTGGCCTGCCAGTCGTCCGCGCGCGGCCACGACGGGCTGGCGCCGGGCACGGTCGGCGCGCGCGGCGCGATCGGCAGCGCGGGCGGCGTCACGCCGGTGTACAGCGGCATCGGCGCCGCGGCCGCGCGGCCGAGCGGGAGGGGGGCGGACGGCGGCGCCGACGACGCGCTCTGCGCGCCGAGCTGGCGGCGGATCGTCTCCGCAAGGCCGAGGCCGCGACCGCGCGTGATCATCTCGGCGAGCTGGCCGTCGTACAGATCGCGGTACTGCGCGGCCGCGCCGGGGAAGCTGGCGTCCTCGCCGAGGCCGGTCTGGCGCATGGCGCGGATCATCATGCGGGCGAACTCGCCTTCCAGCGCGCGCGCGGCCTTGTCGATCGACTTCGCGTCCTGCGGAGCGGACGAAGCGAGGGGCAGGGCGGTCGGGCGCAGTTGCATGTCAGATCACCTCGAGCTCGGCGCGCAGCGCGCCGGCCTGCTTGAGCGCCTCGAGGATGGCGACCAGGTCGCCCGGCGCCGCGCCGACCGCGTTCACCGCGCGCACGATCTCCTCCAGCGACACGCCGCCGGGGAACAGGAACATGCGCCCGCCGTCCTGGCGCGCTTCGACCTGCGACTGCGGCACCACCACGGTGGCGCCGTTGCCGAGCGGGTTGGGCTGGCTGATGGTGGCGCTCTCGGACACGGTCACCACCAGCGAGCCGTGCGACACCGCCGCCGGACCCACGCGCACGTTGCCGCCCATCACCACGGTGCCGGTGCGCGCGTTGATGATGACCTTCGCCGCCGCCGCGCCGGGATCGAGCTCCAGCGACTCCACCCGCGCCATGAAGCCGATGCGCTCGCTCATCTCCTCCGGCGCGCGCACGCTCACCGTCACCGCGTCGATGGCGCGCGCGGTGCCGGGGCCGAACGCGGCGTTCAGCGCCTCGACCATGCGCGATGCGGTGGTGAAGTCGGCGCGGTGCAGGTTCAGCCGCAGCTCGCCGCTGCCGGCGCCGCCGAAGCCTTCGCTGACCGTGCGCTCGACGATCGCGCCGTTGGGGATGCGGCCGGCGCTGGGGATGTTGACCGAGATCCGCGAGCCGTCGCGGCCGGAGGCGCCGAAGCCGCCGACCACCAGATTGCCCTGCGCGATCGCGTACACCTGGCCGTCGACGCCGCGCAGCGGCGTCATCAGCAGGCTGCCGCCGCGCAGGCTGCGCGCGTTGCCGATCGACGACACGGTGACGTCGATCGCCTGTCCGGGCTTGGCGAACGGCGGCAACTGCGCGTGCACCGCCACCGCGGCGACGTTCTTCAACTGCGGATTCACGCCCGGCGGAATCGACACGCCGAGCTCGTCCAGCATCGCCTTCAGGCTCTGCACGGTGAACGGCGCCTGCGAGGTCTGGTCGCCCGAGCCGTCCAGCCCGACCACCAGGCCGTAGCCGATCAGCGGGTTGTCGCGCACGCCTTCGACCGAGGCGAGATCCTTGATGCGCTCGGCGCGCGCCGGGCCGGCGAGGGCGAGCAGGGCGGCGGCGAGCAGGACGAGAAGGCGGCTCATAGCGGCATCAGCACGGAATTGAAGAAGCGGCTCAGCCAGCCCATCGCGTTGGATTTCGAGACCGGACCGCGGCCGCCGTAGACGATGCGGGCATCGGCCACGCGGCTGGACGCGATCCGGTTGTCGGGACCGATATCGGCCGGGCGGACCACGCCTTGAATGCGGATCAGCTCGTCGCCCTGGTTCAGCCGCACGCGCTTCTCGCCGACGATCACCAGATTGCCGTTGGGCAGGCGCTGCACCACGGTGGCGGTGATCTCGCCGTCCAGCCGGTTGCTCTGCGAGGTGTCGCCGTCGCCCTTGAACGTGCGCGAGCCGCTGACCTCGGCGTCGAGGATGTTGCGCCCGCCGTAGGTCACCGGCGCGCCGAACAGGCTGGGCGCGGCGATGCTGGTTTCCGAGTCCTTGCTGATCTGCGTGCTGGCGCGGCTCTGCGCGACGGTGCGCTCGACCAGCACGACGGTGACCAGATCGCCCGCCTCGCGCGCGCGCTTGTCCTGGAACAGCCGCAGGCCGCCCTGGCCGCCGTAGATCGCCCCGGCGGTGGGCGCGGGCGCGGGCGTCGCCGCGGCGAGCGGCTGGGTCGGCGTCCAGTCGGCGTCGCGACGCGATGCGCTCGCGCAGCCGGCGAGGGCGAGGACGAGCAGGGCAGCGAACGGCGCGCGCATGACGGTCACACGTTGTTGTTGAGGAAGGCGAGCATCTGATCGGTGGTCGAGATCGCCTTGGCGTTCATCTCGTAGGCGCGCTGGGTCTCGATCATGTTCACCAGCTCCTCGACCACATTGACGTTGGAGCTCTCCAGCGAGCCCTGCGCGAGCGTGCCCAGGCCCGACAGCCCCGGCGTTCCGGTCTGCGCCGGGCCGCTGGCGCCGGTTTCGAGGAACAGGTTCTCGCCCTTGGCCTGCAGGCCGGCCGGATTGACGAAGTCGGCCAGCGTCAGCGAGCCGATCTGCACCGGCGCGGCCTGGCCTGCGACCTGCACGCTGATGGTGCCGTCGCTGCCGATCGAGACGCTCTGCGCGCCTTCCGGAATCTGGATGCCCGGCTGCACGCGGTAGCCGGCGTTGGTGACCAGCTCGCCCTGCGCGTTGATCTGGAAGCTGCCGTCGCGGGTGTAGGCGGGCGTGCCGTCCGGCAACTGCACCTCGAAGAAGCCGCGGCCGTTGATCGCCACGTCGAGCGCGTTGCCGGTCTGCAGCAGGTTGCCCTGCTGGAAGGTCTTCTCGGTGGCGACCACGCGCACGCCGGTGCCGACCGACACGCCCGACGGCAACTGCGTCTGCTGCGAGGTGGCGCCGCCGGGAGCGCGCTCGTGCTGGTACAGCAGGTCCTCGAAGCTGGCGCGGCTGCGCTTGAACCCGGTGGTGTTGACGTTGGCCAGGTTGTTGGCGGTGACCGACATGCGCGTCTGCTGCGCATCCAGGCCGGTCTTGGCGATCCACAGGGCCTTGATCATGGAAGGGAACTCCGGTCTACGTGGAACTCACGCTGCAAGCGGCGTGCCAGCGCGGCCTCAGGCCAGGCGCAGCAGGCTGTTGGCGGAGCGGGCGTTGTCCTCGACGTCCTTCATCACCTTCACCTGCAGCTCGAACTGGCGCGACAGCTCGATCATCTGCACCAGCGCGCCGGCCGGATCGACGTTGCTGTTCTCCAACGCGCCGGCGGTGAGCGCGGTGCCGGTGGCGGGCGGCAGCTCGGCGTTGGCGCGCATCAGGCCGTCCTCGCCGCGGCTCAGTTGCGCCGGCGATTCGACCTGCACCAGCTTCAGCCGGCCGACGATCGCCAGCGTCTGCGGCCCCTGGCCCAGCGGCTGGATCGACAGCGTGCCGTCGCCGCCGATCTGCACCTGCTCGTACGGCGGCAGCGAGATCGGCCCGCCGTCGCCCAGCACCAGCGCGCCGGAGGCGGTGGTCAGCATGCCTTCGGCGGAGATGCGCAGCTCGCCGGCGCGGGTGTAGGCCTCGCTGCCGTCGGGCGCCTGCACCGCCATCCACACGCCGTCGTGCAGGGCGACGTCGAGCGCGCCGCCGGTGTTGAGGATCGAGCCCGGCGCGGCGTCGAAGCCGTCCGCGCGCGGCACCGCGTCGATGCGCGTGGGCAGCCCGGTGCCGGGCACCTTGAAGGTGTCGGTGGCGACGAAGCCGGCCTTGAAGCCGACCGTGCTGGCGTTGGCCAGGTTGTGGGCGACCGTGCCCTGCGCGCGCAGCGTGGCGCTGGCGCCGGTCATGACGGTGTAGAGCGCTTTGTCCATGCGGACCTCCGGCGCCGCCGAAGCCGCTCACGCCGCGCGCGGCGGCGCGGCGGCGGTCAGCGGATGTTGATGACGGTCTGGGTGACCTGGTCCTGGGTGGTGATCATCTGCGCGTTCGCCTGGAAGTTGCGCTGCGCGGTGATCATGTTCACCAGCTGCTCGGTCAGATCGACGTTCGAAGCTTCCAGCGCGCCCGACTGCACCAGGCCGAACGCCGAGGTGCCGGCCTGCCCGCGGATCGGCTGGCCCGACTCGAACGTCTCGCCCCAGGCGTTGTCGCCCAGCTTCTGCAGTCCCTGCGGGTTGGAGAAGTTGCTCAGCGCGAGCTGGCCCAACGGCGTGGACTGGCCGTTGGTGTAGCGCGCGAACACCACGCCTTCGGCGCTGATCTCGATGCCGGTCAGGCGGCCGGTGGTGTTGCCGTTCTGGCTCAGGCCGCTGACGACGAAGCGCTCGCCGTACTGGGTCGAATCGCCGACGTCGGCGGTGATGTTGAGCGGCGCGGCGCCGTTGCCCGGATCCCACGCCGGCAGCGTGAACTGCCCGGTGGCCGGCGAGGTGAGCGCGCCGCTGTCGGAGTACTGCAGCGTCTGCGCGCCGCCCACCGCATTGCCGTCGATCTGCGTGTAGACCTGCCATTCGTTCGGATTGGCGGTCTTGACGTAATACAGCGAGGCGACGTGCGCGACGCCCAGCGAGTCGTACACCGTCATCGAGGTGGTGTGGTTGTACGAGGTCGGATCGTTGGCGTCGAACGGCGAGGTGGCGGGCGCGTTGGCGCCGGCCGGCAGCGTGGTGGCGATTTCCATCGTGGTGGTGGCGACCGGCGGGTTCTCGCCGGCGGAAAGCTGCAGATCGGCGAGGCGGCCGGTGTCGAACGTGCCGTTCGGACCGGGCGGGAATACCTGCAGGCGCTGGCCGGCCGGGTTCACCACGTAGCCGTCGCGGTCGCGCGAGAAGTTGCCGGCGCGCGAGTAGACCAGCGAACCGGCGTCGGACAGGGTGAAGAACCCCTGGCCGGAGATCGCCACGTCCAGGTTGTTGTCGGTGAAGTCGATGTTGCCCTGCGCGAACTGCTGCGCGACGGTGGCGACCTTGGCGCCCGAGCCGACCTGCACGCGCGCAAGGCCATAGGGCGACACCGAGAACACGTCGGCGAACTCGGCGCGCGACTTCTTGAAGCCGGCGGTGTTGACGTTGGCGATGTTGTGCGAGACGACGTTGAGGTCGGTGGAGGCGGCGTTCAGGCCGCTCAGTGCGGTACGGAAGCTCATGGCGTACTCCGGTCAGGTGCGGGGGCTTGCGCCGATGCGATGGACCGCGGAGAGCGGCACCGCGCCGACTCCCGCGAGATTGAGTTGAAGGCCGCTGGGCGAGAGCGAGACGCTGTCCACGCGCGCTTCCAGCAGCGGCGCGAGGGCGACGGTGCTGGCGCCCGCGGACACGCGCGCGGCGATGCGGTATTCGCCGGCCGGCGCGCGGCTGCCGTCGGCCAGCGTGCCGTCCCATTCGATGTCCAGCGTGCCGGCGCCGTTGGCCAGCGTTTCGCTGCGATGGACCACGGCGCCGGAGGCGTCGAGGATCTCGACGGTCACCTTGCCGGCGCCGGGCACGTCGATCGCGGCGGCGAGCCCGCCCTCCGCGCCGAGCTGGAAGCGGTCGCTCTCCACCTGCACCTGCTGGCCCACCAGCGCGGCCGCCTTCAGCGCCTGGTCGCCCTCGACCGCCGCCGCCAGCGCCGAGAACGCGCCGTTGAGCGACTGGATGCCCTGCACGGTGGAGAACTGCGCGAGCTGGCCGAGGAACTCGTTGCTCGCCAGCGGCTTCAGCGGATCCTGGTTCTTGAGCTGCTCGGTCATCAGGCGCAGGAAGTCCGCCTGTCCGAGGTCCTTGTTCTTGCGGTTGTCGGTGCCCGTCGTGGCGGCCGAACCGAACAGCGAGGTGGCGTTGACGCTCATCCGGCGTGGCCTCAGCGGTTGATGTTGATGGTCGCCAGGGCGAGATCCTTGGCGGTGTTGAGCACCTCGACGCTGGCCTGGTAGCTGCGCGAGGCGGAGATCAGGTTGACCATCTGCGCGACCGGGTCGATGTCCGGCGCGTACACGTAGCCCTGCGCGTCGGCCTGCGGATGACCGGGCTCGTAGCGCTTGACCGGCGCGGCCTGCGACTGCACCACGTCCAGCACGCGCACGCCCTGCAGGGTCGGGTTGCCCGCGACCGGCTGCGCGGCGAACACCGGCTCGATCGGCCGGTAGACCGCATTCGGATCGCCGCTGACGTTCTGCGCGTTGGCGAGGTTGCTGGCGAGCGAGTTGATGCGCGTGGACTGCGCGAACAGCGCCGAGCCGGCGATGTCGAAGATCGGGAGATTGGCCATGGCTTATTGCCCGGTGATGGCGGTCAGCAGACTGCGGATGCGGCCTTCCAGCAGGCTCAGCGAGACCCGGTACTCGAGCGCCGCGCGGCCGAACGCGGCCTGCTCGACGTCGGTTTCGACGGTGTTGCCGTCCAGGCTGGGCTGGGTCGGCACGCGCCAGACCACGGGCGCGGGCAGGGCGGCCTCGGCCCCGCCGGCGGCGGCGCGGCGCAGTGCGGTGGCGAAGTCGATGTCGACCGCCTTGTAGTGCGGCGTGTCGGCGTTGGCGAGGTTCGCGGCCAGCAGCTTCAGCCGTTGCTCGCGCAGCGGCAGCGCCGCGGCGTGCAGGCCGAACAGGTCGGTGGCGTCGCTCATGGGAGCTCCGGAGGCGGGATGCCTGCGGAGCGGGAGGCAAGATGCGTGCCTGAGGGGTGGGGGTGGGGGCGGGGGAGGGGAGCGGGGAACGGGGAACGGGGAACGGGGAACGGGGAGCGGGGAACGGGGAGCGGGGAACGGGGAGCGGGGAGCGGGGGAACGCGGGAGCCGGCCTTTCGCTCCCTCTCCCCCGCTCGCGGGGGAGAGGGTTGGGGTGAGGGGGCCAACGAAGCGACGCGGCTCCGACGGCCTGCCCGTCGAGAACTCAGTCCGGTCCTGGAGCGCGGCAGCAGGCGAGTCCGCCTTTCGCTCCCTCTCCCCCGCTCGCGGGGGAGAGGGTTGGGGTGAGGGGGCAACGAAGCGACGCGGCTCCGACGGCCTGCCCGTCGAGAACTCAGCCCGTCCTGGAGCGCGGCAGCAGGGCGAGTCCGCCTTTCGCTCCCTCTCCCCCGCTCGCGGGGGAGAGGGTTGGGGTGAGGGGGCAACGAAGCGACGCGCCGCTACGCGCGCGCACCGCCCGGTAACCGGGCATCCTTTGCCGATTCCCGATTCCCGATTCCCCCGAGCTACTGCACCCCCAACGCCTCCAATCGCGCCATCACCCGCTGGGCCAGCTCGTCCGGGCTGTACTTGGCGACGAAGCAGTTGGCGCCCACGCGCTCGACCATCGCGTTGTTGAAGATGCCCGACAGCGAGGTGTGCAGCAGCACGTACAGGCCCGCCAGGCGCGGGTCGCGCCGGATTTCCGTCGTCAGCGAGTAGCCGTCCATCGCCGGCATCTCGATGTCGGAGATCACCATCCGATAGCGCGCGCAGACGTCCTCGCCCTGCGCCGCGAGCGACTGCAGATGCTCCAGCGCCTGCCGGCCATCGGCCAGCAGCACCGCCTCCAGCCCGAGCTGCTCCAGCACGCGCTGGATTTGCCCGCGCGCCACCCGCGAGTCGTCCACCACCAGCACCCGGCCGCGGCAGCCGGGCGCCACCGCCGGCAGCTCCAGCGCCAGCGCCGGCGGCCCCGCGGGTCCGGCCACCTCGGCCAGCACGCGCTCCACGTCGACGATCTGGATCAGCTCGCCGTGATGGCGGGTGACCGCGGTGAGGTGGCTGGACTCGCCCTCGTGCCCCGGCGGCGGCTGCACGTTGACCACGTCGATGTCGACGATGCGGTCCACCGCGCTGACCAGGAACCCCTGCACGCTGCGGTTGAACTCGGTGACGATCAGGTAGTCGGGGTTCGGATCGGGCTCGGGAAAGCCGACCGCCTGCGCCAGGTCGATCACCGGCACGCTGCGGCCGCGCAGATCGGCGGCGCCGAGCACCTGCGCCGGACTGTGCGGCATCGGGAACAGCCGCGGCTTGCGCAGCACTTCCTGCACCTTGAACACGTTGACGCCAAAAAGCTGGCGTCCGCCCAGACGGAACAGCAGCAGCGCGAGCCGGTTGTGGCCGGCCAGACGCGTGCGCTGGTCGATACGTTCGAGAAGATCGAGCGGCATGACGGCGTGATCGGCCGCGCGCCGGGAGTCTTGAGCGGGGATCGGGAGTCGGGAATCGGGAATCGGGAATCGGGAGTCGGGAGTCGGGAGTCGGGAGGCGGGAGGCGGGAGGCGGGGAAGGATGCCCCGGGCTACCGGGCGATGCGCGCGTGTGGCGATGCGTCGCTTCGTTCCCCCCTCACCCCACCCTCTCCCCCACGGGTGGGGGAGAGGGAGTGAAAGCCGGTGAGCTTTTCCCTCACCCCGCCCCGCTCCCCGTTCCACCTCCCGCTTCCCGTTCCCCATTCCCCATTCCCCATTCCCCATTCCCGATTCCCGATTCCCGATTCCCGATTCCCGATTCCCGATTCCCGATTCCCGATTCCCGCCCCCCAACCCGGCACACCCCTTGCAGACCCGCCCGCATGGCCCGCGTCCTCGCTCTGCTGCTGCTTGCGCTCCTCGCGCCGACGACGCCGCTGGACGTCGGCGCCCAGCAGGGCGCGGGCCATCACCCGGTGGCGGCCATCCGCGCCGCCGTGGTGGCGGCCGTGCCCGACGCCGGCGCCCCCGGCACGACGGTCGAAGCCCTCGTCGACGACCGTCTGCGCCTGCCCGCCTGTCCGCAGGCGCTGCAGGCGGCGCCGGCGCGTCCGGGCACGGTCGAGGTGCGCTGCGCCGCGCCCGCCTGGCGGCTCTACGTGCCGGTGCGGGTGCGGCGCAGCGTGCCGGTGCTGGTGGTGCGCCAGCCGGTCGCGCCCGGCGCGCCGGTGCCGGCCGAGGCGCTGGCGGTCGAAACGCGCGAAGTCGCCGGCCTCGCCAGCCCGGGGCTGAGCGATCCGGCGCAGGCGGTCGGCCAGCTTGCGCGGCGCCTGCTGGTGCCGGGCACCGTGCTGACCGCGCGCGACCTCGCCGCCGCGCCGGTGATCCGCCGCGGCGACGCCGTGGCGCTGATCGCGCGCGCCGGCGGCATCGAGGTCCGCGCCGAAGGCCGCGCGCTCGGCGACGCGGCGCCCGGCGACCGGGTCAACGTCGAGAATCTCGCCACCCGCCGCATCGTCCAGGCGCGCGCGCGGGGGGCAGGGGAGGCGGAAGTGACCGCGCGCTGAAGGCCATCCGCCTTCGCGCGTTAAAGTTCGTCAACGGGGACGCCGATAACGGGCGTCAAGGCAGACGGAGGCAGGGGCGCTCAAGTTCCCGCACCGCAGGCCGCTATCCGGACCGAACCCTTCACAGGAGCACCCTGTCATGGCTCACAAGATCGACGGCGTCGGCGCAGGCGTCGCCCCGCCGGCCCGGCTCGCCACCGAGCCCGCCGGCACCCGCGCGCCCGCCAGCGGCGGCGCGCCGGTCGCAGGCCCCGTCGCCGCCGACAGCGCCCGCTTCACCGGCGAGGCCGCCGAGTTGGCCCAGTTGCAGCAGGAGCTGGCGCAGAACCCGGCGATGGACCTGGCCAAGGTCGACGCGGTGCGCAGCGCCATCGAGTCGGGCGCCTACCGCATCGATCCGCAGGCGATCGCTTCGCGCATGATCCAGCTCGAACAGGAGCTCGGCGGATGAGCGACGGCGCGGCCTGGCTCGATGCCCTCGCGGCGGCCCTGAAGGCCGAGCGCGAGGCGCTGATCGCGCGCGACGCGGCCGCGCTGATCGATGCCAACCGCGCCAAGGTCGAGGCGCTCGCCGCGCTGGAGGCCGACCCGCCGGTCGAGGCGCGCGAGCGCATCGCCGAACTGGCCGAGCTCAACCGCGCCAACGGCGCGCTGCTGGCCCGCCGCCAGCGCGAGGTGCGCTGGGCGCTGCGTCACCTGGGCCGCGTCGAAGCCGAGACCGGCTACGACGTCCGCGGCCGCATGGCCGTCCAGCCGCGTTCGCGCGTCCTCGGCTACGGATGACGTGTACGATGCGATGAGCACCGGCACCGTCTCGCCCATCGTGGTCCTCACCGAACGCCGCAATCCCGCCCGGTCCCGTCTGGGCCGCGACCTCTACGCGCTCGCCCAGCGTCTGGACGATGCGCTGATCGTGCTGCAGCCGCCGGCCCCGACCTACGCCAACCCGGCCGCGCACCGCCTGCTCGAACTGCTGGAAGGGCAGCCGCCCGACGAACGCTGCGGCGAGCGCCTGATGGCGCTGCTGCCGTTGCGGCTGGACAACGGCGAGCCGAGCAACCGCCACGCCACCGTGACCCTCACCTCCGCCGCCGGCGAGCGCTGCACGCTGCAGGTCACCGAGATCCCGCTCGGCGAGGGCGAGGACGGCGGCCGCTCGCGCTGCCTGCTGCTGCGCGACGTCACCGTGATGCAGCAGCGCGAGGAGGAACTGCAGCGCCGCCACGCCGAACTGCAGCAGGCCTACCTGCGGCTGGCCGGCGCGCAGGAGCAACTGTTGCAGTCGGAGAAGATGGCCTCGATCGGCCAACTCGCCGCCGGCGTCGCGCACGAGATCAACAACCCGATCGGCTACGTCAACTCCAATCTCGCCACCCTGCAGGAGTACCTGCGCAACCTGCTGACCCTGCTGCACGCCTACGAGCGCGTGCTGCCGCCGGGCAGCGAGGCCGAGGCGGCGACCGAGATCGCCGACCTGCGCGCGCGTTTCGACCTCGACTTCATGCTGCGCGACCTGCCCGAACTGGTGGCCGAATCGCGCGAAGGCATCGAGCGCGTGACCAAGATCGTGCAGGACCTGAAGGACTTCTCCCACGCCGGCCGCGGCGAATCGTGGGTGATGGCCGATCTGCACAAGGGCCTGGACAGCACGCTCAACATCGTCTGGAACGAGCTCAAGTACAAGGTGCGGCTGGAGAAGCACTACGGCCAGTTGCCGCTGGTCGAATGCCTGCCGTCCGAACTCAACCAGGTGTTCATGAACATCCTGGTCAACGCCGGGCAGGCGATCGCCGAGCGCGGCCACATCGAGATCGCCACCGGGCACGAGGGCGAGGACGTGTGGGTGTCGATCCGCGACGACGGCGAGGGCATTCCCGATGCGGTGCTGCCGCGCATCTTCGATCCGTTCTTCACCACCAAGCCGGTGGGGCGTGGCAGCGGTCTGGGGCTGTCGATTTCCTACGGCATCGTCGCCAAGCACCACGGCCGCATCGAGGTCGACAGCGCGCCGGGCAAGGGCACGACGTTCCGCGTGGTGCTGCCGGTGCGCCAGCCGCACGCCGCCGGGGCGGACGCGCGCTGACAGGCCCTCGCGCGGCGCCGCGCGCGATCGGAACGGGTGCCCGAGGCAGGTCGTCCGCGGCCTGTCCAGTCGCCTCGTGCGCGGCTTCGCAGCCCAGCCTGAACGCCGGGGGATTCGCGCTTCACGCCGGCTCCACGCGCGGCTCGACGCGCCCATGCGCTGATGCAGAATACCCTCGGCCCGGGCACCGCCCGGCGCGCCGCGAGGCGCGCCGCCGTTCGTCCGGGAAACCTTCAGATCGCGTGAAGGCGGCCGCTGACGTGTGCGGAGCGGTCGCACACCGATCGCCTTCCGATGGCACGCCGGGGCGACTTCCGCCGCGGCGCGTTTCCAGCCTTGCGAACAGGACACACCCCGGTGCCTCGTCTCGACCTTCTCATCGTTCTCGTGCTCGCCATGATCGTCGGCGCGCTCACCTTCCAGTCGGTCGGCAACTTCCAGCCGCTGCCGCTGCTGATCGGCGCGATCGCGGTCGGCGCCTGGCGCTCCTGGAAGGCGCTGCGCGCCGGACGCTGAGCGGGCCATCCCGACCCGCCCGCAGGCACCGCTTCCGCGCACGTCAGCCCTGGAGCAGCGCCTGCAGGCGGTCCAGCAGCGGCAACTGGCTGGGCAGGATGCGCTCGCGCGCCTGCGCGAACGTGAACCACGCCACCCGGTCCACTTCCGGGAAGCGCGCCAGCCGGCCGCTGCGCGGCGGCCATTCCATCTCGAACTCCAGGCTTCGCAGCGCGCGCGGGTCGAACGCGCCCTCGGCGGCGAACGCCTCGACCCATTTGCCGCCGCGCTGGCGGATGCGGCCCAGCGGCGTCAGGCGCGCAGGCGCGGGTGCGCCGAGTTCCTCCTCGAACTCGCGGCGCGCCGCCTGTTCGACGCTCTCGCCGGGCTCGACGGCACCCTTGGGGACGCACCATGCGCCGGCATCGCGCGTGCGCCAGAACGGGCCGCCGGGATGCGCGAGCAGCACGCGCGGGCCATCGCCATCGCGGCGATAGAGCAGGATTCCCGCGCTGAGCGGCGTCGTTCCTCGCATCCGGACGCACCTCCTCGCCGCATGCTCGGCGACCCCATCGTCGCCCGCAAGCGGCCATCGCGGCCATTGCCGCTGACGCGCGCCGCTTCCCCGGGCGGGGCCACTTCCGCCGCTGTACGGCAAGTGACCGTTGCGGCGCACGCCGATTGAAAGCGCGGGCGCGGGGCGCCACACAGCGGGTGAAGGAGCTGCGCTTGCGGTCGAATTTGCATCCGCGCTGCGCGCTGCCGCCGAATCGATCGCGCCCGGGACGCGATGCCTTGCGCCACGGCTCAACGCGGATGAACGCGGATAAGGCCTTTCCCGAGTCGCCTTCTGTCCGTGCTCATCGGTGTAAATCCGTGGCAAAAAGCCATACTTCGGCGCCGCACGGCAGCCGCCGCCTCGAGCGGACCGCTGCCGGCCTGGAACGGAACTTGCATGGCCTTGGAAAGCGTGCCGCCGGGCCGGGCCGGGCGGGCGATGCAGGACGCGGTTGCTGCATTGCGTCACGAGGAACCGTGGGCGCGGTCGGGTTCGTGGCCGCTCCGACGGGGGCAAGATGAACATCGCACCCCGGCTGAGTCCGTGGGTGCCGCACAGGGGGACAGGCATGCGAGGCATCCGCACCGGTATCGAGAGCAGCCCGGGCATCGTGCCGGGCGATGGCGCCGCACGCGCGGCCGAGGTCGTGCGCGAGGCGACCCGGCGCCGGCACGGCCGCGTTCCGCTGTGGTCGATGATCCTGCGTCTGGTGCTCGGACTGGTGCTGGTCGGCTTGGGCGTGCTGTTCATGGGCTGGCACGACACCCGCGCCGAAGCGGGCGCGGCGCCCGCCGTCGCGCCCGCCGCGCGCTGATCACACCCGCGCTTTCGCGCGCGCCCCACGCCGTCTCCTGCAGGAGCAGCTTCAGCCGCGACCCCGAACGTTCACCGCGTCCCGTCCCTCAGTCCGACACCAGCGCACGGTCGCGGCCGGCGGCCTTGGCGCGATAGAGCGCGGCATCGGCGCGGCGTAGCTGCGCGGCGAGCGTCTCGCCGGGACGATGGTGGGCGATGCCCGCGCTGAGCGTCGCCTGCAGCGGCAGCATCGCATCGCGGAATCGCGCCCGCAGGCGCTCGATTCCGGCTTCGAACTCGACAGGCGGCGTGTCGATCGCCAGCAGCACGAACTCCTCGCCGCCCAGACGCGCACAGGTGCCGGGCAGGATCTCGCGTCCGCGCAGCAGGGTGCCGAGCGTCTGCAGAACCCGGTCGCCGGCTTCGTGTCCGTGACGGTCGTTGATCGACTTGAAACGGTCGACGTCGAGGAACGCGACGCTGAGCCCGCGCCCGTCGCGGACCGCCTCGGCGTGGCGTGCCGGCGCCTCGCGGTTCCAGCCGGCGCGATTGAGCAGCCCGGTGAGCGCATCGGTGATCGCCTGCTCGCGGAGCCGCAACCGCGCGCGGTACATCTGCACCGCGAACGCGACCCGGTAGCCGCCCAGCAGCAGGCCGAACGCGAGCGTGGTCAGCACGTAGAGCCAGTACAGCGCCGGCCCGCCGCCCGGCGCGCCGTGCCAGTGCGCGCGCAGCAGCGCCAGCGCGAGCACCAGCGCCACCGTGCAGGCCAGTGCCGTGCGCCGCGCCATCAGCGCCAGCAGCGCGATCGGCAAGAGGTGGAACAGGCCGGCGCGCAGCGTCAGCGGGGCCGAAGCCCCCGGCGGCGGCAACGACAGGAACACGCCCAGCACGGCGATGCACGCCAGCATGAGCGGCAGGCGCGCGCGCCAGTCCCGCAGTCGCCCCATCAGCAGCGCGCCGGCGCCCGTCGCGAGCGCGGCCAGCAGCACCGCCCATCCCGGATAGCCGATGCCCGGAACCCAGCCCAGCGCCTCCAGCGCGCCCACCAGCGCCAGCAGCACGGCGCCGCCGCACAGCACGCCGCTGATCACCGGACGCGTCGCCGCGACCTGCGCGCGCAGCAGTTCCTCGCGCTCGGCGCGGGACAACGTCCCGCGCGGGCGCCAGAACGCCAGGATGTCGTTGGCGAAGGCGGGCGCCTCCCATGCGACCCGGTGGTCGGAGCTTTTGGGGTTCATCGCGCGGACGCGCCTGGAGCGGGAGCCGCCCGCATGCATTGTCCGCTCTCGCGCGCCCGCCGGCGCGGTGCGCATCCGCGTCCGTTCAGGCCCGACCGTGCGCCGCGCCACGCCGCGTGCGCGGGTTCATCGCGCGTCGCGGTCGCCGTCGCGCTCCGCGCCTTCGTGCGCGCCGCGTTCGCCCGAAGTCGGACGTCCGGCCTGGTCCCGGGTCGGCGCGCGATCGCCGCTGCCGGCGAGGTCGCGCCGCTGGGTGTCGTTGACGTTGGCCAGCCCCTGGCCCTTGTTCTTGCCGATGTCGTGCCGTGCGCGGTCGTCGCTCATGGGACCTCCTGCGTCGGGGCCTTCAGTGTCGGCGTGCGCGGGTCGAAGGGGCGTGACCGCTCAGCGTCCGGCGAGCACGCGCCCGGCCGTCGAGAGTCCGCCCGGCGGGATCGCGCGCGCGGTGCCGGCCACGGCGTCGCTCGCGCGGTTGAGCACCACGATGCTGATGCGGCGGTTGACCGGCGCCAGCGGATCGTCGCGGTCGAACGGCACCGATGCGGCCAGCCCCACCACGCGCGCGATCTTGGCTTCGGCCAACCCCCCATCCACCAGCGCCCGCCGCGCGGCGTTGGCGCGCTCGGCCGACAGCTCCCAGTTGCCGTAGCCGTGGGGCGCCTGGAACGGCGCTTCGTCGGTGTGGCCGCTGATCGCCACGCGGTTGCTGCGCGACTGCAGCATCAGCCCGAGCTGACGCAGCGCATCCAGCGTGTACGGCTTGAGCGACACCTCGCCCAGATCGAACATCGGCCGGTTCCTGTCGTCCACGATCTGGATCCGCAGACCCTCGGTGATGATGTCCAGCAGCAACTGGTTCTTGAACTTCGCCAGCGCGGGGCTGGTTTCGATCGCGCGCTCGATGTCGCGCTTGAGCGCTTCCAGCGCGCGCCGCTCGCGACGCTCGAGCTGATCGGCGTCCGGGTCGCGGCTGACCGCGGTGCCGCTGGCGGCGCCCACGCCGCGCGGCACCAGGATCGGATCGGTGGTCGGCAGCATCTTGTCGGCCGCGCCGCCGGGGCCGGCGGTGCTCGCGCTGGGCGTGGCGGAGCGGCCGACCACCGCGCTCGGGTTCTTGAAGTACTCCGAGATCGCCGCCTTCTCCTTCTTGCTGGCCACACCGACCAGCCACAGCACCAGGAAGAACGCCATCATCGCGGTCACGAAGTCGGCGTAGGCGACCTTCCACGCGCCGCCGTGATGGCCGGCGGCCACCTTGCGCACGCGCTTGACGATGACCGGCGCCGCCTTGTCCATCAGCGGTTGCCCCGCAGGTGGGTTTCGAGGTCGGCGAAGGCCGGGCGCACGTCGGAGAACAGCAGCTTGCGCGCGAACTCGACCGCCACCTGCGGCGCGTAGCCGCGCACGCTGCACACCAGTGCCATCTTGATGATCTCGAACGCCTTGCTCTCCTCGTGCGCGCGGGCCGCCAGCGCGGAGGCGAGCGGGCCGACGAAGCCGTAGCCCAGCAGGATGCCGAGGAAGGTGCCGACCAGCGCGGCGGCGACGTGCTGGCCGATCTCGGTGACCTCGCCGCCGATGGAGGCCATCGTGATCACGATGCCCAGCACCGCGGCGACGATGCCGAAGCCGGGCAGCGAGTCGGCCAGCACCTGCAGCGCATGCGCCGGCTCGTGCGCCTCCTTGTGGTGCGTTTCCAGTTCGATCTCCAGCAGCGCCTCCAGCTCGTGCGGCTCCATGCTGCCGCTCACCATCAGCCGCAGGCAGTCGGTGGTGAATTCCATCAGGTGATGGTCCGCCAGCAGCTTCGGATACTTGCCGAACAACGGACTTTCCTGCGGCGCTTCGACGTCGCGCTCCACCGCCATCAGGCCTTCCCGGCGCGCCTTCACCAGCACGTCGTACACCATCGACAGGATGTCCACGTAGTCCTGGCGCTTGTAGCGCGCGCCCTTCAGCAGTTGCGGGATGCCGGCCAGCGCCGCCTTCACCACCTTGGTCGGATTGGCCGCGAGGAAGGCACCGAACGCGGCGCCGCCGATGATGAGCAGCTCGTACGGCTGCCAGAGGGCGGCCAGTTTGCCGTGCGAAAGGACGAACCCTCCGAGGACGCTGAGGATGACGATGACGAAGCCGGCGACGATCAGCATGAAAGGACGCGATGGGGGGACGCTCCGATCCATAACGGCACGTATGGCCGGAAGTTGAACGCGCGCCTGCCGGTTCACGTTCCCTGTTCCGCGCGCGGGCTATGGTGCGCAGGTACATCCGCGGAGGTGAGCCATGCGTTCCGCTGCGTTCCGAGTGTCCTACCTCGTCCTTCTCGCACTGCTGTCGGCCTGCGCGATGGGCCCGCGCGTGCGCACCGACCACGATCCCGACGCCGACTTCGCGCGCTACCGGAGCTGGGCGTTCTACCAGCCGCTGGCAATGGAACAGTCGGGCTATACCAGCTATCTGACCGAGCAGATCCGCCGCAGCGTGCGGCGCGAGATGGAGGCGCGCGGCTACGTCTACGACGAGGCCGCGCCCGATCTGCGCGTGAACTTCCAGGGCGTGGTGCGCGAGCGCACCGACGTCTACAGCGTGCCGCGGATGGACGTGGGCTACTTCTACAGCTACCGGCATCGCGCCTATTTCGGCGTGCCGTTCTGGTACGACGAGGCGCAGGTGCGGCAGTACACCGAAGGCACGCTCACCGTCGATCTGGTGGATGCGCGCCGCAACCATCTGGTGTGGACCGGTGCGGCGATCGGCCGCGTGACCCAGCGCACGCCGCAGGAGCGCGCCGCGGCGGCGGACCGCGCGATCGCCGCGGTCTTCGCCCGCTATCCCTACCGGGCGGGCAGCGCGCAGGCGGCGCCCGCGCGCTGAGCGGCGACGGGCGGCGCGGCTGAAGCGTACCGTCGCGCGGTCGGGACCGCGCGTGTGAGGTCGCGCCGGGATTGCTAGCATGGGCGCGCCGCGATCGTCCGCACCGACCGGCACGCCGTCCGCTTCGAGGCCTCGATGACCGCCACGCCTCCGCTCGACATCACCCAGCTCCGCCGCGGTTGCGGTCACTGCTCGCTCCACCAGCTGTGCCTGCCGGGCGGCATCGACGGCCACGAACTGGAGCAGCTCGATTCGATCGTGCGCCGCAAGCGGCCGGTGGAGCGCGGCGGCCGCCTGTTCCGCGCCGGCGATCCGCTGGAGGCGGTCTACGTCGCGCGCGACGGCGCGTTCAAGTCGGTGAGCACCACCGAGGAGGGCGAGGAGCAGATCCTCGGCTTCCACCTGCCGGGCGAGCTGATCGGTCTGGACGCGCTCGGCGCGGAGCGCCATCGCTGCGAGGCGGTCGCGCTGACCACGGCCAACGTCTGCGAGGTGCCGTTCGACCAACTCTCGGACGTGGCCGCGCGCGTGCCCGGCCTGCAGCAGCAGCTCATGCGCGTGATCGGCCAGAGCGTGGGGCGCGACCACGACCACCTCGGCATGCTGGTGCGGCGCGATGCGGACGGCCGCGTGGCGCTGTTCCTGCACAGCCTCGGCGAGCGCTACGCGCACATCGGCCAGCCGCGCGACGTGTTCAAGCTGCCGATGAGCCGCGAGGACATCGCCAATTACCTGGGTCTTGCGATCGAGACCGTGAGCCGCACCTTCGGCCGCCTGCAGGAGCAGGGGATCATCGAGGTGACGGGGCGGCGCGTCGCCGTGGTCGACCGCGCGCGCCTGGACCGGCTGGCGCATCAGCGCGAGGCGCCCGAGCCCGCGGCCCGCAGCCGGCGCGCCTGATCGCGCTTCACCGTGCCTTTCCGCGCGCGGCGCTTACATGATCCGGTCGCGGCGAAGCCGCTCACCGGAGAACGCGCATGGAAGACCGCGAGAGCCAGTTGCGCAAGCTCGGCGAACTGCTGGGCGACATCCGCGTCGGCATGCTCACCACGGTGGCCGAGGACGGCCGCCTGGCCAGCCGTCCGCTGGCGATGCACCACCAAGACTTCGACGGCCGGCTGTGGTTTTTGACCCACGCCGACAGCCCCAAGCTGCACGACATCGAGCGCAACCCGCGCGTCAACGTGTCCTGCAGCTCGCACCTGCGCAACGTGTTCGTCTCGATCAGCGGCCAGGCGCGGCTGGTGGACGACCGCGCGCGCCTGGAGCGCATCTGGAATCCGGCGATGAAGGCGTTCTTTCCCGAGGGCAAGGACGACCCGCGCCTGCGTCTGCTGTGCGTGGAAGTGGAAACCGCCGAGTACTGGGACGGCCCGGGCAGTTGGATCGGCAAGGCCCTGTACCTCATCGGTGCGCGCGTCACCCACGACCCGCACTTCATGAACCGCAACGAGCTGATCGATCTGCAGCAGGGCCAGACGCGGCCACCGCCTTCGCATTCGCAGCCGGGCCTGTGACCGGTCTCGCCGCCTCAGACGCGGCGCGCGCATCATCGCCGCATGCGCCGCGCGCCGTCCCTGCTGCAGACCGCCCTGTTCGCGCCGGCGCCGCGCGTGCTGGCCGAGGATGCCGAGGGCGGGGTGGTGTACCGGCCCGCCGTGGTCGACGAAGTCACGCAGCGGCGGTGGTTCCAGACGCTGCGCGAGGCCGTGCGCTGGCAGGCCCAGCGCCGGCCGATGTACGACCGCGTGGTGGACGTGCCGCGGCTGACCGCGAGCTTCTGGCTCGACGATCCGAAGTTGCCGGACGCGCTGGCCGAAGCGGCGACGGCGGTGCGGGCGGCGGTCGGCGCGCCGTTCAACGCGGTCGGGCTCAACTTCTACCGCGACGGCCGCGACAGCGTGGCGCCGCATCGCGACAAGCTGCACATGCTGGTGCCCGGGCAGCCGATCGCGGTGCTGTCGCTGGGATCGCCGCGCCGCATGACGCTGCGCAGGATGGAGCGCGGCGCGCGGGTGGATTTCGTCGATCTCGAACCCGGCAGCCTGTTCGTGATGAGCCATGCTTCGCAGTTCGTCTACGAGCACGGCATTCCCAAGACCGACGAGCCGGTCGGCCCGCGCATCAGCTGCGCGTTCCGCGTGCGGCCCCGGGGCGAGCACTGACGGCGGCTACAATGCCGCATGCCCCTGATCACCCTGCAGAACGTCGACTACGGCGTCGGCGGCCCGCTGCTGCTCGACGACGCGCAGCTCTCCATCGAAGCCGGCGAGCGCATCGCGCTGATCGGCCGCAACGGCGCCGGCAAATCCACCCTGCTCAAGCTGATCGCGGGCGAGCTGCAGCCCGACGACGGCGAAGTGCGTCGCGAGGGCGGCGTGCGCGTGGCGCGGCTGGAGCAGGAAGTGCCGCAGCAGGCGCACGGGCAGGTGTTCGACGTGGTGGCGGGCGGCCTCGGCGAACTCGGCGCGTGGCTGGCCGAGCACCATCGGCTCAGCCACGCACAGCCGCTCGACGAAGCCGCGCTCGCCGCAGTGCATGCGCGGATCGACCAGGCGAACGGCTGGGACGCGCAGCGCTGGGTCGAGGAAACGCTGACGCGGCTGGAGCTCGACGGCGAAGCCGCGTTCGCCGGCCTGTCCGGCGGCATGAAGCGGCGCGTGCTGCTGGCGCGCGCGCTGGTGTCGCGGCCCGACGTCCTGCTGCTGGACGAGCCGACCAACCACCTCGACGTCCCGTCGATCGAGTGGCTGGAAGGGTTCCTGAAGCGCTGGGCCGCGCCGGGCGGTGCGACCGCGCTGGTGTTCGTCACCCACGACCGCCGCTTCCTGCGTGCGCTCGCGACCCGCATCGTCGAGATCGACCGTGGCGCGCTCAGCTCGTGGCCGGGCGACTGGGACAACTACCTGCGCCGGCGCGAGGAGCGCCTGCATGCCGAGGCGCAGGAGAACGCGCGCTTCGACAGGCTGCTCGCGCAGGAAGAGGTGTGGATCCGCCAGGGCATCAAGGCGCGCCGCACCCGCGACGAGGGCCGGGTGCGGCGGCTGAAGGCGATGCGCGCCGAACGCGCCGCGCGCCGCGAGCAGGTCGGCAACGTGCGGATGGCGTTCGCGGATGCGGAGCAGAGCGGGCGCAAGGTGATTGAAGCGCGCGCGGTGGGCTTCGCGTACCCGGGGCAGCCGCAGGTCGTGCGCGACTTCTCCACCGTCGTCATGCGCGGCGACCGCGTCGGCCTGATCGGCGCCAACGGCAGCGGCAAGACCACGCTGCTGCGCCTGCTGCTCGGCGAGCTCGCGCCCACCTCCGGCGAAGTGCGCCGCGGCACGCAACTGCAGATCGCCTATTTCGACCAGCTCCGCGCCACCCTGCGCGAGGACTGGAACGCGCTGGAGAACGTTGCCGAGGGCCGCGATTTCGTCGAGGTCGGCGGCAGGCAGAAGCATGCGATCGGTTACCTGCAGGACTTCCTGTTCACGCCGGAGCGCGCGCGGGCGCCGATCACCCGGCTGTCCGGCGGCGAACGCAACCGCCTGCTGCTGGCCAAGCTGTTCGCGCAGCCGTCCAACCTGCTGGTGATGGACGAGCCGACCAACGATCTCGACGTCGAGACGCTCGAACTGCTGGAGGACCTGCTGGCCGACTACCCGGGCACGCTGCTGCTGGTCAGCCACGACCGCGACTTCCTCGACCGCGTGGTGACCTCGACGCTGGTGATGGAGGGCGAGGGGCGCGTCGGCGAGTACGTCGGCGGCTACAGCGACTGGCTGCGGCAGGCCGCGCCCGCCGCATACGGCGCGTCGTCCGCCGCACGCGAGTCCGCGCCTCGCGAGCCGGCGCCGAAACCGGCCGCGAGCCCGCGCCGCAAACTCAGCTACAAGGACGCGCGCGAACTGGAACGACTGCCGGCGCGGATCGAGGCGCTGGAAGCGGAGGTGGCGGCGCTGACCGAACAGATGAGCGATCCCGACTTCTACCAGCGCGGCGGCGACGCGGTGCAGGCGCACGGCGCGCAACTCGCGCGCGCGCAGGCCGAGCTGGAAGCGGCCTACGCGCGCTGGATGGAGCTGGAGTCGCAGGGCTCGTAACGCCGACGGCGCCGTAGCCTTCCGGCGGCCACGATCGCCGCGAACCCGCTACGCTTGCGCGACCTCGCCGCTGGAGCCCCGTCATGGCCCGTCGATCTCTGCGTCCGCTCGCCGTTTCGCTCCTGCTCGCCACCGCCAGCGCGGGCGCCGAAGTCAAGGATTCGGGCGCCAGCGGCTTCACGGTCGAAAACGTGCGGACCGTGGTGGTGGATGCCGACACCGCCTGGCGCGCGCTGGTCGAGGACGTCGACCGCTGGTGGCCGAAGGATCACAGTTGGTGGGGCACCGCGTCCACGCTCAACATCGAGCCGCGCGCCGGCGGCTGCTTCTGCGAGATCGCGCGCGACGGCGCGCGGCAGGCGCAGCACCTGCAGGTCACGCACGTCGAACCGGGCAGGATGCTGCGGATGGTCGGCGGTCTCGGTCCGCTGCAGGGGATGGGGCTGCACGGCGCGCTGGAGTTCCAGCTCGCGCCCGCCGACGGCGGCACCAGGATCACGATGCGCTACCGCGCCGGCGGCTATTCGCCGGACGATCTGTCGAAGCTGGCGCCGGTGGTCGATCGCGTGCAGGCGCAGCAGCTCGCGGGGCTGGTCGAGCACCTGCGGCAACGCGCGCGCTGAGCATGCAGGGCGATCTGCTCGGCGGCGCCGGCGAAATCCATCGCCTGTTCCTCGCGTTGTGGCCCGATGCGCCGGTGCGCCGCGCGGTCCGCGCCGCGGTCGAACGCCTGCAGCGGGAACACGCGCCCGGCGGACGCGCGGTCAACCCCGCGCGCTACCACGTCACGCTGCAGTACTTCGGCGATTTCGACCGCCGGCCGGACGCGCTGCTGGCCGACGTGCGCCGCGCGCTGGCGGCGCTCGGGATGCCGCGCTTCGTGCTGCCGCTGGAGCGCGCGGGACGTTTCGGCACCGTCGGCTGGCTCGGCCCCGAGCGCACGCCGGAACCGCTCGACGCGCTGTGGCGCGCGCTCGACGCCGCCCTGCGCGGCGCAGGCGTACGCACGCGCGGACACGCCCGTTTCGTGCCGCATCTGACCGTTCTGCGCGACATGCGCCGCCCGCTGCCGCCGGTCGCGCTGGCGCCGATCGAGTGGCCGGTGGACCGCGTCGTGCTGATCGATAGCCGTCACGGCGGCGGAGGCCCGGCATACGATCTGCTGGAGAGCTGGCCGCTGCGATGACCGCGATGACCCCGTCCGATCCACGCATCGACGCCTACATCGAGCAGGCGGCGGCGTTCGCGCAGCCGATCCTGCGCCATCTGCGCGCGGTGGTGCACGAGGCCTGTCCGGACGTCGAGGAGGCGATCAAATGGGGCGCGCCGGCCTTCCTTTTTCGCGGCAAGCTGATGTGCTCGATGGCGGCGTTCAAACGGCACGCCGCATTCGGTTTCTGGAACCGCGACGTTGCCGGTTCCCGGGCTTCGGACGATGCGATGGGACAGTTCGGCCGGCTCACGCGGGTCGGCGATCTGCCCACCAAGCGTGAGCTCGCACGCCGGATACGCGAAGCGATGGCGGCGATCGAGCAGGGCGCGCCGCGCGCGCGGACGCCGCGCCCGCGAACGCCGCTTCCGGTGCCGGACGACTTCGCCGCGGCGCTCGACGCCAACCCGGCTGCAAGGACCGCGTTCGAGACGTTCGCGCCGAGCCACCGGCGCGAATACCTGGAATGGATCCTTGAAGCGAAGCGGGCGGACACCCGCGCGAGGCGGATTGCGCAGGCGATCGGCCAGCTCGCGCAGGGCAAGTCGCGCCACTGGAAATACGAACGTCGCTGAGCCGGCGCCCGGGCCGGCAGAGCGTCAGGCCATCGCCGCCAGCGCGTCGCGCACCGCCGCCAGCGCGTCGCGCACCGCCGCCAGCGCGATCCCGGCGTCGTGGGCGTCCGTCATCCAGTTCGATACCGCGATACGCACGCCCGGCCGGTCGAACAGCACCGTGGGGCTCATGAAGGCGCGGCCGTCGGCGGTGATGCGGTCGAGGAATTCGTCGCGGCGCGCGATGTCGCCGTCGCGCAGCGCGAAGCAGACGATGTTCAGGCGTACCTCGTCGAGCAGCTCGACGCCCGGCATCGCCTTCAGGCCTTCGCCGATCCGGCCGGCGATCGCGCAGTTGCGCACCACCCAGTCGGCGATGCCGGCGCGCCCGTAGGCGGCGAGCGTGAGCCACGCCGGCAGCGCGCGGAAGCGGCGCGAGTTCTCCGGCACATGGTGCAGCGGATCGGGCGAATCGCCGAGGTAGGCCGAGGCGGCGCGGAACACCTGCCGCTGCAACGCCGGATGGCGGGTGTAGATCAGCGCGCTGTCGTAGGGCACGTTGAGCCACTTGTGCAGGTCGGCCGTCACCGAGTCGGCGCGGTCGATGCCGGCGAGCAGGTGCTGGCGCGCCGGATCGAGCGCGGCGAACAGGCCGAACGCGCCGTCGACGTGCAGCCAGGCGTCGTGCGCGCGGCACAGGTCGGCGAGCGCGGCGATGTCGTCGAAGTCGCCGGTGTTCACTTCGCCGGCGCTCGCCAGCACGATCTTCGGGCGGCCGTCGCGCTGCGCCAGCCGGCGCGCCATCGCGTCGGGGTCGACCGCGGTGCGGCCGGGCAGGCAGGGCACCTTCTCGATGCTGCCGCGACCGATGCCGAGCACCGACAGCGCCTTGCCGAGGCTGGAATGCGGCGCGCCGCCCAGGACCGCGATCGGCGGCGCGCCGGCCAGGCCGTCCTCGGCGACGTCGCGGCCGAGCTTCTGGTAGGCCCACTGGCGCGCGGTGGCCATCGCCACCGTGTTCGACTGGGTGGCGCCGGACACGAAGTAGCCGCGCATGTCCGGCGCGAGGCCGAACATCCGCGCGAACGCGGCCACCGTCTGCTGTTCGACGTCCGCGGCGATCGAGCCGACCTCGTTGGAGACGTTCTGGTCGTATGCGCTGGCGAGCCAGTCGCCGGCGAGCCCGGCCGGGTTGGCGCCGCCGGTGACGAAGCCGAAGTAGCGCGGGCCGGGCGAGGCGGACAGGTGCGGTTCGATGGTCTCGAGGAACTGCGCGAGCGCGGCGTCGATGCCGATGCCCTCGGGCAGCGAGGGCGCGCGCGCCGGCGCGGCGATCGCGGCGGGGCGCTCGCGCAGCGACGTCAGATAGGCAAGCGCGATCGCCCGCGCGCGTTCGAGCAGCGGCGCGTAGTCGTCGGCATGCGGAAGCGGCGGGTGGGGCATCGCGGGAATCCCGGTGTCGTGGGCGGGGGCCGCGCGATGGCGCGCGGGACGGGAGCGGGCGGCGGGCCTATCCATCGGCGACCTCGATCACGAGCTTGCCGTGGGCCTGTCCGGCCTCGAGACGCGCGTGCGCCGCGGCCACGTCCTGCAGGCGGTAGCGGTGGGCGTCGACGACCGGACGCAGCTCACCGGCGTCGACCGCGCGCGCGATCTCGCGCAGGATTTCGCCGTGCCGTTCGCGGCCGATGCCGTGGATCATCGGCACCAGCATGAACACCGCATGCAGGCTGAGGCCCTTGACGTGCATCGGCGCGAGATCGACGGTGTGGCGCGTCACCAGCGTCACCACCTGCCCTTGCGGGCGCACGGCGGCGAACGCGGCGGCGAAGTTGTCCAGGCCGCTGGCGTCGAACACCAGATCGAAGCCGCGCCCGCCGGTGACGCGGGCGCTGGCCTGCTCGAGGGTTTCCTCGCCGCGCAGCGAGACGTCCTGCGCGCCGAGCCTGCGCGCCAGGGCGGCGCGCTCCGTGCTCGATACCACCGCGGTGACGTGCGCGCCGTGGCGGGCCGCGAGCTGCACCGCGACGTGACCGACGCCGCCGACCGCGGCGGCCACCAGCACGTGGTCGTCCTGCTGCAGGCGGGCGCGGTCGAGGAGGCCTTCGTAGGCGGTGATCGACACCAGCGGCAGCGCCGCCGCCTCGCGCAGCGGCAGCGCCTTCGGGGCCGGCGCGATCAGCCGCACATCCGCGGTCATGAACTCGGCGAGCGCGCCCTGCAGCGCACCGAGACCGCCGGCGCAGCCGAACACGCGATCGCCGACGCGGTAGTCGCGCACGCCCTCGCCGATGGCGGCCACGATGCCGGCCACGTCCATGCCGAGCACGCCCGAGACCGGCGCCAGCGCGCCGCCGTGGCGGCGGATCTTGGTGTCGGCGGGATTGACGCTGGTGGCGACGACGCGGATCAGCACTTCGCCCGCGCCGGGCGCCGGTACCGGCAGCTCGACGGGCTGGAACACCTCGTGCGGATCGCCGAACCCGGCGATGCGCATGGCGCGCATGGTCGTCGGCAGAGGGGAACTCAGGGCCACAGCGACACCTCCTCGCGTTCGAGCACGCGGCGCACCGCGGGCCGGTCCAGCATGCGCTCGGCATGCGCGGTCCAGGCCGGGCAGGCGGCGCGCATGTCCAGGCCGATCAGGCCGCCCCAGCGGTAGAACGGCAGCAGGTTCGCATCGACCACGCCGAAGCGGTCGCCGACCGCGAACGCGCGGTTCTCCAGGCGGGCGTCGATCTCCGCGTGATGGCGTTCGATCAGCGTGCGTCCCTGGGCCTGCAGCGGCGCCAGCACCGCCGGCGGCGCGCCTTCGCCGACGAAGCGCGCGGTGCGCCATAGCTGCGCATAGGCGACGTGCAGGCTGCTGGACAGCCAGGCCATCCATTCCAGCGCCTGGCCGAACTCGACGCTGTCGGTCGCCGGCAGCAGCTCCGCCCCGGGGTGGTTGAACGCGATCCAGGTCAGCACGGCCGGGTTCTCGGTCAGCACCCGCTCGCCGATCCTCAGCGCCGGCACGCGCCCGCGCGGATTGATCGCCAGGTACTCCGGGCGCAGGTGGGCGCCTTCGCGGATCGGCACGCGCACCGCCTCGAACTCGGCGCCGGCTTCCTCGAGGCAGACATGGGGCGCCATCGAGCAGGCACCGGGCGAATGGAACAGGGTCAGGGACATGGCGGAGGCAGCGGGGACAGGCGGTGGTCAGCCTAGATCGCCCCCGCCCTGAGCGCGGCGAATTGCGATACTCGCTGCCATGAGCGCATCTCATGGAAGCGGGCCCCGCCGTCCCCCGCCGCTGCAGGCGCTGCGCGCGCTGGAGGCGGCCGTGCGGCACGAGTCCTACACGCTGGCGGCCGAGGAGCTGGCGCTGACCCAGAGCGCGGTCTCGCACCAGTTGCGCGAGCTCGAAGCCCTGCTCGGCGAAACCCTGTTCCGCCGCGTTGGCCGGCGCATGGTGCCGACCGCCCAAGCGCGGGCGATGGCCACGCGCATCCGCGAGGGGCTGCACATGCTCGAAAGCGCGGTCGAGCGCGCGCCGCAGCGCCGCAGTCCCGGCACGCTGCACCTGAGCCTGCTGCCGTCGTTCGCGTTCAAGTGGCTGGTGCCGCGGCTCGGGCAGTTCCATGCGCGCTATCCCGAGATCGCGCTGGACATCCGCGCCACGCTGGAGCTGGCCGACTTCCGTCACGACGGCGTCGACGTCGCGGTGCGCTACGGCAAAGGGCACTGGGACGGCGCCGAGAGCGCGCTGCTCGCGCGCGAGACGCTGTTCGCGGTCGCCAGCCCGCGCCTCCATCAGGGCCGGCTGCCGCGCAACCTGCGCGAGCTGCGCCCCGACGATCTGATCGGCAATCCGTTCGAACCGTGGACGCCGTGGCTGCGGGCCGCCGGGCTCGACTGGCCCGAGCCGCACCCGCGACTGGTGATCGGCGATGCCGCGCTGCTGCTGGAAGCCGCGGTGAGCGGGCAGGGCATCGCGCTCACCCGCGAACTGCTGGCGCGCGACGACCTCGCCGCCGGCCGGCTGGTGCGGCTGTTCGACGTCGCCGTGCAAGACGGGCGCGCGTACTGGCTGGTGTGGCCGAAGGGCTCGCGCAAGCTGCCGATGATCGCCGCGCTGCGGCAGTGGCTTCAGAACGAACTGCAGCGCGCGTAAGGCAGCCGCGTTCGCGGGCGAAGGCTCAGACCTCGGCGACGCGCGGCACCGGAATGTCCATCGCGTACCGCGCCAGCCACTGGCGGAAGTCCATCAGCGGAGGATGCAGTTCGCGCGTGGTCTCGATCGGGCGCGCGGCGCACAGTGCGTCGCTGAAGTCGTGGTAGTAGTGGAACATGTTGGCCAGATCGGCGGCGCCCGGAAAACCCAGCGCCGCGTAGTCGGCGAATGGCATCGACAGATGCCGCACCGGCTCGCCCAGCGCCTGCGAGAGCGCCGTCGCCATCTCCGCGCCGGTGAGGTGTCCGCCGGCGATGCCGACCGTGCGGCCGGCGAACTTCTCGGTGCGCCTGAAGATGCCGAGCGCGCAGGGCCCGATGTCGGCGGCGGCGATGCCCGCCATGCGGCGCTCGCCGGTCGGCAGCAAGAGCTCCAGCACGCCGTCGGCGCCCCGCCGCGGGCCCATGCCGAAGTGGATCAGGTTGTCCCAGTAGAACGAGGTCCGCAGACAGGTCACCGGCAGACCCCAGAAGAGCGCGTCCGCCTCGCCCTTGGCGTCGAAGTGCGGAACCTTGTAGCGGCCGAGCAGGGTCGGCATGCGGGCGTCCGACAGCGGCACGCGCTGGCGTGTGTCCTCCAGCGTGGACCACACCACGTGCCGCACCTCGGATTGCCGCAGCGCGGCGGCGACGTTGGCCGCCTGCTGCAGTTCGCGTTCGGGCGAGAAGTGCTCCCAGAAGTTGGTGACCGCGAACACGCCCCAGGCGCCGGCGAACGCCGGCGGCAGGCTCGACGGATCGTCGAGGTCGGCGCGCACCACCTCGGCGCCGAGCGCGGCCAGCGCGAGCGCGGCGGGCGAGCCCGGATCGCGCGTGAGCGCGCGCACCGCGAAGGTCCGCCACGGGTCGGCGAGGATCGCCCGGGCGAGGCCGCCGCCCTGGGCGCCGGTGGCGCCGAGGATGGCGATGAGGGGGCGGTCGGTCATGGCGCGGGCTCCTGGGGGCGGTCGGGTCACGGCGCGGGCGCGGGCGCGGACGCCGGCGGCTGCGGCTCGGGCACGGCGTTGCGGATCGGCGGGATGGTGCGCAGGTAGGTGTAGATCGCCTCCAGGTCCTGGTCCGTCATGTGCCGGTACATCTGGATCGGCATCGGCGGCAGGATCGGCCGGCCGCGTCCGAGATGACGGCCGCTGCGGATGGTGTCGATGAAGTTGCGCACGGTCCATTTGCCCAGGCCCGTGTCCGGGTCGGGCGTGAGATTGGCGGTGTAGCTCACGCCCCAGGGTCCGGCCCAGGCGGTGTTGGTGGCGGACAGCGAGCCGACCCACGGACCGGCCGGAAGCGCGGGCGGCGGCGGCATCGTCATCGATTCGGGATGGCCGGACAGCATCCGGCTCATGTCCGGCTCGGGGCCGTTCGGCCCCAGCCTCCACGGCGTGTGGCAATCGTTGCAGCCGGCGATGGTGACCAGATAGCGGCCGCGCTCGACCTTGGCCGCATCGGCGTCGGCCGCCGCGCGGGCGGGCTCGGCCGGCTTGGCCGGTTCGGCCGGCGCCGCGATCACGGCGACGGCGAAGGTGGCGATGGCGAGCGTGAGCGACAGCCGCGACGAGGGGCTGGCGAAGCGCGGTTTCATGGCGTGAGGCTCTCGTTTCGTGGGAGATCGTGGGCGATCCAGCGCTCGATCAGCGCCAGACCTTCGGCATCGGTCAGCGTGCTGCCCAGCGGCGGCATCTGCGTGCGCGGATCGCGCGAACGCATGCGCAGCGCCAGCACGCTGGCGTCGGGATGGCCGGGTTGCACCACCCGGGCGGCGTCGGTTCCGTGCGGGCGGAACCGGCTGGGGGCACGCACCAGCGAGTCCAGCACCTGGCGCGCGCTGGCGGGATCGACGACCGACTGCGCCAGTCGGACGTCGACCGGCACCCCGGCGCCGGCCGCGTCCGGGCGGCTGTGGCACTGGCCGCAGTTGCCGTGCAGGTAGCCGAGCGCGGCGCGCTCGACCGGCGAGCGGGCGGCGATGCGCGGCGGCGATTCGAGCAGCGACGGCGGCAGGTTGCGGACCACGCCGCGCGCGACCAGCGCCCGCAGATCGGCCTCCGGCACGGCGGGGCCGGCGTGCGGCGCCAGCGGATCGCGGTCGGGGGACAACTGCAGCGCGGAAAATCCCAGCACCGGCACCGGCGCGCCCTCGTGGCAGGCGCGGCAGTCGGTTTCGCTCGGGATGGGATAGGGCGCGTCGCGGCCGGCCACCGTCAGCGCCGCCGCGCCCGTGGCCGGCGCCAGCCGCGCGTCGCGGCCGTCGGCGTCCCAGACGTAGGTGGCGTACCGCCAACTGCCGTCCGCGAGGCGCTCGATCAGGCGCGTTTCCAGCCGGCGGCCGCCGAGCGCGAACTGCTTCCACAGCCGGGTGCCGGGCGGAAACACCCAGGCGTCCGGGTCGGAGGCGTCGACGAAGGCGCCGGGCGGAAGCCGGAGCCACCGACGCTTTTCGGTCGCGTCGGACCACAGCGGGTATTGCGGCGAGAACTCGATGACGTCGGCCTGCACGCGCTCGACCGATCCGGGCACGAACAGGCCCGTCCCGCTCAGCAGTTCGGGCAGGGGCGGCGGATCGGGCGGCGACGCCGCATCCGCCGCGGCGAGGGCGAGCGCAAGCGCGGCGCCGGCCGCCAGGAACGCGAGGGCATGGAGGGCTTTCATCGACGGCCCAGCGTGCGGCACGGAACCGTGACGTGCATCGCCCTTGGCGGGCCATTCGCGCCGGCGCGGCGGGCCATCGGCGCGGGCCATGCCTGGCCCGACCGGGGGCCTCAGCGCGCCGCCGCGGGCAGCTCGGCGGCCATCCGCGCGCGGTACCACTGCGCGGCCTGTCCGCGCGAGGCGACGCCGAGCTTGTCCAGGATGTTGGCGACGTGACGCTTGACCGTATGCGGAGACAGGTCGAGCGCGCGGGCGATCAGCTTGTTGCTGTCGCCCTCGGCCATCCGCGCCAGCACCTCCAGCTCGCGTGCGCTCAGCGGCCCGGGTCCGGCCGTTTCCGCCGGCGGCGCCTGGCGCGCGAAGCGGGCGGCCCAGTTGCACAGCATCGCCCGCTCGCTGCCGTCGAGCTCGTCGGCCCAGGGCTCGGCGGCCAGCCGCGCCAGCACGTGCGGGCCGGCCAGCAGGACGCTGCCGAGCTGGCCGTCGCGGGCGACCGCGGCGAGCACGGGCCGCAGCGCGTCCGCGGCGTCCGCGCGCCGGCCGCAGGCCAGCAGCGCATGCGCGTACCGCAGCCGCGCTTCCTGCGCCAGGCCCAGCACGTCGATCTTCGACTCGTCCGCCAGCGCGGCGGCCCACAGCGCGCAGGCCTCCTCGTGGCGGCCGGCGTACCCGGCCAGACGGGGCGGCAGGGTGGCCAGCGACGGCGCCAGCATGCGGGCGTTGGTGATCGCCGCGGGCGGTGGCATCCGGTCGGCGAACGCGCGCACGCCGGCGCCATCGCCCAGCGTGTCCGCGAGGCGGGCGCCGTACAGCAGGTAGTGCCCCAGCATCGATTCCTGCCCTTCGGCATGCGCGCCCGGCGTGCGGAAGTAGTCGACCAGCACGCCGATGGAGGCGTACGTCTGCGCCGCGTCTCCGCGCACGGCATGGACGGCCGCGCGCGGCGCATGGATGAACATGCGCAGGTTCGCCGGCCAGCCCAGCCAGTGGGCGTCGTCGGCGGCTTGGTCGAGGTGGTCCAGCGCCCGCTCCAGCTCGCCGCGCCAGAACGCCAGCCAGGCGGCCGCGGAATGCGCGATCGCGCGCATCTGCGAGGGCGTGTCGCCGGTCTGGCGCATCACGCCCTCGACGAAGCGGGACAGCGGCGCGCTCATCCCCGGCAGCCAGACGTACAGCGTGCGCTGGAAGCACTGGTGCCACAGGCGCAGCCCTTCGGTCCGCTCGAGCGCATCGAGCACCCGTGCGTAGCGCGGCGCCGCGGCGCGGAACTCGCCGGTGTCCAGCGCCAGCCAGGCGTGCAGCGCCAGCAGCAGCACGCGCGTCTCCGGTTCGACGTCGCACTCCATCAGCGGCAGCAGGCGGTCCTGGCACGGCTCGAGCATGCCGCGGCCGCAGTAGGCCATCGCTTCCAGCGCCTGCGCCCGTTGCCGGCGGCGCTCGTCGCCGGCCGCGGCGAAGCCCGCGCCGGCGCGCTGGAGCTCGGCGGTCATCAGCGGCCAGTTCCAGCGCGCCCAGGCGACCCGCCCGCGGACCAGCGCCAGCACCGGCGAGGCGCGCTGCCGCTCGGGCGGGAACTGCTCGACGAGACGCGCCACGCTGTCGGCGGCGCCGGCGGCCAGCAGGTCTTCGGCGACGCCCTCCAGCAGCTCCTCCGCCTCCTGCCAGGCGAACGCACGCATCAGCAGCGACAGCCGCCGGATCGGGTCGGACTCGGTTTCGGCCGCGCGCCGGAGCAGCGGCGCGAGCATTTCCGGGCGCTCGCGCCGCAGCCGGTCCTCGAGGAAGTCGCGCAGCAGATCGTGCAGGCGCAGCGTCAGCTCCGGCGCGTCCAGCACGGTGACGAACAGCCCCCGGCGCTCGATCTCCTCGAGCAGCCGCTCCGCGCGCGGATTGCCCGCGACGTGCGCGCAGCGGGCGGCGGTGAGCTCGGGCAGCACCGCGCAGTGCAGCAGGAATTCGCGCAGCTCGACCGGCATGTGGTCGAGCACCTCGCTGGCCAGGAAGTCGAACAGGTGCCGGTCCATCAGACGCCCGGCCTGCGGCGGAAGGCTGCCCGCGCGCAGCAGCATGCGCACGCCGGCGGGCCAGCCGGCCGTGCGCGCCATCAACTGCTCGCCGTCGGCGGCGCTGCCGGCTTCGGCGATGAGCTCGCGCACCTCGTCCGGCACGAAGGCCAGATCGGTCTGGCGCAGTTCCGTCAGCTCGTCCTGCGCGCGCAGGCGGGCGAGCGCGAGCGGCGGATCGACCCGGCTGCAGACCACGCAGCCCCACTGCTCGGGCAGCCGTTCCAGCAGCATGTCGATGAAGCCGAACACGCGCGTATCGCGGATGCGGTCGGCGTCGTCGAGCACGATCAGGCCGCGCGCCACCTCGCAGGCGGCCAGCGCGTTCAGCAGCTCGCCGGCGACGCGACGCAGCGCGCCCTCGGCGGGGTCGGCGGCGGCCGCGACCAGCGCATCGGGTTGCTGCCGCCAGGGAAGGTCGAACGGCTCCAGCGCGGCGAACAGACAGGAGATGAAGCGGTGCAGATCGTCGTCGTCGTCGCCGGCGATCCAGGCCACGGCCGTGCCTTGCGGCAGCAGCTCGAGCTGCCGCGCCAGCGCGGCGGTCTTGCCGAACCCGGCGGGCGCGCTCAGCAACGTCAGGCGGCGTCCGGCGAGGGCCTCGCCGAGGCGGCGCTCCAGCCGCGTGCGTGCGATCAGCCCGGCGCGCGCCTTCGGCGGCCGGATCTTGGTCAGGGGAAATACCGGGGTGTCCACGCCGTGCGGCACGAGTCGGGGCTACCAGCGATGCAGCATAGACCCGAAACGTCGCACCGGCGCACCGCGCCGGCGCCGGTGCGCGCACGGCTCAGGGCGCGCGGTCGAGCCGCAGCACCGGGTACAGGTTGTGGCGGTCGTCCCACGACGGATGCCGGCGGTAGAAGAACTCCAGCCGCGCCGCCGGATCCTTCGCGAACGCCTCGTCCTCGCGCAGGCGCCGCTCGAACTCGGCCTTCAGCGCCGGGTTCTCCGCCAGCATCGCGCGGGCGACATCCTCGGCGACGTAATCCTCCATGTACTCCTTGCGCTCGAAGTGGGCGTTGAACCAGCCCCACGCCGCCAGCGAGTCGGGCGCCTGCGGCTCCAGCAGCGCCATCGCCAGCCGCGCCTTCGGCTGGTCGATCGGCACGAACAGCGCGCCGGCGCCGACGGCCATGCGTTCGCTGCGCCACTCGCCCTCGAACTGCGCGCGTTGATGGCCTTCGACCGGCTGCGGCGAGAACTGCACGCTCGCGGCACGGAACGCTTCGACCGGATGGTCCTGAAGCGCGCGGTCGATCCGGCGCCAGGCGATGCCGTGCTGGTCCAGCTTGGCCGCCACCCGCGCGGCGTGCGCCGCCGGGACCAGGTAGCCGGCGCGCGGTGCGGCGACGAGCCGGGCGGGCTGCACGTCGTCGCGCATCGGCACGCGCCAGATCTGCGGCGTGTTCTCGTCGTAGCGCGTCATCGGCGCGCCGGACACGTCCGAGGGCGTGCGCGTGTACGCGTAGCCGCGGAACTCGAGGGTGCGCACGCGTTCGCCGGCGCGGTATTCCAGCGGCACCTGCGTGCCGGCAAGACGCGCGGCGCGCCCGTCGGCGGCGTGCGCGAGCTCGCGCCAGCGTCCGCCCTCGCGCGCGACCTGCTCCAGCACCGCCAGCACCGTGTTGCGGGTGATCCGCACGCGCACCGGGTAGGGCTTCCAGGAATGGGTCTCCACCAGCATCGCCAGCCGGTTGCGCAGCGGGAAATAGCCGGTCGAGAAGCGCGGCGGCGCCACGCCGTCCTCGAAGCCGGAGGCGGGATCGTCGGCGCGCACGAACGAGGGATAGAACGGCAACGGCAGCGAGCCCTGCCGGCGCAGCGCGTCGATCGTCCGCTGCCGCAGCGCGATGCCCGCCTTGCGCAGCGCCTCATCGCCGCTGTAGGCGGGTTCGACCTGGATCGACACGTCGTGTTCGAACTGGGCGCCGTCGGTCGCGTGCAGATCCACCGTCACCAGCGGATCCCACGCGTTCACCAGCGCCAGCATCGCCTGCATCTCCGGCGCGTCGGCCTTGGCGTAGTCGCGGTTGAGGTTGTAGTTCTGCGCGGTGACGCGCCAGCCCATCTCCTCCGGACCGCGCTGGTTGGGGCGGTTCCAGGCCTTGAAGCGTTCGTGGCCGTCGACGTTGAACACCGGCACGAACAGCAGCACCTGGCGCTCGAGCGCGCCGCGCGCGGCGCTGCCCTCCAGCGCTTCGCGCAGCGCGAGGAAGCCGGCGTCCTTGCCGTCGATCTCGCCGGCGTGGATGCCGCCCTGCACCAGCGTCACCGGCAGGCCGCGT
This sequence comes from Vulcaniibacterium thermophilum, assembly GCF_007923255.1. Classification (GTDB taxonomy): domain Bacteria; phylum Pseudomonadota; class Gammaproteobacteria; order Xanthomonadales; family Xanthomonadaceae; genus Lysobacter_F; species Lysobacter_F thermophilum. The sequence goes on along the minus strand of NZ_VOHJ01000017.1, from coordinate 4,147 downwards.
TCGCGCGCGGCCTGCGGGGTGAAGGCGCCGGTGCGCGTGACCACCAGCAGCTTCATCGGCCGGCCCTCGGGCGTGGTGCCGAAGGTGTCGCAACGGACGGCGTCCGGATACCGCCGTGCGAACGCCTCGCACAGCGCGATCACCTCCTCGTAGCGGCCGGTGCGCACGAACCCGCTGCGCTCGGCGACGGTGACCAGGGAATCATCGGCAGTCGCCGGCGCGATGCAGGCCAGCAGGACGGAAAGGCAGAGCGCTCGACGCATGGGCAGAAGGTTCACGGTCCGGAAGGGGCCGATGGTAGCCGGCGCGCGGCGCCGGTTCGCCTGCCGCAGGTCCGTCCGGCGCGGGCCGGTGCGTTCCGTCCGCGTGCGATGATCGCCGCCCGTCCTCCGCGGAGTTCGTCGATGTACACGCTCTACTACGCGCCCGGTGCGGCAAGCCTGCTGGTGCACTGGCTGCTGATCGAGTTCGACCAGCCCTGCGAGTTGCGCCGGGTCGACACCCAGGCCGGCGAGCAGAAGCGTCCCGAATACCTGGCGCTCAATCCCAACGGCGTGGTGCCGACGCTGCTGATCGACGGCCGGCCGCATTTCGAAGCGGCGGCGCTGGCGATGACGCTGGCCGACCGCCATCGCATGCCGGACCTCGCGCCCGCGCCCGGGGAGCCCGCGCGCGCCGATTACCACCAGTGGATGTTCCACCTCGCCAACGCGGTGCAGCCGCTGTTCCGCATCTGGTGGTACCCGCACGAGCCGGCCGGCGCCGACCACGCCGGGCGCGTCCGCGAGCACGTCGTCCCGCGCATCGAAGCGGCCTGGGACCGGCTGGACGCGCACCTGGCCGCGCACGGCCCGTTCCTGCTCGGCCCGCGGCTCAGCGCGGCCGATTTCTATCTGACGATGCTGCTGCGTTGGTCGCGCAACATGCCGCGCCCGGGCGACCGCTGGCCGCATCTGGGCGAACTGGCGCGGCGCATGAAGGCGCGCCCGTCGTTCGCCGTCCTCTACGAACGCGAGGGACTGACCGAGTGGGCGTGAGCGCCGCATAGGAAGCCGCCGCCCGCGACAGCGGGCGGAACGCGTGCCTGCTCTCGGCCGACCGCCGGGGCGGGGGCCGCCGGGCGCGGCGGCGCACGCGCCAAACCCGGCCCCGTCCGGTAGGCTTGCCGGTTTCCGCCGTATCGACGCCACTGCGAATGAGCACCGTCACCACGACCGCCCCCGCCGCGGGCCGCATGCCGCGGCAGATCCCGTACATCATCGGCAACGAAGCCTGCGAGCGCTTCAGCTTCTACGGGATGCGCAACATCCTGGTGCCGTTCCTGGTCAGCAGCGTGCTGCTCGGATACCTGCCGGAAGCCGAGCGCGAGGGGATGGCGAAGGACGTCTTCCACAGCTTCGTCATCGGCGTGTACTTCTTCCCGCTGCTGGGCGGCTGGCTGTCGGACCGCTTCTTCGGCAAGTACGACACCATCCTCTGGTTCTCGCTGATCTACTGCGCCGGCCACGCGTGCCTGGCGCTGTTCGAGGACAACCGCGCCGGTTTCTACACCGGCCTGTTCCTGATCGCGCTCGGCTCCGGCGGCATCAAGCCGCTGGTGGTGTCCTTCGTCGGCGACCAGTTCGACAAGACCAACAAGGACAAGGCGAAGGTCGTCTTCGACGCGTTCTACTGGACGATCAACTTCGGCAGCTTCTTCGCCTCGCTGCTGGCGCCGCGGCTGCTGCGCGAGCTGGGGCCGGCGGTCGCCTTCGGCGTGCCGGGCGCGCTGATGTTCCTCGCCACGCTGATCTTCTGGATGGGACGCGGCCGTTACGTGCGCGTGCCGCCGACGCACGGGCGCGATCCGGACACGTTCGGCAACGTCGCGCGCACCGCGCTGACCGCGTCCGCGCCGGGGCGTGGCCGCCCCGGCTGGTGGGTGGCGATGCTGGGCGCGGCGCTGTTCGCGCTCATCCTGCTGGCGTGGACCGCGCAGGCGGTGGTGCGGGCGACGGGCGGCGAGGCGCCCTGGTGGCCGGAATCCTTCGATTTCGTGAAGAGCGCCTGCGTGGCGCTGCTGCTGCTGATCGTGTTCGGCGGGATCGGCATCTGGATGCAGCTCGACCGCGCGCGCGGGCGGCATTCCGACGCCGCGGTGGACAGCGCGCGCGCGGTGCTGCGCATCCTGATCGTGTTCGGATTGATCACGCCGTTCTGGTCGCTGTTCGACCAGAAGGCGTCCACCTGGGTGCTGCAGGGCAACGCCATGCGCGTGCCGCACGAGGCCTGGTGGTGGCCGAGCTGGCTGGTGACCGAGCCGGCGCAGATGCAGGCGCTCAACCCGCTGCTGGTGATGCTGATCATCCCCTTCAACAACCTCGTGCTGTATCCGGTGCTGCGACGGATGGGCTTCGCGGTCACCGCGCTGCAGCGGATGGGGTGGGGCATCGCTTTCGCCGGCCTGGCCTGGGTGGTGGCCGGGCTGATCCAGTTGCAGATCGACAGCGGCGCATCGACCTCGCTGGCCTGGCAGACGCTGCCGTACCTGCTGCTCACCTTCGGCGAGGTGCTGGTGTCGGCGACCGCGCTGGAGTTCGCCTACAGCCAGGCCACGCTGGCGATGAAGGGCGTGATCATGGCGCTGTGGTACCTGTCGGTGACGTTCGGCAATCTGTGGGTGTTGCTGACCAACGCGGCCGTGCGCAACGAGGCGGTGATGCGCCAGATCGCGCAGACCGGGCTCAGCGAGAACGCCTTCCTGATGTTCTTCTTCGCCGCCTTCGCGCTGCTGTGCGCGGCCGCGTTCGCCGCCTACGCGCGGCGCTATCCGATGCAGGACCACTACCGGAGCGCGTGACCGATGCTGACGTTCGCCATCATCGCCGTCACCGTGCTGGTGTCGTGGCTGGCCTTCGAGCGCCCGCGGCTGCTGGACCGCCTGCTGCTGTGGCCGCCGGCGATCGACCGCCAGCGGCAGTGGGACCGGCTGGTCACGCACGGCTTCGTGCATGCCGACTGGATGCACCTGCTGTTCAACATGATCACGCTGTATTTCTTCGGCCGTGTCATCGAGCAGGTGATGTCGCGGCTGATCGGGCCGCTCGGGTTCGTGCTGTTCTACCTGTCGGCGATCGTGGTGGCGATGCTGCCCAGCTACCTCCGCCACCGTCACGATCCGCGCTACCGGAGTCTCGGCGCCTCGGGCGCGGTGTCGGCGGTGCTGTTCGCCTACATCCTGCTGCAACCCTGGACGCTGATCTTCGTGTTCTTCGTGCCGGTCCCGGCGATCCTGTACGCGGTGGCCTACGTGGCGTACTCGTTCTACATGGACCGCCGCGGCGGGGACAACATCAACCACAGCGCGCATCTGTCGGGCGCGATCTACGGCGTGCTGTTCATGCTGACCATGGAGCCGAGGGTGGCCGGGCTGTTCCTGGAGGCGCTGCTCTCGCCGCGGTTCTAGCCGGGCGGCGCGGAGGCCGGCGCGCGTCGATGCCGGCGTGCGCTCACCTGGTATAGATACCCCCGGTGGTATCGAGGACGGCGTCGCGGCGAACCGCCGCGATGCGAGGCGCATCGCGCTCGCATCCGTCTCGATGGGAGAACCGAGTCCATGGCCACCACGCGTGCGCGCAAGACCGCCGGCCGCGCCGGCAAGACCGCCGCCAAGTCGGCAAGCAAATCCGCCAGCACGACGGCGCGGAAGCGTGCCGGCACCGCCTCGACCGGCGCCGGCCGCGGCGCCGCCCGGAAGTCCGCCGGCACCGCCCGCGGCGGCGCGGCGGCGAAGAAGACCGCCACCCGTTCGACCGCCGCGCGCAAATCGACCGCTGCCCGCAGCGCGGCCAAGAAGACCAGCGCGACCCGCGGCGCCGGCACCGCGCGCAAGGCCGCCAGGAAGGCCGCGCCGGCCCGCAAGAGCGCAGCCGCGAAGACGGCGACGAAGAAGACCGCGGTGAAGAAGAGCGCGGTGAAGAAGAGCGCCGTGAAGAAGACGGCCGCGAAGAAGGCCGCGACCCGCACGGCCGCGCCGCCGCGCACGCCCGCCCAGAAGATGGCGGACCGCAACGGCGCGCTGCGCCGCCTGCGTGCCCGCGAAGCGGGCGAGGCCGGGACGGCAGCCGGCACCGCCGCGCGCGGTCGCGGCGCCACCGCGGGCGCCGCG
>NZ_VOHJ01000016.1 GCF_007923255.1 Vulcaniibacterium thermophilum | reverse complement strand
CCCCGGGTCCGGGCGCACCGGGCGCGGCCGCGGCTCCGGGCGGCGGCCCCGCGGTTCCGGCGGCCGGGCCCTGACCGAAGGCCGGCACCGGCGCAGGCGCGCGCTCCGGCGGCCGCGCCAGCGGCTCGAACGCGCCGTAGCCGGCGGACGCCAGCACCGCGTTGGCCCGCGCGTAGAGGTCGCCCAGCACGCGGTGCAGTTCCAGCTCGAAGTGCTTGAACAGTTCGCTGCGCAGCCCGTCGGTCAGCTCGGCGTCGCCGAAGCAGTCGATGAAGGCGTCCACCAGCCGGCCGGGGCCGATCGGGTTGGCGCCGGCCGGGATGCCGATCGCCATCGCGACCGCCTCGAACCGGCTGTCGAGCATCTTCAGCGGCCGCGAGTAGCGCTGGCCGAGGTTCTCGCTGAGGCGCTGGCCGTCGAGATAGAACTCGATCTGGTTGTCGCCCACCAGCCCCAGCGGCGCCGAGCCGAGCGTGGCGCTGGCGAGCGAGCGGAACTCCTCGAAACCGCGCGCGAGGCGTTCGCGGAAGCGCATCAGCCGCGTCGCCGCGTGCAACTGCAGCAGGCGCAGCATGCCCTGCTCGTTGCGCAGCACGCGCGGGTCTTCGTCCTTGCGGCGGACGACGTCGTTGACGTAGGCGTCCAGGTGCGCGTACAGGGCGCCCGGGATGGAGCCGAGCTGCTCCACCGCGAGACGTTTGACCTCCTCCAGCACCTGCACCGGATCGGTGCGGGCGTCGTGGAGGCCGTTCAGGCGCCCTAGCACAGTCATGCTCCCCCAAGAGGCCGCGGATCCGCTCGACGCGGCGGCACGAGACGCATAGTGGCAATATGCGACATTAGATGTACAGCCGCGTTTGTGACGCGCTGCTGAAAACCATAACTCGACAATGCGAAGCCTACCCCCGGACCCCCGTCTGGCGGCCCTCGACGGCCGCCGCTCCACCCCTGCCCGGCTGCTGGGCGAGCCCGGCCCCGACCGTCCCACGCTGGAGCGGATGCTGGCGTCGGCGGTGCGCGTGCCCGACCACGGCAAGCGCGTCCCGTTCCGCTTCGTGGAGATCGGCGGAGCGGCGCGCCACGCGCTCGGCGCGCGCCTGGCCGAACGCCTGCGCGAGCGCGATCCGGACGCCGGCGAGGCCGCGCTGGAGAAGGAACGCACGCGCTTCGCGCATGCGCCGCTGGTGCTGGCGGTGATCGCCATCCTCGGCCCGGACGAGAAGATCCCGGCGCAGGAACGCCTGCTGTCGGCCGGATGCGTCTGCTTCGCGCTGCTGCAGGCGGCGCAGGCGATGGGCTTCGGCGCGAGCTGGGTGACCGGCTGGGCCGCCTACGACGAGGCGGTGCGGGGCTGGTTCGGGCTGCGCGAACAGGAAACGATCGTCGGCTTCGTCCACATCGGCACGCCGAAGGTCGAAGCGCCCGAACGCGAGCGGCCCGACCCGCGCGCGCTGCTCACCGTCTGGAACCCCGCCTGATGCGCGCGCCGCTCTATCTGGTCGATGCCAGCCTGTACGTGTTCCGCGCCTGGCACTCGCTGCCCAACGAATTCCACGACGCCGACGGCTGGCCGACCAACGCCGTGCACGGCTTCGCGCGCTTCCTGCTCGAGCTGGTGGAACGCGAGCGCCCGCGCCACATCGCCATCGCGTTCGACGAGGCGCTCGACTCCTGCTTCCGCAACGCGCTCTACCCGGCCTACAAGGCCAACCGCGAGCCGGCGCCGGAGGAGCTGCGCCGGCAGTTCGCGCACTGCAAGGCGCTGTGCGAGGCGCTGGGCCTTGCGGTGCTGGCGCACGGCGAATACGAGGCCGACGACCTGATCGGCAGCGCCTTGCACGTGGCGCGCGCGCACGGGCTGCGCGGCGTGATCGTGTCCGCCGACAAGGACCTCTCGCAGCTGCTCGACGAGCACGACGAGCAATGGGACTACGCCCGCAATCTGCGCTGGACCGCCGCCGGCGTGCCCGCGCGTCACGGCGTGCGGGCGCACCAGATCGCCGATTACCTCGCCCTCACCGGCGATGCGATCGACAACATCCCCGGCGTGCCCGGCATCGGCGCGAAGACGGCGGCGGTGCTGCTGGCGCATTTCGGCACGCTCGATGCGTTGCTCGAACGCGCCGACGAGGTCGCCTTCCTGCGTCTTCGCGGCGCCGCCGGCATCGCCGCCCGACTGAAGCAGCACCGCGAACAGGCGCTGTTGTGGCGGCGGCTGGCCACCATCGCGCTCGACGCCCCGGCCCACGCGGCCGCGCCGCACTTCCTGCGCGCGGCGGCCGATGCGGAGCGGCTGGGCGCGCTGTGCGAAGCGCTGCGTTTCGGCCCGCTGACGCGCAGGCGCCTGCAGACCGCCGCGGCCGTCGACCTGCCGTCACCGGTCGCCCTCTAGCATCCGCGCAGGTCCCGCCCGTCGCCGCCCATGAACCGCGAAGAAGCCGTCGAAACCGTCCACGAAGGCCGCTGGCTGCGCATGCGCCGACGCGGGCGCTGGGAATACGTCGAACGCGTGCATGCCGCCGGCATGGCGGTGATCGTGCTCGCGGTGACGCCCGAGGACCGCATCCTGTTCGTCGAACAGTTCCGCGTGCCGCTGCAGGCGCGCACGATCGAGATGCCGGCGGGCCTGGTCGGCGACCAGCAAGGCGAGGACACGCTGGAAGACGCCGCGCGTCGGGAGCTGATCGAGGAGACCGGCTGGGAAGCGGGGCGGGTGGAGGTGCTGCTGATCGGCCCGACCTCGGCCGGGATGACCAACGAGCGCATCGCCTTCGTGCGTGCCCGCGAGCTGCGGCGCGTGGGCCCCGGAGGCGGCACCGAGGAGGAAGGGATCGTCGTCCACGAGGTGCCGCGCGCGGAGGCGCCGGCCTGGCTGATGCGCAAGCAGGCCGAGGGCTGCGAGCTCGATCTGAAGCTGTGGGGCGGGCTGTGGCTGATCGACCGCAATCCGGACGGGACGCCCGCGGACTGAGCGACCGTCCGCCGGCGGCGCTACGCGGCTAGGCGAAGCGCTCGGTCGCCGTCACCAGCGCGTCGACGTTCTCCGCCTCGAAGGCGGAATGCCCCGAGGCCGGAGTGACGATCAGCTCGGCCTGCGGCCACGCCTTCTTGAGGTCCCACGCGTTCTGCAGCGGGCAGACGACGTCGTAGCGTCCGTGCACGATCACGCCGGGGATGCCGGACAGGCGGTGCGCGTCGCGCAGCAGTTGGTCCTCGACCTCGAAGAAACCGCCGTTGACGAAGTAGTGGTTCTCGATGCGCGCGAAGGCGAGCGCGAACTCGGGGTCCTCGTGGCCGGCGACGAACTCCGGATCGACGCGCAGGAAGCTGGTGGCGCCTTCCCACACGCTCCAGGCGCGCGCCGCCGCCAGCCGCACCGCGGGATCGTCGCTGGTGAGGCGGCGGTGGTAGGCGCTGATCAGATCGTGGCGCTCGACCGGCGGGACCGCGGCGAGGTACGGCTCCCAGGCATCGGGGAACAGGCGCGAGGCGCCTTCCTGGTAGAACCACTCCAGCTCCCAGCGGCGCAGCATGAAGATCCCGCGCAGCACCAGTTCGGTGACGCGCTGCGGATGCGTTTCGGCGTAGGCGAGCGCCAGCGTCGAGCCCCACGAGCCGCCGAACACCTGCCAGCGCTCGATGCCCAGATGCGCGCGCAGGCGCTCGATGTCGGCGACCAGATGCCAGGTCGTGTTGTCGATCAGGTCGGCGTGCGGGCGCGAGCGGCCGGCGCCGCGCTGGTCGAACAGCACGATACGGTACTTGGCGGGATCGTGGAAACGACGCATGCGCGTGCTGCATCCGGCGCCGGGGCCGCCGTGCAGCATCACCACCGGCTTGCCCTGCGGATTGCCGCACTGCTCGTAGTACAGGGTGTGGCGGTCGTCGACCTGCAGCCAGCCGGTGTCGTAGGGCTCGATCTCGGGGAAGAGCGTGCGCATCGCGAAGGTTCCCGGAACGTGGGGCCGGCAGTCTAAACCGCGGCGGCGGGACGGTGCGCCGCCGCAGTTGCTAAGCTGCGCGCCCCTGCGGCCCGCCCGCCGCCGCGCCGCGTTTCGACCCGTTCCGATGGACCGCCGCTACCTGATCGTCGACGTTTTCGCAGACCGGCCCGGCGCCGGCAATCCGCTCGCGGTGGTGCTGGATACCGACGGGCTCGACGAGGAGGCGATGCAGGCGATCGCGCGCTGGACGCGGCTGCCGGAAACCACCTTCGTGTTCGCGCCGACGCAACCGGGCGCCAGCTACCGCATCCGCATGTTCAGCCCGCGCCGCGAGGTGCCGTTCGCCGGGCACCCCAGCGTCGGCACCGCGCACGCGGTGCTGGAAGCCGGCCTGTACGCGCCGCGCGAGGGCCTGCTGTGGCAGGAGGGACTGGCCGGCGTGCTGCCGCTGTCGGTCGACGGCGAAGGCGACGCGCGCACGATCGCGGTGCGCACGCCGAAGGCGCGCGTGATCGATGTCGCCGACGAGCACGATGCCCGTCTGCGCGACGTGCTGCGCGGGCTGCCGCGCGGCGCGCTGCCGGTCGCGCTGATGGACGGCGGCCGGCGCTGGTGGCTGGCCGAGATGCGCGACGAAGCCGCGCTTCGGACCGCGAACCCCGACTGGGACGCGATCGCGGCGCTGGCCGAGGCGACCTCCAGCATGGGGCTGTGCGCGTTCGCACGCGCCGAGCCGGGGCGCGATTACGACCTGGCGGTGCGTGCCTTCGTCGGCGCGCCGGCGCGTTTCGAGGACGCCGCCTCCGGCGCGGCCAACGCCACCCTCGCCGCCTGGCTGCGCCACAACGACGCGCTGCCGGGCCGCGACGGCCGTTACGTCGTGAGCCAAGGGCGCGAGGTCGGCTTCGATGCCCGCCTGCGCCTGCGCGTGGACGAGGACGGCTTCGTGTGGTCCGGCGGCCAGGTGCGCACGGTGGTGCGCGGCATGATGGATTGGTAGGCACCCGAGCGTCAGCCACCGATTCGCACGGATGCACACGGATCCCTGTTGAGCGGCTTCAGCCGCGACCGGGCACCACGCGGCACCATCGGGTCGCGGTTGAAGCCGCTGGCACGGATCGACCGGCGTTCACCCGTGGGCATGCGTGGCTGGAACGCCACGACCGGCGCTCAGCCCATGCCCTCGCCGACGCCCAGCGCCAGCGGCGCCTGCGCGTCGGCCGCCATCGCGCCCACGCCCATCCGCGCGTACACCCAGGCCAGCGCGAGGCGCGCGCAGGCGGCGGCCTGGCGGCCGAGCAGCGGGCCGACGTGGCTGCCGGGGACGCGCACGAGGTCGGCGCTCCAGGCGGCGGCGAACGGCTCCTGCACCCGCAACGGCAGGTCCTCGTCCTCGAGCGAGGCCAGGCACAGCACGGGACAGGGCGGGCGTTCGATCGCGATCCCGCCGTGCGCCTCGCGCAGCACCGCGCCGGACTCGTCGCGCCAGCGGCGGAACGCCCACAGCGCGGTCGCTTCGTCGGCGTCCGGCAGCGCGCGGCGCGTGGAGGTCAGGCGCGCTTGCGCCCGCCACGGCACCACGGCGGGCCACTCGCGCGCGGGCAGCTCGCGCGCCCACGGCGCCGGCGGCAGCGGATTCACCAGCACCAGGGCATCGGCCTCGCCCGCCACCGCGGCCGCCACGAGGCCGCCCAGACTGGCGCCGACCGCCACGCGCGGGCGCGGCAGGGCACGCAGCGCCCCGGCGGCCTGCGCGAGGTAGTCGGCGAGCACCGTATCGGCGAGCGACGCGCGCGGCGCCAGATCCGGCGCCCGCACCGCCACGCCTTCCGCGTCCCACAGCGCGCGCCAGCGGTCCCATTCCCAGCCGCCGCCGCCCGCGCCGTGCAGCAGCAGCGCCGAGAGCGCACGGCTCACGCCAGCGACGCCTCCAGCTCGATCGGCACCGCCGCGAGCGCGCGCGACACCGGGCAATTCGCCTTCGCGTCCTCGGCGATCGACCGGAAGCGCGCGGCATCCAGGCCCGGCACCTCGCCTGCGACCTTCAGCCGGATGCGCGCGATGTGCGGGCCGCCGTCCATCGACAGCTCGACGTCCGCACGCGCTTCCAGCCGCGTCGGCGGATGACCGGCCTCGGTGAGCTTGGCCGAAAGCGCCATCGCGAAGCAGCCGGCGTGCGCGGCGGCGATCAGCTCTTCCGGATTGGTGCCCCTCTCTTCGCCGAACCGGCTGTTGAAGCCGTAGCGGGTCGCGGCGAGCAGCCCGCTCTGCGGCGTGTCCAGCCGGCCCTGGCCGGACTTCAGATCGCCCTCCCAGCGGGCGGTGGCGTGACGGGTGATGGTCATGGGGGTTCGCCATTCGGGATCGGAGAGTCGGGATTAGGAAGGCAGCGTGCGTGTCAGACAAGTGACGCCGTCGCCCTTGCCGGATCCCGAATCCCCGATCCCGCCCCTTCGTGATGCAACGCAACGCGACCTCCACGCGCATCGGCGCTAAGGTGGCCCCGACCCCCGCCATGACCGCCCGCCGAGCGTCGCCCGCTCGGGCGCACTGCGCGGACAGCCATGACGGCCTTCCCACCCTCGCATCGGGAGAAGTCCGCTCATGCCCTATACGACCGAACAGATCCGCAACGTGGCCCTGGCAGGCCACCCCGGCGCCGGCAAAACCACCCTGTTCGAAGCCCTGCTGCATGCCGGCGGCGCGATCCAGACGGCAGGCAGCGTCGAACGCGGCAACACCGTGTCCGACTTCGATCCGATCGAAAAGCAGCGCGGCCACTCGCTCGACGTCGGCATCGCCAGCACCGACCACGCCGGCATCCACGTCAACCTGATTGACACTCCCGGCTACCCCGACTTCCGCGGCCCGGCGCTGTCGGCGCTGGCGGCGGTGGAAACCGTCGCCATCGTGGTGGCGTGCGACAGCGGGGTCGAGTACGGCGCGCGGCGGATGATGGAGTACGCCAAAGCGCGCAACCTGTGCCGGGTCGTCGTCGTGAACAAGATCGACCACGACGGCGCCGACTGCCGGCGCATCCTCGACGAACTGCGCGAGGCCTTCGGCCCCGAGTGCCTGCCGCTGAATCTGCCCGCCGACGGCGGCAGGGCGGTGGTCGACTGCTTCGGCAACGGCGACGGCGAGAGCGACTTCGGGCCGGTGGCCGAATGGCACCAGCGCATCATCGACCAGGTGGTCGAGATCAACGAGACGGTGATGGAGCACTTCCTCGACGTCGGCGAAGGCGGGCTTTCGGGCCAGGAACTGCACGACGCGTTCGAGCAGTGCCTGCGCGAAGGGCATCTGGTGCCGGTGCTGTTCTGTTCGGCGCGTACCGGCGCGGGCGTGCGCGAGCTGCTGGACGTCGCCGAGCGCCTGTTCCCGCATCCGGGCGAAGCGAATCCCCCGCCGTTCGTGAAAGGCGCGGGGCCCGACGCGCAGCCGATCGAGGCACGGCCCGACCCGAAGGCGCACGTGATCGCCGACGTGTTCAAGATCGTCAACGACCCGTTCGTCGGCAAGCTCGGCGTGTTCCGCGTCTACCAGGGCACGGTGAAGCGCGACACCCTGTTGTTCGTCGACGACGGCAAGAAGCCGTTCAAGGTCGGCCACCTGTTCAAGCTGAAGGGCAAGGAGCACATCGAGATCGAGCAGGCCATTCCCGGCGACATCGCCGCCGTCGCCAAGGTCGAGGAGCTGCATTTCGACGCGGTGCTGCACGACAGCCACGACGAGGACCACATCCATCTCGCGCCGCTCGAGTTCCCCAGGCCGATGTTCGGCCTCGCCGTGGAGGCGGCGAGCAAGGGCCAGGAGCAGAAGCTCGCCACCGCGCTGCACAAGCTGGCGGAAGAAGATCCCTGCTTCGTGGTCGAGCACACCGCCGAGACCAACGAGACCATCGTCCGCGGCCTGTCGGATCTGCATCTGCGCGTCAATCTCGACCGCTTGCGCGACCGCTACGGGGTCGAGGTGAAATCGCGCCCGCCGCGCATCGCCTACCGCGAAACGGTGAGCGCGCGCGCCGAAGGTCACCATCGCCACAAGAAGCAGACCGGCGGCGCCGGCCAGTTCGGAGAGGTGTTCCTGCGCATCGAACCGCTGCCGCGCGGCGCCGGTTTCGAGTTCGTCGACGAGGTGAAGGGCGGCGTGATCCCCAACCAGTTCATCCCCGCGGTCGAGAAGGGCGTGCGCCAGGTGCTCGCCACCGGCGCGGTGGCCGGCTACCCGATGCAGGACGTGCGCGTGATCGTCCACGACGGCAAGTCGCATCCGGTGGACAGCAAGGAAGTCGCGTTCGTGACCGCCGGCCGCAAGGCGTTCCTCGATGCGATCCAGAAGGCGCGGCCGCAGGTGCTGGAGCCGATCGTCGATCTGGAAGTCACCGCGCCGGAAGCGAACATGGGCGACATCAGCGGCAACCTGGCCGGCAAGCGCGCGCGCATCCTCGGCACCGACAGCGTGCGCGGCGACACCGTGATCAAGGCGCAGGTGCCGCTGTCGGAGCTGGACGGCTTCGCCGCCGAGCTGAAGTCGATCACCGCCGGCCGCGGCCGCTACTCGCTCGACTTCAGTCATTACGAGCCGGTGCCTCCGAACGTGCAGCAGAAGCTGATGGAGGCTTACAAGCCGAAGCACGAGGAGGAGTGATCCCTGGCCAGGACAAAAGAGCAAAGACGCTCGTCCTGACCCGTCGAAGGACGGGCGCACCTGCCGGCCACATCGACGCTCGCCCCGAGCCTGTCGAAGGCTCGAAGAGCAGGCGCATGCGGTGTTCGAAACGCTTGTCGGCAGCCGCTCCACCCCCTCCCGACCTCCCCCTGCAAGCAGGGGGAGGAGAGCGCGTGGCCCACGCTCGTCGTCCTGGCGAAAGCCGGGACCCATGTTCGGGGAACATCCCGCCACGCATGGGCAACCGCTTGCCCCTCCCACCTCCGGCCCACGCCCGCGGCGTCGGCGTTCGGCCAGGAACTCCACCGCCACGCGGCGACGACGGCGATGGCATACCCTGCCCGGATGACCGACACCGCCCACCCGCAGTTCTTCGACCGCTTTCCCATGCGCCGCGTGCGCGATGCGGAACTCGACGGCGTGCTGGCCGACGACGGCGCGCTGCGCATCCTGTTCCTGTGGGGACGCGACTGCCCGAACTGCGACATCGCCAAGGGCCAGATGCTGCTCACGCCCGATCGCTTCCTGTGGCCCGACGTCGAGTGGCTGCACGACAACGTGTACGAGGACCCGACCATGGCCACCCGCTTCGGCCTGCACGGCATTCCGGCGTTCTTCGTGTTCCGCGGGCGCAGGAAGCTCGGCCGCATCAGCCCCTGGCCGGGCACCGCGCCGTTCGTGGCGGCCATCGAGCGCATCCGCGCGGAGGCGGCGTGAATCTTTTCGACGCCTCCACGCTGCTGGCCTACCTCGCCGCCGCCACCGTGCTGGTGCTGGTGCCGGGCCCCGGAACGGCGTGGATCGTGGCGCAGGCGGCGGTGGGCGGGACCGCGCGCGGACTGCGCGCCGGCCTGGGCCTGGAGACGGCCACGCTGCTGCACGCCGCGGCCGCGGGCGCGGGGCTGTCGGCGGTGCTGGCGACCTCGGCGCTGGCGTTCGAGGTGGTGAAGTACGCGGGCGCGGCGTACCTGGTCTGGCTCGGTCTGCGCACGTGGCGCGCGAGGCCGGACGGAGCGGTCGGCCCTGCGCCGCGCGGCGACGCCCGGCCCGTGTTCCTGCGCTCGGTGCTCACCGGCCTGCTGAATCCCAAGGTCGCGCTGTTCTTCCTCGCCTTCCTGCCGCAGTTCGTGCGTCCCGAGCGCGGCCGGGTGTGGCTGCAGTTCCTGCTGCTGGGTCTGCTGCTGTCGATGATCGGCTTCGCCCACAGCGCGCTGCTGAGCGTGGCGGTCGGCCGGCTGGGGCGGCGCGTGCGGCTGTCGGCCTCGCGCTGGAAGGAACGCGTGCTGGGCGCGTTCTTCGTCGGCCTCGGCGTGCGGCTGGCGCTGCAGCAGCGCGGCTGACGCCGGCGCCACACGGTCGAGCCCAGACTGGCGTCTGGCCCCCGTCCGGCTTCGCCATGTCCGCATCGCCCCGCTGGCCCGCGCACGTCACGCGCTATCTGCACTCGCTCATCGTCGACGCCGACGATCTGTACGATCGCGCCTACCACCGGCTCGCCTCGCGCCTGGGCTGGCGCCGCCCGCGCTACATAGCCGCCTACCGCGCGTTCGCCGACGGTGAGGGCGTGGAGCTGTTCGGCCGCGTGCTGGCGGACCGGCCGCGCGGCGGACCGCAGGAGGACGACGGTTGGTGGGACAACCTGCTGGAGACCTACCGCCGCTTCGAAAGCGACGAGGTGCCCGGCGCGCGCCTGACCGTGCGCTTCCGCGACGCCGCCGCGGAAACGGTGACCGACCACGAGGGCTATTACCGCGTCGCGCTGCGGCCGTCCGCGCCCGCCGCCGACACGCTGTGGGACAACGCCACCGTCTCGCTCGCCGACGGCACGCTGCTGACGCCGCAGCCGGTGCTGCAGATCCATCCGTCGGCACGGATCGGGATCATCTCCGACATTGACGACACCGTCCTGCAGAGCAGCATCACCGACTGGAAGACCGCCGCGCAGCTCACCTTCCTGCACAACGCGCGCACGCGCAAACCGCTGCTCGGGGTGGCGAAGCTGTACCAGGCGCTGCAGGCGGGCGCCGACGGCGCGGGGCGCAATCCGATCTTCTACGTGTCCAGCTCGCCGTGGAACCTGTACGACCTGCTCGACGATTTCCTCGAGCTCAACGGCATCCCGTTCGGGCCGATCCATCTGCGCGATCTGGGCACCGACACCGGCAAGTTCATCAAGACGCCGGGACACGGCCACAAGCTCGAACGCGCGCGCGAGCTGATCGCGCGCATGCCGCAGCTTCGCTGGGTGCTGCTCGGCGATTCGGGGCAGGCCGACGCCGAGCTGTACGCGCAGGCCGCGCAGGAGTTCGGCGACCGCATCGCCGCGATCTACATCCGCGACGTCGACCCGCACGCCGACAGCCCGTACGACCAGGGCGTGGACGCCTGGATCGAGCGCGTCGCCGGCACGCGGGTGCCGATGCTGCGCGTGGCCGACAGCCACGCGATCGCCCGCCACGCGGCCGATCTGGGCCTGATCGACCACGCCGCGCTGCCGGCGATCGAGGCCGAAGTGCAACGCGACCGCGCGCGCCCCACGCTCGGCGAGGCGGCGGCGGAGGGCGTGCAGGCGAAGCCGGAGTAGCGCGCCGCGGCTACGCGCGGTAGCGCCAGAACGGGATGTCGCGCCGCAGCCGGTAGCCGCATTGCGCGTACAGCGTCTTGGCGCGCGTGTTGGCGTGGCTCACGTGCAGGAACGCGAGGCGTCCGCGCGCGAGATTGTCGTTGGTCAGCCAGGCGAGCAGATGGCGCGCGTAGCCGCGGCCGAGGTGGTCCGGGTGGGTGCAGACCGCGCTGATCTCCTGCCAGCCGTCCATCCCCATGCGCTCGCCGATCATCGCCGCGAGCTGCCCGTCGCGATAGATGCCGAAGTAGCGCCCGAGCGCCATCGTGCGCGGGCGGAAGTAATGCGGATACACCCGCGCGGTGAGCGCGAGCACGTCCGCGCGCTGCGCCTCGCCGAGCGGCACGATTTCGGGCAGCGGCCCTTCCGGCGGCGCGATCGGCGCCTCGCACACCATCTGCGCGAGCTGCGCCTCGAACGCCAGCCGCGCGGGCGCCGCATCGACCGGTGCGGTGCCGAGCAGATACAGCGACTCGCCCGGCGCCAGCAACGCATCGAGCGCGGCCGCCGGCACCGTGTCCGCTTCGACGCCGGCGAACGGCGCCACGTCGGCCGGATAGCGCGCGGCCGCGCCCTCGCGCGCGGCGAGCTCGCGGTGGCGGCTGGCGAGCGAGGCCCAGATCGGGTTGTCGAGCACGTGCATGGCGGTCGCGCAGACGCGCCGCGAGGGCGCGGATGCCGCATTCAACCCGAATCCGCGTCCGATCTCACCTGCGCGCGGTCCGCCGCGCGGCCTCGCCGGCTATTCGCCACCGCCCGCCCTCAGCGGCGCCTTGCGCGGCCGCCGCGGCGCGCCGGACAGCTCCAGCGCGTCGCGCACCAGGGTGGCGGGCACGCCCAGCGCGATACCGAACTCGGCGAACGCGCGCAGGCACTGGGCCCGTTCCTCCTCGTCCTGCACATCGGCGAACAGGCCTTCGGCGGTGCGCCGCGTCAGGCTGTGCAGCCGCGGATCGGGCCGTTCGGCGATCAGGTCCGGCAGGGTGTCGCGCAGCGCCAGCAGACGGTCGCTGGTGCTGCGGGGATCGGACGCGCGCTTGGCCATGCGCCGCAACCTCCTGTGAAACGGATCGCGGGAGCATTGGGACCTCGCGGTTAAGCGGCCGCGAAGACCGCGTGGCCGCCCCTATTCGGCGCGGGTGCCGAAGATGCGGTCGCCGGCATCGCCCAGGCCCGGCAGGATGTAGCCGCGCTCATCCAGCCGCTCGTCGATCGCGGCGGTGAAGATCTCCACGTCGGCGTGCGCGCGCTCCACCGCGCGCAGGCCCTCGGGCGCGGCGACCAGGCACAGCGCCTTGATCCGCGCGGCGCCGGCGGCCTTGAGCATGTCGATGGTGGCGATCAGCGTGCCGCCGGTGGCGAGCATCGGGTCGAGGATCAGTGCGGTGCGATCGGCCATGTGGCCGGCGAGCTTCTCGTAGTAGGCGTGCGCCGCCAGGGTCGCCTCGTCGCGCTGCAGGCCGACCACGCTCACCTTGGCGGCGGGGATCAGCTCCAGCACGCCCGGCAGCATGCCCAGGCCCGCGCGCAGGATCGGCACCAGGGTCACCTTGCGGCCCTTGATGCGGCGCGCCCGCACCGGCCCGGCCCAGCCCGGCAGTTCGACCTCCTCGGTCGGCAGGTCCGCGGTCGCCTCGTAGGTCAGCAGCATCGCGACCTCGGCGGCCAGCTCGCGGAAGGTCTTGGTGCTGTTGTCGGCGCGGCGCATCAGGCCGAGCTTGTGCTGCACCAGCGGATGACGGACTTCGACGATCTTCATGAGGGTGGCGACGGCGTGGACTGCCGCCCAGTGTGGCCCATCCGTCGGCCGCGGGCACCGCCGCTGTCGATCCGGCCCCCGGTCGTTCGTCGTCTGCACGAATGCGCCGCGGCGCGGCGCCTTCGCCCCTTCCTCACACGGAGATACGGCCATGCCCTACGTCGACGGCTTCGTTCTGGCGGTGCCGACCGCCAACAAGGACGCCTTCCTCGAGCACGCCCGCGCCGGCGATGCGGTATTCCTCGAATACGGCGCCACCCGGGTGCTCGAATGCTGGGGCGACGACGTGCCCCACGGAAGGCTGACCGACTTCCACCGCGCCGTGCAGGCGAGCGCCGAGGAGACGGTGGTGTTCTCGTGGATCGAATGGCCGGACAAGGCCACGCGCGACGAGGGCATGCGCCGGGTGATGGACGATCCGCGCATGGCGCCGGAGAACAATCCGATGCCCTACGACGGCCGCCGGCTGATCTACGGCGGGTTCGTACCGATCCTGGAACTGCGGCGGTAGGCGGCGCGACCGCGTCGGCACCACGACGGCGATCCGGACACGCCGCGCAAAGGCGTCCGTGGGTATCATCGGAGGCGGCGCGCGTTCCGACGCGCCCGCGTCTTCCGTCCACAGGGGCTGTCCGATGCCGATCAAAGCCTACGGCGCGCACGCCGCCGACAAGCCGCTGCAACCGCTGGACATCGAACGCCGCGCGCCCGGCCCGCGCGATGTGCAGATCGAGATCGCCTACTGCGGCATCTGCCATTCCGATCTGCACACCGTGCGTTCCGAGTGGGCGGGCACGCGCTATCCGTGCGTGCCGGGGCACGAGATCGTCGGCCACGTCAGCGCGGTCGGCGCCGAGGTGACCGGGTTCGAGGTGGGCGACGCGGTCGGCGTCGGCTGCATGGTCGACAGTTGCCGGCGCTGCCCGTCGTGCGCGGAAGGGCTCGAGCAGTACTGCGAGAACGGCTTCGTCGGCACCTACAACGGCCGCACCGCCGACCCGCCCGGCCATACGCTGGGCGGCTACTCGCAGCGCATCGTCGTCGACGAGCGCTTCGTGCTGCGTATCCGCCACCCCGCCGCGCAGCTCGCCGCGGTCGCGCCGCTGCTGTGCGCGGGCATCACCACGTACTCGCCGCTGCGCCACTGGAAGGTCGGCCCGGGCCGGAAGGTCGGCATCGTCGGCATCGGCGGGCTGGGCCACATGGGCATCAAGCTGGCGCGCGCGATGGGCGCGCACGTGGTCGCGTTCACCACGTCCGAACACAAGCGCCAGGACGCGCACGCGCTGGGCGCCCACGAGGCCGTCGTCTCGCGCGACGCCGCGGCGATGGCGCGCCACGCGCGCAGCTTCGACTTCATCCTCGACACCGTCGCCGCCAGCCACGATCTCGATGCGTTCACCGCGCTGCTCGGGCGCGACGGCACGCTGTGCCTGGTCGGCGTGCCCGAGCATCCGCACCCGAGCCCGTCGGTGGCCACGCTGGTGTTCGGCCGCCGCTCGATCGCCGGTTCGCTGATCGGCGGCATCCGCGAGACCCAGGAGATGCTCGACTTCTGCGCCGAACACGGCATCGTCGCCGACATCGAACTGATCGCCGCCGGGCAGATCAACGAGGCCTACGAACGGATGCTGCGCAGCGACGTCAAATACCGCTTCGTGATCGACGCCGCGACGCTCGCCGCCTGATCCGCGCACCGTCGCGGGCGGCGCGTGCCGCCCGCGCCCGCGCGTCTACACCTTCACCGACTTCCAGCCGCCGCGCGAGAACAGCCACAGGGTGAACAGGCCCACCGCCGTCTCCGAGACGAACACCGCCCAGAACACGCCGGTGTGCTGCCAGTCCAACGAGATGGCCAGCAGATAGGACAGCGGGATCTGGATCAGCCAGAAGAACACCAGGTTGATCTTGGTGGGCGTGACGGTGTCGCCGGCGCCGTTGAACGCCTGCACCGCGACCATCCACCAGCCGTACACGAAGTACGAGTACGACAGGATGCGCAGCCACTCGCCGCCGATGGCGATCACCCGCGGCTCCTGCGTGAACAGGCCGATCAGCGCGTCGTGGAAGAAGAAGAACACGACCGAGATCAGCACCGTGAAGGCCATGTTGTACCAGCCGATCCGCCACACCGAGGCCTCGGCGCGCGCCGGTTCGCCGGCACCGAGGTTCTGGCCCACCAGCGTGGCGGCGGCGTTGGACATGCCCCAGGCCGGCATCAGCGTGAACATCATCAGCCGCATCGCGATGGTGGCGCCCGCGACCGCCTCGCTGCCGACGCTGGCGAGGATGCGCATCAGGAAGATCCACGAGGTCATCGCCACGATCATCTGGCCGACGCCGCCGAGCGAGGTGCGCACGATGTTCCACAGGATGGCGCCGTGCACGCGCAACTGCGAGGCGGCCACGCGGATGTGCTGGCCGCCCTTGAACAGCACCCACAGTTGGTAGAGCACACCGGTGCCGCGGCCGATCACGGTGGCCAGCGCCGCGCCCTCGATGCCCATCTCCGGGAACGGCCCGATGCCGAAGATCAGCAGCGGACACAGCACGATGTTGAGGCCGTTGGCCAGCCACAGCACGCGCATCGCGATCGCGGCATCGCCGGCGCCGCGGAAGATCGCGTTGATCACGAACAGCAACATGATCACGGCGTTGGCGCCCAGCATCCACTGCATGTAGGGATAGCCGTGGGCGACGCTCCACGCGTCCGCGCCCATCAGCCGCAGCAGATCCTGCGCGAACACCATGCCGGCGATCGCGAACGGCACCGACACCAGCAGCGCCACCAGGATCGCCTGCACCGCGGTGATCGCGGCCTCCTCGCGCTTGCCCTCGCCGATGCGCCGCGCCACCACCGCCGTCACCGCCATCGCAAGGCCGATGCCGATCGCGTACAGCAGGAACAGCATGCTTTCGGTGAGCCCGACCGTGGCCACCGCCGACGGTCCCAGCCTGGCGACGAAGAAGATGTCGACCACCGCGAAGGTGGATTCCAGCACCAGTTCGAGCACCATCGGCACCGCGAGCAGGAACACCGCCCGCCGCAACGGGATCTTGGTGTAGTCGGCGTTGGTGCCGCGCAGCGCGTCGCGCAGCTCGCGCCAGAGCGGGCCGGCCGGCACCGCGGGCGCCGCGGCGGCATCGAGGGTGGAAGGGGGCGTGTCCTGGCTCATCGGTCGGTTCCCTGTGCGGCGGCGGTGGAGAGTACGCGGCGGCCTCGCCGCGCGCGTGTGCCTTTTCGACGAACGGGCCGGCGCCGGATCGACAACGCCGCGTCCCGGCGGGCCGCGCCCCGCCCGCGTCCGTCGCAGACCCGCAAGCGACGGCGCGCACCCGGTCGCACGGCCGCTTTGACGCCCGTCGCCAATGCCGCCGCCTAGGCTGGCGCCATCGCCCTGGCACCGCCGGGGACCGGCGCGCCCGCATGAACAGCCCCCGCCCCACCCCCGCGGACGCCGACGACAGCGCGCTCGCCGTGCGGCTGTTCGGGGGCGAAAGCGAGCTCGCCGCGCTGTGCCGCGCGAGGGACTGGGACGCCACGCCGCTCGGCCCGATCCACGCCTGGTCCTGCAGCCTGCGCACGGTCGCCGCCGAGGTCGTGGCCGCGCCGGTGCCGATGAGCCTGCTGTGGGGCCCGGCGCTGGTGCAGATCTACAACGACGGCTACCGCGCGCTGATGGGACGCAGGCACCCCGCCGGACTGGGACAGCCGATGCGCGACTGCTGGCCCGAGGCGTGGCATTTCGACGCGCCGCTGCTGGAAGGTGTCCTGCAGCGCGGCGAGTCGTACGCGTTCGACAGCCAGAAGCTGACCATCGAGCGCGACGGTGGGCCCGAGGAGGCCTGGTTCCGACTCGGCTACGGCCCGGTGCGCGACGACGACGGCGAGATCGGCGGCGTGCTGCTGACGGCGGTGGAGACCACGCCGCTGGAGAAGATCCGCCGCACCGAGGAAGCCCTCCATACCAGCGAAGAGCGCTACCGCGCGTTCGTGGCCGCCAGTTCCGACGTCATCTTCCGCATGAGCCCCGACTGGTCGGCCGGCGAAGCCGACAGCCCCGATCTGCTGCACTACACCCCGGCGCCGCTGGAGGACTGGATGGCGCGCTTCATCCATCCCGAGGACCGCGAGCCGATGCGCGAGCGCATCCGGCAGGCGCTCGCCACCCGCTCGATGTTCGAGTTCGAGCACCGCGTGCGCCGACCGGACGGCAGCGTGCGCTGGGTGTCCTCGCGCGCGCTGCCGATCTACGACCAGCAGGGCCGGATCGTGGAGTGGCTGGGCACCGCCAAGGACATCACCGCGCGCCGGCAGGCCGAGGAGGCGCTGCGGCTGAGCGAGCAGCGCTTCCGCCAGTTCGCCGAGGCATCGCCCGATGTGCTGTGGATCCGCGACGCGCCGAGCCTGCGCATGGAATACCTCAGCCCGGCGTTCGAGCAGGTCTACGAGCGCCCGCGCGAGCAGCAGCTCGGCGAAGGCGTGGGCGAATGGTCCGACCTCATCCATCCCGACGACAGGCGCGCGGCGATGGCCGCGGTCGAGCGCGTGCGCCACGGCGAACCGGTCCGCCACGAGTTCCGGTTGCAGATGCCGGACGGCCACACCCGCTGGATCGAGAACACCGACTTCCCGCTGCTGGACGCCAGCGGCCGCGTGCAGCGCATCGCCGGATTCGCCAAGGACGTCACCGAACAGAGGGAGACCTCGGCGCGCCTGAACGTGCTGGTGAGCGAGCTGCAGCACCGCACCCGCAACCTGATCGCGGTGATCCGCTCGATCGCCGACCGCACTCTGGCCAGCAGCACATCGCTGGAGGACTTCGGCGATCGTTTCCGCGACCGCCTCGCCGCACTGGCGCGCGTCAACAGCCTGCTGTCACGGCTGGACGAGGGCCAGCGGATCTGCTTCGACGATCTGCTGCGCACCGAACTGTCGGGCCACGGCGTCGGCGACGGCCCCGGCCCGCGCATCCGCCTGTCCGGACCGGACGGCATCCCGCTGCGCTCCTCGACCATCCAGACCTTCGCGCTGGCGCTGCACGAGCTGGCGACCAACGCGCTCAAGTACGGCGGCCTGTCGCGCCCCGAGGGTTGGCTGGAGGTGACCTGGGACGTGATCGACGGCCCGGACGGCAAGCCGCGCCTGCGCGTGGTCTGGCGCGAAGGCGGGGTGCCGCTCGCGCCGCCGTCGCGCCGCCTCGGCTACGGTCGTGAACTGATCGAACGCGCCCTGCCCTACCAGCTCGGCGCACAGGTGACGTACCGGCTCGACGGCGAAGGCGTCTGCTGCACGATCACCCTGCCGATCTCGGAACGTCGACCGGAGCCGCCGCATGCCTGACCGCACGCCCTCGCAGTCCCTGCACGGACGCCACATCCTGGTGGCCGAGGACGAATACCTGATGGCCAGCGAGCTGTGCCGAAGGCTGCAGGAGGAAGGCGCCGACGTGATCGGCCCGGCGCCCACGGTCGAAGCCGCGCTCGCGCTCGCGCGCGCCGACGGCTCGCTCGACGGCGCGGTGCTCGACGTCAACCTGCAGGGCGGCGTGGTGTTCCCGGTGGTCGAGGAACTGCGCCGCCGCGGCGTGCCGGTGGTGTTCGCCACCGGCTACGACGCCTGGGCGCTACCGGCCGAGTTCGGCGACATCCCCCGCTGCGAGAAGCCGGTGGAGATGGCGCAACTGATGCCGCTGCTGCAGACGCGCGGCGACACCTCCTCCACCGCCCACCCCTCGTAGGCGCGGCTGCGGCCGCGACCATCGGGCGCGGCTGAAGCCGCTCCTCCACGGGTCATCGGCAACGCGTGACGACGCACAGCGAAGACGGAACCGGCCCTCGGCGATCACTCTTCACGCGCCACCGCTTGCAATCGTCGCACCAAGCGCGCAGGCTGCCCCAGCCCTCCTACCCATCATTCGGAGGGGCCTGCTGGGGGCGACGCCCCACGGCCACGCGGAACCACCGCCCTATGTGCGCTTGCGTACATACGTCCCTGACCCTGCGACCGAGAATGATCCGTTCGACAGGGAGCGCTGCCGCGCATGGCCTCATCTCCGAGGTGGAGATCCAGCAACCGTCTGCTTGACCGCCTGCCCGCCGACGTCCGCGCGCGGCTGCAGCCCCATCTGCAACGGATCGAATTGCCGGTCGGCAAGGTGCTGTACGCATCCGACCTGCGCAACAGCCACATCTATTTTCCCTGCAGCGGCGTGGTCTCGCTGCTGTACGTGATGGAGGACGGCACCACCGGCGAGATCGCGATGGTCGGCAACGAAGGCGTGGTCGGCGTGTCGGTGCTGGTGGACTCGACCAGCACGCCCACGCGCGGCGAAGTGCAGATCGCCGGCGAGGGCTACGTGCTGAAGGACGACGTGGTGCAGCGCGAGTTCCAACGCGGCGGCGCGTTCCAGTTGATGATCCTGCGCTACACGCAACTGATGCTGTCGCAGATGGCGCAGGCGGTGATCTGCAACCGCCACCACTCGCTCGAGCGGCAGTTCAGCAAGTGGCTGCTGCTGGCGTTCGACCGCGTGCCGGGCGAGGAGCTGCGGCTCACCCAGGAAGCGATCGCCAACCTGCTGGGGGTGCGCCGCGAAGGCATCTCGGAGATCGCGCGGCGCCTGCAGGGCGCGGGCGCGCTGCGCTGCAGCCGCCGGCCGCATCCGTCTGCTCGACCGCGATGCGCTCGCCGGACGCAGTTGCGAGTGCTATTCGATCCTGCACCGCGAGTACGAGCGCCTGCTCGGCACGGTTGCCGACTAGCGCTGTGTGGGGTTCCGCACGGAAGGCGCGCCTGCGGCGTCCTAACGTGCCCTACCCCTCGGCGAAGAGGCGTGGAATGGACCTCGCGTTGTATCGCGCACGGTCGGGCGTATACGTCGCCGTGCCGGATTGCCTGCAGCCGGCGGTCGAGCTCGAACGCCGGCTCGGCCCGATGCGCTTCCTGCGCCGGCTGCGGTTGAGCGATGGCCACGCCCGGCATTGGGCGCGCCTGGCGCCCGAGCTCGACGCGCACGACTACGCGCTGCTGAGCGCCGACGAGGTCGCCCGCCTGCTGCAACCCGCGTCCGACGCGCAGGGCACCGCGGCGGGTCAGGACCCGTCCTACGCGACGGGATCGAGCTCGTAGGTTGGGCTGAGCCGAAGGCGAAGCCCAACGCCCCCGCGGCGGGTCAGGACCCGCCCGACGCGACGGGGTCGAATGCGTAGGTTGGGCTGAGCCGAAGGCGAAGCCCAACGCCCCGCGCGGCGGGTCAAGACCCGCCGACGCGACCGGGGTCGGCCACGCGACGCGCGAAGCGCCGACCACCACGCCTCGCGCCATGCCTCCAGCGGCTTTCCGCTGCGCGCACGCAGCGCGGCTTCCGGGTCGGCATCCGCATGCACGTCGAGCACGGTGGCAAGGCCGAGCGACGTCACCAGATAACGGACGAACGACTGCGACAGCACGTAGTACGCCTCGCGCGAGGATTCGTCCTCGAGCGAGGTGACCGCCGCGTCGGCGTGCCCGTTGCGCCCGATCCAGGGCAGCACGCGCAACCCCGCATCGCTGCGCGCGATCGCCGCCGCGCGCGACTCCGCGCTGTCCGCATCGTGCATGCCGAACAGCCCCGAGGCCGAGGCTTCGCCGCGCGCGGCCAGTTCCAGCTCGACGTACGTCGCCAGCCCCTCGCGCAGCGAATGCGAGCCGAAGCGCCACACCAGCACGTGGGCCAGCTCGTGCGCGAACGGCGCGTCGCCGCGCCGGACCTTGCGCAGGTCGAAGAACAGATACGGCCGGTCGTGCGCCATGTGGTCGTATCCGGCGTACACGTGCGAGGCACCGATGCCGGAAGCGACGAACACGTGCAGCCGGTCGTCGGCGTAGTGCGCGGTATCCAGCCGGCGGCCCAGGAGCGCCGACACCGCCGCTGCGGTGCGGTCCAGCGTTTGTGCCAGCGCCTGCGCGCGTTCCGCCGGCATCTCGCCGGGCAGCGTCCACAGCACCACTTGGCCGGACTCGTGCCGGACGCCTTCGGCGCGCAGCCGCTCGACCGTGCGGTCGTCCCGTTCCATCGGCGACTGCGCCTGCGCCACCGCCGCCATCAGCGCCAGCACCATGCCCCAGCCGCGCACCCGGCGCGCGCGTTCCTGTCCTGTCGCTGCGGCCATGACGGCTCCCGTCGTGAACGATGCGCACGGAGATGCCGGCGGAGCGGGGAGCGTCGCAACGGCGGCGACCGCCCGTCGCCCGAACGCGGCGTCGATTTCCGCCCCGCCCGTTCGTCGCAGGGAGCAGTCACCCCAACCGAAGGAGAACCCGATGGACAAGAACCGCATCTGCCTGTGGTACGACGGCACCGCGCTGGACGCCGCCACCTTCTACGCACAGACCTTCCCCGACAGCGCCGTGCACGCGGTCCACCGCGCCCCCGGCGACTACCCCTCCGGCAAGCAGGGCGACGTGCTCACCGTCGAGTTCACCGTGATGGGCCTTCCCTGCCTGGGCCTCAACGGCGGCCCGGCGTTCCGGCACAGCGAGGCGTTCTCGTTCCAGGTGGCGACCGACGACCAGGCCGAAACCGACCGCCTGTGGAACGCCATCGTCGGCAACGGCGGCGAGGAAAGCGCCTGCGGCTGGTGCAAGGACCGCTGGGGCATCTCCTGGCAGATCACCCCGCGCGCGCTCACCGCCGCCATCGCCGACCCCGACCCGGCCGCCGCCAAGCGCGCGTTCGAAGCGATGATGCAGATGCGCAAGATCGACATCGCCGCCATCGAGGCCGCCCGGCGCGGGTGAGGCCGGGAGTAGGGCGGGTCTTGACCCGCCTTACCGCCCATGCGCGCCCCGCTCGCCCCCGCGACCGGCCGCCTCGCCAACCACTCCCCGACGGCGGTAGGGCGGGTCTTGACCCGCCTCACGCACGCCCCCGCGCGCCCGTTCGCCCCCGCCACCGGCCGCCTCGCCAGCCACTCCCCGACGGCGGTAGGGCGGGTCTTGACCCGCCTTACCGCCCATGCGCGCCCCGCTCGCCCCCGCCACCGGCCGCCTCGCCAGCCACTCCCAGCGGCGGTAGGGCGGGTCTTGACCCGCCTTACCGCCCATGCGCGCCCCGCTCGCCCCCGTCACCGGCCGCCTCGCCAGCCACTCCCCAGTCGGCCGCGAGATCGCCACGCGCCACATACCGATGCACGCTCGAATACGGCCACGCAGCCGCGCAGGCGGCGTGCCCATGCTTGACCGGGTTGAAGTGCACGTAATCGACATGCGCGGCGAGATCCCGCTCGTCGCGGATCAAATGCTCCCAATAGCGTCGCTGCCACACGCCCCGCTCGCCCTTCGCCACGCGACGCGGCGAACGCCGCTCGGCGGGTGGCAACGCGCGGGCGAACGCGGTCTTGATGTGTCGCCAGCGGGTCGCGTTGTCGGCATCCCCCGGCGGCAACGTCCAGACGCAATGCAGATGGTCGGGCAGCACCACCGCGGCGACCACGAAGAACGGCCGCGCCGCACGCGCCTCGGCAAACGCCAGGCGCAGCACGTCGATGTGCTCGACCAGCAGGCGCCGGTGGCGCTCCAGCAGATTGACGGTGAAGAAGTAGGTACCGCCCGGCACCCGGACGCGTCGGTAATTCGGCATGACGCGAGCGTGGAACGTGTGTCCGCCAGACGCCATCGGCCGATCCCGCAGCCGCACGTCGGACAACACCCCGCTCGCCAACGGCGGGTCAAGACCCGCCCTACCTCCGGTGGCCCACGTGACGTAGGGCGGGTTTCAACCCGCCTTACGCGCGTTATCAGCGCCAACCGGGCTATCGAGGCCGCGCGGTGGTAGCCCGCGCGAGCGTGCGGCGCATGCGTCGCCCTTAGTGCACTGGCGAAGAACCGAACCGCTCCCTCACCCTTTCAACAAGACGAGCAAGGCTAGGCGATGTCGCAAGCGCCGAGCTCAGCCGCCAGTGGTGAGCCATAAACTCACAGAAGCCTTCAACGTAACCGGACCCTACCGATGCACTCGAATTAGGCCGAGGGACGAACATATCCCGAATGCGGCCACTAGTACTGCCGCGTGCCAAATTCACAAGCACCTGTTTAGCGTCTTGTAGCTCGTCCGGAGCAGTTGGCACCCGTGAAATCGAGACTCGTAGATAGGCGGCAAGTTCAGACCGAGAGGCGAGAAGCCAGGACTCGACCTCTGGTACCGCAAACCTAATCATCGCGAGATGCGGGATTGATGACGCCAGAAGGCTCCGAGCCACCGCCGGACATGGGGCATGCATATCGACAAGATCGGCAAGCACCAAAATTGGCGTGTAATGCCCGCGCGCACAAAACCCCTGGGCGCGTTCGCGCACATAGGCGATACCACGCTTTCCGTATACAACGCCGACCCGAAGACCTAACGCAGCAAGACAATGCCGCATAAATACTTCGTCTGTGTATCCCTCGACCAGCAGCTCGACTTCCATGGCTAAAACGCAAGCGTGAGCTGCTCGACCGACTTCGGTGCAGCTTTCGGAAGCATGACATCCGCGGGGCGGAGGCCCGATTTAACCGCGGCAAAGTCCGCACCCGTCGGCGTCACGATCTCCGTACCCTCCGCAGAGGGCACGAGGAGCACAATCTCCTCCAAAGCAATCGAAGGGTCCGAAAGCAGGTCCTCCGAGTGAGTAGAGACGATCAGTTGCCGCGCAATCTTTCGCTCTCTCTGAATCTTGTCGAAGAGCCGAGGAATCTGTCGCACCACATCAGGATGGAGTGAGATTTCTGGCTCTTCCAACAAGAGCGGACCGCCACCCTCAAACATAGACCAAAGCAACCCGAGAAGTCGGAGAGTACCGTCGGAAAATTGACTCTCGTTCTGGCGCGCCGCGTTAGGGCGCCAGTGCTCATAGGCACCCCAAAGGTGTGGGACGCCCGATTTGTCCATCTCGGCATCCAAATCGACCAACTGCGGTACCGCTACGGCGAGCGCACGCCTGATCTTTTCCAAACGAGACTTCCTGATGTCCGCGCGCGTCTGCAATATTCGAAGCAAAAAATCCCGGCCGAACGGATCATTAGAAACAACCCCCGAGGTAAAACTACGGGGATCACGCACAACCTGCGGAAGCAGATGCTGATACGATATGGAGTCAAAGAATTCGGCGACCGCACGAAATTCTTTGTTTAATGAAATCTGCTCCAGCGCAGTTTGAGTTCGACGCTGGGGATCCGCCTCATCCGATTCGTCCGGGCGCATGAGAACTGGCGCCCCCCCCTTACGCACAACCTCGCGGATAACCTGCGGCCGCTTGTTATTGTCCTGATTAACGACGAGCTCATATTCCCAGTCAGGCGGACCATCCGCGGAAGGAGCCTCCCGCAGCTCAACCAGAAGCTCGATATGGCTGTGCCTACGCGCGGCCAAGCACCGGATGGCCGAAATGCCGCCACGCTGATCATCTACGGCCTTTTTCAAGCCGTCGCGAGCGACATCACGCAGAAAACGAAACCCATCCAGGAGGTTCGATTTTCCGGAAGCGTTGGGACCAATGACGAACGCGCGCCCACCTAGACGAGTATCGACAGATTGAAAATTCTTCCAGTTGCGCAATCGGAAGCGAGAGATGTACATGTCGACCTCAGGTAGCCGGCGAATTAAGCGGTCATACCATATATTGCGGGATGCGCGGAGTGCGTCTTATCCGTCAACCTCGATCATCGGCAACTTCAGCCCCTGCTCTTTCGCGCACCGCTGCGCGATCTCGTAGCCCGCATCGGCGTGCCGCATCACGCCGGTGCCGGGGTCGTTCCACAGCACGCGCGCAAGACGGCGGTCGGCGGCGTCGCTGCCGTCGCAGACGATGACCACGCCGCTGTGCTGGCTGTAGCCCATGCCGACGCCACCGCCGTGGTGCAGGCTCACCCACGTCGCCCCGCCGGCGACGTTGAGCATGGCGTTGAGCAGCGGCCAGTCGCTGACCGCATCCGAGCCGTCCTTCATCGCCTCGGTCTCGCGGTTCGGCGAGGCGACGCTGCCGGAATCGAGGTGGTCGCGGCCGATCACGATGGGCGCCTTCAGTTCGCCGTTGCGCACCATCTCGTTGAACGCGAGCGCGAGCTTGTGGCGCTGGCCGAGGCCGACCCAGCAGATGCGCGCGGGCAGGCCCTGGAACGCGATGCGCTCGCGCGCCATGTCGAGCCAGCGGTGCAGGTGCGGATCGTCGGGGATCAGCTCCTTCACCTTGGCGTCGGTCCTGTAGATGTCCTCCGGATCGCCGGACAGCGCGACCCAGCGGAACGGGCCGATGCCGCGGCAGAACAGCGGGCGCACGTAGGCGGGCACGAAGCCGGGGAAGTCGAACGCGTTGCGGCAGCCTTCGTCGAACGCCATCTGGCGGATGTTGTTGCCGTAGTCGAACACCGGCACGCCCATCGCCTTGAACGCGAGCATGGCTTCGACGTGCACGCGCATCGACCGCTTGGCGGCATCGCGCACGCGCTCGGGGTTCGCCTTCTGCTCGGCGAGCCACTGCTCCACCGTCCAGCCGACCGGCAGGTAGCCATGCACGGGATCGTGCGCGCTGGTCTGGTCGGTGACCGCATCCGGGCGCACGCCGCGGCGCACGAGTTCCGGCAGCACTTCGGCGGCGTTGCCGAGCAGCGCGATCGACTTGGCCTGCCCCGCCTTCGTGTACTTGGCGATGCGCGCGAGCGCGTCGTCGAGGTCGGTGGCCTGCTCGTCGACGTAGCGCGTGCGCAGGCGGAAGTCGATGCGGCTCTGCTGGCATTCGATGGTGAGGCTGCACGCGCCGGCGAGCGACGCGGCCAGCGGCTGCGCGCCGCCCATGCCGCCGAGGCCCGCGGTGAGGATCCACCTGCCGGTGAGATCGCCGCCGTAATGCTGGCGGCCCATCTCGACGAACGTCTCGTAGGTGCCCTGCACGATGCCCTGCGAGCCGATGTAGATCCACGAGCCCGCGGTCATCTGGCCGTACATCATCAGGCCCTTGCGGTCGAGCTCGTTGAAGTGCTCCCAGGTGGCCCAGTGCGGCACCAGGTTGGAGTTGGCCAGCAGCACGCGCGGCGCGTCGGGGTGCGTGGGGAAGATGCCGACCGGCTTGCCGGACTGGATCAGCAGCGTCTCGTCGTCGTTCAACTCGCGCAGCGACTTCAGGATGGCGTCGAAGCATTCCCAGTCGCGCGCGGCGCGGCCGATGCCGCCGTAGACCACGAGCTCGGCCGGGTTCTCGGCGACCTCGGGGTCGAGGTTGTTCTGGATCATGCGATACGCGGCTTCGGTGAGCCACGACTTGCAGGTCCTTTCGGCGCCGCGCGGCGCGCGGATGACGCGGGAGGGGTCGACGCGGGTGGGCATCGGCTCGGTCCTGTGCTGCAAAGGGGATGCCGCGATTATCGCCGCGGGCGCGGGGGTGTGGTGGGCCCCGGGGGTGGACGAGGAGGAGCAGGGCCCTTCCCGTCGAACCACGGGTGGCGTGCGGGATCGTGGGATTCGCCCTTCGGCCAGCCGAGGGCGAGCGGGTGAGAAGTCGCGGGGTTCGCCCGTCGACGGGCTCGGCGCGAACGGTGGACGGGCGGCAGCGGTGGCCGCCCGCTCCTCGCCCCTTCGACAGGCTCGACGCTCGGCAGAGCGGAGCTTCTGCGGCGTGCTCAGCGGATCGCCGGATCGAGCCGTCGCAGCGCGTCGGCGATGTCCACCGCGCCGGTCATGCGCAGATCGTCCTGGGTGTAGACGCGGCCGAACGCGGGCGCGCAGCGCTTCTCAGCGCGCGCGCGGCGGCTGTGCAGCAGCAGCGAGCCGGTGTGGCGCAGGCAATTGCGGTCGACGTCGCGGTCCTGTTCGACCGCGCGCCCGGCTTCGGCCTCGGGCGCGGCGGCGGGCTCGGGCGGCTCGGCCGCGACCGCGGCGGACGCGGCCGCAAGGCCCAGCGCAAGCACGAGAAGATGCGGAAGCGGGCGGGTCATGGTCGTCACCTCGGGCGGGATTCGCGCGGCCACCGTACACCCGCCGTTGCGCGCGCGCATGGGCCCGCACGCGGGCGGATGCGCGGCGGTTCAGGACGTCGTCAGCCTTGCGGGCAGGCCTCACGGCGGTGGGCGCGGAACGCGGCGGCGGCGGCCTCGTCGGCCGGCTGCGGGCGGGGGCCATCGTCGAACAGCACGCGCCAGACGCCGTCCTCGCCGCGCTTCCAGACCGACTGGAAACCGCCCAGCCGGTAGCGCGGGTTGGCGCCGGGGCGCAGGTCCTCGTAGAGCGCGGGCCCGGTGGACATGGCGATGTCCGGCTCGCCGCCGATCACGACCATGGTCGGGTACCACTCCAGCCGGATGGTCTTGCCTTCGATCAGCGGAGCCCACGCGAGGGCGATCGCCTCGCGGCCGCGCTGCGGCTGCGGCTGCTTGACGCCGAACGCGGCGCCTTCGTGCAGGTGTCCGGCGAACGCGGCGGCGTCGTGCTCGGCGAGTGCGCGGGCGAAGCCGAGTTCGCGCGCCCACACCGCGCATTCCTCGGCGGTGAGCTTCGGCGGCGGCGCGGCCTGCTGCGCCGCGGCGGGCGCGGCGATCGCGGACAGGACGAGCGCGAGGGCAAGGCGGACGGACATGGCGGGACTCCGGAGCGGATCCGCAGTGTTGGCGCGCGCGGCTGCGGCAGGCAGGGCCGGAAGTCACGCCGCGGCGCGTTGGCCCGAGCGCAGCGGCCGCGCGATGCAAAGCCGGCGTCGACCCGGCTGGCTATCATCCGGGCATGTCCCGATCGATCGCTGCGGCCTTCGCCGCTCTGCTCGCCTGCCTGCTCGTCGCCTGCTCGACCGCGACGCCCCGCCCGTCGCCGGCCGCCCGCGTGCCGGTCGTGCTGATCTCGGTGGACGGCTTCCGCGCCGATGACCTCACGCCGGAGCGGACGCCCCACCTGTACCGCCTCGCCCGCGCCGGCGTGCGCGCGCAGGGGATGACGCCGTCGTATCCGTCGCTGACGTTCCCCAACCACTACACGCTGGTGACCGGACTGCGTCCGGACCGCCACGGGCTGGTGCAGAACACCATGCGCGACCCGCAGTTGGGGCGCTTTTCGCTGCACGATCGCGAGGCGGTGGCGAATGCCGCCTGGTGGGGCGGCGAGCCGATCTGGGTCGCCGCGGAGAAGGCCGGCATGCCCACCGCGACCATGTTCTGGCCCGGCAGCGAGGCGAAGATCGGCGGTGTGCAGCCGCAGCGGTGGTACGAGTTCAGCTATGACGTGCCGATCGACGTCCGCGTCGACCGCGTGCTCGGCTGGCTGGCCGAGCCGGAAGCGACGCGGCCACGGCTGGTGACGCTGTATTTCGAGCAGCTCGACAAGACCGCGCACGAGTTCGGCCCGGATTCGCACGAAGCGCACGCGATGCTGGCCCGGCTGGACCGCGCGATCGGCCGGTTGGCCGACACGCTGCGCGCACGCGGGCAGCTGGATGCGGTGAATCTGGTGATCGTGTCGGACCACGGCATGGCCGCCGTCCCGCCGGGTCAGGTGGTGGCGCTGGAGGACATGGTGTCGTTCGAGGACGCCGAGCCGGTGACCGACGGCCAGTCGGTGGGTTTCGCGCCGCGCCCCGGCCGCGAGGCGGCGGCGGAACGGCGACTGCTCGGCCGCCACGCGCATTACCAGTGTTGGCGCAAGCACGAGCTGCCGGCGCGCTGGCATTACGGCCGCCATCCGCGCGTGCCGGCCATCGTCTGCCAGATGGACGAAGGCTGGGACGCGAAACCGCGCGAGGCGATCGCGCGGCGGCCGAACCGCACGCGCGGTTCGCACGGCTACGACCCGGCGCTGCCGTCGATGCGCGCGCTGTTCGTCGCGCACGGACCCGCGTTCCGCCGCGGCGCGGTGCTGCCGGCGTTCGACAACGTGCACGTGTATCCGTTGCTGGCGCGGCTGCTGGGGGTGCGCGAAGCGCCGAACGATGGATCGATCGCGCCGCTGCTGCCGGCGCTGGCGGACAACGGCTGAGCGGGCGGCCTTCGCGGATGAGGCGCCTGCGCTTGCTGCCTCTGGCCGCATGGGCGTGAGGAGGCCAGCCGAAGCTGCGCGGTACGAAGTCCGTGGGTTCCCGTCGCTTCGCTCATCCTGAGCCTGTGGAGGGACCTGAGCCTGCCGAAGGATCGCGGGAACGATGCGCGGTGGCTCCGGCACTGCCCCGACGTCCAACCCGACACGTTCCCATGGTTCCGGCGCAGCGGGTCTTCACGCAGCGGCGGCGCCCCGCATCGATGTCCGAATCCGGCCAGTCCGCGCGAACGGGCGGTGCTAGCCTGCCCCCATGAATGCCGCGCTGCAGCCCGATGCCCCGCTCGCCCTGCCCGATCCGCGGGTGTGCGAACAGGCGCGGCTGAGCCGCGATGCGCGTTTCGACGGACGCTTCTTCACCGCGGTCACCAGCACCGGCATCTACTGCCGCCCGGTCTGCCCGGCACCGGCGCCGAAGGCCGCGAACGTCGTCTACTTCGCGAACGCCGCCGCCGCGGAAGCGGCGGGGTTCCGGCCGTGCCTGCGCTGCCGCCCGGAACTGTCGCCGGAAAACGGAAGCTGGCGGCGCGGCGATGCGATCGTGGCGCGCGCGCTGGCGCTGATCGACGCCGGCGCGCTGGCGGAGAAGCCGCTGGCTTCGCTGGCCGCGCAACTGCACGTGGGCGAGCGCCATCTGCGCCGGCTGTTCGTCGAGCATCTCGGCGCCGCGCCGAGCCAGGTGCACGGCACGCGACGCCTGCTGTTCGCCAAGCAGCTTCTTACCGAAACCGCGCTGCCGATCACCGCGATCGCGCTGGCGGCGGGGTTCGGCAGCGTGCGGCGCTTCAACGATGCGTTCCAGGCGGCCTACCGCATGGCGCCGCGCGATCTGCGCAAGCGCGAACCTGCCGCGAGCGGCGATACGCTGACGCTGCGCCTCGGCTACCGGCCGCCGTACGACTTCGCGGCGATGCTCGACTTCCTGCACGGCCGCGCGCTGCCCGGCGTGGAGCATGTCTCCGGCGATGCCTATCTGCGCGCGATCGGCAGCAGCGACGCGCCCGGCTGGCTGCGGGTGAGCGCATGGCCGGGCGAGGAGCCGGCATTGCGGCTGGAACTGCATGGCGTACCCGCCGTGCGTCTGCTCGACACCGTGAACCGCGTGCGGCGCATGTTCGATCTGGACGCCGATCCGCATGCGATCGGCGATGCGCTGTCGGTGCATCCGACGCTGCGCGCGCTGGTGCGGCGGCGACCGGGACTGCGCATCCCGAGCGGCTGGGACGGCTTCGAGATCGCCGTGCGCGCGATCCTCGGACAGCAGGTCAGCGTACCGGCCGCGCGCACGTTCGCCGCGCGCATCGCCGAGCGTTTCGGCGCGCGCCTTCCGTCCGCCTTCGCGCCCGGCCTCACGCATCTGTTCGCCACGCCGGACACGCTGGCCGATGCCGATCTCACCGCGATCGGCCTCACCCGCACGCGCGCCGCCACCGTGCGCGAGGTCGCCCGCGCGTTGCTGGAGGGGCGCGCCGATTTCCGTGCCGAGCGCACGCTGGAGGACTTCGTCGCGCGCTGGGTGGCGCTACCCGGGATCGGGCCGTGGACCGCGCACTACATGGCGCTGCGCGCGCTCGGCCATCCGGACGCGTTTCCGGCCGACGATCTGGTGCTCAAGCGCGCGCTCGGCGGCACCGCGCGCGCGGCGGAAGCGGAAGCGGCGGAGTGGCGGCCGTGGCGCGCGTATGCGGTGATCCAGCTCTGGCGCCAGAACACGCTGCTGCAACGCGACCGCAAGCGGAGCCCGGCATGATCGTCCACCGCACGCTCGCAAGCCCGGTCGGCCCGCTGCTGCTGGCCGCAGGCGACGACGGCCTGCGCCTGATCGAGTTCGACGCGCCGCGCCATGCGCACCGGCGCGGCGCCGACTGGCGCGAGGGCGATCATCCCCTGCTGGACGCGGCGGAAGCGCAGTTGCGCGAATACTTCGCCGGCGCGCGCCGCGCGTTCGAGCTGCCGCTCGCGCCGCAGGGCACGCCGTTCCAGGTGCAGGTGTGGCGCACGCTGGCGCGGATCGGCTACGGCGAGACGTGGAGCTACGCGCGGCTCGCGCAGGCGGTCGGACGGCCCAGCGCCACGCGCGCGGTCGGCGCCGCGAACGGCCGCAACCCGCTGCCGATCGTGTTGCCGTGCCATCGCGTGATCGGCAGCGACGGCAGCCTCACCGGCTTCGGCGGCGGGTTGCCGGTGAAGCGTTTCCTGCTCGAACTGGAAGGCGCGCTGCCGCGCGCGGCGGGCCTGTTCGGGTGAACCAGGCACACACGCGAGCGTCGCGTCCGACGCCGCGTCCCTCTTCGACACCTCAGGGAGCTCTTCATGTCCGCACTGCACGCCCGCTTCGCCGAACTGCACGAAGGCCCACGCCCGCTGCTGCTGGCCAACGCCTGGGACGCCGCGAGCGCGCGCCTGCTGCAGGAGGCCGGCGCCCCCGCGATCGCCACCAGCAGCGCCGCGGTGGCGTGGTCGCGCGGATATGCCGACGGCGGCGCGCTGCCGCGCGAGGCGCTGCTGTCCTCGTTGGCCGACATCGTGCGCGTGGTGCGCGTGCCGGTGACCGCCGACATCGAGGACGGCTACAGCGACGATCCGGAGGCGGTGGCGGCGCTGGCGGAGGCGGTCGCGCACGCCGGCGCGGTCGGCATCAACCTGGAGGACGGCAGCGGCGATCCGGAACGTCTGGCGGCGAAGATCCGCGCCATCCGCGCGCGCCTGCGCGCAACGCCGCTGTTCGTCAATGCGCGCACCGACGTGTACCTGCGCGGACTGGCCGAGGGCGACGCGGCGGTGCGCGAGACGGCCGCGCGGCTGCATCGCTATCGCGAGGCGGGCGCCGACGGCGGCTTCGTGCCGGGTCTGCTGGACGCCGAAGCGGCCCGCGCGATCGCGCAGGCGGTGGCCCTGCGGCTGAACGTCATGGCGCGCCCGGGCATGGCGTCGATCGACGCGCTGCACGCCGCCGGCGTGTGCCGGATCAGCCTCGGCCCGTGGCTGTTCTACCGCGCCTACACCGCCGCGCAGCGGGCCGCCGCCGCCTGGCTGGGCGGCGATCCGGCGCCGCTGTTCGAGCCGGGGCTGGATTTCGCCACGCTCAACGGGTTGTTCGCCTGACCTCACATGCCGCGGAAACGGTGCAGGAACGCGCTGCTGACCGGCAACCGCTCGTCGCGCCCCCGCAGATGGAGAACGTGGCGGCCGAGTTCGTCCTTGCGGACCCGTTCGATCGAGGCCACACGCACGACGATGCCGCGGTGCACCTGCCAGAACACGTCCGGGTCGAGCCCGTCGAGCAGTTCGCGCAGCGGCCGCCGGATCGGCGCCTCGCCTTCGGGCGTCACCACGCGCACGTACTTGTCCTGCGCCTGGAAGTAGATCACCTCGTCGATGCCGATCATGCGCACGCTGTCGCCGATGCTGGCGGTGATCCACCGGATCAGGCGTTCGCCGCGCGGCTTCAGCGCCGCCTCCAGGGCCTCCAGGGCGGGCGCGGACGCGCCGGACTGCAGGCGCGCGCGCAGGCGCTCGACGGTCCGCGCCAGCCGCTCGCGGGTCACCG
Source organism: Vulcaniibacterium thermophilum (assembly GCF_007923255.1). GTDB lineage: Bacteria > Pseudomonadota > Gammaproteobacteria > Xanthomonadales > Xanthomonadaceae > Lysobacter_F > Lysobacter_F thermophilum. The sequence goes on along the minus strand of NZ_VOHJ01000016.1, from coordinate 37,316 downwards.
GCTTGAGCACGTAGTCGACCGCGCCGGCCTCGAACGCGCGCACGGCGTGTTCTTCGTAGGCGGTGGTGAACGCCACCAGCCCGCCGTAGCCGGCGACCGCGCGCGCCACGTCCAGTCCGGTCACACCGGGCATGCGGACGTCGAGGAAGGCGACCGCCGGACGCCATGCCGCCACCGCTTCCAGCGCGGCGATGCCGTCCTCGCACACGCGCAGCTCGAGCTGCGGCCACAGCGCCGCCAGCATCGCGCGAAGCGCTTCCCGCTGCGGAGCCTCGTCCTCGGCGATCAGGGCGGAAACCGCGGTCATGCCCCCTCCAGCGGCAGCTCCAGTTCCGCCAGTGTGCCCTGCGGCGCGCGCCTGCGCAGGCGCAGGGCAGCGCGCGCCCCGTACAGCGCGGCGAGCTGCTCGCGCACGTTGGCCAGGCCCATCCCGGTCGACAGTGCATCCGGCCGCAGCCCGACGCCGTCGTCGAGCACGCGCACGTGCAGCCGGCCAGCGCGCTGCTCGGCCTGCAGTTCGACACAGCCCGGCCCGGGTTTGGGTTCGACGCCATGCTTCACCGCGTTCTCGACCAGCGTGATCAGCAGCAGCGGCGGAAACGGCAGCGCGCGCAGCGGTGCGACGACGTCGATGGCGTAGCGCAGGCGGCCGCCGGTGCGCACGCGCATCACGTCGAGATAGTGCGCGCACAGGTCGACCTGATCGCCGAGGGTGCCGTCGAGCACGCCGACGCGATCGCGCATGCGGGGAATGCTGGCGCGCAGGTAGGCCACCAGCGCGTCGAGCGTTTCCTCCGCCTGCGCCGGCCGCTCGCGGACCAGCGCGCGCACCGCGGCGAGGGTGTTGAACAGGAAGTGCGGCTCGACCTGCGCCTGCAGGACGCCGAGGCGCAGCTCGGCGCCGCGCTTCTGTTCGCGCAGTGCGGCCAGTTCGCGATCGCGTCGGCTGTCCTCCCAGCGGCGCTGTTCGCCGAAGTAGGCGCGAAGCGCCAGTCCGCCGCCGAACAGGCCGTAGATCACCAGCAGTACGAGCACGTTCACGCTCAGCGCCAGCGCGCGCTCCAGCGGCGGCGCCGACTGCGGCCGCCGGCGGACCTCGGCCGCGCCCGGCGCGGCGCCGCGCGGCGCACCGAAGTGCACCTCCACGCGCCCCGCATCGCGCGCAGGCAACGCCGCCTCGACCTGGCGATCGATGTACGCCGAGGCCCATTCGTCGGCGAAGAAACTCGCGCCGATGCCCAGCAGCACGGCCACGACCACGCCGGTGCGCTCGCGCCGCAGCGGCCAGCGGCGATGCCGTACCCACGTCGCCAGCGCAGGTCCGGCCGCCGCCATCAGCAGGAACGCGGCGAACGTGTGGGCGGCCACCAGCGCGCCGATGCGGTAATCGCGCGCGACGAAGCCGATGCCGAAGCCGGACAGCAGCGCCATCGCCGCGATCACCGCGGCGAACAGCAGCGTGCGTCCGCGCAGCCACGGCAGGCTGAAGACGGGGTACTGGCGGTAGCGGCTCCACGGCAGGCCACCGCCCACCACGACGTCGGGCGGCAGCCGCTCCCGCAAGGGATCGCGATCGTTCACCGCTCCCGCTCTCCGCGCAGACGCTGTCCATGCTGCACCAGGGTGACCGCGACCACGCCGCCGGAGGCGTCGCGCTCGAAACGCAGCTCGGCGCCGACCGCGTCGGCCACGAACACGTCCTTCCCGACCGGATCCACCGGCAGCGGGGCTTGGCCGGTGCCCTGCACGTGCAGGCGCCCGTCGCGCACGCTCACGGCAAGCGCGAAGCCGGGCATCAGCGGATAGCGGCCGACATACGCCTGCAGCGCTTCGGGCGTCATCGCGTACGGCGCGCGGGCGGGCGCGGGCTCGACGCGCCGTGCGGTCATCTCGCCACCGCCCTGGCTCCAGACGAAGCCGTAGCGGCCATCGGCCTGCCGCCGCGGCGACAGCAGCGCATCGAGCTTCAACGGGAAGAAATCGCCGGCATCGTCATAGCCGAACTCGAACACCGGCTGTCCCTGCGCCTGCCCGTATAGCACGCCCTTGCGGTGCCACAGCTTCACCCGCAGAGCCTCGCCCAGCACGTATTCGCCCGCGAGCGCGTCGAGCAGTTCGAGCGGCGCGCGCGCCGCCTTGCGCGGCGGCGGCAGCGGCACCGACGGATCGAGCAGGTGCATGGCGATCGCGCCGAGACCGCCCAGCGACGTCAACGCGGTATCGGAAAGGATCACCACGCCGCGCTTCTGCTCCGGCACGAACGCCACCAGCGACGAGAAGCCGCCCGTGCCGCCCTCGTGCGCGTACAGCGTGCCGTTCGCCCACGGCTGGCGCATCCAGTTCATGGCGCCGGGGCGGCCGTCGGGCAGCGGGATGGGCGCCTGCGTCATCCGGATCGCCGCATCGAGCGCCGGATCGCCGCTGCCGCCCAACTGCGCCTGCACGTAACGCACCATGTCGTCGAGCGTGGCACGCACGCCGCCGACACCCGACAGCTCGGGGTGGATCGTCCACGCCGGCGTGACCCGGCCGTTCGGCAGATGGCCTTTCGCCGGCCGCACGCCCGCGGGGTTCCGGCGCACGTACGCGCCATGCATGCCGAGCGGCCGGAACAGGCGCGCATCGAGCGCGCTCTCGAAATCGCTTCCCGCGGTGCGCGCCACCGCGTAGGACAGCAGCATCATCGCGTAGTTGGAGTATTCCACCTGCGTGCCGGGGGCGCGGCCGAGCGTGGTCTTCTGCAGGGCGGCCAGCAATGCCTCGGGCGCGAGTTGCGCGTAAGGGTCGTCGGGATCGGCGATCGGCATGTCCGGCGGCAGCGCCGGCAGGCCCGAGGTGTGGGTGACGAGATGGCGCAGCCGGATCGGCTGCCCGTCGAACTCCGGCACGCGCGTGCCGGGCGGCAGGTACTTGGCCAGCGGGTCGTCGAGGGAAGCCTTGCCCTCGCCGATCAGTTGCGCCAGCAGCGTGGCGGTCATCGTCTTGGTCACCGAACCGATCTCCAGCGCGCTGCGCTCGTCGAGCCGACGGGCGCGCGGATCGGCACAGACGAACGCGCGGCTGACCTGGCCGTCCTCGATCACCGCGGCGGCGACGCAGGCGCCGGTACGGTCGCCGCGCAGGCGCTTGTCGAGCGCGGCGGCGAGTTCCCCGCCGCTCATCGCGTGCGCGGGCAGGCTGGCGGCGAGCAGGGAAGCGAGCAGCAGGGGGTTGCAGGTCACGGCGGATTCCTTGCGGTTCGGGGACGTCCAGCGTGGCGCGCGGCGCCTGCGCGCGCGCCGGTTTGCGACGGACGCCCGTACCGCGGACGCGAACGCGCACGTGGACGGCGCGAACCGCCTGCCCGCTCAGTCGGACAGCAGGCGTTCCATCGCCTGCCGGTAACGCGCGGCGATCCGGCCGGCATCGCGATGGCGCCCGTCCTCGACGACGCGCTCGCCGCCAACCTCCACCGTCTCCACCAGCGGCCGGTTGCCGGCGAACACCCAGCGGTCGATCACGTCCTGCGCGGTGGCGCCCGCCAGCGCCGGCGCAGCCGCGTCCAGCACGATGCGGTCGCGCGCGAGGTCGTCGAAACCGGTGGCCTGCGCGGCGCTGTCGACCACGCCGCGCAGCAGCGACTCGCCCACGCTCGGCGAGTCGGCCACCGCGATGTTGCGCCGGCGCGTCACCAGGCGCTGGCCGTATTCCAGCCAGCGCAGTTCCTCCACCGGCGACACCGACACGTGCGAATCCGAACCGATGCCCCAGCGCCCACCGGCATCGAGGAATGGGCGCAGCGGGAACAGGCCGTCGCCGAGGTTCGCCTCGGTGGTCGGGCAGATCGCCACCGTCGCGCCCGAACGCGCGAGGCCCTGCACTTCCGCCTCGCTCAGATGGGTGGCGTGCACCAGCGTCCAGCGCGCGTCGACTTCGGCATTGGCGAGCAGCCATTCGACCGGCCGCGCGCCGCGCAGCGCCACGCACTCGTCCACTTCCGCCACCTGCTCGGCGATGTGGATGTGCACGCGCATCCCGTGCGGCAGCGCGTCGAGCACCGCGCGCATCGCCTCCGGCGGCACCGCGCGCAGGCTGTGCAGCGCGCAGCCGAGGCGCACGCGTTCGTCCTCCTCGTCGCGCAACAGATCGAGCAGGTGCAGGTACTCGTCGACGTCGTGCGCGAAGCGGCGCTGGCGCTCGCCCAGCGCGCGGCCGTCGAAGCCGCCGCTCATGTACAGCACCGGCAGCAGCGTGAGCCGGATGCCGGTCTCGCGCGCGGCGGCGATCAGCGCGCGCGACATCGCCGCGCGGTCGGCGTACGGGCTGCCGTCGCGGTCGTGGTGCAGATAGTGGAACTCGCAGACCGCGGTGTAGCCGGCCTCGAGCATCTCCGCGTAGAGCTGCGCGGCGACCGCGTGCAGGGTGTCCGGATCGAAGCGCGCGGCGAAGCGGTACATCGTCTCGCGCCAGGTCCAGAAGCTGTCGGCGGGGTCGGTCTGGCGCTCGGCCAGTCCGGCCATCGCGCGCTGGAAGGCGTGCGAGTGCAGGTTGGCGATGCCGGGCAGCGTCCAGCGGCCGTCGGCGGTGGTGGCGACAAGGGGGGTGGTGGCGTGCATGGCGCATTCTCGCGCGTCGGGGCGGTGGCGCGGCAATGCCCCGTAGAATCGCCGCCATGACGCACTTCGAAGGCCTCCTGCTCGGCGCCTCGCTCGCCACCCTCGATGCGCCCGCCGGCTACGGCGAGATCCGCGACGGCGCGCTCGGCTGGCGCGACGGCGTGCTGACGTTCGTCGGCCCGCGCACCGCGCTGCCCGGCGATCCGCACGCGCTGGCGCGCGAAGTAATCGAGGCCGACGGCTGGATCACGCCCGGCCTGATCGACTGCCACACCCACCTGGTGTTCGCCGGCGACCGCGCGGCGGAGTTCGAGATGCGCCTGCAGGGCGCCAGCTACGAGGCGATCGCGCGCGCCGGCGGCGGCATCCTCTCGACCGTGCGCGCCACCCGCGAGGCCGACGAGGACGCGCTGCTTGCGCAGTCGATCGCCCGCGCGCGGATGCTGGTGGCCGACGGCGTCACCGCGCTCGAGATCAAGTCGGGCTACGGCCTCGACTTCGCCAGCGAGCGCAGGATGCTGCGCGTGGCGCGGCGGATCGGCGAGGCGCTCGGGATCGCGGTGCGCACCAGCTACCTTGCCGCGCATGCGCTGCCGCCGGAATACGCCGGCCGTGCCGACGACTACATCGACGCCGCGATCGACTGGCTGCCGCGGCTGCATGCCGAGGGACTGGTCGATGCGGTCGACGCGTTCTGCGAGGGCATCGGCTTCTCGCCAGATCAGACCCGCCGCCTGTTCGAGGCCGCGCGCACGCTCGGGCTGCCGGTGAAGCTGCACGCCGACCAGCTCAGCGATCTCGAAGGCGCGGCGCTGGTGGCGGAGTTCGGCGGGCTGTCGGCCGACCACGTCGAACACACCAGTGAAGCCGGCGTGCGCGCGATGGCGCAGGCCGGCACGGTCGCGGTGCTGCTGCCGGGCGCGTTCCACGTGCTGCGCGAAACGAAGCTGCCGCCGCTGGACCTGTTCCGCGCGCACGGCGTGCCGATGGCGGTGGCGACCGACTGCAATCCCGGCACCTCGCCGCTGCTGTCGCTGCGGCAGGCGATGCAGCTCGCCTGCACGCATTTCCGCCTCACCCCGGAGGAGGCACTGCGCGGCGCCACCGTGCACGCCGCGCGCGCGCTCGGCCTCGCCGACCGCGGCGCGCTGCGCGTGGGCATGCGCGCGGACTTCGTGCAGTGGAACATCCGGCACCCGGCCGAGCTGTGCTACTGGCTCGGCGGCCGGTGGGCCGAAGCGGTCTATGCAGGCGGCCACCGACTGCAGGAACCGCTGTAGGCACATCCGGACACCGCCGGCCACGCACGCGCCCTCGGCTATGCTCGCTCCAGCCCATCCCGGAGCGACGCAATGCGCACCGCCCTCGCCAGCCTCCTGCTGATCGCCGCCACCGCCCATGCCGACGAGCCGCTGAGCGCGGCGCAGCGCTTCGCGCGCGAGGCGATCATCGTCGACACCCACATCGACGCCCCGAGCGAGCTGATGAAGCAATGGCGCGACCTCGGCGTGGATGCGCCGGGCGTCGAGTTCGACTACCCGCGCGCGCGCCAGGGCGGGCTCGATGTCGCGTTCATGTCGATCTACACCTCGCCGGAGGACGACGCCGCCGGTACCGCGCGGCAGAAGGCGCACATGCAGATCGATGCGGTCGAGGCGCTCGCCGCGCGTCATCCCGACCGGTTCGCGCTGCTGCGCTCGCCGGCCGACGTCGAGCGCCTGAGCCAGAACCGCCGCGTGCTGCTCGCGCTCGGGATGGAGAACGGCGCGCCGATCGGCGACGATCTGGCGCAGCTCGAAGTCTTCCATCGCCGCGGCGTGCGCTACGTCACCCTCGCGCACAGCCACAGCAACCGCATCGCCGACGGCTCGTATTCGCTGGATCGCCCGCACGGCGGCCTCAGCCCGTTCGGCGAGCAGGTCGTCAAGGAGATGAACCGGCTCGGCATCATGGTCGACGTGTCGCATCTGTCCGACGATGCGGTGCGCGACGTGCTGCGGGTGACGAAGGCGCCGGTGATCGCCAGCCATTCCGGCATGCGGCGCTTCACTCCGGGCTTCGAGCGCAACCTGAGCGACGCGCTGGCGAAAGCGATCGCCAAGAACGGCGGCGTGGTGCAGATCGTGTTCGGCAGCGGCTTCATCGATGCCCGCGCAGCCGCCGACACCACCGCTTACTTCCGCGCGCTGGCGGCGTTCCAGCGCGAACTCGAGGCCGCCAGGGCGCGCGGCGAGACGCCGGCGAAGACGCTCGCGCAGTTCGACGCGGAATGGGACGCCGCGCATCCGAAGCCGGAAACCCGCATCGAGCAGGTGGTGGCCCAGATCGACCATGCGGTGAAGCTGCTGGGCGAGGACCACGTCGGCATCGGCTCGGATTTCGACGGCGTCGGCGGCGCGCTGCCGGTCGGGCTGAAATCGGTGGCCGACTACCCGAACCTGATCGAGGCGCTGCGCCAGCGCGGCTACTCCGACGAGCGCCTGCGCAAGATCCTGGGCGGCAACCTGCTGCGCGTCTGGCGCGAGGTCGAGGCGCGCGCGGAAAAACGCTGAGACCTCAGGCCCGCCGAAGGGCGGTGAGCGCGCCTGATTCCTGCGTCAGGCAAGGCACCCGCCTCGCCCCCTGCAAGCAGGGGGAGGAGACACTCCCTCCCCTGCGTGCAGGGGAGGGCTGGGGAGGGGTTGTGTCGGCAGCCCGCGTCGGTCGGCGACCGGCTTTACCCCCTCCCAACCTCCCCCTGCAAGCAGGGGGAGGAAACACCCCCCTGCAAGCGGGGGGAGGGGTTCACACAGGATCGGCGTCGTAGCCGCCTGAAACGACGAAGCCCCGCCGGAGCGGGGCTTCGCACGTGCGCCGCGGCGAGAGGACTCAGCCGGCGGTCTTCTTCGCGACGACCTTCTTGGCCGGCGCCTTGGCGGCGGTCTTCGCCGCGGCCTTCTTGGCGACCGGCGCGGCCGCGCCCGCGGCCTTCCGGGCCGCCGGCGACTTCGGCCGGGCGTTGCCGTAGCTGGAGTTGTAACGCTTGCCCTTGGCGGTCTTGCGGTCGCCCTTGCCCATGTGCGTGATTCCTCGGTACGTGATGCGGGTGCGGCGCTCAGGCCGGAAAGCGGCGAATGTTATCACGCCCGCGCCACGGAGCCCCCGGCGCGCTCAGTCCCGTCGCGCCACCGCATGGGACAGGCGGATGTTCATCAGATGCGCGCCGGCCAGCAGCAGGCCGCCGACGGTCATCACCAGCACGTGGGTCAGCGTGTGGTCGTGCAGCGGTGTGAACGCGCCGAGCCACACCAGCGCCAGCCCCGGCAGCAGCAACGCCCAGGCGCCGAACAGGCGGTGACGGCGCCAGCCGAGCGTCAGCGTGGTCGCCCCCAGCAGCGTGGCGAACACCACGAACGCCTGGTCGAAATCGATCCACCCGCCCAGCGTGAGACCCAGCGACGGCGCCAGCGCGAGCGCGACCGGCAGCAGCGCACAGTGCACCGCGCACAGGAACGAGGCGGCGAAGCCCACGCGATCGGCGCGGCGGAGGGCGGAGGGAGCGGGCATGACTTTCGTTGGGGGCGATCGCTTTTGAAACATTATAACATTCCCTTGTCGACCCGCAGTGTACCCCATGCCGATGAGGACTCCCTTGACGCCGTCCCGCACCGCCCTGTTCCTCGCCCTGTCCCTTGCGCTGCCCGCGGTCGCCGCGCCGGCTCCGCAGGACGATCCGCGCCACACGAGTCCCACCGAGCTGGACCACGTCGTGGTGACCGCCAGCCCGCTGCGGCACACGGCGGAAGAGCTGACGCGCCCGGTCGAGGTGCTGGCCGGCGAGCGTCTGGACGAACGCAAGGCGAACTCGCTCGGCGCCACCGTCGAGCGGCTGCCGGGCGTGCAGTCGTCCTACTTCGGCCCCGGCGTGGGCCGCCCGATCGTGCGCGGCCTGGAAGGCGCGCGCGTGCAGGTGCTGAGCGGCGGCCTGTCCTCCGGCGACGTTTCCACGGTCAGCGTCGATCACGCGGTGAGCATCGAGCCGTTCCTGGCCGACCAGATCGAAGTGCTCAAGGGGCCGGCCACGCTGCTCTACGGCAGCGGCGCGATCGGCGGCGCGGTCAACGTGGTCGATGGCCGCATTCCCGAGCAGGCGCCCGATCGGCCGTTCGGCGGGCGTGCCGAACTGCGCGGCGGCACCGTCAACGACGAACGCACCGGCATGGTCCGGCTCGACGGCGCCACCGATTACGGCCTGAACGTGCATTTCGACGCGCTGCAGCGCGAGACCGGCGATTACGACATCCCCGGCTACGCCGAAAGCGCGCGCCTGCTCGCGGAGGAAGGCGAGACGCCGGACCCCGCCCTGCGCGGCCGTCTGCCCAACAGCGCCGTGCGCACCAGCAGCGGCGCGCTCGGCGTGTCGTGGACCGGCGAGCGCGGCTTCCTCGGCGCGAGCTACGGTCTGTTCGACACCCGTTACGGCGTCCCCGGCCATGCGCACGGCCATGAGGAGGACGACGGCGAAGGCGAGGAAGCCGCGCACGGCGAAGGCGGCGTGCGCATCGCGCTGGAGCAGCATCGCGCCGAGCTGCGCGGCGGCCTGGACGGGCTCGGCGTGTTCGAGAGTCTGCGGGTCAAGCTGGCGCGCACCGAGTACACCCATACCGAGTTCGAAGGCGACGACGTCGGCACCGTGTTCGACAACGACACCCTCGAGGGTCGCGTCGAACTGGTGCACGACTGGGGCGGCTGGAGCGGCGCGTTCGGCGCGCAATGGGTCGACCGCGACTTCGTCGCCATCGGCGAGGAAGCGTTCGTGCCGGGATCGCGTTCGCGCGATGTCGGCGTGTTCTGGGTCGGCCAGCGCGAGTTCGGCCCGCTCGGCCTGGAGCTCGGCCTGCGCCGCGACCGCAACGAGGTCGATGCCGACATCGCCGGCGCCCCGCGCCGCTTCGACGCCACCAGCGTCTCCGCCTCGCTGCGCTGGCACTTCGACGAGCGCCTGCACCTGACCTTCGGCCTCGACCACGCGCAGCGCACGCCCGGCGCCGAGGAGCTGTACTCCGACGGCCTGCACGTGGCCACGCAGAGCTTCGAGTTCGGCGATCCCGCGCTGGATGTGGAAACGGCGAACCGTGCCGAGCTGGGCCTGCACTGGCACGGCGAGCGGCTGCGCGTTGGCGCCTCGATCTACCACGTGCGGTACGCCGACTTCATCTATCTCGCCGACACCGGCATCGTCGAGGACGACACGCCGGCGCGCGCGTGGACGCAGAGCGACGCGCGCTTCAGCGGCGCCGAAGCGGAGATCGACTGGACCTTCGCCGAGAACGCCAGCGGCGCCTGGAACCTGCGCGCGTTCGGCGATGTGGTGCGCGGACGGCTGGCCGGAGGCCAACCGCGCACGGTGAGCTTCGCCATCCCGCACGAGGACCATGCGGACGACTACACGGTGACGCTGGCGCCGCGCGGCGACCTGCCGCGCATCGCCGCGCCGCGCCTCGGCGGCGAACTCCGCTGGGAGCGCGACGGCTGGCGCGCGGCGCTCGGCGCGGTGCGCTATTTCCGGCAGGACCGCGTCGCCGCCTTCGAGGACGAAACCGCCGGCTACACGCTGGTCGATGCGCACATCGCCTGGCACCGCGATACGGCCGGCGGCAACGCGTGGGAGCTCTTCCTCGACGGCAACAACCTCACCGACCGTGAAGCGCGCCCGCACACGTCCTTCCTCAAGGATCTCGCGCCGCTGCCGGGGCGCAACGTGAGTTTCGGCGTGCGCGTGTTCTTCTGAGGGTGATTCCCGGCAGACAGGATCGGAGCCGGTGCTGAAGCGATGCCCGCATCCGTCGACCCCGTCGCCGCGGCGCAAGCACCGGACCCATTGCGCTGGAGGCCGGCAAAGTGCCGTCGAAATGGAGCCCGGCGTTCGCCGGGCTGACGGACGCGAGCCTTCGCCGGGTGACGAGCGGAAGTGAGCGGCCTCGCCGCCGGTTCGCACGCTGTATCCAAACCCCGTCGCCCCGGCGCATGCCGGGGCCCATTTGCGCCCGAGCCCCATCGGACGGGCGGGGCCGTATCGGTCGGGCGGGGGCCGTCGCTGCCGCAATGGCAGCAGGGGTCGCGGCCGAAGCCGCTCTGCAGGCTCAGGATTGCCGCGCGCAGGCGGCGCAGACGCCGCGAACTTCCAGCGTCTGCGCGCTCGGCGCGAAGCCGAGATCGCGCGCGCGGGCGTCGAGCATCTCGACGATGCGCTCGTCCTCCAGCTCGATCGCGTTCTGGCAGCGGTCGCAGATCAGGAACGGCACCGCGTGCTGCGCGCCGCCGGGATGGTGGCAACCGACGAACGCGTTGATCGAGGCGAGCTTGTGGATGAAGCCGTGCTCGAGCAGGAAGTCGAGCGCGCGGTACACCGTCGGCGGCGCGGCGGCGTCGTGCGTGGCCTTCATCCGGTCCAGCAGTTCGTAGGCCTTGATCGGCCGGCCGGCGTCGGCGATCAGGCGCAGCGCGTGGGCGCGGATCGGCGTCAGCCGCAATCCGCGCGCCTCGCACGCCCGCTCCACCTCGGCAACGAAGGCATCGCCATCGTCGACGTGGTGGTGCGGATCGGTGCAGTGCGGCGCCATGCGCTCATTCTGCCGCAGCCGGCGTGCGTTCGAGCGCGGCGTCGATCCGCCGCAGCGCTTCCTCGCGGCCGGCCAGATAGACGGTATGGCCGATGTCGGGGCTGACCTGGGTGCCGGTGATCGCCACCCGCATGGGCTGGGCGATCTTGCCCATGCCGATGCCGAGGTCGGCGGCGATCGCCTGCAGGGTCGCGTTGATCGCGTCCGGGCTCCACGGCTGCAGGGTCGCCAGTCGCTCGCGCGCCTCGCCGAGCGGCGCACGCGCGGCGAAGGTGAGGTGCTTGGTCAGCGCGGCGGCGTCGTAGCGGTCGATCGGGTGGTACCAGACGCGCGCGCGGTCGGCCATTTCGCGCAGGGTCTGCACGCGCTCGCGCAGCGCCACCACCACGTCGGCCGGATCCGGGCCACGGCTCAGGTCGTAGCCCTCCTGCTCGAGGTGCCAGACCAGGTGCTTCGCCACCGCGCGCGGATCGTCGGTCTTCAGGTAGTGCTGGTTGAGCCAGCCGAGCTTGGCGGTGTCGAAGCGCGCCGCCGACTGGTTGACGTCGTCGATGCGGAACAGCCGGATCATCTCCTCGATCGAGAAGATCTCCTGGTCGCCGTGCGACCAGCCCAGCCGCACCAGGTAGTTCAGCACCGCGTGCGGCAGGTAGCCGAGGTCGCGGTACTCCATCACCGACACCGCGTTAGTGCGCTTGGACAGCTTCTTGCCCTCGTTGTCGAGGATCATCGGCAGGTGCGCGAACGCCGGCGGCGTGGCGCCCAGCGCGTGGTAGAGGTTGATCTGGCGCGGCGTGTTGTTGACGTGGTCGTCGCCGCGGATCACGTCGGTGATCCGCATGTCGATGTCGTCGATGACGACCGCGAAGTTGTAGGTCGGGAAACCGTCGGAGCGGACGATGACCAGATCGTCCAGCTCCTCGTTCTGCCAGACGATGCGGCCCTTGACCTTGTCGTCGAACGCGACTTCGCCCGACGGCGGGTTCTTGAAGCGGATGACCTTGTTGGGGTCGTCGCGGTCGGGCAGGTTCAGCTCGCGCGCGCGGCCGTCGTAGCGGGGCTTGCGGCCCTCGGCGAGCGCCTGCTCGCGCATCGCCTCCAGTTCCTCGCGCGTCTCGTAGGCGTAGTACGCCTTGCCGGCCTGCACCAGCTCGCTCGCCACCTGGCGGTAACGCTCCATGCGCGCGGTCTGGAAGATCGGGCCTTCGTCGTGCGAAAGGCCCAGCCAGGCCATGCCATCGAGGATCGCCTGCACGGCGGCGTCGGTGCTGCGCTCGCGGTCGGTGTCCTCGATGCGCAGGATGAACTGGCCGCCGCGGCGGCGCGCTTCCAGCCAGCAGTACAGCGCGGTGCGGGCGCCGCCGATGTGCAGGTAGCCGGTGGGGGAAGGAGCGAAGCGGGTGCGGCAGGTCATGCGTCGATGTTCCGGGTGAAGCCCTCGCTGACGCGAGGAAACGATTTCCCCTCCCCCTGCTCTGCAGGGGAAGGCCGGGAGGGGGTGACGCTGGATCCGACCTCACCCCTCCCCAACCCTCCCCTGCCTTCGCAGGGGAGGGAGTGTCAGGCGAACGGGTCGCGCAGGATGATGTTGGCGTCGCGGTCCGGGCCGGTGCTGACGATCGCCAGCGGGCAGCCGGCCAGCTCCTCGAGCGCGCGCAGGTACGCGCGCGCCGCGGCCGGCAGTTTCTCCCACTCGGTGATGCCGGCGGTGCTTTCCTGCCAGCCCGGGAACTCGAGGTATACCGGCGTGCATTCCTCCCAGCCGGCCGCGTCCAGTGGCGCGTACTCGGTGCGCTTGCCGCGGTACTCGTAGGCGATGCAGATCTTCAGCTTCTCCATCCCGTCGAGGATGTCGAGCTTGGTGATGCACAGGCCGGTGATGCCGTTGATCGCCACCGCGCGCTTGAGCGCGACGATGTCCATCCAGCCGCAGCGGCGCGGGCGGCCGGTGGTCGCGCCGTACTCGTGGCCGCGATCGCGGATGCCTTGGCCGATCTCGTCGTCGAGCTCGGTCGGGAACGGGCCGCCGCCGACGCGGGTGGCGTACGCCTTGGCGATGCCGAGCACGTAATCGATCGCATCGGCGCCCACGCCGGTGCCGGCGAGCGCGCCGCCCACCGTGGTGTTCGACGAGGTGACGTACGGATAGGTGCCGTGGTCGATGTCCAGCAGCGAACCCTGCGCGCCTTCGAACAGCACGCGCTTGCCCTGCTTGCGCAGCTCGTGGAGGATGCCGGCGACGTCGGACTTCATCGGCTCGACGTACTCGCCGAAGGCGAGCGCTTCGTCGAGCGTCTTCCGGTAATCGAGCGCCCCGACCCCCAGATACTTCGTCAGCACGAAGTTGTGGTAGTCCATCGCGACGCGCAGCTTCTCGGCGAGCTGCTCGGGGTAATGCAGGTCGGCCACGCGGATGCCGCGGCGCGCCACCTTGTCCTCGTAGGCCGGGCCGATGCCGCGGCCGGTGGTGCCGATCGCCTTGCCGCCGGCGGCCTTCTCGCGCGCCTGATCGAGCGCGATGTGGTACGGCATGATCAGCGGCGTGGCCGGGCTGATCTTCAAGCGCGAGCGCACGTCGATGCCCTCGGCCTCCAGCTCCTCGATCTCCTTGCGCAGCGCCGCCGGCGACAGCACCACGCCGTTGCCGATCAGGCACAGCGCGCCCTCGCGCAGGATGCCGGAGGGGATCAGGTGCAGCACGGTCTTCTTGCCGCCGATCACCAGCGTGTGGCCGGCGTTGTGGCCGCCCTGGAAGCGCACCACGGCGCCGATGTTCTCGGTGAGCAGATCGACGATCTTGCCCTTGCCCTCGTCGCCCCACTGGGCGCCGATCACCACCACTGACTGACCCATTACCGCATCTCCAAGTCCTGCTGCTTCTCTACACGGGGCGACCCGCCATGCGCAGCGCGCATGGCGTTCGGACGAGCGCGCGGCCGTGCCGCGCAAGCGCTCGTCCTCACCCCCACTGGGCGCCGATCACCACCACTGACTGACCCATTACCGCATCTCCAAGTCCTGCTGCTTCTCTACACGGGGCGACCCGCCATGCGCAGCGCGCATGGCGTTCGGACGAGCGCGCGGCCGTGCCGCGCAAGCGCTCGTCCTCACCCCCACCGGGCGCCGATGACCGCCACTGACCGACCCATTCCCTGGTCGCGAACGCTGCGGACCGCCACACGAACAAAAGCCGGCGGGAAGACCCCGGCCGGCTTTTGTGCATTATCCGGGTTTTCGGGGGGCGGGGCCACCGCCCGCCACGGCTCAGCTACGGACCAGCCAGAGCGCCCCCAGCCCGGCCGCCACGACGATCGCCCCGAACGTCCGCAGTTGCCGGTTCGGCATGGCGTGCAACTGCTCCGCCGCGCGCCGCCAGCCGTTCGGCGCGGCGAACAGGAACAGCCCCTCGATCACGGCGACCAGACACAGCGCCGACAGCAGTTCGCGGGCCATCAGCGGTCGGACTTCATGTACTGCAGGAACGGGTCGTCCTTGTCGAGCACGATCACGGTGTCGCCGTTGGCGAACGCCTGCCGGTAGGCCTCCAGGCTCCGCTGGAAGGCGAAGAACGCCGGATCGCGGTTGGCCGCCTCGGCGTAGATGCGGGCGGCCTCGGCGTCGCCCTCGCCGCGCAGGCGCTGGGCGTCGCGCTCGGCCTCGGCGAGGATCACGGCGCGGTCGCGGTCGGCCTTGGCGCGGATCTGGTTGGCCTGCTCCTCGCCTTCCGCGCGCAGGCGGCTGGCGACCTGCTGGCGCTGCGCGCTCATGCGGCGGTAGACGTCCTTGATGACCTGGCTGTCGGTCGGCAGGTCGATCTGCTTGATGCGCAGATCGACGATGCGCACGCCGAGCGTGGCCGCGGCGCGATTGATCGCATCCAACTGGCGCTGCACCACCTCGGCGCGGTTGCCGGACACCACCTGCTGCAGCGTGCGCGCGTTGATTTCGTTGCGCAGCGCCTCGCGGATGATCGGCGCCAGACGGTCGACGGCGGTCTTCTCGTCGCCGCCGGTGGCGCGGAAGAACGCGCGCGCGTCCTGGATCCGCCCGACCGCGAAGAAGTCCACGCTCACGTCCTTGCGCTCGGAGGTCAGATAGCGCTCGGGCTCGGCCGGCAGCACCTGCAGGCGGCGGTCGAACACGCGCACGCTCTCCACCAGCGGCACCTTGAAATGCAGGCCGGGGCCGAGATCGGTGCGCGATACGCGGCCGAGGTTGAAGATGATCGCGGTGTGGCCTTCGGGCACGACGAACACCGATCCCATCACGGCGAACAGGGCGGCCACCGCAAGGGCGACCCAGGCGGACAGTTTCATCGCGACGGTTCCTCCCGGCCGGCCGGACGCGGCGTGCGTCCGCTGCGGACGTCGTTCTCGTCCGGTGTGGCGATCGCCGGCGCCAGGCGCTCCAGCGGCAGCGCCGGCGCGGTGGACGACGCCCCGCGCGCGCCGGCCGGCATCGGCACGTACAGAAGCTGGCGCGAATCGGCGCCCACGATCGTGCGGTTGCCGGCGAGGATCTGCTGCACCGCGTCCAGCCACAGACGCTTGCGGGTGACCTCGGGCGCCTGCTTGTACTGCTCCACCAACGCGTTGAAGCGCTGCGCGTCGCCGGTGGCGCGCGCGATCATCGCGGTCCTGTAGCCGTCGGCCACGGTGCGCGTGCGCGCGGCCTCGCCGCGCGCCTCGGGCACCACCTTCGCCGCGTAGGCCTGCGCCTCGCTGATCAGGCGGTCCTTGTCCTGCTGCGCGCTGTTGACGTCGTCGAACGCCGGCTTCACTTCCTCCGGCGGCCGCGCGTTCGGCAGGCTCAGTTCGGTGACCGCCAGGCCCGCGCCGTACGCGTCGAGCGAGCGCTGCAACTGCGACTGCGCCGCGGCGGCGAGCGCCTGCCGCGCGCCGAGCACGGTGTCGAGGCTGGACCGGCCCACCTGCTCGCGCACCACGCTCAGCGCGGCCTGCTCCAGCACCTGCCGCGCGTCGCGCGTGCCGAACAGGAACAGGCGCGGATCGCTCACCCGGTACTGCACGTTGATCTCGACCTGCACGATGTTCTCGTCGCGGGTCAGCACCGGCACGTTGTCGTTGAAGGTGTTGATCTGCTCGGCATTGACCTTGATCGCGCGCTCGATCGGCCACGGCAGCTTGAAGTGCGGGCCCGGCTGCAGCACGCGGGAGAACTGGCCGAAGCGCAGCACCACGCCGCGCTCCTGCTCGGTGACCAGCACGAAGCTGCTGAACAGCAGGAACAGCACTGCCGCGAGCGCGACCCAGCGCAGCGGGCTGCCGCCGCCGAACAGGCCGCGGAGCCGGTCGATGATCGGCCCGATCCCGCCGGGACCGTTGCCGCGCGCGCGCGGCGTCCGGCGTTCGCCGTCGCCCGAATTGCCGCTGCCAGGGGGATTCCAGGGCATGCCTGCTCCGTGTGTGAGGTGCGGCCGTGCGCGTGATCGCGACCGGTCGCGGGATTCTAGGTGGGCCCCGTGAGGCCCTCAAGCAAGCGCGACGCGGGCGCCGGCGGCGCGCGGCGGGCGCTCACGACGCCCGCCCCCGCAGCAGCCCGCGCAGGGCCTCGCCGTGCTCCTGCGCCAGCAGGCGCTGCGCTTCGGCCTCGGGCAGATCGACCTCGATCCGCCAGCCGTCCTCGTCGGCCTCCTCCGTGCGTACCGCGCCGAGCGCGTGCAGCCGCGCGCGCAGGCGCGCGGCTTCCGGGGGCAGCCGCAGCGCGCCCTGCACGTTGCGCAGCGGCAGCGCGTCGGCCAGCGCCTCGCGCAGCAGCGCCAACCCCGCGCCCTCGCGCGCCGACAGCCAGACGCGCTCGCGTTCGCCGGCGCGGTCGCGCCGCGGTTGCGCGCCATCCTCGCCGAGGCGGTCGATCTTGTTGAACACCAGCAACTGCGGAATCCCGCCCGCGCCGATCTCCTTCAACACCGCGTCGACCTGGCCGACGCGCTCGTCGCGATGCGGGTCCGCGGCGTCGATCACGTGCAGCAGCAGATCGGCCTCGCGCGCTTCCGAGAGGGTCGAGCGGAACGCGGCCACCAGCTCGTGCGGCAGGTCGCGCACGAAGCCGACCGTGTCGGCCAGCACCGCGCCGCCGCCGGGCAGGTCGATGCGCCGCACGGTGGGATCGAGGGTGGCGAAGAGCTGGTCGGCGGCGTAGGCGCCGGCACCGGTGAGCGCGTTGAACAGGGTCGACTTGCCGGCGTTGGTGTAGCCCACCAGCGCCACCCGCGGCAGCTCGCTGCGCAGCCGCGCGCGCTTCATCTGCGTGCGCTGCACCTCGACCTTGTCGAGGCGCTTCTGGAGCTGCTCCATGCGCTTCTGCAGCAGGCGGCGGTCGGTTTCGAGCTGGGTCTCGCCTGGGCCGCGCAGGCCGATCGCACCGCCGCGCTGGCGCTCCAGGTGGGTCCAGCCGCGCACCAGCCGCGTGGCCATGTGGCGCAGTTGCGCCAGCTCGACCTGCAGCTTGCCTTCGTGGCTGCGCGCGCGCTGGGCGAAGATGTCCAGGATCAGCCCGGTGCGGTCGACCACCCGGCGCTGCAGCGCCTTCTCCAGGTTGCGCTCCTGGCCTGGCGTGAGCGGATGGTTGACGAGGATCAGATCGGCGCCGGTCGCCTCGACCGCGGCCTTGACCTCCTCCAGCTTGCCGCTGCCGATCAGGGTGGCGGCGTTGGGGCGGTCGATGCGGGCGGGGATCACCGCGGCCACCGTCGCGCCGGCCGAGCGCGCCAGGTCGATGAACTCGTCGACCACGTCCGATTCGGGCGGGCCGCCGGCATGGGGCTGGATCAGCAGCGCGTGCTCGCCCTTGCGGGAACGTTCGAACATCGGGGGAGATCGGCTCCTTCGCCACGCGGGGCGCCGGAGCGGCGCCTCCCTACGGGTGGGGAGGCAATGGGGGCGCGCCGCCGCCGAGGCAAGAGGGCGGCGCGCCGCCGTTCATTCGGCCTCTTCGGCGGCCGGCTCGGCGCCGCCCGCGGCGCCGGCGTCGTGCGCGGCCTGGACATGGCCGCCGCCCGGACCGACGCGCACGTTGCGCGACGGCACCACGGTGGAGATCGCGTGCTTGTAGACCATCTGGCTGACGGTATTGCGAAGCAGCACGACGAACTGGTCGAACGATTCGATCGTGCCCTGCAGCTTGATGCCGTTGACGAGGTAGACGGACACCGGAACGCGCTCACGGCGCAGGGCGTTCAGGAAAGGATCCTGCAAAGACTGTCCCTTGGACATGGGTTTCCCCCAGGTATGGTTATCGTTATCCGGCCGGTCGCTGCGCTCCGGCCTGCCCGCATCGCCATTCGTCGCCCCCGCGACGCGGATCGTCCCGATGGTATCGCAACTCACGCCGTCGCGACGTGCGCGTCGCGACCGCCGACGAAGAGGCGGAACGCCGTCTCGATTTCGCCGGCCTGCCGCCGCGGGTCGAGCATCCGCACGTCGAGCTCGCCGCGCAGCCAGGTGATCTGGCGCTTGGCGAGCTGGCGCGTGGCGTGCAGCACGCGGGCGCGGAACTCGTCGGCGCCGTAGCGGCCCTCGAGGTGTTCCCAGGCCTGGCGGTAGCCGACCGCGCGCAACGCCGGCAGCGACAGCGGATCCGGATGCGCGCGCAGCGCCGGCAGCGCGCGCAGGACGCGTACCTCGTCGAGGAAGCCGTCGGCGAGCATCGCGTCCAGGCGCGCGGCGATGCGCTCGTGCAGCCAGGCGCGATCCTGCGGCACCAGCGCCAGCCGCAGCAGCCGGAACGGCAGGCGGGCGCGCGGCGCTTCGCGGCGCCAGGCGCTGATCGGCCTGCCGCTGAGCCGCCAGACTTCGAGGGCGCGCTGGATGCGCTGCGGGTCGGTGGGCTGGATGCGCGCGGCGGCGTCGGGATCGACCGCCGCCAGTTCGGCGTGCAAGGCGGGCCAGCCGCGTTCGTCGGCCTCGCGGGCGATCGCCGCGCGCACCGACGGATCGGCCTCGGGCATCGGCGCCAGGCCGCGCAGCAGCGCCTGGAAGTAAAGTCCGGTGCCGCCGGCGAGGATCGGCACGCGCCCGCGCGCGGCGATCGCCTCGAGCGCGCGGCGGGCGTCCTCGGCGAACTCGGCGGCCGAGTACGGCTGCCACGGTTCGCGCACGTCGATCAGATGATGCGGCACGCGCGCGCGTTCGGCGGCGCTCGGCTTGGCGGCGCCGACATCGAGCCCGCGATAGACCAGCGCCGAGTCGACGCTGACGATCTCGCCGCCCAGGCGCTCGGCCCATTCGAGCGCGAGCGCGCTCTTGCCCGAGGCGGTCGGGCCCATCAGCGCGATCGCGAGCGGGCGCGCGTCGTTCATCGCCGCACCGATGCGCGACGGCTCAGTAGCCGTTCTCCTTCAGCGTCAGCCGCACCTGCTCGTGGCGCGCCTGCACGTCGGCCGGCGGCGGACGGTCGAGCAGACTGGCGGCCACGATCGCCACCACCGCGGCGATCACGCCCGGAATGATCTCGTACAGGCCGGTGTCGGCGAACAGCCACTTCCACAGCATGACGCCGAGCGCGCCGGCGACCATGCCGGCGAGCGCGCCGTTGCGGGTCATGCGCTTCCAGAACAGCGAGATCAGCACCACCGGTCCGAACGCGGCGCCGAAGCCCGCCCACGCGTAGGCCACCAGTCCGAGCACACGGCTGTCCGGATCGCGCGCGATCCAGATCGCCAGCAGCGCTACGCCCAGCACCGCCGCGCGGCCCACCCACACCAGCTCGCGTTGGCCCGCCTTCGGCCGCAGGAAGCCGCGGTAGAAGTCCTCGGTCAGCGCGCTCGAACACACCAGCAGTTGCGCCGACAGCGTGCTCATCACCGCGGCCAGGATCGCCGACAGCAGCACGCCGGCCACCCACGGATTGAACAGTTGCTGCGCCAGCGCGATGAACACGCGCTCGGCGTTCTCCGCGACCGGTCCGGCCTGCTCCGGATGCTGCGCGTAGTAGGCGTTGCCGAAGAAGCCGACCGCCATCGCACCGAGCAGGCAGAGGATCATCCAGGTCATGCCGATCCGGCGCGCCTTGGGAATGGTGGCGAGGCTGCCGGCGGCCATGAAGCGCGCCAGGATGTGCGGCTGCCCGAAGTAGCCCAGGCCCCAGGCCAGCAGGGAGATCACGCCGATCGCGCCGAGCTGCCCGCCCTTGAACCAGTCGAACTTGAGCGGATCGGCCTGCCCGATCAGCGCGAGGCTGGTGCCGAGCCCGCCGCTGCTGACGATGACCACGATCGGCGTCAGGATCAGCGCGAAGATCATCAGCGTCGCCTGCACGGTGTCGGTCCAGCTCACCGCAAGGAACCCGCCCACCAGCGTGTACAGGATGGTCGCCGCCGCGCCCCACCACAGCGCCTGCGCGTAGGGCACGCCGAACACGCTCTCGAACAGGCGCGCGCCGGCGACGATGCCGCTGGCGCAGTACACCGCGAAGAACACCAGGATCACCAGCGCCGACAGCACGCGCAGCACGCGCCGGCGGTCGTCGAAACGGTGGGTGAAGTAGTCCGGCAGCGTCAGCGCGTTGCGCGTGCGCTCCGTGTACACGCGCAGCGGCCCGGCGACGAACCTCCAGTTCGCCCACGCACCGACGATCAGCCCGAACGCGATCCATGCCCCCGACACGCCGCTCAGATACAGCGCGCCGGGCAGACCCATCAGCAGCCAGCCGCTCATGTCGGACGCGCCCGCCGCGAGCGCTGTGACGTAGCTGCCGAGCGAGCGGCCGCCGAGGATGTAGTCGTCGAAACTGCGCGTCGCGCGCCAGGCGACGAAGCCGATCAGCACCATCGCCGCGAGATAGACGGCGAAGGTCACCAGCAGGGGCGTTTGCGCGGTCATCGGACGTTCCGTCGGAGGCGGGTTCCGAAGCTTAACGGACGCGAACCGGGTACGGAGGGCCGGCGCGCCGCCGCGCCGCGCGCGCGACTCAGGCGCGATGGTAGGGATGTCCGGCCAGCATCGCCGCCGCGCGGTAGAGCTGCTCGGCGACGATCAGACGCACCAGCATGTGCGGCAACGTCATCGGCCCGAGCGACCACTGCTCGTCGCTGCGCGCCAGCACGTCCGGCGCGTGGCCCTCGGGACCGCCGATCAGCAGCGCGAGGTCGCGCCCCTGCGCGCGCCAGTGTTCGAGCCGTTGCGCCAGTTGCGCCGACGACCACGCCCGTCCGCGGCCGTCGAGCGCCACCACGATCGCCTGCTTCGGCAACGCGGCGAGCACGCGCGCGCCCTCGTCCGCCATCGCGCGCGCGGCATCGCGTCCCTTGCCGCGCAGGCCGGGTTCGATCTCCACCAGGTCCAGCGGCAGCCAGTGCGACAGACGCTTGCGGTACTCGCCGAAGCCGGCGGCCACCCAGGCCGGCGCGCGTTCGCCGACGGCGATGAGCTTGGCCCTCATGCACGCATCGTAGCAACCGCAAGGTCACACCGACGAACCCCGCCGGACTTGCGCAGCCGCGACGATCCGTCGACCGCAAGGGCCAACAGCCCCCGGACGGCCTCAGTCGCACAACCGACCGGGACCTCGCCACCCTTCGGGGTCAGGCGCGCATTCTTGTGCATGGTTGTCCCCCTCGCGGATGGACGCTGTTCGTTTGGCGACATCAGCGTCCACCACCGATCAGAGGAGAACAACCTCTTGAAACATCGCAGCTAGGGCCTGGGCGAAGGCGCACGCCTGATCAGATGCTCGACGTTTTCGGTCTGCGTCAGGGGAAGGAAACGCTGCCCATCGAAGATCGAGACGGTGCATTTGTCGCCGACACAAGTCTGGATCGGGCATTTGTCGCCAACGTCGATGTTGCAGACCTGATTGAAGGCGGCGGGACCACCTTCGGGCAACTGACGGGGCTGGACAGGGGTCGAAGCCGTCCGTGGTTGTTGCCGGTAACTACCCACGATGCGGCAACCCGCGGAATTGCAGTACCACACCGTGCAGACTCCGCTGCTGCACGTCGAGATGTAGCAGCCGTTGGTGCAGTTGGTGACGTTCTGCGCCCGCGCCGGACTGTCGGCCAGGAGAACCCCGGCCAACACCATCAGAACAACAAACAGATGCTGTCTCATGAGCTTCCTCCTTGAATGACGCCATCAAGCGGCGCTCAAAAACCTGCCGCCCCCCCGTCAAGCTGTACGGTATCCGGATCGAGGCTGTCGTCACCCCCGGTCGTCCTCGGTGACCGGTTCGTCGGGACGCTGGTCGCCCACCGTCCACAGCCGCTCGAGCGCGTAGAACTCGCGCACGCGCGGTAGCATCACGTGGACCACCACATCGCCCAGATCCACCAGCACCCATTCCGCCTCGCGCTCGCCTTCCACGCCGAGCGGCATCACGTCGAGGTTCTTGGCGAACTTGATGACCTGGTCGGCGATCGATTTGACGTGCCGGGTCGAGGTGCCGGAGGCGATGACCAGGAAGTCGGTGACGCTGCTCTTGCCGCGCACGTCGATCTCGACGACGTCCTTGGCCTTCAGGTCCTCCACCGCGGCGTGGACGGTCTTCAGCAGGACCTCGATCGGCGGCGGGGGATTCGGGAGCTGGGTGCGGATGACGTGGGCTGGGCTGGTCAAGTGCGCGGCTCTGCTGCGGGCGCGGAATGCGCCCCGGGATTATAGCGGAGGCGAGTGTGGGGCCCCGCCGGCGTACAGCGCGTGACGGTCGATGTAGGCGGCGACCGCGGGCGGCACCATCGCGCGCCAGGGTCCGCCCTCGCGGATGGCCGCGCGGATCGCGCTGGCGGACGCCGGATGCAGGGGATGCACGAGGCGGAACAGGCGTCCGGCGGGCGCCCGGCGCAGATCGTCCGCGCACGCCGTCCAGCGGCCGGCGACGGCCTGCGCCAGCTCCGCCGGCGCGTCCTCGAGCGCGCGTCCCGGGCGTTCGGCGACCACCAGATGCGCCAGCGCGAACAGCGCGCGCCATTCCTTCCACGCCGGCAGCCCGAGGAAGCTGTCGGCCCCGACCAGCAGCGCGACCGGCGCTCGCTCGCCGAGCGCGGCGCGCAGCTCGCGCAGGGTGTCGACGCTGTAGGACGGGCCGTCGCGCCGCAGTTCGCGACGGTCCACGCACAGGCCCCGCTCGCCGGCGACGGCCAGTTCGACCATCCGCGCGCGGTGCGCGGCGGCAGCGCCGGGCGTGGCGCGGTGCGGCGGATCGGCGGCCGGCATCAGCCGCACGGTGGCGTGCAGGGCATCGCGCGCGGCGCGTGCGATGGCGAGGTGACCGAGGTGGATCGGGTCGAAGGTGCCGCCGTAGAGCAGCGTCAGCGGTTCGCTCATGGCGCCGCGAGGCGCACCGCGCGCGGTTCGGCCACGGCGAGCAGGAGCCGCTCCAGCACCTGCCAGGCGTCGCCGGCCTCGCGGCCCTTGGCGATGCGGTCCACACGCCCGGCTTCGGCGACGAAACCTTCCCAGCGCGGCGCCGGATGCCGCTGCAGCGCGCGGCGGTACACCGGCTGCTTGGAATCCCACACCCGCTGCGCGCGGAATTCGGCGGCGAGATTGGCGCCGCGCGCGGCGGCGCGCGCGAGCTGCGCGGTGCGCTGCAGCTCCATGATCACCATGCCGAGCAGACCCGGTACCTGCTCGCCCTCGGCGCGCAGTCCGGCCAGCATGCGCGACACCTGTGCGGGCTGGCCGTTGAGCGCGGCGTCGGTCAGCCGGAACACGTCGTAGCGCGCGGCGTCGGCCACCACCGCCTGCATGCGGGCGACGTCGAGCGTCCCGCCGTCGGCCAGCAGCGCGAGCTTGTCGATCTCCTGCGCCGCCGCCAGCAGATTGCCCTCGACGCGGTCGGCCAGCAGTTGCACCGCGTCGCGATCGGCGCGCAGGCCGCGCGCGCGCAGGCGGCGTTCGATCCAGTCCGGCAGTTCGTGCGGCTTGATCGGCCAGGCCACCGCGACCGCGCCGATGCGCGCGATCGCCTCGCTCCACGCGCCGCCGTGCTGGCGGCTCCAGTCGTTGGCGGTGATCAGCAGCACCACGTCGGCGGGCGGGTTGGCGCAGAACTCGGCGATGACCTGCGCGCCCTCCTTGCCCGGCTTGCCGCCCGGCAGCCGCAGCTCGACCAGCCGGCGCGCGGCGAACAGGCTCGGGGCGGCGAAGCTCGCCGCGAGCGCATTCCAGTCCGGTTCGCGCGCGTTGCCTTCGGCCTCGTGCACCTCGCGCTCGGTGATGCCCTGCGCGCGCGCGGCGGCGCGCACGGCGTCGGCGGCTTCCAGCACGCGCAGCAGTTCGGCGCCCGCGATCAGGTAGGCCGGCCGCAGCCCGGATTCGAGCTGGGCGACCAACTGCTCGGGCTTGAGTTCCATGTCAGCGCGTCGGCGCGGCGTCGCCTGCGGCCGCGCCGGCGGCGCCGCGCACGAGCACCGCGTCGATGCGGCGCAGGACGGAGGCGGTCATCTCGCGGCGCAGCTCGCGCTGCAGGATCTCGCGTTCGCCCTCGGTGCCGATCGCGTTGGTGGGGCTTGCGACGTAGTCGCGCGACAGTTCGATCGCCTGGCGCGGCACCAGCGCGGTGCCGTCGACGCGGCGCAGCTCGAACACCACCGCGTAGCGCAGGGTGAACTCCTGGGCGCGGCCGAACTGGTCCACCGAGATGGGCGAATCGCCCCAGCGCTCGGAAATCAGATCGAGCACGGCGGCGTTCGCGTCGTCCTCGGTCGCGCCCTGCGCGCCGGCGCGCTCGAGCGCCTGCGCGAGGTCGTCGGCGAGCGGACTGTACGGATCGGCGGAGGCGATGCGCACCGGGCCGAGGTCGGGCGGCAGCGTGAGCGCGCTGCGCAGGTGGAAACCGCAGGCCGACAGGGCCAGGGCGAGCGCGAGGGGGAGGAGGCGTCGGATCATGCGCGGGAGTCTGGACGAGCGGGATACGGGCGGCAAGGCGCGCGCTCAGAACGGCTTGGCGAGCACCAGCCAGACGATCGCGATCAGCGCGGGCAGCGGAAGTTCGTTGAACCAGCGCAGGGCGCGCGCCGAAGGCAGCGGCCGGCCGGCGGCGGCGTTCTTCATCCAGCGTCCGGTCGTCACGAAGTGGACCAGCAGCGCGACCACCAGCGCGAGCTTGGCGTGCATCCAGCCGCTGCCCGCCGCCACCATCGTCGGAAAGTTCGGCAGCACCCGGTAGCCCAGCCACAGGATCAGCCCGAGCGCCACGGCCAGCCCGAACATCGAGTGGCCGAAGCCGTACAGCCGGCGCGCCATCAGCAGCAGGCGCTCGCGCACCGCCGTCGCCTCGCCCGCTTCGGCGAGGTTGACCAGGATGCGCGGCAGGTAGAACACCGCGGCCATCCAGGCGATCACGAACACCAAGTGGAAGGTCTTGAACCAGAGGTAGACGGTCATCGGGCGGCTCCGCGGCGACCGCATTAGGATGGCACGCCTTTCCGCGCCTGCCGATCCGATGACCAAGGCCTACGACCGCGCCTACTTCGACCGCTGGTACCGCGATCGCGGCCTGCACGACGCGCGCCGCCTGGCGCGCAAGGTCGCGCTGGCGGTGGCGACCGCCGAATACCACCTGGAGCGGCCGCTGCGTACCGTGCTGGACGTCGGCTGCGGCGAAGGCGTCTGGCGCGCGCCGCTGCTGAAGCTGCGCCCGCATGCGCGCTACCTCGGCTTCGACGCCAGCGAATACGCGATCGCCCGCTTCGGCGCCCGGCGCAATCTGCATTTCGCCCGGTTCGCCGATTTCGCCGTCCTGCGGCCGTGCGCGCCGGTCGATCTGCTGGTGTGCAGCGACGTGCTGCATTACCTGCCCGCGCGCGAGCTCGATCGCGGCCTGCCGGGACTGGCCGCGTTGTGCGGCGGCGTGGCGTTTCTGGAGACGTTCGCCCGCGAGGACGAGGTCGAAGGCGATCTCGCCGGCTTCCATGCCCGGCCCGCCCGCTTCTACCGCGAGCGCTTCGCCCGTGCCGGGTTCGTGGCGCTGGGTTCGCACCTGTATCTCGGGCCGGCGCTGGCGGCGCAGGCCGCGGCGCTGGAACGCGGCGGCTGAAGCGGTTAACGCGGCCGCCCCGGCGATCCGCTACGCTGCGCCGCAGCAGTGCATCGGCCCGGGGGGACCGCGGATGCTCTATCACCTGCACGAACTCGGCCGCGCCTGGCTGGCGCCGGCGACCTACTGGGCCGAGGCCAGTGCGAAGATGTTCGGCGACGGCGGAAGCTGGCTGTCTTCGCTGCCGGGCGCGACCCGCCTCGCCGCCGGCTACGAGCTGCTGTACCGGCTGGGCAAGGAGTACGAGAAGCCCGCCTTCGGCATCCACGCGGTGACCATCGACGGCGCCGAGTACCCGGTGGTCGAACGCGAGGTCCTGCGCAAGCCGTTCTGCCGCCTGCTGCGCTTCAAGCGCTTCGCCGACCGCGCCGACGGACTGGCCGGCCTGCGCGACGATCCGCCGGTGCTGGTGGTCGCGCCGCTGTCCGGCCACCACGCCACGCTGCTGCGCGACACCGTGCGCACCCTGCTGCGCGACCACAAGGTGTACGTCACCGACTGGGTCGACGCGCGCATGGTGCCCACCGGCGAGGGCGCGTTCACACTGGACGACTACGTCGCCTACATCGAGGCGTTCATCCGCCACATCGGCGCGGAGCGGCTGCATGTGGTGAGCGTGTGCCAGCCGACCGTGCCGGTGCTGGCCGCGGTGTCGCTGATGGCCGCGCGCGGCGAGCGGACCCCGCGCTCGCTGGTGATGATGGGCGGTCCGATCGATACCCGCGAAAGCCCCACCCAGGTCAACGCGCTCGCCACCCGCCAGCCGCTGTGGTGGTTCGAAGCCAACCTGATCCACACCGTGCCGCCGAACTATCCCGGCCGCGGCCGCCGCGTGTACCCCGGCTTCCTGCAGCACATGGGCTTCGTGGCGATGAATCCGGAGCGGCATTTCCAGTCGCACTGGGACTTCTACCAGCACCTGGTGCGCGGCGACCTCGAGGACGCCGCCTCGCACCGCCGCTTCTACGACGAATACAACGCGGTCGCCGATCTGCCCGCCGAGTACTACCTGCAGACGGTGGACGTGGTGTTCCAGCGCCATCTGCTGCCCAAGGGCGAGTGGCACGTGCGCGGCGAACGCGTCGATCCCGCACGCATCCGCGACACCGCGCTGCTGACCATCGAAGGCGAGCTCGACGACATCTCGGGCCAGGGCCAGACCCGCGCCGCGCATCGCCTGTGCACCGGAATCGGCGAGGCCGACCGCGCCCACCTGACGGTGGCGGGTGCGGGCCACTACGGCATCTTCAGCGGCCGGCGCTGGCGCGATCAGGTCTACCCGCAGGTGCGCGAGTTCATCGCCCGCCACGCCGCGCGCTGAGTTCCGGCACGGTGCGGTATAACCGCGGACACCCCCCGCCGGAGTCCGCCATGAAGTGTCCCAACTGCGACGTCCCGCTGTCGATGACCGACCGCCAGGGGATCGAGATCGACTACTGCCCGCAATGCCGCGGCGTGTGGCTCGATCGCGGCGAGCTCGACAAGATCATCGAACGTTCGGCGGCCGAGCGTTCGCCCGCGCGCCCCGGCCCCGCGCCCGCGCCGCCCGCGCACGGCCAGTCGGCGCAGTACGGCGATTACCCCAGGCACAAGCGGCGCAAGAGCCTGCTCGGCGACCTGTTCGACTTCTGACCCGGCGCTTGGCGCCGCCTTGACGGCGACGCTGCTACACCGTCGCCGGTCCAGCCGGTCGAGGAAGGCCGCCATGCCCCGCGGAGACAAGTCGGCCTACACCGACAAGCAGAAGCGCCAGGCGCAGCACATCGAGCAGAGCGAGCGCGAACGCGGCCGCTCGAAGCAGAGCGCCGAGCGCATCGCCTGGGCGACGGTGAACAAGCAGGACGGCGGCGGCAAGAAGTCGGGTTCCGGTCGCGCGCGCTCGCACTGACGCATGCGGGAGCACGGAATGCCCGCCCGTCTGCTCTGGCCCGCCGCGATCGCCGCGCTCGCGCTGATCGCAGGTCTCGCCCTCGCCCTCGCCCGTCCCACGCCGGGCGTGATCACCCTCTATTACGACGAGCACGGCCACGTGGTCGGCGCGCGCGGCTGGCGCTGCGACGCCGCCGCGATCGAATGGGGCCAGGCCACCACGCGCAGCCGCTCGCTGCAGCTCTGCCGGCGCTGAGGCGTGCGCCGCGGGTGGCCCGGCCGTATGCTGCGGGCACGCCCTTCCGGAGCCTTCCGCATGCGCCGCGTCGTCCTCACCGCCGCCCTGTTCGCCGCCGCCACCGCGTTCGCGCAGCAACCGCCCGCCGCGCCGGCGAAAGCGCGCTCGATGCAGGAAATCCTCGACGCCTCCGCACCCGCCGACTGGCGCGACCTCGATCCGGCCAACACGCTCTATCTGGAGCTCGACAGCGGCCGCGTCGTCATCGAACTGGCGCCCCACGCCGCGCCGGAGCACGTCGCCAACATCCGCGCGTTGGCGAAGGGACGCTACTGGGACGGCCTGAGCATCAACCGCGCCCAGGACAACTTCGTGGTGCAGTGGGGCGATCCGGCCGAGGAGGAGGCGAAGCGCAAGCCGCTCGGCGAGGCGAAGGCCAGGCTGCCGGCCGAGTTCACGTTCGGCGCCAAGGGCGCTCCGTTCGACCGCCTTCCGGACGTCGACGGCTGGGCGCCCGAGGTCGGCTTCAGCGCGGGCTTTCCGGCCGCGCGCGATCCCAGGCGCGGAATCGCCTGGCTGGCGCACTGCTACGGCGCGGTCGGCGCCGGCCGCGACGTCGCGCCGGATTCCAGCAACGGCAGCGAGCTGTACGTCGTGATCGGGCAGTCGCCGCGCCAGCTCGACCGCAACATCACGGTGGTCGGCCGCGTCGTGCACGGCATCGAGCGGCTCTCCGTGCTGCCGCGCGGCACCGGGCCGCTGGGGTTCTACGAGAAGGCCGAGCAGCGCGTGCCGATCCGCTCGATCCGCCTCGGGAGCGAGCTGCCGGCGGGCGAACGCCTCCCGCTGCAGGCGCTGCGCACCGACACCGCGCTGTTCGCCGAGCTCGTCGAGTCGCGCCGCAACCGCCGCGACGCGTGGTACCAGACGCCGGCCGGTCACATCGACCTCTGCAACGTGCCGCTGCCGGTGCGCGAGAAGCCGACGAAGCAGTAGGGCTCGCTCGATGCCTGTCCGCCGCGCCGCGGGCCGCGGGCAGGGCAAGGGCGCGCGCCGCAGGCGCGCATGGCGTCCTTGCCCATGCGGCGGGACAAGTCCCGCCCTACGCCGCCGCGGGCACTTCGCCCCTCTCCCGCGTGCGGGCTGAGGCGCGCGCCGCAGACGCGCCGGCCCGGCCGCTGTCCAACGTGCGCGCCGCGCCCTCACGCCTCCTTGGCCTCGCGCTTCCTAGCCTGCAGCACGACAGCATCATCGGAGGAAGCCCCATGCCCATGCTGCGTATGCGCGTGATCGGCAGCGAGGACGACGCGCGCGCCATCGGCAACCTGCTGGTCAGCCTGGACGGCGTCGAGCACGTCGAGGAGGTGGCCGACCTCATGCCGCACATGGACGACGAGGATTCGAGCTCGGCCGGTCTGCCCGACGACCAGGGGCCGGGCACCCACGAACTCGAGATCGAAGCGCCCAATCTCGCCACCGCGCGCAAGATCCGCGAGGCGGTCGAATCGCTCGCGTTCGAGCTGGACGTGATGGTGGAGTTCGAGAGCGACGAACGCTGGGAGTGAGCCGGCGGCCCATCGCCCCGGCGGCGGTCCGCGCACGGGCACGCCGCTTGCATCGCTCACGACAGTCCACCTCCGCGAACCGACCGCCATGCCGTACCGCGTCGAACTCAGGGAACGCTGCTACACCGGCACCCGCATCGACACCCCGCTCGCCGCCGAGCGCTTCGACACCCTCGTGCAGGCCTCGCGCGCAGCGAAGGCGGAAGCGTTCCATTTCTCCAACGCGCTCGGCCTGCCGATCGCCGTGCTGATCGCCGAGGAAGGCGCGCGCGTGCTGATCCGCCACATCGTGCCGGCGCGTCACGACGAGAGCGCGCAACCGCTCTACGCACGGCACGGCCTGCACACCGCCGCCGAGGACGAAGGCGCCGCGCGCCGCGTCGAAGCGCGCGTGCACCCGTTGCTGGCGCTCGCCGCCCCCGCGCCGCACGTCGCCCACGCAACGCACCACGCCCCGCAGCGCCCGAGCGAGGCGGCCTGAGCCCGCCCGAAACGAAAACGCCCCGCATCTGCACATGCGGGGCGTCGCGTATCCGGTGGTGGCCAGGGAGGGAATCGAACCCCCGACACGGGGATTTTCAGTCCCCTGCTCTACCAACTGAGCTACCTGGCCGCATCACCCGGCGTGCCGAGTGAGGCCGCGCATGATACGGGCCGGATGCGCGCGAGGCAAGCCGATGCGGCCCGCGACGATGCTGGCGGCGCCGCGCACGCGCCGCTACGCTGCCGCGATGCGCGCGCGCCCCATGGTTCTGCTGAACACTCCGGAGATCGAGCTCTGGCCGGCCTGGCTGCTGCGCGCGCGGCGCGGCGCCGACATGCGCCGGCTGGCGCAGGCCCGCTGGCTGGCGCGGCGCAAGCGCGATGGTCTGTACCTCGCCACCGTCGCCGACAGCGGCGTGCAGCCGCTGCGCCCACGGCTGCCGCGCCTGCCCGCGCTCGCCGACGCGCTGGCGCGGCTGGCGCGCGAATCCGCACTGCCGCGGCTGCGGGCCGAGCCCGCCCATCCGCTGCCGCTGGAGCGCCTGCAGCATCGCCTGCACGCGCTCGGGCTGGACGAAGGCGAGTACGGCGCCCGCACCGGCCTGCCGCTGGTGCCGGAACCCGACCGCCTCGCCTTCGCCGGCTTCGACCGCTACCGCCGGCCGCTGTGGCTGCTTTCGCCCGCCGCGCGCGCCTGGGCCCGCATGCGCGAGGCGGCCGCGCGCGAAGGCGTGATCCTGGAGGCCATCAGCGGCTATCGCAGCCACGACTACCAACTCGGCATCTTCGAGCGCAAACGCGCGCGCGGGCTGACGGTCGACGCCATCCTGCGCGTCAACGCCGCGCCCGGCTTCAGCGAACACCACTCCGGCGCCGCGCTCGACATCGGCACACCCGGCGAGCCGCCGGCCGAGGAATCGTTCGAACTCACGCCCGCGTTCGCCTGGTTGCGCGCGAACGCCGGCGCGTTCGGCTTCGCCATGAGCTACCCGCGCGACAACCCGCACGGCATCGTCTACGAGCCGTGGCACTGGTGCTGGCGGCCTGGTTTGTCGGGGATTCGGGATTAGGGATTGGCGATCAGGGATCAGGGATCAGGGCTCGGGATCAGGGATGGGCGATCAGAGCTCAGCGATCTCGAATCCCGAATCCGGAATCCCGAATCCTCGCTGCGCTCCGGCGGCGCAGCCCGTATCCCGTCGCCGCGGCGCAGGCCGGGGCCCATTCCGCTCGCGCCGGCAATTCCAATCTCGGCGGCGCCAGCGCCGCCCCACCGTCACTCCTGCGAGCGCGGCGTCGGCGTCTTCGCGGACGCGGCCAGATCGGCGATGCGCCACAGGTACAGACTGGCGTAGCTGCGATAGGGGCCCCACCGCTCGCCGCGCTCGGCCAGCCGCTTCGGCGCCGGCATCGCATCGAGGCGATCGACCTGCTGCGCGCCCTTGCGGATGCCGAGGTCGTCCACCGGCAGCACGTCCGGCCGGCCGAGGCGGAAGATCAGCATCATCTCCACCGTCCAGCGGCCGATGCCGCGGATCGGCGTGAGCGCGGCGACGATCGCGTCCTCGTCCATCGTCGCCATCCGGCGCAACGTGGGGATCTCGCCGCGGGCCTCGCGGGCGGCGAGATCGCGCAACGCCAGCAGCTTGTTGCCCGACACGCCGCACGCGCGCAGCGTCGCATCGTCCGCGCGCGCCAGCGTGTCGCAATGGAAGCGGTCGCTGCCGATCGCGTTCTCCACGCGCGCCACGATGGTGGCCGCGGCCTTGCCGGAGAGCTGCTGGTAGAGGATGGCGCGCGCCAGGGCGTCGACCGGATCGAACGGCCGCCGCCAGCGCGGGTCCGGGGCGATCGGGCCGAGCCGCTCCATCCAGCGCGCCAGCCTGCGGTCGCGCCTGCGCAGGTGGTCGAAGGCGGCCTCGGTATCGAATCCGCGCGCATGCCGGGGCATCGTCAGCGCCTCGCGACGGCCGCGGCGTACAGCAGCCAGGACAGGATCGCGAGCATGCCGCCGAACGGCGCCAGCCGCGTCGGCCAGCCGAAGACGTGCGCGGCGACCAGACTGCCCGCGAACAGCAGCGTGCCGAGCAGCAGGCCGCCGAGCGCGACCCGCGCCGGCCGCGTGGCCGCACCGGGCGCCAGCGCGGCGAGCGCGATGCCGTGCAGGGCCGCGATCGATCCCGCGGCCTGCAGGCGCGTCTGCGCCGCGGGGCCCGCGGCATGCGCCGCGTACGCCAGCAGCGCGACGGCCGCGGCGGCGAGCAGCGCGCCGGCGCAGGCGAGCGCGCGGTGCGCGGCGGGACGGCCGGCGGCGGGCGATGGCAAGTCCATGGCGATGCTCCGCGTCAGATGCCGCAAACGAAAACGCGCCGCAGGGCGGCGCGTCTTCGCAGGACGGAGGGGCTTACTTGACCGCCCACACCACCTCGTAGCGGCCGTTCTCGGTAAAGCCGGCGTCGATGCCATCGAGCCAGTTCTCGTACGGACGCTCGGTGGTCTCGTAGCCGCGGGTCAGCGCCCACGCGCGCAGGGCGTCGCGCGCGACCGGCAGATTGGCCATGTGGCCGGTGAACGGCATCACCGCGATGCGGGTGGGTTCGTTGTGGATCACCTCCACCGGCCCTTCCAGCTTGATGCCCTCGACCTTGCCGCCTTCGCCCCCGGCGCGACGGACCGGCTGGGCGACGACGAACGAGTAGGTCTCGCTGCCGAACTCGTTGGTGACGATGCGCACCGGACCTGCGGCCTCCAGGCCGTTGGCGGTCATGACCTTGCGGATCCACTCCAGATTGCCCTTCATCTGGTTCTGGACCTTGACGTTGTCGCGCTCGACGGCGGCGGCGACCGTCAGCAGCGTCTCGGCGGCGCGCTCGCCCAGGCGCGGCGCGTTGGCCGGATTGTCCTTGTAGAGGTCGGCGTAGTCGTAGTTCGGCACGCCGGCCAGCATGTTCGACAGGCGCTGCAGGCCGATCTTCATGTCCTCGCCGACGTTGCTGCTCACGTACAGGCCGGAATAACGGCCGAGCAGGTTCCAGCCGTAATCGACCGAGTAATGCTGGGTGATCCTGACGTTGCGGTTGTTGCGGCCGGTCGGCGTCAGCGTGAAAGTCATGCGCTTGTCGCGGCCGCGCTGCTGGTCCTGGATCTCGTAGACCACCTTCTGGCGCGGGACCGACTCGACGATCTTCCAGCTGCCGTCGCCGATGCCGCGCTCCTGCGAGCTGTAGTTCATGGTCGCGCCGACGCCGGACTCGGGGCCGGAAAGCTCGATCTTGACCTTCGGGTCGCGCAGCACCACCGGATGCCAGTCGTCGAAGCGACGCAGGCTGTTGATCGTATCGAACACGATGGTGAGCTTGCGGTTCGTCTCCACCGAATGCTCCAGCTCGCGCTTGGAGGGGAGCACCAGGGCCACGCCCAGGAACAGCACGGTGACGATCGCCAGCGAAATCAGGATCTCGATCAAACGGGTCATTAACGGATTCTCCAGGGCCTGGTCCGGCCCGGGCCCGGGGGCCGAGGCGCAGAACCGCCATCGTAGCAAGGAAGCTCTGCCGGGCGAAACGCCAAGGGGGCGTCAAGAGGGGCAGGGAAAAGGGAAGAAGGGAAAAGGGAAAAGGGTGCGGGAAGCGGCCTTGGGAAGGGCGGCCACGTTCCCGGCCACTGCGCTCGGCCCTTCCCTGCCTTCCGGTGCGGCACGGATCGGGACGCGGGGAACGCCCGCTGGCCACCGGCGCGTTGCGGGCACCGCCCTTCCCTGTTCCCTGTTCCCTGTTCCCTGTTCCCTGTTCCCTGTTCCCTGTTCCCTGTTCCCTGTTCCCTGTTCCCTGTTCCCTGTTCCCTGTTCCCTGTTCCCTGTTCCCTGTTCCCTGTTCCCTGTTCCCTGCCGCTACACCAACTGCAACTCGAACGCCTTCAGCACCGCCCGCGTGCGGTCGCGCACGCCGAGCTTGGACAGGATGTTGGAGACGTGGTTCTTGATCGTGCCCTCGGCCACGCCCAGCGAGTTGGCGATTTCCTTGTTGGAGAAGCCGCCGGCCATCAGCCGCAGGATCTCGGTCTCGCGCTCGGTCAGCGGATCCGGGCGGTCGAGGCTGACGAACTCGTTGCGCATGTGCTCCAGCCCGGACAGCAGCCGCTGGGTGACCGCCGGCTGAACCAGCGAGCCGCCGGCCGCCACGGTCTGGATCGCGCCGACCAACTGCTCGAGCGAGACGTCCTTCAGCAGATAGCCCTTGGCGCCGGCCTTGATGCCCGCCAGCACGAGCTGGTCGTCGTCGAAAGTGGTGAGGATGATGGTCGGCGGCAGTTGGCCGGTGCGCGCGAGCGTCTGCAGCGCCTCCAGGCCCGACATCACCGGCATGCGCATGTCCATCAGCACCACGTGCGGACGCACCTGCGGGATCAGCTCGACCGCCTGCCGGCCGTCGGCGGCCTCGGCGACCACCTCGATGCCCTCGGCGAGCGCCAGCAGCGAGCGCACGCCCTGGCGCACCAGGGTCTGGTCGTCGACCAGGACGACGCGGATCGGATCGGGAACGGGATTCTGGGTCATGGCAGGGCTCCTTCGCGGACCGCCTTGGCGGAGGCCGAGGCCGGCAGGCTCAGGTGCAGGCTGAAGCCCGCCCCCGGCCGGGTGTCGATGTCGAGTGTGCCGCCGTACTGCTGCAGGCGTTCGCGCATGCCGCGCAGGCCGTTGCCGGCGGTGAGCTGGTCGGCGCCGCGGCCGTCGTCGCGCGCCGTCATGGCGATGCGGTCGGCGTCGCGGCGCGCGGTGATCCACAGGTGGCGCGCGCCGGCGTGGCGGACGGCGTTGGTGATGATCTCCTGCGTGCAGCGCAGCAGCACGTGCGCGCGCTCGGGGTCGTCGAGCGTGAGCGGCGATTCGATGTCCATCGCGATGTCCAGCGCCGGCACGTTCTCGGCCAGCGGGCGCAAGGCGGCGCCGAGGTCGATCGCGCCGCCCTCGCGCAACTGGCTGACCGCCTCGCGCACGTCGGTCAGCAGCAGCCGCGCCAGCGTGTGCGCCTGCTGCACGTGCTCCTTGGCGCGCCCTTCGCTCAGGTGGCCGGCGACTTCCAGATTCAGGCTGAGCGCGGTGAGGTGATGCCCGAGCAGATCGTGCAGCTCGCGCGAGATGCGCGTGCGCTCGTTCACCCGCGCGCTTTCCGCCAGCAGCGCGCGGGTCGCGCGCAGTTCGGCGTTCAGCCGGCGCTGTTCCTCGCGCGCCTCGGCCTGCTGCTTGGCCACCAGCGCGGTGACGAACACGAACGTCGAGAAGCCGGCGTACAACAGGGCCTGTACGACCGCGATCACCGGCGGGAAATCGACCGCGTTCACGTACACCGGGATGATCGCCAGATTGCTGATCACCAGCCATGCCACGCCCACGCGCAGCGGCAGCAGCCACGGCAACAGGCCGGCCATCACCATCAGCAGCACGCTGGCAAGGCCGGTGCTGGAGAAATAGCTCACGCCGATCGCCGCCAGCGTCAGCAGCAGCAGCAGCGCGTGGTCGACGTAGCCCGGCCGGCGCTGGCCGAGCGAACGGGTGATCCACCAGTAGACCGCGCCGAACGTCAGGTACGCGATCACCCAGCGCAGGATCACCAGCCGCATCTCGGTCTGCACCGCCGGCGATTCGGACTGCAGGTAGCCGGGGTCGAGCCAGATGTTGAGCAGCCAGCAGCCCACCATCGCCCAGGTGAACAGCCCGGCGTACCGCAGCAGGCGGATGTGGTTGAGCCGGCTCAGCATGGCCGCATGCTAGCCCCATCGATCCGGCACGGAGCCGTCCGAAAGTCATGCCGTCGCCTGAACGCTTCGGCTCGAGGACGCGGCGGCCCCGGCCTTGGCCCGGCCGGTCGCCGTGCGATAATGCCGCGGCCGTACCGCCGCGGACGGCCGTTCTCTTCACGGAGTGTGGAATGTCGATCGTCGTCCGCGACGTGCGCGAGCACGAGCTGGATTCCGTACTGGCCCTCAACAACGCCGCCGGCCCGGCCATCCTGCCGCTGGACGCGGCGCGCCTGCGCTATTTCCACGAACGCGCCGAATACTTCCGCATCGCCGAGCGCGACGGCCAGATGGCCGGCTTCATGGTCGGCTTCGGCAGCGCGTCCGATCACGACAGCAGCAATTTCCGCTGGTTCCGCGAGCGGCATCCCCGCTTCTTCTACATCGACCGCATCGTGGTCGCCAGCCGCCGTCGCGGCGGCGGCGTGGGGCGGGCGTTCTACGCCGACGCGCAGAGCTATGCGGAGTTGCGCTATCCGCAGATCGCCTGCGAGGTGTTCCTGGAAGGCGGCGCCGATCCCGCGCTGCTGTTCCACGGCAGCTTCGGTTTCCACGAGGTCGGCCAGCACGTGATGCCCGAGACCGGTCTGCGCGCGGCGATGCTGATGAAGCCGCTGTGCAGCTACGAGTGGGTGCGCGAGACCTACGGCGAGGCGCTGCCGCGCGTGCCGTGGATCCTGCAGCCGCGCCGCGTCGCCGCGCCGATGCCGGAACTGTCGACGGGGACGCATCCGTGAGCGTGGCCGCGGATTACGAACAGGCCGGCGAGCTGAAGTTCGGGCAGGTGGGCATCGCCAACCTGCGGGTGCGCGTGCTCGACGTGCCGCGCCTGGTCGAGGAGATGCGCGGCCGCGTGCAGCGCGCGCCGAAGCTGTTCGCGCGCGCCGCGGTGGTCGTCGATCTCGGCGGCCTGACCCGTCTGCCCGACGCGGCCACGGCGCGCACGCTGCTCGACGGCCTGCGCGACGCCGGCGTGCTGCCGGTCGCCCTCGCCTACGGCACCAGCGAGACGGAACGCCTCGCGGAGGCGTTGGGGCTGCCGTTGCTGGCCAAGTTCCGCGCCCAGTACGAGCGCGAGGGCGAGGCGCCGGCGCCCGCTGCGCCGGCGGCCGAACCGGCCCCCGCGCGCGCCGCGCCGCCGCCGGCGCGCGCCGCCGCGCAACCGGGGCTG
>NZ_VOHJ01000015.1 GCF_007923255.1 Vulcaniibacterium thermophilum | reverse complement strand
CAAGCCCAAGAAGGTCGCCGTCGTCGCCTGCATGCGCAAGTACCTCACCATGCTCAACGCCATGGCACGCGATCAGGCGCCTTGGGCGCCTAGGGTTGCCTAGGCCACAAGACAGTTGCTCCTGCAGGTCACGGCCCTTCCGCCTCCGCCTGCAGCTCCAGCTCGTCCAGGCGGTCCAGCAGCCGGAACAGCAGCGCGCGCTCCTCGGCGCTGATGCCGTCCAGCAGGCGCTTCTCGAACGCGATCGCCATCGGCGCCACCTGGTCGAACACGCGGTAGCCCGCGCGGCTGAGCTTGAGCACCGAACGCCGGCGGTCGTCGCCGTCGGTGTCCCGCTGCAGGCGACCGCTTTCCAGCAGACGCGCGACCGCGCGACTGACCGCCACCTTGTCCATCGCCGTGCGCTGGGCGACCTCGCTGGCGGACAGCCCGGGGTACCGTCCCAGCACCGCGATCACGCGCCACTCGGTGACGCTCAGCCCGAAGCGCTCCGAATACATCCGCGCGATCGCGCCGCTGACCCGGTTCGACAGCACCGACAGCCGGTAGGGAAGGAAGTGCTCCAGGTCGAGCACCGTGTGATGGCGCTCACGAGTCGATACGGGAGCAGAACGGGCTTTGCGGTCCATGCGGCGATACGCTTGCGGATAGTTTCAGATGAAACTATAACATCGGGTATCCGCCCCTTCAGGCCCGAGTTCATGAACGCGCAGCCCCATGTCTCCCAGCCGAACACCGGCATGCAGGTGACCACCTTCGAGAACCCGCTGGGCATCAACGGGTTCGAATTCGTCGAATTCGCAGCCCCGGAGGGACAGGGCGCACGATTGCACGACTACTTCCGTCGCATGGGCTTCACCGCGGTGCTGCGGCACCGCTCGCGGCCGATCACCGTCTACCGGCAGGGCGACGTGAACTTCCTGCTCAACGAGGACCCGGACAGCTTCGCCGCCGACTTCGCGCGCGCGCACGGCCCGTGCGCCTGCGGCTTCGCGATCCGCTTCCGCAAGCCGGCGCGGGAGGTGTTCGACGCGGTGGTGCGCAACGGCGCCGAGCCGGTGACGCACAAGGCCGAATCGCGCGCGGTCGACGTGCCCGTCATCAAGGGCATCGGCGACTGCATGCTGTACCTGGTCGACCGTTACGGCGACGCCGGTTCGGTCTATGCCGACTACGTGCCGGTCGAAGGCGCCGAGGCGAATCCCGCCGGCTTCGGTCTGACCTTCATCGACCACCTCACCCACAACCTCTACTTCGGCAACATGGAGAAGTGGGCGGAGTACTACGAGAAGCTGTTCAACTTCCGCGAGATCCGCTACTTCGACATCAAGGGCGCCAAGACCGGCCTGGTGTCGAAGGCGATGACCGCGCCGGACGGCATCGTGCGCATCCCGCTCAACGAATCGTCCGATCCGAAGTCGCAGATCAACGAGTACCTCGAGCAGTACAACGGCGAGGGCATCCAGCACATCGCGCTGTTCACCGAGAACATCTACGAGACGGTGGAGAAGATGCGCGCGGCCGGCATCGAGTTCCTCGACACGCCCGACACCTACTTCGAGGTGATCGACCAGCGCATCCCCAACCACGGCGAGGACGTCGCCCGCCTGCAGAAGAACAGGATCCTGATCGACGCCGATCCGGAGACCAAGAGCCGTAAGCTGCTGCAGATCTTCACCCAGAACGCGATCGGGCCGATCTTCTTCGAGATCATCCAGCGCAAGGGCAACGAAGGCTTCGGCGAGGGCAACTTCCAGGCGCTGTTCGAGAGCATCGAACGCGACCAGATGCGGCGCGGGGTGCTGTAAGCCGCAACCACGCCGCTTCCGCGCCGGTCGCCGCATCGAAGGCGGCCGGCCGCGTGCATGCGCGTCATCGGGTGCGCGAAAGCGGTGTCAGCAACGCGAAAGGGACAGACGCAAGGGGGAGCGACCGAATGACCATCGCCAGCACCGGCTACCAGTCCGGCTTCGGCAACGAATTCGCCACCGAGGCGTTCGCCGGCACGCTGCCGGTCGGGCAGAACTCGCCGCAGAAGGTGGCGCACGGCCTGTACGCGGAGCAGCTCTCCGGCACCGCGTTCACCGCGCCGCGGCGCGAGAACCGCCGGAGCTGGCTGTACCGCATCCGCCCGGCCGCGATCCACGGCGCGTTCCAGGCCTACGCGCAGCCGCGCTTCCACAACGTGTTCGAGGACGTGGTGGCGCCGGACCAGATGCGCTGGAGCCCGCTGCCGCTGCCGGAGGCGCCGGCCGATTTCGTCGACGGCCTGTTCACCATGGCCGGCAACGGCGGGCCGGCCGCGCAGGGCGGCGTCGGCATCCACCTGTACGCCGCCAACCGCGACATGCAGGGCCGCTTCTTCTACGACGCCGACGGCGAACTGCTGCTGGTGCCGCAGCAGGGCCGGCTGCACATCGAGACCGAGCTGGGCGTGCTGGACGTCGAGCCGCAGGAGATCGCGGTGATCCCGCGCGGCGTGCGCTTCCGCGTCGCGCTGCCGGACGGCGCCGCGCGCGGCTACGTGTGCGAGAACTTCGGCGCGCTGATGCGCCTGCCCGATCTCGGGCCGATCGGCTCCAACGGCCTCGCCAATCCGCGCGACTTCCTCACCCCGAACGCCGCGTTTGAGGACGTGGAGGGCGAGTTCGAGCTGATCGCCAAGTTCCAGGGCCGGCTGTGGCGTGCGCCGATCGGCCATTCGCCGCTGGACGTGGTCGGCTGGCACGGCAACTACGCGCCGTACAAGTACGACCTGCGCCGCTTCAACACGATCGGCTCGATCAGCTTCGACCATCCCGATCCGTCGATCTTCACCGTGCTCACCTCGCCGAGCGACACGCCCGGCACGGCGAACATGGACTTCGTCATCTTCGGTCCGCGCATCCTGGCGATGCAGCACACGTTCCGGCCGCCGTGGTTCCACCGCAACGTCGCCAGCGAGTTCATGGGGCTGGTGCATGGCGCGTACGACGCCAAGGCGGAAGGCTTCGTGCCGGGCGGCTGTTCGCTGCACAACTGCATGAGCGGCCACGGCCCGGACGCGGCGACGTTCGAGAAGGCGTCCAACGCCGACCTCTCGAAGCCGGACGTGATCGCCGACACCATGGCCTTCATGTTCGAGACGCGCGCGGTGATCCGGCCGACGCGGCAGGCGCTCGAGGCGCCGCACCGCCAGCGCGACTACCAGGCGTGCTGGGCGGGACTGCAGAAGCACTTCCAGCCGCCGCGCTGACGCTCGGGCGACGCGCGCCGCGGGTTCGCCGGCCGCCTGGCGCGCGGCCGCGAGCGCCGGTAACCCGTTTTCCGGCGCGATCTCGCGCAGCGCGCCGGCGTCGCGCCGGCCGTCGCACAGGATCGGCACGCGGCGTTCGAGCAGGCTCAGCGTGCGGTCGTGGGCGGCAAGCGCGGCCCGCGCGCGGTCTTGCGGTACGGCATCGCCGCTCCATCCCTCTGTCCGATGACGCGCGCGCAGGCTGCGCCGCGATGATGAAGAAGCGGTGACACCCCGGTCATCGCGTCGCCTTGGCAGGGGCTTGCTAAGCTGCCGGCGGTCCCACCGGAGCCCTGCCATGCGCCGCGCGATCCTGGCGCTCGTCGTGACTGCCGTTGCCGCCTGCCAGCCGCGCGATGCCGACGCGCCGACCGCGCCCGTCGACAACCCGGCGCAGGACGTGCCGCCGGCGACCGCGCCGCGCGCGCCGGCGCAGGCATCCGCTTCGCCTCCGGTCGACGGCGCCGGTCGGCTGGGCGCGGGCCGCCTCGACTTCCGCGGCTTCGGCGAGGCGGCGTTCGGCGCCGAGGCGGACGCGCTGCGGAAGGCCTGGGGCGAAACGCTGGAAGGCCAGCCGCAGGAGCCCGGCGGCTGCCACTACCTGGTGCCGGCGGGCGGGCCGGAGGTGTTCCGCTTCGGTTTCATGATCGAAGGCGGCCGCTTCGTGCGGGTCGATGTCGACACCGCGGATGTGACGGCGCCCGGCGGCGGACGCGTGGGTATGCCGCGCACGGAACTGCTTCGCCTCTATCCGGATGCCGAGGCGCAGCCGCACAAGTACGTCGATGGCGGCCAGTACCTGCGCATCCGCGATCCGCAGGGCGGCGCGGGCGTGCTTCTGTTCGAGACCGACGCGCAGGGGCGCGTCACGCGCTGGCGCCTCGGGGTGCCGCCGCAGATCGATTACGTCGAAGGCTGCAGTTGAGCGGAGGCAACGATGCTGGAAGCGACGGGCTGGTTTCTCCTTGGGCTGGTGCTGCTCGCACTCGGCGGCGACTCGGTGGTGCGCGGCGCCTCGGGATTGGCGCAGCGGGCGGGCGCCTCGCCGTTCGTGACCGGATTGCTGCTGGTGGCGTTTGCCACCTCGCTGCCGGAGCTGGCGGTCAACGTGCATGCGATCGTCGAGGGACGGCAGGCGCTGGCGCTCGGCAACGCGGTCGGCAGCAACGTGGTCAACTTCGGCCTGACGCTCGGCGTGGCTGCGTGGCTGGCGCCGATGACCGTGCGCTGGCGAGCGCTCACGCCGCTGCTGGTGGTGTTGATGCTCGGCACCGCGGCGGCGATCGCGATGGGGCTCGATGGCGCGCTGTCGCGCGTGGAAGGGGGCGTGCTGCTGGCGGCGTTCGCCGCCGCGTTCGCGTTCGCGCTGCGGCGCACGCGCGGCGAGAACGCCGACGTGCGCGCGGAGATCGAACGCTATGCGCGCACGTCGACCGGGCTGGGCCAGAACCTCCTGCGCGTCGCGATCGCGGTGGCGTTGCTGTACTTCGGATCGCGGTTGATCGTCGAGCACGCGCCGGTGCTCGGTCTGGGGCTCGGGATGACGCCGCTGGTGACCGGTCTGTTGCCGGTGGCGATCGGCACCGCGCTGCCGGAACTGGCGGCCGCGATCGCCGCGGCGCGGCGCGGGCAGGGCGACATGGTCGCCGGCCACGTGATCGGCTCCAGCGTGTTCAACCTGCTGCTGGTGGTCGGCGGCATGGCGCTGTTCCGGCCGTTGCCGCTGCCGCCGTCGTTCGTGCGCTTCGAACTGCCGGCCGCGCTCGCGTTCGCGCTGATGCTGTACCCGATGCTGCGCGGCGACCAGCGTTTCAGCAAGGCCGAAGGCGGCATTCTGGTCGCCGCGCTGCTGGCGTGGATCGGATTCGAACTGCTGCTCATCCACGCCTGAGCCGCGCGACGCGCTGGCTATACTGCCGCGCATGACGCAAGCACCCCTTCTTCCGCACCGCGCGATGCGTGCGCTCGCCGAGTTCTTCCGGCTGGAAGCCGCCGGCGGCATCATGCTGATCGGCGCCGCCGTGCTCGCCCTGATCGCCGCCAACTCGCCGCTGGAGCACGCCTATGAGGCGTTCCAGACGATGCCGGTGCAGATCCGCATCGGCGCCTTCGAGATCGCCAAGCCGTTGCTGCTGTGGATCAACGACGGCCTGATGGCGATCTTCTTCCTGCTGGTCGCGCTGGAG
The DNA here is from genome assembly GCF_007923255.1 of Vulcaniibacterium thermophilum. Taxonomy (GTDB): domain Bacteria; phylum Pseudomonadota; class Gammaproteobacteria; order Xanthomonadales; family Xanthomonadaceae; genus Lysobacter_F; species Lysobacter_F thermophilum. The sequence continues at coordinate 68,506 of NZ_VOHJ01000015.1, read as the reverse complement.
ATCAAGCGCGAGATGCTCAGCGGCCAGCTCGCCGGCCGCGACCGCCTGATCCTGCCGCTGGTGTGCGCCACGGCCGGCGTCGTGGTGCCGGCGCTGCTGTTCACCGCGCTCAACCGCGGCGATGCCGGTGCGATGCGCGGCTGGGCGGTGCCGACCGCGACCGACATCGCGTTCGCGCTCGGCGTGCTGGCGCTGCTCGGCTCGCGGGTGCCGACCGGCATGAAGCTGCTGCTGTCCACCATCGCGGTGGTGGACGATCTGATCGCGATCCTGATCATCGCGCTGTTCTACTCGCACGGGCTGTCGCTCACCGCGCTGGCCTGGGCCGGCGCGGCGCTGGCGGCGATGCTGCTGCTCAACCGGCGCAAGGTGCGCGCGCTGACGCCCTACCTGCTGCTCGGCGTGGTGCTGTGGGTATGCGTGCTGAAGTCCGGTGTGCACGCGACGCTGGCGGGCGTTGCGACCGGGCTGATGATTCCGCATGTCGATCCGAAGAATGCGATCGACGACGAGATCGAGCACTCCCCGCTGGAGCACCTCGAGCACGCGCTGCATCCCTGGGTCGCCTACGGCATCCTGCCGCTGTTCGCGTTCGCCAACGCCGGGCTGGTGCTCGGCGGACTGCAGCTTGCCGATGCGATGGAGGCGCTGCCGCTCGGTATCGTGCTCGGGCTGGTGATCGGCAAGCCGGTCGGCATCGTCGGCGCCGCGCTGCTGCTGCGTGCGCTGGGCTGGGCGCGCTTTCCGGACGGCGCCGGCTTCGCGGCCATGCTCGGCCTGGGCTTCATGTGCGGCATCGGCTTCACCATGAGCCTGTTCATCGCCTCGCTCGCCTATGCCGAGCGCGCGCTCTACGACGCCGCGGTGCTCGGCATCCTCGGCGCTTCGGTGATCTCGGCGCTGATCGGCTACGTCTGGCTGCGGCTGACGCTTCCCGCGCGCGCCGGGATGCCGTGACGCCATGAGGCAGGCGCTGGTGTTCGGCGGCAGCGGCCAGATCGGCCGCGCGCTGCTGGCACGGCTGCAGGCGGCGGGCTGGACCGCGCTCGCGCCTTCGCGCGCGCCGCAGCCGGAGCTGCCCGGCGTGCGCTGGCTGCGCGGCGGGTTCGAGCAGACGGCGTCGCCGGCCGCGATCGACGCGATCTTCAGTTGCGGTCCGCTGGACGGCTTCGCGCGCTGGTACGCGCAGGCGCCGGTCGCGGTGCCGCGCGTGATCGCCTTCGGCTCCACCAGCGTCGAGGCGAAGCGGCACTCGCAGGATCCGCACGAACGCGACGTGGCCGCGCGCCTGCACGCCGCCGAGTCGAGCCTGTTCGCCACCGCGCGCGTGCGCGGCGCGGACGCGACCGTGCTGCGGCCGACGCTGGTGTACGGCGCCGGGCGCGATGCCACGCTGACGCGGATCGCGCGGTTGGCCCACCGTTACCGCGCGTTCGTGCTGCCCCGCGGCGCTTGCGGCCTGCGCCAGCCGGTGCACGTGGACGATCTGGCCGAGGCGGCGGTGCGCTGCCTCGATGCGCCCGCGTCGGCGGGACGCGCGTACGCGACGCCCGGCGGCGAGGCGGTGCCGTATCGCGAGATGGTCGCGCGCGTGCTGGCGGCGTTGCCGTCGAAGCCGCGTCTGATCGAACTGCCGTCGCCCGCGTTCGCGCTCGTGCTCGGCGCGGCACGTCTGACCGGACGCGCGCAGGGCTTCGGCGATGCCGCGGTGGCGCGTCTGCGCGAGGATCTGGTGTTCGACGCTGCCCCGGCCGTGCGCGATTTCGGCTATGCGCCGCGCGCGTTCCGGCCGCAGGCCGGGATGTTCGGCTTCTAGGCGCGCGTGCCCGGATCGAGGCGTTCGGCCTCCGGCGCGGTCGGCGTGCCGCCGGTGCGCGCGCGGGCGAGCGCGCGCAGCGCGATGATCAGCACGCCGCCCAGCACCATCGCGCCGCCCAGCAGCAGACGCGGCCCCGGCCGGTCGCCCCACACCAGCACGCCGAGCGCGACCGCCAGCACCGGCACCAGCAGCAGCCAGGGCGTCACCTGCGCGATCGGATGCCGCTGGACCAGCACGTAGTACAGGCCGTGCCCGAGCAGCGAGGACACGAACGCCGAATAGGCCACGCCCGACCACGCGAGCGGGCCGGCCATGCGCACCAGCTCCAGCCCCTGCGGCTCCCACCACAGGCTCAGCGCCAGCAGCGGCAGGATGCTGAGCACCGCCATCCAGCCCTGCTGGCTCCACACCGTCAGCCCGCGCAGCGGCTTCATCAGCACGGTGCCGACGGCGAGGAAGAACGCCGAGGCCAGCATCACCAGCAGCGACAGCGGGCGGTCCAGCACCAGCGGATCGAAGCCGAGCACCAGCACGCCGGCGAAGCTGACGGCGATCGCAAGGCCGGTGCGCCAGCCGAAGCGCTCGCCGAGCACCGCCCAACCGAGCAGCGCGGTCATCGGCACGTAGCTCTGCAGCACGATCGCCGGCGAGGACAGATCGCCCGCGAGCTTCAGCGCGATGAAGCTGAGCCCGAAATGCAGCACGCCGACCGCGAGGCTGGCCGCGATCAGCCGCGGCCACTGGCCTGCGGCGGGACGCCGCAGAAGGAATGCCAGCGGCAGCGCCAGCAGCGCGAAGCGCAGCGCGGTGCACAGCAGCGGCGGAATCTCGCGCAGCGCGTAGGCGGACGTGAGGAAGTTGCCGGCCCAGGCCAGGCAGATCAGCAGGACGAGGACGAGGTCGCGCGGCGGCATGCGCAGGACGGCGGAGGGAGGGGCGCACAGTGTGCCCGCCCCGGCCGCCCCGTGCAGTGGATGCACAAGCTGCAGCCAACGTCGATGAGTTCCCGAAAGCGGGGAGCCATGGACGTCACGCAAGCTGCAGCCACGTCCACGGTCCCGCTTGCGCGCGAGCGACGGGAATCTTCGCCGGACAGCAGCGGACGCGGCGCCGGCCCGCGCGCGGCACGCTCAGTACGCCAGTCCCAGCCGGCGGTACAGCTTCACCAGCACCCAGGCCGGCCCGATCAGCAGGTACACCAGGTCGGTGAGGAAGCTGGGCTTGCGGCCTTCGATCTTGTGGCCCACGAACTGCGCGATCCACGCCAGCACGAACACGGCGGCGGCCAGCGTCAGCAGCCCACGCACGCCGAGCGCGTCGTGCAGCGCCCAGGTGAGCGCGGACAGCAGCAGGAACACGAGCAGCATGCCCGCTCCCAGCCGGCGCGAGGCGCGCCAGTAGAACAGCCAGGCCGGCAGCATCGCCAGCGCCGCCCAGATGCCGGGCCGGAACCAGGTGCCCGGTGCCGGCACGCACCACAGCAGCGCGATCACGCTCCACAGGATCAAGGGCACCGCCACCACGTGGATGCGCTGGTTGGTGGCGTTGCGATGGTCGCCCGAGTACTGCGCGAACCAGCGGTCGATCGGGCGCTCGGCGGTCGAGGTTTCGGCGGCGGCGTGCATGGCGAAAACCCGTGCGGACGGACCGCGCCGAGCGTGCACCCGCGGCGGCGGCCGTGCAACCGCCGGGCGCTCAGTCGATGCGGATACCCGCCAGCCGCTCCAGTGCCTCGGCGTACTTGGCGCGGGTGCGCTCGATCACCTCGACCGGCAGGCGCGGGCCGGGCGGGGTCTTGTCCCAGTCGAGCGTCTCCAGATAGTCGCGCACGAACTGCTTGTCGAAGCTCGGCGGGCTGGTGCCGACCGTGTACTCGTCGGCCGGCCAGTAGCGCGAGGAGTCCGGCGTCAGCATCTCGTCCATGACGTACAGGCGGCCGTCCGGATCGGTGCCGAACTCGAACTTGGTGTCGGCCAGCAGGATGCCGCGCTCGGCGGCGAAGTCGGCCGCGTAGCGGTACAGGCGCAGGGTGGCGTCGCGCACCGCCTCGGCCAGCTCCGCGCCGCACAGGCGCACCGCGGTGTCGAAGTCGATGTTCTCGTCGTGCTCGCCCACTGCCGCCTTGGTCGAAGGGGTGAAGATCGGCTCCGGCAGCTTCTCCGCTTGACGCAGCCCGTCGGGCAGGGCGATGCCGGACACGCGTCCGGTGCGCTGGTAGTCCTTCCAGCCGCTGCCGATCAGGTAGCCGCGCGCGATGCACTCCACCGGCACCGGCTTCAGCCGCCGGGTCACCACCGCGCGCTTGGCGTACGGCGTCGGGTCGACGCCCGCCGGCAGCACCTGCGCCACGTCGATGCCGGTGAGGTGGTTCGGCACGATGTGCGCGGTCTTCTCGAACCAGAAGTTGCTGATCTGGCACAGCATCTCGCCCTTGCCCGGGATCGGGTCCGGCAGCACCACGTCGAAGGCGCTGAGGCGGTCGGTGGCGACGATCAGCAGGTAGTCGCCGGCGGGCGCGCCCGGCGGCAGGCGCTCGGCCGGCACGTCGAACACGTCGCGCACCTTGCCGCGATGGCGCAGCGGCAGTCCCGGCAGGTCGGACTGGAGCAGGGTGGTGGACAAGCGGCCCTCACGATGGCAGGCAGCGGGGCCGCGCAGTGTACGCCGGCTTGCTCCGCCCTGCAGGTACACTGCGCGCGACGCGGAGGGCCTGCGGATGCAACGGCGCTGGTACGGAAAACTCCTCGGTTTCATCGCCGGCTGGCTGCTGCTGCGCGGCAACCCGCCGCTGGGCGCGGCGATCGGCCTGCTGATCGGCCACGCGTTCGACGCCGACTGGTTCAAGCTCGGCCCGCGCGAGAACCCCTACCGCGTGCTCGGCCTGACGTCCGACGCCACCGACGTCGAGATCGAGCAGGCCTACCGCCGCCTGATCTCGCAATACCACCCGGACCGCTTCGCCGGCGCGGCCGACGACCTGCGCCGCCAGGCCGAGGCCAAGGCGCGCGAGATCAACGCCGCCTACGACCGCATCAGGACCCTGCGCCGCAAGCGGTGAGGTTCGCGGCTTCCCCCGGCGTCGACCCCTGCGCTACAAAGGCGCCGGAAAAACACCGCGAGGGACCGTGATGCGCTCGATCGTGCTGCGTGTGGCCGGCCTGCTGTTGGCCGCCGTCCTGGTGACGGCCTGCGATGCGCTGCTGCCGCTGGGCTGGCAGTCGTCGTTTCCGGTGGATCAGGATTTCCCCGGCAACCGCAAGGCGCAGGAACTGGCGATCGCGGCCGAGCGGGGCGACGTGGCGGAAGTGCGCCGGCTGATGAAGGAGGAGGGCGTCGATCCGGACCGGATCTTCTCGGTGGACGGCATGCCCCTTCTGGCCTGGCCGATCCTCACCCGCAATCCGGCGGGGTTGAAGGCGATGCTGGAGAACGGGGCGGATCCGAACGCGAAAATGCCGCATCGCGCGCGCCACGTGAACGCGGATTTCCGCGACCGCTACCACAACAACGCGATGGTGTGGGCGGCCAAGGCGGACGACCCGATCTACTTGAAGTTGCTGCTGGATCACGGCGGCAATCCGAACACGCGCAACTCGAATGACGAGACGTTGCTGCTACAGGCGTTCCTCGCCGGTAACCAGTGGGAGAACGTGAAGCTGCTGGTGGAGCGGGGGGCGGATGTGAATGCGCGTAGCCAAGGTTCGACGATTCTTGGCGATTACGTGGGACGTGGTGCCTTCAGGGAGGCGTACTGGCTGTTGCAGCACGGTGCGGACCCGCGCCTCAATTTTCTGCGCGCACCGGATGCGTCGAAAGATCAGTCCCATATCGTCGATGAGATCTTCTGGCTTCCGGTTGCTCCGGAACAGGTAGAGTGGCAGCGTCGCTGCCAGCAGTGGCTCTTGGAACACGGGATCGAGCGCCCGCCGTTGCCCCATCGGATCCGGGAGATGCGCAAGCGCTTCGGACTTCCCTATGAGGAGCACCAGATCCCCCTGCTCTAGTGACTGACAAGGAGGTTGTGGATGCTGACGGAAAAGGAGCTTGTAGCGCGGCAGACGCTGCTGCGGCAGTTGCGTGCCAGCGGCGAGCCCGAGGCGCTGCGCCGGGCCGACGCGCTGCAGGCGCTGTATCACGACCAGCAGATGGCATTGCTGGCGACGGACGTGTACGCGGCCGCCATGGGCACGGCCGCGCCGCCGGAGGAACGGCAGCCGCCCGTCGGCTGGATACGTGCCAGCGAGAACCTGGATGTGCTCCGGCAGTACGCGCCGGGCCTGGCGGGAATCTCTGACAGCAAGCTGCGTGCTTATCTCAAGCCCGACGATTCCGGTTTCCGCGCCGAAATCTACCTGCCCGATCCTGCCATTCTGGGACCGGGGCACAAGCCTGTCATTGCCATCAAGGGCTCTACCGGCCTGATCCAGCTTGCCGACGGTTCGCTGCGGGAGACGGCGGCAGAGGACTTCCTGGCCAACAACTTCCCGCAGTCGATCGGGCTGAGGTCGGACTACTACGACCGCGCCATGCGCCTGGCCTTCGAGCTGGACCGCGTTGGCCTCGACGCCGAATACGCCGGCCACTCGCTCGGTGGCGGAATGGCCTCGGCGATGTCGGCGGTGACCGGGCGCCGTGCGACGACCTTCAACGCGGCGGGCCTGCACCCGGGGACGCCGCGCCGCTTCGCGCGGGAGAACGGCGTGCCCGTCTACACGGACCTGCAACGCCGCGTGAGCGCGTATCAGGTCGAGGGCGAGTTGCTCAACGACGGCCTGCAGAACCCGATGGGGCGTCTCGACGCGTACCGGCGCGCGCAGGTGGCCGGAGTGCTGCGGGAGACCGCGCATCTGCTGCGCGAGCTGCCGGAGGGCCGGGCGCTGCTGCAGCGCGCGCTGAGCGACCAGGTGCCACGGCAGGCGCGACCCTCGGTCCAGGCGTTCGTGGACCGGTTGGCCTTGGGCGATGTGGATGCGCTGCTGCGCGAGCTGCCGCTCGCGGCCGGGACCGCGAAGCCGCTCGACGCCTGGACGTTCCGCGAGGATCGACTGGTCGAGCGCGAGCATCGTCCCAGCCTGGCGGAGGTGGGCGTGCTTGCCCGGCCGGTGCTGGATATCGCGCAGGGGGCGGCGCTTGGCGCCCACCTGGGCAAGCGCGCCGCGCAGGTGCAGGCGGCGGCATGGCAGCGGACCGCCGACGGGGTCGACGCAGGCGGGGACGTGTTGGAAGTCGCCGGACGCGCGCGCGGCGAGGCGGCGGCGGCCCGTGTGCGCGCGGCGGGCGCGCTCGGGAAGGTCGCGGTGGCGCTTGGCGGGGAAACGCTGGCGCGTCAGCGCGAAGCCGCCGGGCGTATCGAGAGTTGGTTCGAGGAGTGGCAAGGCAGGGCGCAGGCGGCGGCCGCGAACGGCGGCGCCGACCTGCTGCGCCGGCTCGGGCGGTCGTCGCTGGTGCCCGAAGGCGTCCGCGACTGGGCGGAGCGCAAGGCCGTGAGCTGGGAGCGGGTCGGACGGGACGCGCTGAGGGAGCATGCGCGCGAAGCGGCCGAATCGCGCCGCGACGCCGCTGAGGACGCCCGCGCCGTGCGCGCGGCGGCGGCCGATGCCATCGTCACGCTGGAACGCGTCACCGTGACCGCGGCCGGGGAGGAGCGCGAACGCCCCGTACGGGCGGGCGAGCAGGCGGATGCGACCCTCGACCGGGCCGCGCGTGGCCTGCGGGCCGGCGCCTCGCGTCTGCCCACCGCGGGTGCGGCCGCGGGGGCCGCATTGGCGGGTGGCATCGGCGCCGCGTCCAAGGCCAACCCGATCGATGGGCTCTCGTTGTCCGGCCTGGCCCGGCATGCCGGGCCGTCCGGGGCCGAGGCGCTCGACCGGCACGGCATGGCAGCGACCGTGCTGCCCAGCCTGCAGCGTCAGGTGCAGGCCGCGGAGGACGCAGCGCGGTCCTGGCTCCGGGCGCGCGGGTTGCCGTCACCCGCGATCGACGAGGCGTCCGCGCGCGCGCCGTCCGCACCTGCGCCGCATGCAACGCCGGCTCCATCTCTGGATCATTCGACGCTGCCCGCCCGTGACCGGGCGCTGTTCGAGCGCATCCGTGCGCAGGTGCCGGCGACGCTGTCGGACGATACCGTCGCCGCCGCGGTGCTGGCGGCGCGCCGCAGCGGCATCGAGCATGCCGGCCAGTTCGAGCGGGCGACGGTCGTCGGCGATCGGCTCTGGGTGGTCGGCACCGTGCCCGGCTTTCGCGCGGCGGTCGATCTCGATACGCCGCCGCCGCCGGCGCACGAGAGCGCGAGGGCCTTGCAGGCGTTGGCGCAGGAGTCCTCGACCGTCCCGGCACAGGCGCAGCAGGCGGCGCGGATGGTCTTGCATTGAGGGCAATGCCGGCGCGACCCACCTTCGCGTGGCACGATCACGCCGGTGCGCGCGCCGCGAATACCTCCGCGGCGCGCCTACCGCGAGCCGAACAGCGCTGCATGCCAGCGGTACAATGCAGCACTTTCCCCAGGCACCGCCATGCAGCCGACCGTCATCGCCCCGTCGATCCTCTCCGCCGACTTCGCGAAGCTGGGCGCGGAGGTCGATGCAGTACTCGCCGCCGGCGCCGACTGGGTCCATTTCGACGTGATGGACAACCATTACGTGCCGAACCTGACGATCGGCCCGATGGTGTGCGAAGCGCTGCGCAGGCATGGCGTCGGCGCGCCGATCGACGTGCACCTGATGGTCGAGCCGGTGGACCGCATCGTGCCCGACTTCGCCAAGGCGGGCGCGAGCCTGATCAGCTTCCATCCCGAAGCCAGCCGCCACGTCCACCGCACCATCCAGTTGATCAAGTCGCACGGCTGCCAGGCCGGGCTCGTGCTCAACCCGGCCACGCCGGTCGAGGTGCTCGACTACGTGCTCGAGGAACTCGACCTGGTGCTGCTGATGTCGGTCAATCCGGGCTTCGGCGGACAGGCGTTCATCCCCTCGGCGCTGCCGAAGCTGCGGCGCGTGCGCGAGATGATCGACCGCAGCGGGCGCGCGATCCGGCTGGAGATCGACGGCGGCGTGAAGGCCGACAACATCGGCGAGATCGCGGCCGCGGGCGCGGACACCTTCGTCGCCGGCTCGGCCATTTTCGGCGCGCCCGACTACGCCGAGGTCATCGGCCGCATGCGCGCCGCGGTGGACGCGGTGCGCTGAGCCGCAAAGAAGAAGGCCGACGCCCGCCCTGAGCCATCGGCCTTTCGGAAAATTGGAGGCGCTCCTGCCTCCGCCCATCGTCCTTGCGAATGGCCTTCCATTTTCCGCAGCTCATGTGATGGCGGCATGACAATCGGCGGACGCGGCGACGACTGCCGTGCCGCCGGCCTTCACGGCGCCTCCGGCAACGTGGCGGGATGCGGCGTGCTGGCGATTGATCCTCAACGGCAAGGCGGCCACCGACGAGGCCGTGCGCGAGGCCGTACACGCGTTGCGCGAACGGGTGGCGCTGCAGGTGCGGGTGACGTGGGAGCGCGGCGATGCCGCGCGGTACGCGCGCGAGGCGGCGGAGCAGGGCGTCGACACGCTGGTCAGCGGCGGCGGCGACGGTACCCTCGGCGAGATCGTCGCGGTGCTGGCCGAACGCGACGGACCGCGCGTGCCTTCGCTCGGGCTGTTGCCGCTCGGCACCGGCAACGACTTCGCGACCGCCGCAGCGGTGCCGGAGGCGCCGCTGGAGGCGCTCGAACTGATCCACCGGCAACCCGCGCGGGCGGTGGACGTGCTGCGCGTGCAGGCGCACGACGGCGACGCCGCGCCGCGCCTGCACTGGTGCGTCAACCTCGCCAGCGGCGGCTTCGGCACGCAGGTCACGGTGGAAACCGACGAGGGGCTCAAGAAGCTGCTCGGCGGCCTGGCCTACCTCGTCACCGGCATCGCGCGCCTCGGTCGCATCGAGCCGGTGCGCGCGCGTCTGGTCGGCCCCGACTTCGCCTGGGAGGGCGGCTTCCTCGCGCTGGGCATCGGCAACGGACGCCAGGCCGGTGGCGGGCAGGTGCTGTGCCCGAAGGCGACCATCGACGACGGTCGGCTGGACGTCACCGTCGTGCCCGAGCTGGAGGGCGAGCTCGGCGGCACGGTCGGCACCCTGCTGACCGAAGGCCGGCACGCGGCGCTCGAACGCGTGGCCGCCACCGCGCAGTTGCCGTGGGTGCATCTGGACGCCGATGCGCCGCTCACGCTCAACCTCGACGGCGAGCCGGTGACCGCCTCGCGCTTCCGGATCGAATGCGTCGGCGGCCGGCTGCGCATGCACCTGCCGCCCGACAGTCCGCTGCTCTCGCCGCCCGCAACGCCGCTGCCGGCCCCCCACCCGGACGAAGGCGAACCGCCACCGGCCGTGGTGCCGGTGTGATCCGCCCAGGACCGAGCAGCCCCTCTCCGCTCGCGAAAGGGATTGGAGTGAGGGCGCTCGCCGGTTCACGGCTCGGGACGAGCGGCCCCTGACCCGCCAGGCCACACGTCGCGCCGCTCGCCGCCGCGCCGCGAAGCGGCTACAGTAGCCCCGATGAACGTGCAGGCGAGCCCGCGTTTCCTGATGGCCGACTCGGCGTGGCGATGGTGGCCCCAGGCCTCCGCCGCCGCCGCTTCGTCGCCCTCCAAGGAAATGCCGCGTGACCCCGTCTTCCCGTACGCCCGCCGCCTCGCCCGCTGACCGCGCCGTCCGCGTTCCCGTCGTCCGCGAAGTCCTCTCCGATCTCGACACCCCGCTGTCGGTCTACCTGAAGCTGGCCGACGGGCCGTACACCTACCTGTTCGAATCGGTCGAAGGCGGCGAGCGCTTCGGGCGCTACTCGATCATCGGGCTGCCGGCCCGCCGCGTGTACGCGTTCCGCGGCCATCGGCTGGAGGTGATCGAGGACGGCGAGGTCGTCGAGACGCGCGAGGTCGCCGATCCGTTCGCCGAGGTCGAGCGCCTGCGCGCCGCGTTCGAAGTCGAGCGCGTCGAGGGCCTGCCCGGCTTCACCGGCGGCCTGGTCGGCTGGTTCGGTTTCGAGTGCGTGGAATACATCGAGCCGCGCCTGCGCGGCGGCGGCAAGCCCGACGAACTCGGCACGCCCGACATCCTGCTGATGCAGAGCGAGGACGTCGCGGTGTTCGACAACCTCAAGGGCCGGCTGTACCTGATCGTGCATGCCGACCCGCGCGAGCCGCGCGCGATCGCGCGCGCGCACCGGCGGCTGGACGCGCTCGCGCACCGGCTGCGGCAGGGCGGGGCGGGCTATCCGGAGACGCTGGCCGGCCGCGCGCTCGACGAGGGCGACTTCGTCTCCGGCTTCACCCGCGAGGGCTTCATCGCCGCGGTCGAGAAATCGAAGGAATACATCCGCGCCGGCGACATCTTCCAGGTGGTGCTGAGCCAACGTCTGTCGGTGCCGTTCAACGCGCGCCCGGTCGACGTCTACCGCGCGCTGCGCGCGCTCAATCCGTCGCCGTACATGTATTTCCTCGATGTCGGCGGCACCCAGGTGGTCGGTTCCTCACCGGAGATCCTGGTGCGGCTCAAGGACGGCGAGGTGACCGTGCGTCCGATCGCCGGCACGCGCCCGCGCGGCGCCACGCCGGAGCAGGACGATGCGCTCGAGGCCGAGCTGCTGGCCGATCCCAAGGAGCGCGCCGAGCACCTGATGCTGATCGACCTCGGCCGCAACGACGTCGGCCGCGTCAGTCTGCCCGGCAGCGTGGAGGTGGGCGAGCGTTTCGTGATCGAGCGCTACAGCCACGTGATGCACATCGTCAGCGAAGTCACCGGCCGCCTGCAGCCGGGGCTGAGCTACGCCGACGTGCTGCGCGCCACCTTCCCGGCCGGCACCGTCAGCGGCGCGCCGAAGATCCGCGCCCTGGAGGTGATTCGCGAACTGGAGCCGGTCAAGCGCAACGTCTATTCCGGCGCGGTCGGCTACATCGGCTGGCACGGCGATGCCGACACCGCGATCGCGATCCGCACCGCGGTGATCCAGGACGGCCGCCTGCACGTGCAGGCCGGCGCCGGCATCGTGCACGACTCCGATCCCGTGCGCGAATGGGACGAGACCATGAACAAGGGCCGCGCGTTGTTCCGTGCGGTGGCGCAGGCGGCAAAGGGACTGTGAGATGAGCGACAGCAACGGCGGTTTCCACACCGACTGGTTCGCCCACAACATCCCGAACTGGGAGGCGTGGCTGGCGCCCTACAGGGGCCGCCCCGGCCTGCGCGCGCTCGAGATCGGCAGCTTCGAAGGCCGCTCCACGCGCTGGCTGTGCGAGCACGTGCTGACCGCGCCGGATGCCCGCATCGACTGCATCGACCTGTTCGCGGTCGATCCGGTGTACGGCGATTACCGCGCGCGCTTCCGCGCCAACACCGCCGCGCACCGCGAGCGGATCACCGAGTACGCCGGGCCGAGCTACCGCATGCTCAAGCAGGTCGAAGGCCCCTACGACATCGTCTACGTCGACGGTTGGCACTCGGCGTTCGGCGCGCTGGCCGACGGCGTGATGTGCTGGCCGATGCTGAAGGTCGGCGGCGTGATGATCTTCGACGACTACCTGTGGGTGCCGCCGCGGCTCGGCCGCCCGCGGCGGCCGAACGCGCTGGTGCGGCTGTGGGCCAAGCTGCGCGGCACGCACTGGAAACGCGAGGCCGTCGCCCGGCAGATCGCGAGCGTGCGCACCGAGACGCCCAAGCTCGGCATCGACGGCCTGGTGGCGACGCTGGAGGGGCACTGCGAAGTGATCGGCCGCGGCTACCAGTTGGCCGTGCGCAAGACGCGCGAGTTCGAACAGGGGCAGCTCGGTCATGACACCTGAGCCTGCGCGGAGTCACCTGCCGTGATCCTGATGATCGACAACTACGACAGCTTCACCTTCAACCTCGTGCAGTACCTGCAGGCGCTCGGCGCCGAGGTGCGGGTGGAGCGCAACGATGCGCTGACGGTGGAGCAGATCGAGAAGCTCGCGCCGGAGCGCATCGTGATCTCGCCCGGCCCGTGCACGCCGAACGAGGCGGGCGTGTCGGTGGCGGTGGTCGAACGGCTCGGCGCGCGCATTCCGATCCTCGGCGTCTGCCTCGGCCACCAGAGCATCGGCCAGGCTTACGGCGGCCGCGTGGTGCGCGCGGCGAGCATCATGCACGGCAAGACCTCGCGCATCCGCCACACCGGCCGCGGCGTGTTCGCCGGCCTGCCCGACGGCTACGAGGCCACGCGCTACCACTCGCTGGTGGTCGAACGCGAAAGCCTGCCCGAGTGCCTGGAGATCACCGCCTGGACCGAGCACGCCGACGGCAGCTTCGAGGCGATCATGGGCTTCCGCCACCGCGAGCACCCGGTCGAGGGCGTGCAGTTCCACCCCGAGTCGATCCTGACCGAGCATGGGCATGCGTTGTTGAGGAATTTCCTGGAGAGCGGGGGAACGGGGAACCGGGAACCGGAAACCGGATAGCTCGCGCCCCGCTTCCGACATTCCCCGCTCCCCGTTCCCGTTCCCCGTTCTCGTTCCCGTTCCCGTTCCCCGTTCCCCGTTCCCCGTTCCCCGACACAGCCCATGCCCCTCACCCCCCAGGAAGCGCTCCAGCGCACCATCGAGCACCGCGAGATCTTCCATGACGAGATGGTCGATCTGATGCGGCAGATCATGCGCGGCGAGGTGTCGCCGGTGATGACCGCGGCGATCCTGACCGGCCTGCGGGTGAAGAAGGAGACCGTGGGCGAGATCGCGGGCGCGGCGCAGGTGCTGCGCGAGTTCGCGCGGCCGGTCGAGGTCGCCGACCGCACGCACCTGGTCGACATCGTCGGCACCGGCGGCGACGGCGCGCACACGTTCAACATCTCGACCGCCTCGATGTTCGTGGTCGCCGCGGCCGGCGCCAAGGTCGCCAAGCACGGCAACCGCAGCGTCTCCTCGAAGTCGGGCAGCGCCGACGTGCTCGAGGCGCTCGGCGCGCGCATCGAGCTGGCGCCGGAACAGGTAGGCGCGTGCATCGCCCGCACCGGCATCGGTTTCATGTTCGCGCCGGTGCATCACCCGGCGATGAAGACGGTCGCGCCGGTGCGGCGCGAGATGGGCGTGCGCACGCTGTTCAACATCCTCGGTCCGCTGACCAACCCGGCCGGCGCCCCGGCGATCCTGATGGGCGTGTTCCACCCCGATCTGGTCGGCATCCAGGTGCGCGTGCTGCAGGAGCTCGGCGCCGAACGCGCGCTGGTGGTGTGGGGCCGCGACGGCATGGACGAGCTTTCGCTCGGCGCGGCCACGCTGGTCGGCGAGCTGCGCGACGGCCGCGTGCGCGAGTACGACGTGCACCCGGAGGACTTCGGCATCGCCATGGCGCACAGCCGCAACCTGCGCGTGGCCGACGCGCTGGAATCGAAGGCGATGGTGCTGGCCGCACTGGAGAACCGCGACGGCCTGGCGCGCGAGATCGTCGCGTTCAACGCCGGCGCGGCGCTGTACGTGGCCGGTGTCGCCGAGTCGATCCACGACGGTATCGCCCGCGCGCGCCAGACCATCGCCTCGGGCGCCGCGCGCGAAAGGCTGGATGCCTTCGTCGCGGCGACCCGCGAGCTCGCAGAATAGTGCCCCGCTTCCCGACCGCCGCCGCCATGCCCGCCCCGTTCGCACGCCTTCCCGCGCCGCCGTACTACGCCGTCATCTTCAGTTCGCAACGCACCGCCGACGACGAGGCCGGCTATGCCGAAGCGGCGGACCGGATGATGCGGCTCGCGTCGCAGCAACCCGGCTTCCTCGGCGCCGAAAGCGTGCGCGGCGCGGACGGCTTCGGCATCACCGTGTCGTACTGGGACAGCGAGGAGGCGATCGCCGCCTGGCGCGCGCACGCCGAGCACGCCGCTACCCGCGCCGAGGGGCGGCGCCGCTGGTACGCCCACTTCGAACTGCGCGTCGCCCGCGTTGAACGCGCCTACGGCCTGAAGGAATCCTCGTTCGCATGACCGACGTGCTGACCCGCATCCTCGCCCGCAAGCGCGAGGAGATCGACCAGCGCAGCCGCATCCGCCCGCTCGCGGAGCTGCGCGCGCGCGCCGCGCACCAGCCGCCGGCGCGCGGCTTCGTGCGCGCGATCGAGCGCCGCGTGCGCGCCGGCGAGGCGGCGGTGATCGCCGAAGTGAAGAAGGCCAGCCCGTCGAAGGGCGTGATCCGCGCCGACTTCGACCCCGCCGCGATCGCGCACAGCTACGAGGCCGGCGGCGCCGCCTGCCTGTCGGTGCTGACCGACGTCGACTTCTTCCAGGGCAGCAACGCCTACCTCGGCCAGGCGCGCGCCGCCTGCACGCTGCCGGTGCTGCGCAAGGACTTCATCGTCGATCCCTACCAGGTGTACGAGGCGCGCCTGATCGGCGCCGACGCCATCCTGCTGATCGTCGCCGCGCTCGAGGACGGGCCGATGATCGAACTGGCCGGGCTGGCGATGGAGCTCGGCATGGACGTGCTGGTGGAGGTGCACGACATCGACGAACTCGAGCGCGCGCTGCAGACCGACTGCGCGCTGATCGGCATCAACAACCGCGATCTGCGCACGTTCGAGGTCTCGCTCGACACCACGCTCGCGATGAAGGACGCGGTGCCGCCGGACCGCATCCTGGTCACCGAGAGCGGCATCGCCACCCGTGTCGACGTCGCCCGCCTTCGCGCGGCCGGCGTGCACGCGTTCCTGGTCGGCGAAAGCTTCATGCGCGCGCCCGACCCCGGCCGCGCGCTGCGCGAGCTGTTCGCCCCATGAGCCTCGCCGGGCCGCGCTATCCGCAGGCGAAGGCGGACGCGCCGCTGGTGGTGTTCGACTTCGATCACACCCTGTACGACGGCGACTCCGGCAGCCACCTGTTCGTCTGGATGATCCGCCGCGCGTGGTGGCGGCGCGTGCTCGCGCTGCTGATCGCGCCGGTGTTCGCGCCGATGATCGCGTTCCTGCCGACGCGACGCGCCGGCATCTCCGCGTTCGTCTGGGCGGGCACGATCGGCCTGAAGCGCCGGCGCGATCTCGACGAGCTGATCGATCGTTACGTCGCCGGCAACGCCGATGCGATCCGCCGCCGGCTGCTGCCGCACGCGCTCGACGTGCTGCACCGTCATCGCGAGGCGGGCGACCGTGTGGTGATCGCCACCGGCGCGCCGCCGGAGCTGGCGCGTGCGATCCTCGCCTTCGTCGCCCACGAGGACGTGCCGGTGGTGGGCACCGAAGTCGGCCCGCGCTTCGGCGCGGTGATCGCGCGCCGCCACTGCCACCACGCGATGAAGATGCGCATGCTGCGCGAGGCCGGGTTCGCCGGCGAGATCGCCATCGCCTATTCCGACAGCAGCGCCGACCTGCCGCTGCTGCAGGCCGCGCGCCGGCCGGTGGTGGTGAATCCGAAACCCGACCGCGTCGAGTTCTTCCGCCGCACGCTGCCGCCGGGCACGCCGATCCTCAATTGGGGCTGCCCGGACCGCGGCGGCGAGCCGTTGCCCGGCTGAGCCTCAGCCCAGCATGCGCACGAGCTGGTAGCCGCTGATCCCGAGGATCAGCACGCCCACCGCGCCGAGCGCGGGGCGCTCCGGGACGCGTTTGACCAGCCAGGCCGCCAGCGGCGCGGCGATCACGCCGCCGACCAGCAGGCCGGCGATGACCTCCCAGTGCGTGAGGCCGATGTGGACGATGAAGGAGATCGAGGTCGCCAGCGTCACGCAGAACTCCGCCGCGCTCACCGAGCCGATCGTGGTGCGGATGTGGCCGCCGCGCGCGAGCAGGGTCGAGGTCGCCATCGGCCCCCAGCCGCCGCCGCCGATCGCGTCCAGAAACCCCGCCACCAGCCCGAGCGCCGGCACGTGGCGGATCTCCTTGCGCGCCTTGCGCCTGCCGAGCGCGGCCCGGCCCAGGATCACCAGCGCCAGCAGCACGAGATAGCCGTACACGAACGGCTTCACCGCATCGCCCGGCACGCGCGTGAGCAGGTAGGCGCCGACCGCGCCGCCCAGCATGCCCGGCACCGCCAGGCGCACGAACAGACGACGGTCGACGTTGCGGTGCAGGGCGTGCGCGCCGCCAGAAACGCCGGTGGTGAACACCTCGGCCGCATGCACGCTGGCGGACACCGTCGCCGGCGGCAGCCCCATCGACAGCAGCACCGACGAGGAGATCAGCCCGTAGGCCATGCCGAGCGCGCCGTCGATGAGCTGCGCCAGCAGGCCGACCAGCACGAAGAAGAGGAACTCCTGACCCAGCCAATCCATCCGGTCATCCGGTCGGGCAAAGGCGCCCGTTGTACGGGATGCGTGCGGACGATGCCGTTACGGGCGCATCCGCCGCGTTCAGGCGCCTAAAGCCTTGACGAAACGCAGTGCGCCCTCGCCGAAGCCGAGCGCGCGGTAGAACGCGTGCGCCTCGGCCCGGTGCGCCGCGCTGGTGAGTTCGAGCCGGCTGGCCCCGGCCTGGCGCGCGCGCCGCTCGGCTTCGCGCACCAGGCGCCGCCCGACGCCGCAGCGCTGCGCCTCCGGCAGCACGGCCAGCGCGGTGATGCGGCAGGTGGGGGCGCCGAGCGGCACGTAGTAGAGCGTGTCCAGGCCGAGCAGCCCGCAGCCGGCGCCGCCCACGCAGGCCAGCAGCAGTTGCTGGCGCGGGTCCGAGCGCACCGCCTGGATGCGGACCGCGGCCTCGCGCGCATCGCACGGGTAGCCCAGCACGGTGAGCAGCCGCGCGACCACCGGCGCGTCGGCCGGTTCGGCCGGGCGCACGGTCACCGCCTCGGCGGGAAAGGAGGCCGCCGCCTGCGCCATGCCTCAGCGCGTGCCGAACAGCACGATGGTCTTGCCGCGCGCGTACAGCTTGCCGTCCGCCTGCAGCTTCTTCAGCACGCGGCCGGCCATCTCGCGCGAGCAGCCGACCAGGCGCGACAGCTCCTGCCGCGACACCCGGATCTGGGTGCCCTGCGGATGGCTCATCGCCTCCGGCTCCTTCGCCAGGTCGTGCAGGGTGCGCACGATGCGGTCGGTGACGTCCAGGAAGGCCAGTCGGCCGGCCTTGCGCGTGGTGTCCAGTAAACGTCTGGAGATCTGCGCGGCGATCGCGTACAGCAGCTTCGGCGCATCCGCCGACAGCCGGGTCAGCAGCAGGTCGTACAGCCGCTCGTGGCCGATCTCGGCGAGCTCGCAGGCCGACCGCGTGCGCAGGATCACCTCGCGCTGGTCGCTTTCGATGAACAGGCCCAGCTCGCCGACGAATTCGCCCGAGCCGAAATAGCCCAGCACCAGTTCGCGGCCGTCGTCCTCCTCGGCGATGATGCTGACCGAGCCGGACACCACGTAATACAGCGTGCCGGCGGGGTCGCCGGGGCGGAACACGTCGGTGCGCGAGGGGTAGCGCCGGCGGTGGCAGTGGGCCAGGAAACGCTCGATCGTGGACGCGTCCGGCATCAGCGGACTCTGGGAACGTCGCATCGTCGGGTTGGAGGCAACCAGGGAGGCGGTCATGGCGGAAGGGGGATCGGGGGATGTTCAGCCGCACTTTAGGCTTGAGCGTGGCGTGGCGCAAATTGGTTAAACGCGTCACGTTCGTGAACAGCGCGGCACCTCTCCGAACCCCGGGCAACCGGACGCCCCGCGCGCGTTCCCCCGGGGGGCCGATTGGCCCATAATCGCCGCCTTCGCTGGTCAGACCGGGGATCCGAAGTGGTCAAGCCGTTGCCGCGCCTGAGGCTGCAGGGGTTCAACAACCTCACCAAGGCGCTGTCGTTCAACATCTACGACGTCAGCTTCGCCGCGTCCGAAGACGAGCGTAAGCGCTACATCGAGTACATCGACGAGGCGTACAACGCCGACCGCCTGACGCAGATCCTCACCGACGTCGCCGAGATCATCGGCGCGAACATCCTCAACATCGCCCGCCAGGACTACGATCCGCAGGGCGCGTCGGTCACGATCCTGATCTCCGAGCAGCCGGTGATCGACAAGCGCGACGCCGGCCGCGAGCTGATCTCCGACGCGGTGGTCGCGCACCTGGACAAGTCGCACATCACCGTGCACACGTATCCGGAAACGCATCCGGACAACGGCATCGCCACCTTCCGCGCCGACATCGACGTCGCCACCTGCGGCGTGATCTCGCCACTGAAGGCGTTGAACTACCTGATCGAGAGCTTCGAGTCCGACATCGTGATCATGGACTACCGCGTCCGTGGCTTCACCCGCGACGTCAAGGGCAAGAAGCACTACATCGACCACAAGATCAACTCGATCCAGGACTACCTGGCGAAGAACATCAAGAACCGCTACGAGATGCTCGACGTCAACGTCTACCAGGAGAACATCTTCCACACGAAGATGCACCTGAAGGAGTTCGACCTCGACAACTACCTGTTCGAGGAGAAGGCGAAGAACCTCTCGTTCAAGGAGCGGATGAAGATCGAGGCGCGGCTGAAGCGCGAGATCGAGGAGCTCTACCACGGCCGCAATCTGATCGACTGAGCGTCGGCCGCGCATCGCCCAGCACCGGAAGCCCGCCGTCTGGCGGGCTTCCGCGTTCCGCGCGCCGGTTGCGCCGCGATCGCGCGAGCGAGTCGGAATCCGGACCCGCCCGCCACCTCACACCCGATACGCCACCGCCTTCATCACCTTCGAGGCAAGCGACATCAGGCGCGGGATCGGCATCGGCAGCGCGCGCGCGCCCGCGGCCTGGGCGTTGTCGGCGTGGCGGGCCTCGTCGATCTTCATCTGGCTCAGGATCGCGCGACTGCGCGCGTCGGCGGGCGGCAGGCGCTGCAGGTGTTCGTCCAGATGCGCTTCGACCTGCCGCTCCGTCTCCACCACGAAGCCCAGGTTCCAGCCGTCGCCGCGCAGACCGGCGAGCAGGCCGATCGCGTAGCTGCCGGCGTACCAGAGCGGGTTGAGCAGGCTCGGACGGCTGTCGAGTTCGTGCAGCCGGTCCGCGCACCAGGCCAGATGATCGGTTTCCTCCTGCGCGGCCGCGAGCAGGTGCGCGCGCGTACCCGCATCGCGCGCGACCGACGCCTGGCCGACGTACAGCGCCTGCGCGCAGACCTCGCCGACGTGGTTGATCCGCATCAACCCCGCGGCGTGGCGGCGTTCGTCCTCGTGCAGCACCACGTCGGGCGTGTCGGCCGCGGGGTTGGGCCGGTGCGCGGGCGGCCGCGCGAACACGGTCTCCAGCGCGCGCTGGGAGTCGGCCAGGATGCGATCGAGCGGGGAGAGAGTGCGTGCGGTCATGCCGCCAGTGTACGCCGCCCCTTGCGGCGCGGACGTCGGCATCCGGCTCAGGACGCCAGCCAGTCCGCGAGCGCCTCCAGCGGATGCCGCACCGGCACCGGGCACGCCGGCGCCAGATGCAGGCGGCAGCCGATGTTCGCGCTCAGCACGCAGCTCGCGCCGGACTGCCGGATCGCGGCGACCAGCGGCGCGCGGAAGGCGGCCGCGCGCCGCGGATCGAGCAACATGTGCGACCCGGCCGCGCCGCAGCATCCGTAGCCGGCATCGAGTTCCACCACCTCCAGCGCCGGCACCTGGGCCAGCAGCCGCCGCAACGCCGCATCGGAGCGCACCACGCTGCGCTGCGTGCACGGCAGGTGCAGCGCGATCCGCACCCGTGCCGGACGGAAGCGCAGACGCTCGGCGTGTTCGGCGAGCAGCTCGAGCGCATCGCGCGTCGCCGCCGGTCCGCGCGCCGCGGCGACGTGCGCATGGCAACCGCTGGCGATCGTGGCCACCACCGGGAAGGCGGCGAGCGCGGCGCGGTTCGCCGCCGCCAGTCGCGCCGCTCTCTCCGCGGCGCCCGCGTGCGCGTGCAGCGCACCGCAGCAGGTCTGCCCGCGCGGTTCGACCACTTCCAGCCCGGCGGCCGCGGACAGGCGCACGAAGGCGTCCCGCACCGGCGCCTCGAACACGCCGCCGACGCAGCCGCGGAAAACCGCGATGGCCGCAGCCGCCGTCGACGGAGAAGGCGCCGGCGCGGCGCCCGGCGGCCGCGGCAGCGGACGCAGCGGGCCCGGCAGCAGCGGGTGAAGCGACCGGTACAGCCGCAGCAGCGCGTCGAGCAGCCGCGGCCGCGCCGCCAGCGCCTCCAGCGCCCGTTGCCGCCATGCGGCGCCGCGCCGCTTGCGCTGGCGTCGCCGTCCCTCGACCAGCAGCTCGCCGTAGTGCACGCCGGCCGGGCATACCGCCTCGCACCGGCGGCAGCCCAGACAATGATCGAGATGGGCCTCGCCCGCGGGCGTCGGCGCCGCCGCCTCCAGCGCCCAGGCGCGCAGCAGCGCGATCCGGCCGCGCGGGCTTTCGGTCTCGAGCCGTTCGCGGGCGTAGGTCGGGCACGCCGGCAGGCACAGGCCGCACTGCACGCAGCGATCGGACAGGGCGGCCAGCGGATCGGGCACGGGCTGCGGCGGCATCGCCGCGATGCTAGCATCCGCACCCGGTCGCGACCGGCCCGCTTGCACGGGCGGGTCGCTGCCGCTATGATTCCGCTTCTTTCGCTCCACCCCTCTACAACGCGAGGCGAAGTTCCGCCGGCCCAGGCGCCCGGAACCAGCCCGGCAAGGTACCCGCACAGTCACATGAAGACTTATTCCGCCAAGAACGAGACGGTCCAGCGTGACTGGTACCTCGTCGACGCGACCGGCAAGACGCTGGGCCGCCTGTGCTCCGAACTCGCCCGCCGTCTGCGTGGCAAGCACAAGCCCGTCTACACGCCGCACGTCGATACCGGCGACTACATCGTCGTGATCAACGCCGAGAAGATTGTCGTCACCGGCAACAAGCTGAAGGACAAGCAGTATCACCGCTTCACCGGCTACATCGGCAACCTGAAGACCGAGACGCTGGAGCAGGCCCTGCAGCGCCATCCGGAGCGCGTGATCGAGATCGGCGTGAAGGGCATGCTGCCCAAGAATCCGCTCGGCCGCGCGATGTTCCGCAAGCTCAAGGTCTACAAGGGCTCCGAGCATCCGCACACCGCCCAGCAGCCGCAGCCGCTGGAGATCTAAGGTCAACCATGGCTACCACGCAGCAGAATTACGGCACCGGCCGCCGCAAGTCCTCCACCGCCCGCGTGTTCCTGCGCAAGGGCAGCGGCCGCATCCTGATCAACGACCGTCCGCTCGACGAGTTCTTCGGCCGCGAGACCGCGCGCATGATCGTGCGCCAGCCGCTGGAGCTGGTGCAGGCGACCGACAAGTTCGACGTGATCGCCACCGTCAGCGGCGGCGGCACCACCGGCCAGGCCGGCGCCATCCGTCTGGGCATCGCCCGCGCGCTGGTGGAGTACGACGAGTCGCTGAAGACCGACCTGCGCAAGGCCGGCTTCATGACCCGCGACGCCCGCGAGGTCGAGCGCAAGAAGGTCGGTCTGCACAAGGCCCGTCGCGCGACCCAGTTCTCGAAGCGCTAAGCTTTTCGCGCTACAATCCATCGCGTTCCACAGCCCCGTCGCCAAGTGGTTTAAGGCACCTGGCTCTGAACCAGGCATTCGGTGGTTCGAATCCATCCGGGGCTGCCATCTTCGACCGTCCGACGGTCATCCACGAATCCCGCCGCGTGCGGGATTCGTCGTTTCTGCGCCGCCGTTTCCGCGCAACCCTCGCGGCGACCTTCGTGCCCGATGGTGCGCGGTTCCGACGCCGCGGCCTCGGCGCCTCTTCCCCGCGCAAGCGGGGGATCCCGTGTCGGGCGGTGCGGCGGCGACGCAGCGCATGGTCGTTCCGCGGCTCCGCAGGGCGCCCGCCATGACGCCCGCCCACCGTGCGCGTCGAACGCGCGCGCCGGATGCTGTCCGGCCTCCCATGCCGGACGCGCGGCGGCTCTGGTTACAATTGAAACCAATTCGCGCCGGGCACCGTGCCGCCCGGCTCTGATCCGCGGAGAACACGCATGAAGCTCGGAAGTCTCAAGGAGGGCGGCCGCGACGGCACGCTCGTGGTGGTCTCGCGCGACCTCGCGCGCGCGGTGCGCGCCGACGGCATCGCCCCCACCCTGCAGCGCGCGCTCGAGGACTGGTCCAACACCGCGCCGCGATTGAACGCGCTGTACGACGCGCTCAACGCCGGCGCAGCGGAGGGCGCGTTCGACGTCGACTTCGCCGCGTTCGCCGCGCCGCTGCCGCGCGCCTACGAGTTCGTCGACGGCAGCGCGTACCTGCCGCATGTCGAGCGCGTGCGCCGCGCGCGCGGCGCCGAAGTGCCCGAGAGCTTCTACACCGATCCGCTGATGTACCAGGCCACCAGCGCCGGCTTCTACGGCCCGCGCGACCCGGTGCTGGTGACCAGCGAGGACTACGGCATCGATCTGGAAGCCGAAGTGGTGGTGATCACCGACGACGTGCCGATGGCGGTGACGCCCGCGCGCGCGGCCGAGCACATCCAGTTGGTCGGTCTGGTCAACGACGTCTCGCTGCGCAACCTGATTCCGGCCGAGCTCGCCAAGGGCTTCGGCTTCCTGCAGTCGAAGCCGCGCTCGGCGCTTTCGCCGGTGTTCGTCACGCCCGACGAGCTCGGCGAGGCCTGGCGCGACTGCAAGGTGCACCTGCCGCTGGTGACCCACATCAACGGCGAGTGGTTCGGCGCACCGGAAGCGGGCGTGGACATGCAGTTCGACTTCGCGCAGCTCGTCGCGCACGCCGCCCGGACCCGGCCGCTCAGCGCCGGCACGATCGTCGGCTCGGGCACCGTCGCCAACCAGGACACCTCGCTGGGTGCCTCCTGCTTCGCCGAACGGCGCACGGTGGAGACGCTCGAACACGGCAAGCCGCTGACGCCGTTCCTGAAGTTCGGCGACCGCGTGCGCATCGAGATGCTCGACCGCGAGGGCCGCAGCATCTTCGGCGCGATCGAGCAGCGCATCGAACGCTATCCGCTCGACTGACGCGCGCCTTGCGGCGGATGGACGGCGCTCGCCGCATCCGCCCGCGGGCTACAGTGCAAGCCGGCAACCGGACCTGGCGATGACCGACACCCTGCGGCTGTACTCGTACTGGCGCTCGAGCGCCGCCTACCGCGTGCGCATCGGCCTCAACCTGAAGGGACTGGCCTACGAGCTGGTGCCGGTGCACCTGCTGCGCGACGGCGGCGAGCAGCGCAAGCCGGAATACCTGCGCACCAATCCGCAGGGCCTGGTGCCGGTGCTGATGCACGGCCAGCGGCCGCTGCGGCAGTCGCTCTCGATCCTCGAATACCTCGACGAAGTCTGGCCGGAGCCCGCGCTGATGCCGGCCTCGGCGCGCGAGCGCCAGCGCGTGCGCGCGTTGGCGCAACTGGTGGCCTGCGACATCCACCCGCTCAACAACCTGCGCGTGCTGCAGTACTTCGATCGCACCTGGGGCGTACCGCAGCCGGAGCGCGACGAGTGGGTCAAGCACTGGATCCGCGAGGGTTTCGCCGCGTTCGAGGCGCTGGTGGCGGACAACCCGGCGACCGGCGCGTTCTGCCAGGGCGACAGCCCGACGCTCGCCGACTGCTGCCTGATTCCGCAGATGTACAACGCGCGCCGCTTCGGGCTCGATCTGTCGCCGTACCCCACGCTTCTGCGCATCGAACAGGCGTGCCTCGCGCTGCCGGCATTCGATCTGGCCCGCCCCGAGAACCAGCCGGACTGTCCGCCGTAGCGCGGGCGATGCGGGGCAGGCCGCGGCCTGGGCGGCTATGGGAAAGGGACGTGGCGCTGGTTGCGCCACCCACATCCGCCGCCCCGGCGCATGCCGGGGCCCATCGTCCGCTTGTCTGCGCGCTCGCGATGGCCCGGCTTGAGCCGGGACGACGGACAAGGCGGCATGGCGAGCCTCGCTCGCCATCCGCGACTCAGGTCGTGAACACGTCCGCGTACGGATCGTGTTCGCCGCTCGCGCCTTCCGACAGGCGGAACTTGAGCGACAGGCCCTCGCGCGAATCGGCCGCGCGCAGCGCTTCCTCCATCTCGATCTTGCCTTCCTTGTAGAGCCGGAACAGGCACTGGTCGAAGCTCTCCATGCCTTCCTGCAGCGAGGCTTCCATCGCCGGCTTGATCTCGTGGATTTCGCCGCGCCGCATCAGATCGCGGATCAGCGGGGTGTTGATCAGCACCTCGGTCGCCGGCAGGCGGCGGCCGTCCTTGCCGACCACCAGGCGCTGCGAGATCACCGCCTTCAGGTTCAGCGCGAGGTTCATCAGCACGTTCTTGTGCGCGGCCTCGGGGAAGAAGTTGAGGATGCGCTCGAGCGTCTGGTCGGCGTTGTTGGAGTGCAGGGTCGCCAGGCACAGGTGGCCGGTCTCGGCGAACGAAATGGCCGCCTCCATCGTGGTCGCATCCAGGATCTCGCCGATCAGGATGACGTCCGGCGCCTCGCGCATCGCGTTCTTCAGCGCGGAGTGGAACGAGTGCGTGTCCAGGCCCACTTCGCGCTGGTTGACGATCGACTTCTTGTGCTTGTGCAGGTACTCGATCGGATCCTCGATGGTGAGGATGTGGCCGGCCACGTGCGTGTTGCGGTGGTCGATCATCGACGCCAGCGTGGTGGACTTGCCCGAACCGGTCGAGCCGACGATCAGCACCAGCCCGCGCGGGGCCATGATGATGTCCTTCAGCACCTGCGGGAGCTGCAGTTCCTCGATCGACGGGATCACGCTGCGGATCGCGCGGATCACCATGCCGACCTCGCCGCGCTGCTTGAACACGTTGATGCGGAAGCGGCCGACGTCGGCCAGCGCGATCGCCATGTTCAGTTCGAGCTCGCGCTCGAAGTGCGGCACCTGCCCCTCGTCCATCAGCGAGTAGGCGATCTTCTTCACCATCCCCGGAGGCAGGCCAGTGTTGCCGAGCGGATACAGCCGCCCTTCGACCTTGATGTACACGGGCGCGCCGGTCGTCAGGAACATGTCCGACGCGTTCTTGTCCGTCATCAGCTTCAGGAAATAGCCGATGTCCATGAATTCCCCCGAGGCGACGGCCCGCGTGTCCGTTGCGCGCGGCCGTCCGGCTTGACCACAATGGCCGCAACACGACTGCTGCGGACTCCCCAATGCGTTCTAGCTTGGCACAAATCCGGAGCGTGCTATCAGCTCTGATCCTCGGCTTTGTGATGGTGGCCCAGGCGGCGACGCCGGCGCCGCTGCCGGAGGTGGCGGGCGCGCAGGAGGCGATCGCGCGCGCCGAGCAGGCGGATGCCGACCAGTACGCCTCGCTCGAGATCGCGGCCGCGCGCGGCGCGCTACAGCGCGCCCAGCAGGCCAGGCGCAAGGACGACGCCCGCGCCGAGGCCCGCGCCGCCGCGGCGGATGCGGACCTGGCCTACTTCAAGAGCCGCGAGGCGGTGCTGAATGCGCAGGTGACGCAGCGGCGCGCCGAGATCGCCGAGCTGCGCGAGCGTCTGCAGACGGGGGAGGGACGATGAGTCGCCGCCTGCTGGGCTGCCTGCCGCTGGTGTGGGTGCTGGCGGTCGCGCCGATCGCCGCCGCGGAGAACCCCGACCTCGCCCGTCTCGCCCAGCGGCTCGCCGCGGTGCCGGCCGATCCGCTGGCCCATCCGGTCGCGGCCTACGAACGTCTTCGCGCCCAGCAGGCGCTCGACGCGCTGGCCAAGGCCCGCGGACGGGCCCGGGCGGGGGCGCTGTACGTCGCCGAGCGGCGCGTGCAGAGCGCCGAGATCGCCGCCCGCATCGACCTCGCCCAGCGCGAGCTGGAGACGCTCGAGCGCGAACGTGCCGATCTGCTGGTCGAGGCCAGCCGGCGCGACGCCGAGCGCGCCCGTGCCGAAGCGGAGCGGTTGCGCATCCAGGCGCAGATCCAGGCTGAGGAGGCCGAGCGCCTGCGCCAGCAGGCGCTCGCCAGCCAGCAGGCGGCCGAGCAGGCCGACGCCATGCTGGAGGGCGTGGCCGATGCCCAGGCGGCGCGCATCGAGGCCGCCCGCGAGCGCGAGCTGAAGCTGGCCCGCCAGGAGGCCGAGCTGGTCGCGGGCCGCAAGCTCCCGGCCTCGCGTCGCGAGGGCAACCTCGAGGTCTTCACCCTCGCCGGCGACGCGTTTGCCTCCGGACAGGCGGCGCTGACCGACAAGGCGAAGGCCGACGTCGGTGCGATCGCGGCGTACCTCGCGGCGCTGCCGGGGGCCTCGGTGCAGGTCGAAGGCCACACCGACGCCCAGGGCGCTCCGGATGCCAACCGCGCGCTGTCGCAGCGCCGCGCCGACGCCGTGCGCGAGGCGCTGCTCGCCGGCGGCGTGGCGCGTGCGCGGGTGCGTGCCGCAGGTCACGGCGCGGAGCGGCCGGTGGCCGACAACGCCACCGCCGAAGGCCGCGCGCGCAACCGCCGGGTCGAGATCCGCATCACCCACAAGTAGGCTACAGGCGCCAACGGCGCCCTTCGTCCGCGAACGTGCGGGCAACGGTCTTCGCATCCGTGAAAGGCGGGTGTACGGCGCCCGCCCCTCGCCGCCAGGGCCCTTGCCGACGCCGGGAGGGAGGAGTAGGGTCGGTATCCCAAGCGGCCCGTTTCCGCTTGGCCCTACGCCAGGTCGCGATGATGCAGCTGATCTTGCCCCCGCAGCCCGACGCCGCCCGTGAGGTCGGCGAGGTGCCGCGGGTGCTGCAGCACCGCGCCGCCTCGACTCATCCACGCAAACGCCTCGGCCGTCCCGGCCGGGGCGTTCGCATTTGCGCTGAAGGAGGCATTCATGTTCGAAGAACGGCCGCAGCAGGAAATCGACGCCCTGATGCAGAGCAACCCGGAGTTCAAGAAGCTCTATCAGCGACACAAGGAGCTGGACAAGAAGGTGCTGGACGCCGAGCTCGGCGTGCTGCCGATCGACGACGTGACCCTGGTGCAGATGAAACGCGAGAAGCTGGCCACCAAGGACCGCCTGTTCCGCATCTACGAGGCTCAGCGCCACTGAGCTCGATCACGCGGGCGGGGGCGTCTTCCTCGTCGACCGCCCACGCCCGCGTCCGGTCCGCCGCGGCTGCCCTCCGGGGCAGCCGCGGCGGCGTACCGGCAACCCCGCGCCCGGCCCGTTAGAATCCCGGACTTTCCCGGCCGCCCGGCCGCGAGGGTCCGCATGGCCATCCACACCTCCGTCCTCGAACTGATCGGCGAGACGCCGATCGTCAAGGCGCAGCGCCTCGATACCGGCGTCTGCTCGCTCTACCTGAAGCTCGAGTCGCAGAACCCCGGCGGTTCGATCAAGGACCGCATCGGCCTGAAGATGATCGAAGCCGCCGAGGCGCGCGGCGACATCAAGCCGGGCGACACCCTGGTGGAAGGCACCGCCGGCAACACCGGCATCGGGCTGGCGCTGGTCGCGCAGCAGAAGGGCTACCGGCTCATCCTCGTCGTGCCCGACAAGATGAGCCGCGAGAAGATCTTCAACCTCAAGGCGATGGGCGCGCAGGTGGTGCTGACCCGCTCGGACGTCGCCAAGGGTCATCCCGACTACTACCAGGACCTCGCCGCCCGCATCGCGCGCGAGACGCCGAACGCGTACTTCATCAACCAGTTCGGCAATCCGGACAACCCGGCCGCGCACGAGTTCGGGACCGGCCCGGAGATCCTGCGCCAGATGAGCGAAGTCGGCGGGCTGGACGCGATCGTGTTCGGCTGCGGCAGCTCGGGCACCATGACCGGCCTGTCGCGCTGCTTCGCGCAACACTCGCCGCATACCGAGCTGGTGCTCGCCGATCCGGTCGGCTCGATCCTTGCCCAGTACATCAACGAGGGCACGCTCAGCGAGAAGTCGGGCACCTGGATGGTGGAGGGGATCGGCGAGGACTTCCTGCCGTCGATCTCCGACTTCTCGCGCGTCAGAAAGGCCTACGCGATCGGCGACAAGGAGAGCTTCCTCACCGCGCGCGAGCTGCTGGAGAAAGAGGGCATCCTTGGCGGCTCCTCGACCGGCACCCTGCTGGCCGCCGCACTGCGCTACTGCCGCGAACAGACCGCGCCGAAGAACGTGCTGGTGTTCGTCTGCGACACCGGCAACAAGTACCTGTCGAAGATGTACAACGACTACTGGATGCTCGACAACGGCTTCATCGAGCGTCCGAAGTACGGCGACCTGCGCGACCTGATCCTGCGCCCGTTCGCGCAGCGCGACACCGTCGTCGTGAGCCCCAACGACCTGCTGGTCACCGCCTACCAGCGCATGAAGCTGTACGACGTCTCGCAGTTGCCGGTGATGGACGGCGAGCACATCGTCGGCATCCTCGACGAGAGCGACGTGCTGCTGCACGTCTACGGCGACGAAGCCCGCTTCCGTGACCCCGTGTCGACCGCGATGGTCAGCAAGCTCGACAAGGTGGACGTCTGCGCGCCCATCGAAGCGCTGCTGCCGGTGTTCGACCGCGGCCATGTCGCCATCGTCATGGACGGCGAGCGCTTCCTCGGGCTGATCACGCGGATCGATCTGCTGAACTATCTCAGGCGGCGCATACCGCAGGCATGAACCGTGCGGGCCGGGCGGCGAGGCGTCCTGCGCCGCCTGCTATCCTGCGCCGGCCGCAACGCTCCCTGGACCCCATGCCGCCAGCTTCTCCGCACGCCGCCACGCCATCGCCCGCATTGCGCAGGCTCGGCGAGCTGTTGGTGGAGCGCCACCTGGCCACGCCCGCCGACATCGGCAAGGCGCTGGCGTTCCAGCAGCAGTTCGGCGGCCGGATCGGCAGCATTCTGGTCCGCCTCGGTGCGCTGTCCGAGGAATCGCTGCTGCCGGTGCTGTCCGAGCAGCTCGGCATCCCGTTGCTTGACTCCTCCGAATGGCCCGTGGATGCCCAGGCGGCCCGCGTGCCGCTGGATGCGAGCGGCATCGTCGCGGACTGGTGGATCGACAACGACGTCGTCGCCTGGGCCGCGCCGGAGGGACAACTGCTCGTCGCCGGACGGGATCCGCTCGATCCGATGGTCAACGAACTGCTCGGCCAGCGCCTCCCTGCCGGCTGGTCATGGCGGCTCGCCCGCGCGCAGGACATCGAGCGTCTGGTCGATCTGCTCGCGCGCGCCCGCCGCGCGGACGAGGAGGCGGCCGACGACGTCAGCCATCTACGCGAGCTCGCCGAGGAAGCGCCGGTCATCGAGCTGGTCAACAACATCCTCGCGCAGGCGATGGACCAGCGTGCCTCGGACATCCATATCGAGCCGGAGGAGATGCTGTTCCACGTGCGGATGCGCATCGACGGCATCCTCCATACGCGGCTCACGCTGCCTGCCAGCCGTTACCCCGCGGTGGCATCGCGCGTCAAGCTGATCTCGGGCATGGACATCGCCGAGCGCCGCCTCCCGCAGGACGGCCGCCTGAGCGTCCGTGTCAGCGGCCAGGACGTCGACGTGCGCGTCTCGTCGGTGCCCGCGGTGCACGGCGAGTCGCTGGTGATGCGTCTGTTGCCGAAGGAACGCCAGGATCTGAGTCTGCAGCGGCTGGGCTTTTCCCCGCGCGACCTGTCCCTGTTCCGCGGCTGGGTGCAGGAGCCGCACGGCATCGTGCTGGTCACCGGGCCGACCGGATCAGGCAAGTCGACGACCCTCTACGCCGCGCTGGAATCGATCAACCAGCGCGACCGCAAGATCATCACCGTCGAGGATCCGGTCGAGTATCAACTGCCGGGGATCACCCAGATCCAGGCCAACGCGGAGATCGGATACACGTTCGCACGGGCCCTGCGCGCCATCCTGCGCCAGGATCCGGACGTCATCATGATCGGCGAGATCCGCGACCTCGAGACCGCGGAAATCGCGGTGCAGTCGTCGCTGACCGGCCACCTCGTGCTGTCGACGCTGCATACGAACGATGCGGTGAGCGCGTTCACCCGCCTGATCGACATGGGCGTCGAGCCGTTCCTGGTCGCGACCAGCGTCCGCGCCGTGCAGGCGCAGCGACTCGTGCGCCGGTTGTGCCCGGACTGCAGCCGGCCCGTCGAACCGCTACCGGCGGTGGCGCGGTTGGTCGAGCCTCTGCTCGAGGCTTCGGCCGCGCGACCGCAGTGGCGTGAGGCGGTGGGGTGCCAGCGTTGCCAAGGCACCGGCTACCGTGGCCGTGTGGGCATCTACGAGCTGGTGGATGTCACGCCGGAGATGCAGGAGCTGGTCCTCGCGCGCTCGACAGCCGAGAAGCTGCGCACGCTTGCGAGCGCGCAGGGCGGCCGTACGCTGCGGGAAGACGGCCTGCTGAAGGCGCATGC
The DNA here is from genome assembly GCF_007923255.1 of Vulcaniibacterium thermophilum. Taxonomy (GTDB): domain Bacteria; phylum Pseudomonadota; class Gammaproteobacteria; order Xanthomonadales; family Xanthomonadaceae; genus Lysobacter_F; species Lysobacter_F thermophilum. Next base: position 37,560 of record NZ_VOHJ01000015.1, on the reverse strand, counting down.
CGGGCTCACCACGGTCGAAGAAGTCGTGCGCGTGACCGGCGCTCTGCCGGCGGACGGCTGAGATGGAATTCCGCTACCAGGCGATCGATCCGACAGGAAACAACGTATCCGGCAGTGTGCATGCGCCGGGCGAGCGCGAGGCCGCGCGCGAGCTGGCCGCGCAGGGGCTCACCGTGTTCGCATTGCGCGCACAGGCCGAGAAACGCCCGCTGTCGCATCGGCGGCGACGCGCGTCGTCGCGCGAGCTGCAGCTCGTGCTGCAGGAGTTCGCCACGCTGCTGGAAGCCGGGGTGTCGCTGGTGGTCGCACTGGCGTCGCTGGCCAAGTCCAGCCACCACCCCCAGCTCACGCGCGCGTTCGCCGACATGGAGCGCGCGGTGCGGCGTGGTGAAAGTTTCAGCAATGCGTTGCGCGGCGCCGCCCTGCCTGTGCCGGAGTACGTACACCAACTGGTGCAGGCCGGTGAAGCCACCGGTCGGCTTGCCGACTCCTTGCGGGCGGGCGTGGAACAGTTCGAGTACGACCAGCGCGTAAGCCAGGAGATGCGATCCGCACTGGTGTATCCCAGCGTGCTGGTGATGTCCGGCATCGCGGCGGTCGGCATCATCTTCGTATGGGTGGTGCCGCGCTTCGGTGGGTTGCTGACCCAGCACGGCGACCGAATGCCGCCGCTTTCGCGCCTGACCATCAGCACGGGCGTCTGGCTGAGCGAGCATCTCTGGCTGGTCGCGCTGGTCGTGCTGGGTGCGCTCGCCGGGGCGCGCGCGCTTTGGTCGCGCGAGACGCTGCGCAACCGGTTGGCCGAGCTTGCGGCCCGGATGCCGGTCCTGGGCGATTGGCTGATCGAGGCGGAAGTCGGGCGGTGGTCGAGCACGCTTTCGGCACTGCTCGCCGGGCGGGTCGAACTGATCCGCGCGCTCGGGCTCGCCGCCGGATCGGTGCGCCTTGCGTTCCTGCGCAACCGGCTCGCGCAGGTGGCGAAAGCAGTGAAGGCCGGCTCGACGCTGTCGGCCGCGCTGCGCGAGCACCGCGCGCTCAATCCCACTGGATACGACCTGGTGGCGGTGGGCGAGGCGAGCGGCGAGCTGCCGAAGCTGCTGGCGGCCCTGGCACGGCTCTACGAGACCACCGGCCGCGACCGGATGAAGCGCGTGCTTCAATTGATCGAGCCTCTGGCGATCATTATCATCGGCGCGGTTGTCGGCACCATCGTGACCGCCATCATCCTGGCGATCACCAGCGTCAACGACGTGCCGCTGTGACGCCCTCCGGAGTGCCCATGCCCCACCGCCGCAGGTCCGCAGGTTTCACCCTGCTCGAAATGCTCGTCGTCCTGGTGATCATCGGGCTGATCGCAAGTCTGGTCGGACCGCGTCTGTTCAGCCGGGTCGACAGTTCGAAGGTGCAAGTCGCCGAGACACAGGTCCGCATGCTCCGCGGCGCGGTCGAGACGTTCCGCCTCGAGGTCGGACGGCTGCCGACGCCGGAGGAGGGGCTTGCGGTGCTCACGCAGGCGCCGGCGGATGAGCGGACGCGCGGACGCTGGCGCGGACCGTATCTGGACGAGGCGGTGCCGGCGGACCCGTGGGGCAACCCCTACCAGTACTCGATCCCCGGCCGCGACGGCATGCCATTCGCGCTCTACTCGCTCGGCGCGGACGGCAAGCCCGGCGGCGAGGGCAACGATGCCGATGTCGGTTTCCTGCCGCCGCAGTGAACCGCGTGTCCGGCCGACCGTGGCGGCCGGATTCACCCTGCTGGAGCTGCTGATCGTGCTCGCGTTGATCGCGATCGCGGCTGCCGTCGCCGCACCTCGGCTGGAGCGAACCTACGACGCGGTGGCGGGCAGCGGTGAGCGCGCCGAAGTGCGTCGCCAGCTCGAGAGCCTGCCGCTGCGCGTTCGTCGCGACGACCGTCCGCTGACGGTGCAGGCCGAGGACGCCACCGCACTGGCCGCGGCGCTCAGCCTGCCGGCCGGCTGGCGCGTGGTGCCGCTCGATGTGCTGCAGATCGAAGCCAGCGGCGTTTGCGCTGCGGCGCGCGTGCGCGTGGACGGACGCGGTGCCACCGAGGTCTGGCGGTTGCGGGAACCGGATTGCGTGGTGAGCGATGCGCCGTAACCGCCATTCCGCGGTGGCCGGTTTCTCGCTGCTGGAGGCGATCGTCGCGCTCGCCATTCTTTCCGCGGCGGGCTTGGCCCTGTTCGCGGCGATCGCCCAGTCCGTGCGGATGGCCGAGCGCGCCGAGCGCGCGCGCGAAGCGGACACGGCCATGCGCAATGCGCTGGCCTGGAGCGAGCGGATCAACCCGATGGAGCAACCGCGGGGCGAACAGCTTCTCGGAGGCTTCCGCCTGCGATGGACGAGCGAGCCGGTGGAGCCGGAACGCGATGCGGTCACCGGCCACCTGCAGCCCGGCCTTTACCGCGTCGGGCTGTACCGTCTGCGCATGGAGCTCTGGCGCGACGGTGCCATCGCGGAGGAGGTCGAACGTCTCCGTGTCGGCTATCGCCAGGTGCGCGAGGCGCCGCGGCTGTGACGCACAGGCGCGCACGCCAGGCAGGGTTCACTCTGCTCGAAACGATCGTCACTCTGGTGATCGTGTCACTGCTGGTCGCCGTGCTGATGCAGGCGCTCAATCAGACGCTGAACCTGCGTACGCGCCTGCTGCGTCACCAGGGCGAGGCGCGTCTGGCGGCGTTGCAGGAGGCGTGGTTCCGCGATTCCGTGGCGGCCGCGCTGATCGATCTGCCCGACGGTCTGGGCGAAATGCGCGGCAATAGCACCGCGGTCGATTTCGTCACCGCGCGGCCCCTCGCCGGGTCAGGGCCGGCCCGCGTGCGATGGTCGCTGCAGAGGGGGGCGAATGGCATCGAGCTGCGGTATGGCGATGAGCGGCTCGGGGAAGTCACCGCCGTTCCCGGCCCTTTGTACGAGGCCCGCTTCGCCTACCTGGGTGTCGACGGCCAGTGGCATGACATCTGGGAGCCCGAGACCGAGGCGGACGAGCGCCTGCCGCGTCTGGTCCGTTTCGAAGCGCGAACGGGCAGGGGCACCATCGCCTGGTGGGTCGCCATCGCGTCCGATCCCCGACTCCCGACCCGGCTGCGGAGGAACGAGTCCGGTGTCTACTGAGCGACGCGGCGCGCAGCGCGGGTTCGTGCTGGCGGTCACCTTGTGGATCCTCGCCGCCATCACCCTCGCGGTCGCTCTGCTCACCCTGTGGAGTTACGAGGAAGTCCGCGAGGCGAGCGATGCCCGCGATCGCACCGCAGACGCCATCGCGATGGCGTCGACGCGCGATGCCTTGCTGTACCTCGGTGCAACCCGCGAAGTGACCCTCGCCGGCTTGCCCACGCGGGCGCTGACGGAAGCCGAGCGCGCCAGTCTGCGGCTGCAGGAATTCGGTGCGCTGCGGACCGACCCGCGCGGTGGCGAGCTGCGGCTGGACGGAACGGTCTATCGGGGGCGCGGGGCGGCCCGCTTCGCCCTGCAGGACGAGGCGGGGCTGCTGGGCCTTCTGCTTCCGACTTCGGCGCTGGTGGATCGCTATCTGGAATCCGCCGGCGTGCGCCGCGAACAGATCGGACGCCTGCGCGACGCGCTACTGGATTACATCGACGAAGACCGCCTGAAGCGCCTGAATGGCGCCGAACAAAGGGAATACGAACAGGCCGGGCGCGAACCGCCACCGAACCGGCGTCCGCTGATTCCGGGCGAAGTGCTGCGGGCGCTGGGATGGTCCGAGCTGCCCGCCGGGGTGCGCGCACGCCTGCCGGAAGAAGCCACCGTGTTCTATTCCGGCGCGGTCAACCTCAATACCGCGCCCGAATCCCTCTTGGCCACGTGGTTGCCCGGGTGCCCCCAGACCTGCCGCACCGTGGTTGCGCGCCGGCGCACGCAGCCCTTCGCGTCGGGGCTCGAGGTGCAGACCGTGGCCGGCGTGCGCCTGCCGGGCGACCCGCTGATCGATTACCGGGTGCTGCCTTCAGACACCTTACGCATGACGCTGTGGGGCCGGACGGGCGCCGGCTGGCGCATCCATGTACGATTCACGCCCCTTGCGGACAAGCGGGCCCCGTGGTCCATCCTGGCCGCCTATCCGGTTCCCCGACCTTCCTCCGATGCCCCAGCGCAAGACCCTGGCAGCGATCTTCTCGCCGACGCGGCGCCTGATCGGCCCTGAGCCGAAGGTCGTCGCGCGTGGCGGCCTGCTCGGCGCGTCGGAGTGGGTGGTGCCGAGAGCGCAGTGCCTGTATCGCCGTCTGGATCTGGCGGCGCTCCCGCCGCGCCAGCGTGCCGGTGCCGCGCGCATCGCCGCGCGCCAGCACGAACCGGTCGAAGGCGCGCCGGCGCGTATCGCGTGGACCGGCGGGATCGCCCACCTTTGGTTCTGGACCACGCCCGACCCCGCCGTCGCCCGCAGTGAAGAGGCCTGGACGCCGGAGAGTCTCGTGCGCGAGCCCCCGCTGGTCGATGGCGTGCGGCTGCTCCGGCTGGTGGAGGGGGTGGAAGGGCAGTACTGGCGCGAAGGCGTCCTGCAGGCCAGCCAGTACTGGCCGCAGCGTCCCAGCGAGGAGCAGTGGCGGCGTTTCGTGCGCGCCTGCGGGCTCGGTCCGGATCATGCGCGGACGGTGCCGGAGCCCATCGAAGCCGCCTGGGCGGCGCCGTGGGCAGAAAGCCGGCGCGCGTGGCCGGGCTCGCCAGCACGCCTTGAACGCTGGGCGTGGATCGGCGCGCTGTGGATTCTCGCGGTCGTGCTGGGGTGGCAGGTGGCCGCGCTGGCCCGCTGGCAGGATGCGCAACGTGACCTGCAGGCCCGCCTGGAGACGATGCGCGCGCGCTCCACGCCGCTGCTGGCTGCACGCGAGCGCGCGGAGACGGCGCGCGATGAGCTGCTGCGCCTGAGGGAGCTCCAGCGCGGCGTGAGCGACTATCGCCTCATGGCCGACATCGTCGCCGCATTGCCGAAGGGAAGCCTGCTCACGGGCTGGGTCCGGGAAGGCGGCAAGCTGCAGGTCACGGTGAAGTCCGCCGAGACCGATCCGCGCGCCTTCGTCGCCGCGTTCGAGAAGAACAAGGTTCTCGCCGACGTCTCCGCCACTTCGTTGCCGACCGGGGCCATGCAGCTCGAATTCACCCTGCCGGGCATCGTCACGCCGGAGGCCAGGCCGTGATCGCCGCGCATGTGCAGCGTGCGCGGCAGGAATGGCGGAGCAACCGCCGCCTGCGTCTGGGCGCCCTGGTGATCCTGCTGATCGCCGGAGCGCATGCCGCTTCCGCCCTCAGCGAGCGTCGCGCTGCGATCGCCGCCGACTACGGGCGCGACCTCGAGCTGCTGCAGCGGCTGGAAGAGGCCAGCCGCGAGGCCCTCTGGCCCAAGCGCGCCAGTCAGACCGAGGCCCGGCTCCGCGCCGAACGCGACAGCGTGCCGCCGGTGCCCACCGCGGGTGCGGCGAAGGCGGAGATGCAGGCGTGGCTTGCCGCGCAGTTGCCGCCGACCGGAGTGCGCGTCGAGCGGATCGAAGTCGAGACCGCGGCCGACGTGCCGGACTACCCCGGACTCTGGCAGGTGCCGGCGCGGTTCGACGTGGTGGCTCCGCTCGGCAAGGTGCGCGATGTCATGCGCATGCTGAGCGAGGCCCTTCCTTGGGTGCAGGCCGAGCGCGTCGAGGCCTCCGGCGAGGGCGAAACCCGCCTGTCGGTCATCGTGCGCGGCTACTACCGCAAAGGCGCGCGCCGTCCGGCCGATACGGCCAAGGTGGGATCGCCGCGATCGGGCGATCCTGCGACCGATTCTCCGTCGGCGTCGCCTCCCTCCGCGGCCCGGGCCGCCTCGGATGCCGGGACCCCAGGCAGGAAGGCCCGCGCGGCGGAAACCGGGCGGCCACCGAGCACGCGTGGCATCGTGCCCTCGATCGCGCGCGAACCGGTTACGGGCGGGGGACAGAAGCGATGAGCGCGGGGTTGAGGATCATCCTCGGGATGGTGCTTGCTGCGGCGCTCGGCGGCCTGCTTGCATTCCGTGGCGGACTGCCGCGGACCGATGCGCCGCGGAATGGCGCCCGCGCCGAGTGGAGCCTCCCTGCTCCCGCCAAGCCCGCACTCGCATCCGCGGATCGCATCTGGGAAGAGCGCGCCCCCTGGGGCGCGCCTCCGCCCCCGCCCCCGCCGCCCGAGCCGCCTCCTCCGCCCCCGCCGGTGCCGGTGGGCGTCGTGAAGTCCGGGCGCTTCGCGTACGCCGTGTTTGTCGTGCCGGGCGCGCCCGCGGAATACCACGTCCGCGTCGGTGGGCGCCTGCCCGATGGCGGTCGTGTGATGAAAATCTCCAGATCGCGTGTGATCTGGAAGGATGGCCGGGGCGAGCAGCACGACCAGGAACTGCTCGCCGACCCGCTGCCTCTTTTGAGGAACCCTGTTCGTCCCTGACGGTCTCGTACCGTCGCCGTTGTTTGCCAGGACACCGAGCCTTGCCATGAGCCAGACGCCGCCCCATTCCACTTGCCGGTCCGAGCCCGGACGTGCACGCATCGCCTATGCGGTCCGCATCGTCCTGGCCGTTCTCCTGGCCGGCACCTTGGCGGCATGCGCCGTTCGCCCGCCCAAATTTCCGGCGCCGCTTCGCGCGCCGAATCCACCGCCCGCGCAGGACGATGTTCTCCAACAGCAAGGCGGCGCAACCCGCCCGCGCCTCGAGGAGGGGCCGACGCTCCCGGCCGCAGCACCGGCAGCCCAGCAACAACCGGCCGAGTCTCCCGTTCCCCCCATCCCGAACAGGAAGCCGGTTGCGCTGGCATTGGATGGCGTGCCGCTGTCCGCGTTCATCAACGTGGTGTTCGGCACGGAACTCGGCTTTCCGATCGAGATCGAGCAGGCGGTCCGTGATCGGACCGAGCTGGTGACCCTGCGGCTGACGGAACCGCAGGAGCCTGAAAAGCTTTATGCCATCGCGGCCGAAGTACTTCGAAACTACGGCGTGCGTGTACAGCCCGTCGGCACGTTGCTCCGCTTCAGCCCTATACCGTCCGCGACCGGCGCTGCGCCGCGCGTGGTCGTCACGCGAGCGCTTCCGGACGTGCCGGCCGGCCAGCGGCCGGTGTTCGTGGCGATCCCGCTGGACATCGGCGAACCCGGACGCATCGCCGCGCAGGTGCGCATCCTCCTGGGCAACAGCGGTGTCACCATCACCGAGATGATCGAGGCTAATGCCTTGCTGCTCAGCGGCCCCGGCGATGCGGTCCAGGCGGCGATGGACGCAGTCCTCACCCTCGACAAGGCTGCGCTTCGCGACAAGCGGTCGATCCGCATCAATCCCCTTTACCTGTCGGTCGACCAACTGGCGCGCGACCTGCGCGAGGTACTCAATGCGCAGGGCATTTCGGTGCGGATGGGGCCCGGCACTTCGGGCGCGCTGACCTTCGTGCCCGTGCAATCGGCGAACGCCCTGATCGTGTTCAGCGAGTCGGAGGCGGCGCTGCGTGCAGCGTCCGAGTGGGCGGAGCGCCTCGACCAGCCGACCGACGAGAGTGCAGGCGGCGGCGGGGTCTACCTCTATTCCGCTCGCCATACCACGGTTGAAACGCTGGTTCCGATCCTGCAGGCGCTGGTCGGCGGCGCCAATGCGCCGACGGCGCCCGCCTCGGGCTCGGCGGCCGCGGGCGGCAGCGGTACGCCGGGCGCTCCGCAAGGGCAGGCGGGTGCGTCGAACCAGGTGGTGTCCATTGCAGGCAACGGAGGGCGGCTGGCGGTCGACCCCATCCGCAATGTCATCGTCTACCAAGGCGATGGGCAGCGCTGGCGGGCGATCCAGGGCGTCCTCGCCCGCTTGGACCAGCCTGCCAGGCAGGTGGTGATCGAGGTCACCGTAGCGGAGGTCACCCTGACTGACGAGTTCAGTCACGGCATCGAATGGGCCTTGCGGAACATCAATTTCGAAGGCATGTCAGGGCCGTTGACGGCGCTTGGCGGCTCGCAGCCCAATGCCGGCGGACTGGTCTGGCGGGCGATCTCGTCCTCGGGGCAGGTAAGCGCACTGGTCAACCTGTTCGCGCGCGACAGTCGCGTGTCGATCCTCTCGACGCCCCGCCTGCTCGTGAAGAGCGGGGAGAAGGCCAGCATCGACGTCGGCACCGAGGTCCCCATCATCACCAGTCAGGCGACCGCGCCGGACCTGCCCAGCCCGGGGGAAACGCCGTCCATCCTGCAGTCGATCCAGTACCGCAAGACCGGTGTGCTGCTGGAGATCGAGGCCGTTGTGCATTCGGGACAACGGGTCGATCTCAAGATCGCTCAGGAGGTCAGCGAGGCCACCCAGACCGAGAGCAGCGACATTCCTTCGCCCAGCATCTTCAGCAGGCGGTTGCAGACGAGTCTCACCCTGTCCGACGGCGAGAGCATGCTGCTCGGCGGGCTGATCTCGAGCACCAACAGCGACGGCAAGAGCAAGGTGCCCTTGCTGGGGGATATCCCGGGCCTTGGCCGGCTGTTCCAGAACCGGCGCAAGGAGGGAACACGAACCGAGCTGCTGATGCTCATCACCCCGTACGTGGTCGAGGACGCGACGCAAGCGAAGGCGATCACGGAAGCCGTCCGCGCCCGCTTCGGTACCGGCAAGGAAGAGTGAGACAGTCATCTGCTGGTCAGGTAGATGACCGTTTCAAGTAGATTGACGGCGGTTTAACGGCCCCCGTATAGTCGGTGCCGCCTGGGGACTGCGCAGTGCTTGAGCATGCGCAGGAAGGTCGAGGAACGGGGGACAGGGGAGTCATGAAGAATCTCCGCCACCGGCCCGACCGGGGTGCCGGCGCCGGCACGTGCGTGCGGGCGGTGGGTAGTGTCCAGGCGTAGTGCTTCGCAAGAAAAATCAATCCTAAGCTTAGGAGCAAAAGAATGTCCTTGAACAAGAAGGCTCTCGCTACGGCTGTCGCCGGAGCCCTGCTGGCGGGCAATGCCTATGCCGCCAACATCTCCACGGGCGGCGCGCCGGCGTACTTCGCGCGCGAGATCATCGCCACCCCGGCCGCGCCGGTCACCCTCAACACCGACTCGACGGCGGGTGTCGACGCCACCGAGCTGTCCTGGAACGTCGGTTACAACTTCTCCGACGGCGAAGTCCGCTACGCGCGCGTCGAGTGCTCGGGCAACTTCCGCTTCGGTACCGGCCTGACCGTCGTCTCGAACGATCCGGGCTCCGTCAACTTCGGTTCGATCAACGGCATCGGCACCAACGTGCTGACCTTCTCGGTCACCTCGCTGGGCGGTGCCAACAACGTCGTGGCCGCCGACACGTTCACCATCACGGGCGATCACCAGATCACCGGCACCAGCTCCGACGTGGTCTGCAACGTCGCCCTGTACGACCAGCCGTCGCAGGCGCAGGCCGGCGGCACCACGGGCCGCATTCCGAACTCGCTCTCCGCGGGCCCGTACCTGGCCTTCCGTGACAGCTACAACTTCACCAGCACGCCGTTCACGGCGACCGCCGATGTGTCGACCGACTACCTGGACTTCCTGGCGTCGGGCGACACCACCGCGGCGACCGCCGAGCTGGCCAGCTGGGTCTATGACCTGGTCGATCCGGACGCTGCGGGCCCGCAGACCGCTCCGTACGACATCGACGGTTCGGCCATCACGCTGGCCGATCTGATGGCCACCGGCGCCACGGGCACCCGCATCGTGGTCAGCGGCGACTTCAGCTATGCGACCAGCGCGTTCCTCTCCAGCGGCGGCAACTGCGCCACGCCGATCGCCGGCATGACCGCGACCATCACCGGCGGCAACACCGCGACGTTCAACGTGGGCGCCACCGCTCTGCCGGCCGGCACCTCGTTCTGCGTGACCCGCAACGGCACGACCGCGATCCCGGTCACGGACTACACGGCGCAGCTGATTGCCGTGTCGGCCGCGCCGACCACCTATGCGGTCACCAACCGCGGCCCGCACGCTTCCGGCTCGATCGTCCGCAACGGCACCGAGCTGCAGGCGCCGCTGGTGCAGCTGCCGAGCGGCTACCTCAGCCGCATCATGCTGACCAACACCGGCTCGGTGGCCCGCAACTACCGCATCCGCGTGATCGGTGAGACGGGCAACGTGATCTCGACGAACGCCGCCAACATGTCCGGCACCATCCCGGCCAACGGCAGCCGCTTCTTCGAGACCAACACGTTCATCACCGGCTTCAGCGCCGGCACCCGCGCCACGGTGATCATCACGGTCGACGCGCCGACCAACCAGATCCAGGGTCTGTACCAGATCGTGAATCCGGCCAACGGCTCGATCAGCAACCACGTGATGGTGCGTCCGGGCACCAACTGATCGCGGTTCGGATCAGCGCAATCGGAAAGGCCCGCTTCGGCGGGCCTTTCTCTTTTCGCGATGCCGGTTCGCGATCGCCCGGCGGGCACGTCGGCAGTCACGGCTCGATGCGGTTGCTCGGCTCGATAGGGTTGATCGCGCATCTTGTTGTTCTACGTCGCGGCGTCGGGCGCAGCCGGCCTGCGCGCAAGGCTCTTGCGCCCGCATGGCGAGGGCCCCGAGCCTCTCGGCGGCGTGAGAAGATGGCGGACAGGCTCTCGATTCGTCCCATGAACTTTTTCGATCAGTATCCGCGCTTCTACCAGACCAGTCGGACCAGCCCGTGGCCGCGCCGGCTGAACGCGCGCCACACGGCGATCATCGCGCGCAATGCCGAAGCGCTGAGAGGCCGGCGTGTGATCGACATCGCCAGTCACGATGGCCGATGGACGTTCGCCGCCCTGCATGCAGGTGCGGCGCACGTGGTCGGCATCGAGCCGCGAGCCGAGTTGATCGCGAACGCCCGCGAGTCATTGACGCACTACGGCGTCTCCCCTGACCGTTATGAGCTACGGCAGGGCGATGTCTTCGACGTCCTCGACGGCTCGTTGCATGCGGACGTGGTGCTCTGCCTTGGCTTCTACTACCACACGATCCGACATGCGGAGCTGCTCGACCGCATCGAACGCACGGGCGCCCACCTGGTCGTCATCGATACGGAAGTAGCGCCGATTTCCGACGCGGCTGCCGGATTGGACGATCCGCGGTTGGTGTACGCGAACCCTCATGTGATTCAACTGCTCCAGGATCCGGTCGACGACCAGCGCATGGCCTGCGCCGACGCGCTCACGCGCAACGGCCGGACTCTCGTGGGGCGGCCATCGCGCGAAGCAATCCGCTTCATGGCAGCGCACTTTGGATTCGAGCTCGACAGCTACTCCTGGCAGGCCCACTTCGAGCGGCGTCCCGCCGATGCGGAGGACATGATCGATTACTTCGAGGGATGGCGGGACACGCTCTACCTCACCCGGTAAAGCCCAACCACCGATGTACGGGGCACCCGGCGCCCGCCGTATTTACGGCCGGGCGAGGTGGGCGATCCGGTATCATGCCTGCCCTTCTCCCCCGACCACCGGACCGCCATGGTGCATCGTCCCGGTACCCTTGCCATCCATGCAGGCCAGTCGCCCGACCCCGCGACCGGCGCGGTGATGACCCCGATCTACGCCACCTCGACTTACGCCCAGAGCAGTCCGGGTGTTCATCAGGGGTTCGAATACTCCCGCAGTCACAACCCCACACGGTTCGCGTATGAGCGTTGCGTGGCAGCTCTGGAAGGCGGCACGCGAGGGTTTGCATTCGCGTCGGGCTTGGCGGCCACTTCTACGATCCTCGAGCTGCTTGATACGGGCAGCCATGTCGTGGCGATGGACGACGTTTACGGAGGTACGTACCGGCTGTTCGAGCGTGTGCGGCGCCGCTCCGCGGGGCTTGATTTCAGTTGGGTGGACCTGACCGATTCTGCCGCGTTCGAAGCGGCGATCCAGCCGAACACCCGCATGGTGTGGATCGAAACGCCGACCAATCCGCTGCTGAAGCTGGTGGATATCGCGCAAATCGCCGAACGCGCGCGCGCGCGCGGGCTGATCGTGGTGGTCGACAACACCTTCGCCTCGCCGATCCTGCAACGCCCGCTGGAACTCGGCGCTCACATCGTCATGCACTCGGCGACCAAGTACCTCAACGGCCATTCCGACATCGTCGGTGGCATGGTCGTCGTCGGCGACGACGTCGAGTTGGCGGAGAAGCTTGCCTTCCTGCAGAACGCAGTCGGCGGCATCCAAGGCCCGTTCGACAGCTTCCTCGCCTTGCGGGGGCTGAAGACGCTGCATCTGCGTATGAAGGCGCATTGCGAGAACGCGCTGGCACTGGCGGAGTGGCTGCAAACGCACGCGGCCGTCGAGAAGGTCGTCTATCCGGGGCTGAAGGCGCATCCGCAGTACGAGCTAGCCAAGCGCCAGATGCAGGGTTTCGGCGGGATGGTGTCGATCTACGTCAAGGGCGGTTTCGAAGCGGCCAAACGGCTGTGCGAACGCGTCCGGATCTTCGCGTTGGCCGAGTCGTTGGGCGGCGTCGAAAGCCTGGTCAACCACCCTGCCGTGATGACGCACGCGAGCGTGCCGCCCGAGCGGCGTTCGCAGTTGGGCATCGCGGACAACCTGGTCCGTCTCAGTGTCGGCGTCGAGGACGTAGAGGATCTACGTGCCGATCTGGACAATGCGATCGGTGCCTGACGTTGCACACATGAGCACCGCCACCATGTCGTTCGAGGCCGGTTTGCCCTGCCTGCTGGCATCGCTGCGACGCAACCGCGATCTGATCCGCCAACTGGTACGCCAGGAGATCGTCGGCCGCTACCGCGGCTCGTTCATGGGCGTGGCATGGAGCCTGCTGACGCCGGTGTTGATGCTGCTCATCTACACGTTCGTCTTCAGCGTGGTGTTCGGCGCGCGTTGGGGCGGTTTGCCGCAGGGCGGCAAAGCCGCATTCGCCGTGGTGCTGTTCGCGGGAATGGCGGTGTTCAACGTGTTCTCCGAAGTGGTCGTGCGCGCGCCGAATCTCGTGGTAGCCAACGCGAACTATGTGAAGCGCGTGGTCTTCCCTCTCGAGGTGCTGCCCATCGTGCAGATGGGCAATGCGTTGTTCCATTTCGCCGTGAATATGGCGGCATGGCTGGTGGCGGCATGGGTCGTGCTCGGCACGGTACCGTGGACCGCCTGGTTGCTGCCGGTGGTGCTCGGTCCGTTGATTCTCGGTACGCTGGGTATCGCTTGGCTGTTGGCATCGCTGGGCGTGTTCGTACGGGACATGGCCCAGACGGTCGGGCTGCTGGTGACGGCACTGCTGTTTCTCACTCCGATTTTCTATCCGCTCGAAGCGATCCCCGAGGACTTTCGGCCGTGGCTCGCGCTCAACCCGCTCGCCCATGTGGTGGAGCAGGCGCGTGCGCTGCTGATCGGCGGCACGGTACCGGCCCTGCGCGAACTCGCGCTGTCGTGGGGGCTGGGTGTCCTGGTGATGTGGCTGGGGTTCGCCTGGTTCCAGAAGACGCGCAAGGGCTTCGCCGATGTGCTCTGAACGCGTCGTCGTTTCCGCGCGCGGGTTGGGCAAGTGTTTCCCGGTGTATGCGCGACCTTCCGACCGCCTGCGCCAGTTCGTGCTGCCGCGTCTGCAGCGATGGGGTGGGCTAGCGCCGCGCCGCTACTACCAGGAGTACTGGGCGCTGCGGAATGTCACCTTCGATATCCGTGCCGGCGAACAGGTCGGAATCGTCGGCCGCAACGGTGCTGGCAAGTCGACGTTGCTGCAGATCCTATGCGGAACGCTGGCCCCGACTACCGGAACGGTTGAGGTCGAAGGCCGCGTCGCCGCTCTGCTCGAGCTGGGGGCAGGCTTCAACCCGGAACTGACCGGTGCGGAGAATATCTTCCTCAACGGCAGTGTGCTGGGGATAAGCCGCCAGACGCTCGAAGCGCGCTACGACGACATCGTCGCGTTCGCGGATATCGGCGGCTTCATCGACCAGCCTGTCAAGCATTACTCCAGCGGCATGTTCATGCGCCTGGCCTTTTCCGTGGCGGTGCACGTGCAGCCGGACGTGCTAGTCGTGGATGAGGCGCTGGCGGTGGGTGACGAGGCCTACCAGCGAAAATGCCATGCGCGCATCCGCCGTCTGCGGGACGATGGGGCGACGATCCTGTTCGTCTCGCACGCGGCGGGTCACGTGACCGAGGTTTGCGATCGCGCCCTGCTGCTCGACGGGGGCGAATTGCTTTGTATCGGCCCGGCCCGTGACGTGGTTTCGCGTTATCAGAAGCTGCTCTATGCGCCGCCCGAATGTCGGGAGGAGGTAAGACGGACGATCGCGGGCAAGAGTGCTGCGGTGCCGGACGCGACCAAGGTACGGGCAGCCGATCGGCGCGCGGAGGCGGGCATGCCGCGGGCGACACTGGTCGAGCCCACGTGGGACCCGGGTATGGTGCCGGCAAGCACCGTGGTCTATCCGTCCAAGGGCTGCGTCATCGAGGATGCGCGCCTGGAAACGCCCGATGGCGCGCGCGTGAACGTGCTGAGGCCGGGTGAAGACTATGTGTTCTCGTACCGAGCCGATTTCGATACCACGGCCGCCGGTGTGAGGTTCGGCATGATGGTCCGTAGCCTGACCGGCGTGGAGCTCGCAGGCGCGGTCAGTCATGCGGTGACGCGGCCGCTGGAGTGGATCGCCTCCGGCAGTCGGGTCGAGGTGCGATTCCGCTTCCGCAATCGGCTCAATGCGGGAACCTACTTCCTCAACGCAGGCGTGGTCGCCCTGGAGGGGGAGTCGGAGGCATTTCTCGCCCGTTGCGTCGACATCGCGATGTTCCGCGTCATGAAAGACCCCGACGCATTGGCCACGGGATTCGTGGATCTCGACGTCGAGCCGCAGGTGGAGATTCGCTGATGCAGTCGGCGTGTCAACCGGATGCGGTCCTCGTGTTGGGTATGCACCGCTCCGGCACCTCTGCGGCGACCGGCGCGCTGGAACGGCTGGGATTGCACTTGGGCGACCGGCTGGTGCCGGCAGCGGAAGACAATCCGTCGGGTTACTTCGAACATGCGGACGCGGTTGCGCTGAACGAGGCGCTTCTGGATGCGATGGACCGCAGTTGGGACGACATACGCGCGTTGCCCGACGGATGGCTCGCGCTGCCGGCCGCTGACGCGGCGCGGGCGCGCATCCGCACCGATATGCTGCCGGCGCTGTCGGCAAATGCGCCGTGGGCGTTGAAGGATCCGCGTTTGTGCCGGTTGTTGCCGCTGTGGCGGATCGTGCTGGAGGAAAGCGGGGTTCGCGTGGCTGCGCTGCTGGTGGTCCGCCATCCTGACGAAGTGTCCGCTTCACTGCTCGCGCGCGACAGGATGCCGCCCACGATCTCCCGCATTCTCTGGCTGCGGCACGTGTTCGAGTCCGTGCGGAGCTCAGTGGGCTTGCCGCGCGCAGTGTTGAACTACGCGGCGCTGCTGGAGGCGCCGACGAGTCTGTTGAGCGCAGTCGGCGAACGACTCGGATTGCAGTTGCCTGCGACCGCCCCGCAGATGGCGTTGGACGAGTTTCTCAAGAGGGATGCCCGCCACCATGCCGCCTGCAACGACCCGCCGCCAACCGACGAATGGCACGCGCTGTCGCTTCGGACCTACTCCGAGTTGACTGCGATCGAGCCGGATTGGAGGCGGATGGATGGGTTGTATCAGGAGTTCTGCCGTCTGCAGCAGCAGGCTGCGAACTGGATCGAGCTGACCGGCGCCGTGCTGCGTGCTGCGGATGTCCGTCGCCGTTCGCTGGCGGAGCGCGCACTCGCGCGCGAAGCGCAGCTGGACGTTGCCCTCCAGACCGTCACCGCACAGGCACTGGAGCGGCTGGAGACGATGCGTGCGCTGCGTGCCGACCTGGATGCAACCCAGATCGCATTGGAGCAGGTGAAAGCCCAAGCGTTGGAGCGCCTCGAAACGATGCGGGGGCTGCGCTTGCAGTTGGATGCGACGGAAGAGGCATTGACGCGGGTCGAGTCACTGTCGCTGGAGCGGCTCGCCGGGCTGGAGCGGGTCTCGCGAGAGTATGCGGAGGCCACTCAAGCGCTGGAGCGCGCCGAAGCCAAGCGGGCCGAGGTCGAGGCGACACTGGTGCGGGTGTCTGAACGGTTGGCACGCATCGAGACGAGCTGGTGGTGGAAAGCGGCACAGTCGGTACGCCGTCTGCTTCGGCGGGGAGGCTGAGCGTGGCGCATCGGTTCGGTCTCGATTCGCTCGTAATCCGCGATGGGCGCTTCTACGGCTGGGGATGGTTCTTGGACGACGAGGCGGGCGCTGCACGATGCGAGCTGCACTTGCCGCTGCGCGGCGGCGGCGCGCAGACCGTCATGTGCGTGCCGGCCGGCACACGTGACGACCTCCGTCGGGCCTACCCCCAAATACCGCACGCGGCGTCGGCAGGCTTTCTGTTACAAGGCCGGCTGCGCGCCCCACTCGACTCAAGCCGCCCCGCACGCCTGGTGGCCACGTTGGCCAACGGTCAGGTCCGGAGCTGCGAGGTTCACGACCTTCTTCAGATCGGACATCCAACCGGCGTATTGCGACGTGCGTGGAACAAGTGGCGGCGCGAAGGGCTGCGCTCGCTGGTCCTCGCAACCCGCCAGCGCACGGAGGCGCGTCTGCAAGCCGCAACATCCAGGCGGCTGCTTCTGCGAAGGCTGTACCGCTGGGGCGACGGAGACCCTTTGATCTTGGTGATCGATCACGGCATGGGCGGCGGTGCCAACCGCTATCGCCATGCGCTCGTGAACAGCTTTGCCGGGAAGGGGGCGGTACTGGTGGTGAGCCCGGTCCTCCAGGAGTTGAGCTACCGCGTCGAACTGCGCACACAGGATGGCGTGTTCGAGGGCCAGGTAACCCGACTGGAAGCGGTGCTGCGCCCACTGGAACGCTTGCGCCGGCTCGATATCCACGTCAACGAATTGGTTTCCTACGCCGAACCGTTGGCACTGTTGGAGTGGGTGCGAGCACAGCGAGCGCGCGGGATCGGCGAACTGGTGTTCCACCTGCACGACTACCACGCGGCCTGCCCGGCTTGGACGCTGATAGACCACACCGGTGCCTTCTGCGGCGTGCCCGATCCGATCATGTGCCTTACCTGCCTTCCGGCCAACACCGCCAACACGATGGACTTCACGCCCGATGTCACCGTGCCGCAGTGGCGCGCGGCGTGGGGCGCCTTCCTGGAGGTCTGCGATCGCATCGTCGCGTTCTCGTGGGCGTCGGTGGATGTGCTCGCCAAGGCTCACCCGCGACTGCCGAAAGAAAAGGTGACGGTACAGCCGCATACGGTCGATGTGAGCCTGCGGCCGATCCGGACCGATCCTGGGCCGCCGCTGGTGATCGGCGCTGTCGGCCACTTGACCAGTGCGGCCAAAGGTGCCCGCATTCTGCGCGAGATGGCGGACCTGATCCGCGAGCGTGGCTTGCCGATGCGGATCGTCGTTTTCGGAACGCTCGAGCAACACGATGGCGATGACGGAATCGAGGTGCTGGGGGAGTACGCGCTCGCCGATCTGCCCGATCTGCTGGAGCGGCAACGGGTCGGAGTATGTCTGCTGCCCTCGATCTGTGCCGAGACCTATTCCTTCGTCACCGCCGAGCTGATGGCTATGCGGGCACCGTTGGCGGTGTTTCCGATCGGCGCGCCGGCTGAACGCGTGCGCCAGTACGATCTTGGTCTCGTGATCAGCAGAATCGATCCGGCAGTCGCGCTCGACGAGATCGCTGCGTTCGCGGCGCGCGTACTCGCTGATGCCGACGCCGCTCCTAAAGGACAATGAGATGGGAAAGACGGTCGCATTCACTTCAGCAGCGGTGAATTATCTGCCGAAGGTACGCAAGTTGGCGGCTTCGCTGCGCAAGCATCATCCGGAGTTCGAGATCGTACTCGCGCTCGCGGACGAAAGGCCTCCGGGGATCGATTTCTCTGCCGAGCCGTTGGACAGGGTGATCGCGGTTGACGATTTGCCGATTCCGGATCGCCGCCGCTGGATCTACTTCCACACCATCGTCGAGTTGGCTACGGCAATCAAGCCTTTCGTACTGTGTCAGCTGCTGTCCGAGCCCGATGTCGATCGTGTGCTGTACTTCGATCCTGACATGGTCGTGTTCTCGCGCCTGGATGACCTGCTCGCTACGCTGGATTCGTCCAACGTCGTGCTGACGCCGCATCTGACCTGCCCCGAGCGCACGCTGGAGGCGGTGCGCGACAACGAGATCAGCGCGCTAAAGCACGGTGTGTACAACCTGGGCTTCCTCGGGGTGAGGCGCACTCCTGAGGGCGAGCGCTTCTCCCGCTGGTGGAGCGAGCGCATCTACCACTTCTGCATCGCGGACGTTCCCGCTGGATTGTTCACCGACCAGCGCTGGATCGATCTGGTGCCTGCGTTCTTCGACGGCGTGGGCATCCTCAAGAATGCGCGTTTCAATGTCGCCACTTGGAACCTCACGACCCGGCATGTCGCGGGCGGCCTGGATGCGGGATTCACCGTGAACGGCGAGCCGTTGGGGTTCTACCACTTCACCGGCTTCGACAGCGGCGCCCATCGGGCAATGTTCGACAAGCACGGTGCAGGCAACCCGGCGGTGGCCGAGCTGGTGGCCTGGTATACGCACGAAACGCGCTTCGATGGCGAAGAGCCGGCCGCCAAGGTCGCATGGCGCTATGGGCGATACAGCGACGGAACACCGATCCCGCTCGAGCACCGGCGACTGTATCGTGACCGTCCCGATCTGCAGGCGGCCTATCCGGACCCCTTCGATGCCAGCGGCCTATTGCGATGGATGACGACGCAGGGGCCGATCGAGCATCCGGAGCGATTCGCAAAAAAAGCCCTTGGCTGAGGCGTGCCGTGTGGCGTTTAAGCCATCTGAGCCGCGTGCTCGTCCTCAGCCTCACCGATGCCGATGCCCGCCGCGCGCGATGGCGGGCGCTTGCCTGCCATATCGCCGAGCGCGGTTGGTGGGCAACACTGATCATCATCCTAGGAGGACGCAGGAATGGGAATCTTCACCGATAGCTTGCCGGTCGAGTGGAACCAGTACGGGCGCGCCGCGGGCGTGCTGCGGGCGCTCTTCTCCTTGCCTGAGGCAGGCCTGTCGGCTTCCGTGAAGGTATCGGTTGACGGTGCGGAAGTCCTGGAGGCACCCGCAGCTCCCAAGAGCGACGGACGGGTGCGTGTCAACTTGCACACCCATCTGCTCGACGACGGCATGCACGAGATCCATCTGCGGCTCTCGCAGGGCAAGCGCGAATGGTCGGCTTCCACGCGCGTCGAAACCCGAAACGGCGGCGGCGTTGGCCCGCGGGTACGTGAGGCGTTGCGCACTCACGGCGCCCCACTGGCGTTCGTGGGCGACTGCGATGCTTCCCACTACGCGTCTGCTCAAGCCGCGTTGACCGCTTGGGTGGATGCGCCAAACGCGGAGCAGCGGATTTCGGACAAACTCTCCGCCGGTGCGATCACCGCGTCGGAGGCCGACATGTTACGCCGCTTCGTGCGCGATGGCTTCGTCATTCTCGACGAGCTTCTCCCCGATCCCATGGTCGAGCGCGCGAATGCGGCACTGGATGAGGCGATCGCCAACGGCTACCAAGGCTATCGCTATGGCGAAAGCACGCGCCTGGAACAGATGCACGTGCACTTTCCGGCGATCCGCGACATCTGGCTGTATCCGCCGGTGCACCGTTTCCTGTCGCTGGTATTCGACGCACCGTCCCGACCTTGCCAGTCGCTCGTCTATGTGTTCGGCAGTCAGCAGGACGCTCATCAGGACACCATCCACCTGACGCCTTTCCCGGCCGGTCTGATGTGCGGCGTGTGGATCGCGCTGGAGGATGTCCGGCCGGGCTCGGGAGAGCTGGTGGTGTACCCGGGCAGCCACCGTCTGCCGCGCGTGTACATGCACGAGGCAGGGTGCGCCAAAGTGAGCGGCGACTGGAGCGAGTTCGGCACGAAAGTGGTCGGTCGCTGGACGCAGATGTTGCGCGACAGCGGGATCGCCCCGATGCCGTACCTGGCCAAGCGCGGCCAGATCCTGATCTGGCATGAGAACCTGATGCACGCCGGCTCGGTCCGCCGCGATCCGTCGTTGTCGCGGCGCTCGGTCGTCACCCACCATTTCGCAGAAGGCGTTATCGCCTACTACGATTCTTCCGGCGACGTCGGCTACGTCTACCCCGAAGCCGTGCCTGCGGTCGGATGACACGCCACGCTAGGGTGGTGCCGGGCCTCTTGCAGCCTGCTCCGGCACCACCAGCGCCAGCAGGATGGCGGTGACGCATGGAATAAGCAGGAACAGGTATCGGAAGTCGCAGGCGATCGAGGTCGGCAGGAAGGCGCCGACGAACAACGTCAGTCCAGCGACCCACGGCAACAGGATGCGGCGGGCACGTGTTCCGCGCCGCCATGCTCCGATAGCGGCTGCCAGCAGCAGCAGCACGTAGAACCAGTGCTGCCAGAGCGGAGTGTGGAAGAGCCCTTTGTACTTCTCGTACAGCCAGTCGTCGCGCGGCTCGTTTTCCGCGCGAAGGCGCGACTCGGAGAGGAAGTCGGGCACGCCGTCCACCCCGACAAGCACGGGCAGACACTTGCCTGGATCGCGCAGCCCGAGCAGCCAGACGAACGCCGATAGACGATGCCTAGCGTACGCGATGGGGTGGCGCTTTATGGAGTCCCACCAGAGCGCCTTGAGCGCCTCTTCGTCCAAGCTTCCGAAATATCGGCTGACGGACGGATGCGCATTGAGACGATCGACCCGATCGCCGCTGTAGGTTTCCTGAATGGCACCGAGGGTTTCCGCAGGCGCGCCGGCGCGGGCAAGGGGGCCAGTGGCGCCGGTGCGCGCCTGGATGCCCGCGAGGTCGTACGCGCGGATGATGCGGGCGCCGACAGAAAGGTCGCGGCCATCGGGCCCTTGTGTGAAGGTGGCTGCCACCGCGAACCGAAGAAGCAGGTAGCCGGCCAGCACGGCGACGCCGACGGTGGCAAGCACCCACTTTCGCGATTGGGCCGGGGCTGATTCGGCAATCAGCAGCGCGGGCGCGATGGCGAACACCGGCATCAACAGCAATCCTTGCTGACGCACCATCGGGATTGGCAGCAGTGTCAGCAGTGCCAAGAAAGCCAAAGCCCTGCGATGCCGAGGGTTGTACGCCCGGCTGGCGGCCACAGTAAGGCTGAGGGCCAACACGCACAACGAGGCGAGCAGTACGTCCTTCCAGACGATGCCGACGTATGCGAAAACCACAGGGTTGGCTATGAGGATCAATGCCACCGACAGGCGCCACCAGGGCCAAGGAGTCTCCGCCGTTCCGCGTGCGATCATCCAGAACGCGCCATAGGTCGCGGCTGTGTTGAGGAGCACGAACAGGGCGGTCGCGACGCTGCCCGGTCCAAGCCACGCAAGCAGTGCGGACATGAACGGCGGGGCCCAACTCTCGATCCGTCCGCTGTGCGCCTCATGCAGTTGAATGGTCGAATCCACGCTCAGATGGCCGGGCGAGTGCAGCGCCAGCGCCAGCCCGGCCGCCAACAGGCACAGCAACGTTATGCCTGCGCGCGTGCTGCGCGCGGAGATCATGGTCATGGGGGTGCGATTGAAGACGGGTTCTTATACTAGCGTAGCTATTTTTCATCCGTGTCCAGGTACTCATGTCCCAGCGTAATCCGGTCGAGTCCATGGTGCCGGCCGCAACCCGGCCACTGCCGCGCGTCGCGGTCGTGGTTCCTGCATATCGCGTCACCCGCCATGTGCTTGGGGTGTTGGCCGCCATGCCTGCGGCGGTGTGGCGCATATATGTGGTAGATGATGCGTGCCCCGACGGCTCGGGCGACCTGGTCGAACGCGAATGCGACGACCCGCGCGTCGTGGTGGTTCGAAATCCGCGTAACCTCGGGGTCGGCGGTGCCGTGCTTGCGGGCTATCGCAGGGCCGTGGAGGAAGGCGCGGGCATCATCGTCAAGATCGACGGTGACGGGCAGATGGATCCGGCAATGTTGCCGCGCTTCGTGGCGCCAATCGTCGCCGGGTACGCCGATTACACGAAGGGTAATCGCTTCTACGACCTCCGCCACATTGGTCGCATGCCGGGCGTACGCCTGTTCGGCAATGCGGTGCTGTCCTTCATGGCGAAGATCTCGACCGGGTACTGGGACATCTTCGATCCAACCAACGGGTACACCGCCATCGATGCGCGCTTGGCCGCGCTTCTTCCCTACGAGCGCATCAGCCAGCGTTACTTCTTCGAGACCGATCTGCTGTTTCGACTTGGGACCTATCGCGCCGTGGTCGTGGACGTACCGATGGATGCGCGCTACGCCGACGAGGTCAGCAACCTACGCATCGGCAGCGTCCTGGGGGAGTTCCTCCGCAAACACCTGCGCAACCTGTGCAAGAGGATCTTCTACAACTACTTTCTGCGCGACCTGTCGATCGCGTCGCTGGAACTTCTGGCGGGCATCGCGATGCTGGCTTTCGGGGTCGCCTACGGTGGGTGGCATTGGTGGCAGGCGCTCGCCTCCGGCTCGGCGACTCCGATCGGGACGGTGATGCTGGCCGTGTTGCCGGTGCTGGTGGGCTTGCAGCTCACGCTCGCCTTCCTGGCTTACGACATCGCAGCGGTGCCGCGCCTTCCCGTTTCGGTGAGGCTCGGTGAGCGCGTGTCCGCGGAGTCCGACTGATGGCGGCACGCACGCTGTTGCGTCAGGGTGCAGGCTACGGCGTGGTTGGCGCGCTGCAGTTGCTGCTCGACTGGGGACTGTTCGTAGCCTTGAGCGCGTCGGGGGCGAATACGATCGTCTCCAACCTGGTCGGTCGTGTAGCTGGTGCCCTGGTGGGCTTCTGGCTCAATGGCGTCGTCACGTTCAGTTCCGAGGGCGGCAGTCGCCTCGGCTGGGCGCGACTGGCCCGCTTCCTGCTGTCCTGGGCAGCGATGTCGGTGCTAGGCACGGCCGTTGTCGCGCTGCTGGATCAGCATGCCGGCCTCCACTGGGCCTGGGTGGCCAAGCCGGCGGTCGATGTGGTGTTGGCCTTTCTCGGCTTCGTGGTGTCGCGCTACTGGATCTACCGTTAGAGAGAGAGCGAGCGGATGGAATTCGAGCGCTGTGGTTGTTCAGAGCATGAGCTTTCCGAGTACGCGGGATTGTTCAGGGCATGCTTCCCGAAGGCTGGCAAACTTGCCGATCTCGCCTACCTGCGTTGGCTCTACACGGAGAACCCGGTCGGCTCGGTGATCGGCTTCAATGCACGCGTGGGCGGCCGGCTTGCGGCCCACTATGTGTGTGTGCCGATCTCGCTCGAGCTCGATGGTCAGCGCACGCGCGCGCTGCTGTCACTGAACACGGCCACGCACCCCGATTTCCAGGGGCGCGGATTGTTTACGCGTCTCGCCGAACTGACCTATCAGGCCGGTGCCGGGGAAGGCGCACGTCTGGTGTACGGCGTGGCGAACGCCAACAGCACCCCAGGTTTCGTCCGCAAGCTGGGCTTCCGTCTGATCGCACCGCTCCAGGCAAAGATAGGCGTAGGACCGCTAGGACGTTTCGACTGGGGACGCGTTTCGCGCGCGCGTTTCCGCCTGGCCTGGCCTGCGGAGGAATTGCAGTGGCGCTTGCGTAATCCCGCCAATCCGGTGCGGGCCCGGATCCAGGAGGACGGCAGCGTAGGCTATGCAGCCGCCACGGGGTGGCCGATGCTGCGGGCCTGGACACAAGCACCGCGGCCGGAGAGTGTGCCCGTGTCTGCTCGGGAAGGAGGGGGGGCACTTGCTCGCATGTGGCTGGGGTTGATGCCGGCCGGGGCTGGATCGTTCGGTCTGTACGCCGAATTGCCGCAGCGATTGCGGCTGTCGCCGCTGAACCTCATCGTGCGCGATCTCGCCGGCCCTCTCGAGCTTGCCGCCGACGAGGTCTTTTTCCAGTTTCTCGATTTCGATGCCTTCTGAATGGCTGGCCGGTTCCTGTTCCTCCTTGCGCATCCCGACGACGAGTTTGCATGCTCGATGCGCATCCGCGCGCTCGTCCGTGAGGGCGGCGAGGTGCACTGTGCCTATCTCACCGACGGCGGGTACGGTGGCCAGCCCGTTGAGCGGCGTCGCCACGAAAGCCTGCGTGTGCTGCGAAGGCTCGGAGTGCCGGCGGAGCGCGCGCACTTCATGGGCGAACAGCACGGGCTGCCGGACGGTGGACTGCACTCCCATCTCGACCGCGCATACAGTGCCTTGGAGGCATTGGTGGCGCGGATCGGTGCGCTCGACGGGCTTCATGTGCCGGCGTGGGAGGGGGGGCATCAGGACCACGACGCAGTGCATCTGCTGGGGGTGGCGCTGGCCGTACAGCACGGGTGGGCCGAAGCGTTGCGCCAGTTCCCGCTTTATCACGGTGCGGGCATGCCGGGGCCTTTTTTCCGGGTGCTGGCCCCGCTGGCGGAGAACGGGACCGTACGCTCGTACACCGCGCCTTGGCCGGAGCGGCTGCTCGCTATACGCCTGTGCCTCGCGTACGCCTCGCAATGGCGCACGTGGGTCGGACTGCTCCCCTTCTTCGCGTTGCACATGCTGCTTCGGGGGGCCTTTCCTGAACAGGCGGTGGACCCCCGGCGCGTCCGGTCGACGCCCCATGCGGGCCAGCCTCTCTACGAGCGTCGGGGGTTCCTCCCCTATGTCCGTTTCCGGGAGGCGGCGGACGCCTTCCTGGCAGCCCGCAATCTCTGAGCGCCGCTATCGGACGGTACCAGGCCTGCCTTCGCAAAACTTGACAACCGTAACATTGTGCGTTCCAAGGGGGCGAGGCATCATGGGGCGCATTGGGTGGGGAAGCCGGGAAGGGGTGCCCCGTCATCATCGGGGGAGTCATGAACAGAAGTTCCTTGGTCGTTGCCGCCGTTTTTTTGCTGGCGGTAGGCTGCTCGCAGGACCGGCAGCCGGATGGGATGGCGCAGGCCTATCGCGGACCTGGCAATCATGCTGCAGCCGCCGTGCCGAACGCAGTGGCGCGTGCTGCGATCCGGCAAGGTTTCGCGTCGCTCCCCGACCGGGGCGAACTGCTGAGCTACGACCGTTCTTTGGCCGTCACGACGCAGGGAGGCCAGACTTGGATTCCTGTGTGGCTGAGCGAGGCTCATGCGCTGCGCGCCATCGGCGACGGCGAGCTCCGGCTTGCAGCGCCCGATGGCACGCCCCTGCGGTTGCGCTACGAGAGGCATGTCGAGCACCCGGACGGCAACTGGACGTGGGTCGGCCGGGACGGTGCTGGCAACGATACGGTCCTGACCTTCGGTCCGGACGCCGTGTTCGGGGTGATCGGTCTGGCTGGTCGCCAAGCGTTGCAGGTCGTCACCGAGCGGGGTCGGACGTGGCTGGTCGAGACGGACCCCGCCCGCGCCGCCGAGCCGCATATGCGTACGCCCGACTATCTGGCCCCTCCCCAGTTGGCTCTGGCGGCGGTGGAGGGAAAATCCACCATTGCCGGCAATGCAGCGATACGTCCGGCGATGGCCGCGGCTGAGGCCAAGTCCGCTACCGCGACGGTGGATGTCGCCCTCGGCTATACGGCCGGATTTGCGGATGCACGAGGCGGCGATTCGCAGGCGGTCACCCGGCTCAACAACCTTGTGGAAATCACCAACGTCGCGTACGCGAACAGCCAGATCAACGCCCGGCTTCGTCTGGTGCGCACGGTTCGGGTGAACTATCCCGACGCAACTTCCAACAAGGAAGCGCTTGAGAAGATTACCGGGTATAGGTCGGGTTCCGGAACCATCCCGGTGGATCCCGCCTTCAATGAGCTTCGCGCGGCTCGCGAGCAGTATGGCGCGGATCTGGTTTCGCTGGTCCGTCAGTTCCGGACGCCCGAGAACGACGGTTGCGGCATCGCCTGGCTGCTTGGCAGCGGACAGTCCAGCATCACCCGCAGCAGCGCGCCGTTCGGTTACTCGGTCGTCTCCGACGGCTCCGACCGCGACGAGAGCGACGGCAAAACCTATTTCTGTCGCGACGAGACCCTTGCTCACGAGCTCGGTCACAACATGGGGCAGGCGCATAATCCCGAAGACAGCGAAAGCGCCGGCGCCCACAGTTACTCCTACGGCTACCGCGAAGAGTCGAGTTCGGGCTTCTACACGGTGATGGCGTATCGCCTGCCGAGCGGCAGCCAGTTCTCGATCCGCTACTTTGGCAATCCCAACGTTGCTTACCTTGGGCGGCCTACGGGAACGGCAAGCGCGGATAACGCCCGAAGCCTGCAACAGACGATTCCGCTCATCGCGACCTTCCGCGATACGGTCGTGCCCGGCACACCGCGAAAGGTCCCGCATGCCGACCTGAATGGCGACGGCAAGTCGGACATCGTCTGGCGAAACAGCACGCTCGAGTTGATGGCGCACTGGTGGCAGAACGGCCCGGTGCGTACGGCGGAGCGCGCCCATTCGGTCGCGTCGATCTATCGGATCGTTGGAAACGGTGATTTCGACGGCGACGGGCGCAGCGACATCCTGTGGACCAACAATACGAACAACTACCTGTGGATCTGGCGCAGTCGCGGCGACGGCACCTACGAAGTCCAGCATGTCGGGAGCTATGGGCCGAACCGGCTCGTCGCCGGAGTGACCGATCTCAATGGCGATGGCCGCGCTGACATCGTATGGAGGCATGCGGATCTCGGCGAGATGTCGTATTGGCTGATGAACGGGCCGATTCGAACCGAGATGCCGACTCGTGCAGTCGTTGCAACGCAGCGGGTGGTGGGCACTGGCGATTTCAATGGCGACGGCCGCGCCGACCTTTTGTGGGCTAACACCACCAATACGTTCTTGTGGATGTGGATGACTCGTGCGGACGGTGGTTTCGACATCCTGGAGGTGGGAGGGCTGCCGTCCGGCTGGTACGTTGCCGGGGTAGTGGACCTCAATGGCGACAGCAAGGCGGACATCATCTTCCGCAATGAGGCGCGCGAAGTGATCTCACACTGGTGGATGGAGGGCACACGCCTGATCGCCGAGCGTACGCACGGTGTGTCGGCAATCTACCGGATCGTCGGCACCGGGGACTTCGACGGCGACGGCCGCGGTGATCTGTTGTGGACCAATAGCGACCGGAACGATCTGATCTGGATCTGGCGAAGCGTGGGCGACGGCAACTATCAGATCCAGTTCGTCGACGGATATCCGCCCGGCTGGGAGATGATGAACCGGTTTTGAGGTGCGCCTCTTGGAGGCAACAAGGCCCGGGCAATGCCCGGGCCTTTTACATTCGCGTTGCTCAGTTCAAAGTTGGGACTGAAGCTCCGGCAGGATCTGGAACAGATCCCCTGTCAGCCCGATATCCGCGATCTCGAAGATCGGCGCATCCGGGTCCTTGTTGATCGCCACGATCGTGCCGGCGTCCTTGATGCCGGTGAGGTGCTGGATCGCGCCGGAGATGCCGACGGCGATGTACAGCTCGGGGGCGATGATCTTGCCGGTCTGGCCGACTTGCAGTTCGTTCGGCACGTAGCCGGCGTCGACCGCGGCGCGGGAGGCGCCGACCGCGGCGCCGAGCTTGTCGGCGAGGTCGAAGATGATCCTGAAGTTCTCCGCCGAGCCGACGCCGCGGCCGCCGGAGACCACGCGCTTCGCGCTCTGCAGGTCGGGGCGGTCGCTGCTGCCGGCGGCGAGGCCGACGAAACGGGTGTGGGTGGGCAGCGCCGCATCGACGCTCACCGGTTCCACCGCTGCGCTGCCGCCGCGCGCGGCTTCCGGCCACGAGGCGGTGCGCACGGTGGCGACCACGGTGCGGTCGGCCGGCGCCTGCACGGTGATGATCGCGTTGCCGGCGTAGATCGGACGCTTGAACGTGTGCGGGCCGTCGACCGCCATCACGTCGGACACCTGCGCCACGCCGAGCAGCGCGGCCACGCACGGCATGAGGTCCTTGCCGAAGGTGGTCGAGGGGCCGAACACGTGGCTGTAGTCGGCGGCCAGCTTGGCAATCTGCGGCGCCAGCACCTGCGCGATCGCATGCTGGTTGGCCGGGTTGGCGACCGCGAGCACGCGGCGGATGCCCGCGATCTGCGCGGCCTCGGCGGCGACGCCGTCCGGATCGGCCGCCAGCACCACGATGTCGATCGCCTCGGGCGACAGCGCCTGCGCGGCGGACACGCACTTGGCGGTGGCGGCGTTGAGCTTGCCGTCGAGATGTTCGGCAACGACGAGAACCTTGGCCATCACAGCAACCCCTTCTGCTTGAGCGCGGCGACCAGTTCGGCCGCGTCCTTCACCATGATCCCGCGGCTGCGCTTGGGCGGCGGGGCGTAGTGGGTGGTCTGCAGCAGATCGCCGGAGTCCACGCCGAGCTCGGCGAACTGCATGGTTTCGAGCGGCTTGCTCTTGGCTTTCATGATGTCCGGCAGCTTGATGAAGCGCGGCTCGTTCAGGCGCAGGTCGGTGGTGACCACGGCCGGCAGGTCCACCTCGAGCGTCTCCAGACCCGCGTCCACTTCGCGCGTCACCGTCGCCTTGCCGTCGGCGATCTCGAGCTTGGAGGCGAACGTCGCCTGCGGACGGCCCCACAGGGTGGCGAGCATCTGGCCGGTCTGGTTGCAGTCGTCGTCGATCGCCTGCTTGCCGAGGATGACCAGGTCCGGCTGTTCCTTCTCGATCAGCTTCAGCAGCGCGCGCGCGGCGGTCAGCGGCTGCACCGGCTGGTCGGCGACCACGTGGATGGCGCGGTTGGCGCCCATGGCAAGGCCGTTGCGCAGGTGGGCCTGGGCGTCGGCTGGGGCGATGGTGGCGACCACGACTTCGGTCGCGATGCCCTTGTCGCGCAGGCGCAGCGCCTCTTCCAGCGCGATTTCGTCGAACGGATTCGGCGACAGCTTGACGCCGTCGGTGATCACGCCGGAGCCGTCCGGCTTGACCTGGATGCGGACGTTGTAGTCCACCACGCGCTTGTAGCCGACGAGGATCTTCATCGTGCGGGGTTCCTGTGGGGGAGGCCGCCGGGCGGCTGGAACCGGACATTCTAGCGAAGCGCGGTGAGCCCGGGCGGGTGGGCTATCCTTCGCCGGATTCCCCCACGAGACGCCCCGCATGCTGCATCCGGTGGTCCTCAGCGGCGGCAGCGGCACCCGGCTGTGGCCGCTGTCGCGCCAGAACCAGCCCAAGCAGTTCCTGGCCCTGATGGGCGACCGCTCGCTGTTCCAGGAGACCGTGCTGCGCGCCGCGGCGCTGCCGGAGGCCGCCGCGCCGGTGACGGTGTGCAGCGACGAGCACCGGTTCATGGTCGGCGAGCAGTTGCAGACGGTGGGCGTGGCCAGCGGCGGCATCCTGCTCGAACCGGCGCCGCGCAGCACGGCACCGGCGATCGCGCTGGCGGCCTTCCACGCGCTGACAGGCGATGCGGACGCCACCCTGCTGGTGCTGCCGGCCGACCACCTGATCGCCGACGAGGCCGCGTTCCGCAGCGCCGTCGGCGCCGCGCGCCGGTTGGCCGCCGACGGCTGGCTGGTGGCGTTCGGCATCACGCCCGACTACCCGGAAACCGGCTACGGCTACATCCGCAGCGGCGAGCCGCTGGGCGCGGACGGCTTCCGCATCGCCCGGTTCGTCGAAAAGCCCGATCTCGCCACCGCGGAGCGCTACCTTGCCGAGGGCGGCTACGCGTGGAACTCGGGCATGTTCCTGTTCCGTGCCGACGCCTACCTCGCCGAGCTCGGCCGTCATGCGCCGGCGATGCGCGAGGCCGCCGAGCGTGCGTACCGCAACGCGCGCCGCGACCTCGATTTCACCCGCATCGACGCCGAGGCGTTCGCGGCCAGCCCCAGCGATTCGATCGACTACGCGGTGATGGAGAAGACCGACCGCGCCGCGGTGGTGCCGGTGAGCTGCGGCTGGAGCGACATCGGTTCGTGGTCGTCGCTGTGGTCGGTGGCCGAGCGCGACGCCAGCGGCAACCGTTCGGAGGGCGACGTGATCGCGGTGGACACCCGCGACAGCCTGATCCGCGCGTCCGACGGGCGCCTGATCGCCACGCTCGGGGTCGAGGAGCTGGTGATCGTCGACACCGCCGACGCCACGCTGGTCGCGCGCAAGGAGCGCGTGCAGGACGTGAAGAAAGTGGTGGATCTGCTGAAGAACGCCGGCCGCACCGAGCATCTGGTCCATCGCAAGGTGTACCGGCCGTGGGGCAGCTACGACTCGATCGCGGTGGGCGAGCGCTTCCAGGTGAAGCGCATCGTGGTGAAGCCGGGGGCGGCGCTGAGCCTGCAACGGCACCGGCATCGCGCCGAGCACTGGGTGGTGGTCTCCGGCGTTGCCGAGGTGACATGCGACGAGCGCGTGTTCGAGCTGCGCGAGAACCAGAGCACCTACATCCCGCAGGGCAGCCTGCACCGCCTGCGCAATCGCACGGACGCGCCGGTGGAGCTGATCGAGGTGCAGTCCGGCGGCTATCTGGGCGAGGACGACATCGAGCGGCTGGAGGACGTGTACGGCCGCGCCGAACGGCCGGCGTAGGCGACCACGCCCGCGCGGCGCGTCGTTGCGCATCGCGAACGCGCGCGAAGAGGCTAGTGGCCCGAGGGCGCGCGCCGCACGTCCGCTGCCGTTTCGAGCAGCTTGCGCAGCGCCGCCGCGAAACGTTCCGCGCTGCCGGCCGCATGCGCCAGGAACAGCGCGGGTTCGCACAGTTCCAGCTCGAGCAGGTACGGCTGCCCGTCCGCACCGCGCAGCAGATCGACCCGGGCGTAGGCGAGCGGCCCGCCGAGCGCCGGGTGCGCCGCCACGATCGCGAGCACGCGTTCGGCCAGCGCGCGTTCTTCGGCCGCAGGCTCGGTGGGGCGGATCACCTCCGGGGCGCTGGCGTGCGAGCGCGCGCTCCCATCGGGCGTGAGCAGCGCCGCCTTGCGGATCGCATGGCTGTAGCCGTCGGCGAAGTGCAGCAGTGCGGTTTCGCCGTGCTCGTCCACGGCCGCGAGATACGGCTGCAGCATCGCGCTGCGGCCGGCGCCGGTGAGGCGGCGCACGTGGCCGGCGATCGCCTCGACGTTCGCCCGCGCGTGGCGCTGCGTGTCGCGCGAGCCGGCGCTGACCGCCGGCTTGACCACCAGCTCGGCGGCCTCGCCGAACGCGTCCAGGCAGGTCGCGACCGCGGCGTCCACGTCCTCGCCGGGTTCGACGAAGCGCGTGGGCACCACCGGCACGCCGCGCGCGGCGAGATCGGCGAGGTAGTGCTTGTCGGTGTTCCAGCGCACCACCTGGATCGGGTTGAGCAGCCGGCTCGCGCGGTCCACGCGCGCGCACCACGCCAGGAACTCGGGCAGGCGGTCCATGTAGTTCCAGGGCGAGCGCAGCACGACGGCATCGAAGCGCGCCCAGGAAACGCTCGGATCGTCCCAGGCGAGCACGTCGGGGTGCAGGCCGGCGGCGGTGCAGGCGGGAACCAGCAGATCGAGATCGGCATCCTGCGCGCGCGAGCCGATGGCGGTGACCAGAGCGATGCGGGGCATGACCGGCAGTCTACCGGGCCCCGGCCGTCCGGCGGCGCACGGTGCAGGCCCGCGCCCTTGCCCGAAAGACCGAGGCGGCCGGTGCGCGGCGCGGGCTAAACTTGCGGCCTCTCCCGGTTCTGCGGAGCTTCCCCATGGTTGAAGCCACGGCCGCCGCAGGCGGCAAGCGAAGCAAGCTCTATCCCGATGCCGCCACCGCGCTGCGCGATCTCGTGCGCGACGGCCAGACGCTCGCCGTCGGCGGCTTCGGCCTGTGCGGCATTCCCGAGGCGCTGATCGCCGCGCTGCGCGATTCCGGCGTGCGCGATCTGACGGTGATCTCCAACAACGCCGGCGTCGACGGCTTCGGCCTCGGCCTGCTGCTGGAGACGCGGCAGATCCGCAAGATGATTTCGTCGTACGTCGGCGAGAACAAGGAGTTCGAGCGTCAGTTCCTGTCCGGCGAGCTGGAGCTGGAATTCAACCCGCAGGGTACGCTGGCCGAGCGCCTGCGCGCCGGCGGCGCCGGTATCCCGGCCTTCTACACCCGCACCGGCTACGGCACGGTGGTGGCCGAGGGCAAGGAGACGCGTCAGTTCGGCGAGCACTGGTACGTGCTTGAAACCGCGCTGCACGCCGACGTCTCGCTGGTGAAGGCGTGGAAGGCCGACAAGGCCGGCAACCTGGTGTTCCGCAAGACCGCGCGCAACTTCAATCCGGCCTGCGCGATGGCGGGCAAGGTGTGCGTCGCCGAAGTCGAGCACCTGGTGGAGATCGGCGAGATCGATCCCGACCACGTCCATCTGCCGGGCATCTACGTCGACCGCATCGTCGTCAACCCGAATCCCGAAAAGCGCATCGAACAGCGCACCGTGCGCGCCGCGTAAGGAGTCCGCAATGCCCTGGAATCGCGATCAGATGGCGCAGCGCGCCGCGCAGGAACTGGCCGACGGCATGTACGTCAACCTCGGCATCGGCCTGCCGACGCTGGTGGCCAACTTCATCCCCGACGGCGTGGACGTCTGGCTGCAGAGCGAGAACGGCCTGCTCGGCATCGGCCCGTTCCCGACCGAGGCCGAGGTCGACGCCGACCTCATCAACGCCGGCAAGCAGACCGTCACCGCGCGCCCCGGCGCCAGTTACTTCGGCAGCCACGACAGCTTCGCGATGATCCGCGGCGGCCACATCGACCTCGCCATCCTCGGCGCCATGCAGGTGACCGACAAGGGCGACCTCGCCAACTGGATGGTGCCCGGCAAGATGGTGAAGGGCATGGGCGGGGCGATGGACCTGGTCGCCGGCGTCAAGCGCGTCGTCGTGCTGATGGAGCACGTGGCCAAGAACGGCGAGCACAAGATCGTCCCGGAATGCACCCTGCCGCTGACCGGCGTGAAGGTGGTGGACCGCATCATCACCGACCTGGCCGTGATGGACGTCACGCCCGACGGCTTGCGGGTGGTCGAGCTGGCGCCGGGGGTGTCCCGCGAGGAGCTGAAGACGAAGACGGGTGTCCCGTTGGCGAATTGAGGTTAGCTGCGGTCGGCGTAGGGGTAGCGGCGTGGCTCCATAGGTGCGCGATCCCCACAGGCCACCGCGACGTCGTCCAGGCGAAATCCGGCAACAGGGATGGCCTTGCCGATCAGCCGCTCGATGGCATGAGCCAACGTGCCGTCGACCTGGCCGCGCTCGGGCTCGAACAGCCAGTCGTCGAGATTGGAATCGAGCAGCGGTCGCAGCGCCTCGAGGCGTATCCAGAACATGCTGCCGGCAGCGAAGCGTTCCTGCTCGGGGCGCGGCGCTGGCAGGCCAAGTCGCGCGCAGAGCGCTTCCACGTTCGATCGGTTGGCGCCCCAGAAGTAGCTCAGTGGCTGCAAGTGGCCTTCCGGAGCCACCAGACCAAGATCGGGCTGGCTACGGAAAGCATCGAGGACGCGGAGCACGCGCGTGGGGCTGGTGAGCGCGTCCACCATCTCCCTGCGCCACTGGCCACCGTCACCCCGGTGGAGGGAGCGCTTGGTGTGCAGCTTGAGGATCAGCGGTTCGCCCTCGTCCGCCAGGCGCGTCGCCACCCGCAGGAACGGCAGGATGTCGCGGCCGCGGTTCTCGAAGACGCAGACTTCGGCGCTTGGCCAGAGGCGTTGCAGGCAGGCGCGGACCTCGCGCTCGACTTCGGGCGCGGTGGTCACGATCAGCCGCCAGGCGATGCCGGCGCGATGCAGGGCCTCGAGAATCTCCTCGAGCACGTCCGGATACCACGCGTGCACCACGGCGCAGGGAGGGCGGTCGGGCGCGTCGGTGTGCGGCGTGCAGGCCCGCGTGAGCGCGTCGCGCGTGGCCTGCAGCCAGGCGTATCCGAGGCGCGCATCGGGCTCGAGCACGGCGCCTTCCGCCCATTCGTTCCAGGCATTGATGAAGACCAGACGCCTGGAGGGCGACCGGTCGCCCAGCCTGTGGCTGACGGTGTCCTGCAGCCAGTCGCGATAGCCGCGCGGTGAGGCATGCAGGTAGACGCGGCCGGCGCCCGGCCGCCGCGGCTCGTTGTCCCAGCCGCAGTTGACACCCGGAAACAGGTGCGCCGGCGCCGGGCCGCGCTCGCGGTATTCGCGCGCCAGCTCGCGCCAGTCGAGCACCTGACCGCGGTAATCCGGGTTGATCAGGATCTGTTCGCCGCCGATCTCGCGCGGCGTGGACATGTTGGGCGGAAATTCCACCGCCGAGTCGAACCCGATCGCGGCCGGATCCGGCCGCTCGAACGCCTGTGCATAGGCGAGATGGATTTCGCCGATGCCGTTCTCGCGGCACCACGTGCGCCAACGCTCGGCGGCGGCGCGCGCGTCGGGCAGCAGACCCGGCCGATAGACGAGCAGCAGCGGCCGGCCTTCGACCCGCAGGTAACGTGGATCGCGAAGATAGTCCGCGACGTGGGCGATGAAGGCGAGGTCGTCCTCGGCCGAGTGGCGCTGGTCGATCAGCACGTCGTTCGGACGGCCGTCCCAGCGGCGCGACCACGGCTCGTTCGCCCAACACAGGCAGTAGGGGAAATCGATGGCGGGATCGGACCGCCACTGCCGCAGCGGCTGCTCAAGCAGCGTGGTGCCGCCGAACCAGTAGAAATAGAAGCAGAACGCGCCGATGCCGTACTCGCGGGCGAGCGCGGCCTGCTCGCGCATCACCTGCGGATTGCGCAGATCGTAGTAGCCGAGCGCGCCGGGCAGACGGGGTTGCGCGTGGCCTTCGAACTGGGGCAGCGCGCGGGTGACGTTGTGCCATTCGGTGAAGCCTTTGCCCCACCAGCGGTCGTTCTCGGGGATGGGGTGGAACTGCGGCAGGTAGAACGCGACCAGCGTCGCGGGCAGCGGATGGGGAAGCGGCTCGGAGCGGTATTCGACGTAGCCGATCGCGCGCTGGTCGGCCCGCACCAGCGGACGCTGCGGGCGTGGGCCGCCGGTGATCAGCGTGCGTCCGCGTTGCGGGTCGGGCAGCAGGCCGGGATAGCGGGCGAGAAACGCCTGCCGCCACCGGTCGCGCGTGGCCGCGGGCATCGGCATCGCGCGGAAGAGCAGCCGCAAGGTGCGGAACAACGCGCCCCGGACATGCGATCGCACTGGCGACGCCATCGCTCAGAGGTTCTGGTAGTTCGGCCCCGAACCGCCTTCCGGCGTGACCCAGTGGATGATCTCGTACGGGTCCTTGATGTCGCAGGTCTTGCAGTGGACGCAGTTGGCGGCGTTGATCTGCAGGCGCTTGCCGGTGCCCTCGGATGAGGGGTCGTCGACGATCTCGTAGACGCCGGCGGGGCAGAAACGGGTGCAGGGGTTGGCGTATTCCTCGGCGCAGCGGGTGACGCAGATCGAGGTGTCGACCACCTTCAGGTGCACCGGTTGGTCTTCGTCGTGCTCGGTGGCGGCGAAGTAGACGCCGGCCAGGCGGTCGCGCGGCGGCAGGCTGCGGTCGACGTAGTCGCGCCTGGGCGATTCGTATTCGCCGATCTTCTCGAGCGAGGACCAGTCGGGCGTGTTGCGCAAGGTCCATGGCGACGCGCCGCCGGTGACCGTCTCCCAGGCGGCGTTGAACATGCCGAACCAGAAGCCGCGCTTGAAGCCGGGCTTGATGTTGCGGACCCTGCGCAGCTCGGCCATCGCCTCGGACGCGCGCAGCTTCGCGTCCCAGCCCTGCGGCGAGAGGGTCTCGGCGAGGTGTTCGGCGGCCAGCATGCCGGAGCGCATCGCCTGGTGGGTGCCCTTGATCTTCGGCACGTTGAGCAGGCCGGCGGTGTCGCCGATCAGCAGCGCGCCGGGCATCTCCACCTTCGGCAGCGACTGCCAGCCGCCGGTGACGATCGCGCGCGCGCCGGCCGACAGGATGCTGCCGCCTTCCAGCAGCGGCTTCACCATCGGGTGGTTCTTCCACTGCTGGAACGCTTCCCACGGCTGGTAGCGCGGGTCCTTGTAGTCGAGCCCGGAGACGTAGCCGAGCGCGATGCGGCCCTTGTCCAGGTGGTAGAGGAAGCTGCCGCCGTAGGTGCGGTTGTCGGCCGGCCAGCCGACCGTGTGCACGATCCGGCCCGGCGTGACCAGCTCTTCCGGGACCTGCCAGAGCTCCTTGATGCCGATCGAATAGGTCTGCGGATCGCTGTCGGCATCGAGTCGGAACTGCTTGATCAGGCGCTTGGTCAGGTGCCCGCGTGCGCCCTCGGCGAGCACGGTGACCTTGGCGCGGATGTCGATGCCGGCGGTATAGGTCGGTTTGTGCGAGCCGTCCTTCGCCACCCCCATGTCGCCGATGCGCACGCCGACCACCGCGCCGCTGTCGTCGTGCAGCGTCTCGGCGGCGGCGAAGCCGGGGTAGATCTCCACGCCCAGCGCCTCGGCCTGCGGCGCCAGCCACGCGCACATCGCGCCGAGGCTGACGATGAAGTTGCCGTGGTTGTTCATCGTTGGCGGCAGCGGCAGCTTGCGGCCGCCGGTCTTGCTGAGGAGCCAGAACTCGTCGTCCTTGGCCGGAACGCAGATCGGCGGCGGGTTGTCGCGCCAGTTCGGCAGCAGCGTGTCCAGCGGACCGGGTTCGATCACCGCGCCGGACAGGATGTGCGCGCCGATGGTGGAGGCCTTCTCGATCACGCACACCGACAGCTCGGGCTTGAGCTGCTTGAGCCGGATCGCGAACGCGAGGCCCGCGGGCCCGGCGCCGACGGTGACGACGTCGTACTCCATCACGTCGCGTTCGATGGCGTCGCTGGCGCTGGGCTGGCTCATGGGGGCTCCGTGCAAACGGTCGTTCGGCGCGGAATTGTCGCAAATCGCCGTGCTAGCGTGCGCCGATGGCGCGGATCGAGCTGCCCGACGCGGACCTGGACTACCGGCCCGGCTGGCTGGGCGTGGCGGCGGCGGCGCGTCTGTTCGCGACGTTGCGCGACGCCGTGCCGTGGGAGGTGCATCGCATCCGCCTGTTCGGCCGCGAGCACGCCTCGCCGCGCCTGAGCTGCTGGATCGGCGACCCTGCCGCGGTGTACCGCTACTCCGGCACCCGCTTCGCGCCGCATCCGTGGCTGCCCGACCTGGCCGCGCTGCGCGAGCGCCTGTGCGCCGAGCTGGGCGCGCCGTTCAACAGCGTGCTGGCCAACCTGTACCGCGACGGCCGCGATGCGATGGGCTGGCACAGCGACGACGAGCCGGAACTGGGGCCGGCGCCGGTAATCGTGTCGGTGAGTCTCGGCACGCCGCGCCGGTTCGTGCTGAAGCACCGGCGCGACCCGGCGCTGCGGTATGCGCTGGTGCTGGAGCCCGGCAGCCTGCTGGTGATGGCCGGCGCGACGCAGCGGCATTGGAAGCACGCGCTGCCGCGCACGGCGAAGCCGGTGGGGGCGCGGATCAATCTGACGTTCCGGCAGGTGGGCTGAGGGGCGGGCGAGCGGCGCAACCCGGTCGTTGCAGGAGCGGCGTCAGCCGCGTCCCCGCCCAGCCCGCCGGCGGCGATGCGAATGCCTCAGCCCAACCCGGGTGCGGGCTTCGCCCTTGCCCCGGGCTATGGCGCAACTCCGCGTTTCCGATCGCGGCTGAAGCCGCTTGTGTCTTTCGATCCCGCTAGATTTCCAAGGTGAGAGCGGAGTGCGGCAGGTCGCTAAGCCGCGGTGCCGCGAGCACGAGCAGGAGCATGGACCGCCGCACTCCGTGCTC